>DABJ01000003.1:11990-46905 GCA_002102825.1 Candidatus Gastranaerophilales bacterium HUM_12 | reverse complement strand
AGTCAATCCGCCATTCATTTTATCCTATTTAAAAATTATGCTTCTTTTTCGAATTGGTCTTTACCAACACCACATAATGGACAAACATAATCTTCCGGTAAATCTTCAAATTTTACTCCGTCATTTTCTGCCGGATCATAAACGTAACCGCAAACTGTACATACCCATTTTTCCATAATTAATCAATGTCCTTTCTTTTACATTCACTGCAAATACCATGAAATACTATATCATGGCTTGTTATATCAAATCCTGTTGCTTCTGTTGTGTTTTTCACCAAGTCCGGTGCTACAGAAGACGGGATATCATATACCTTTTTGCACTTTTCACATATAAAATGATAATGCTCAAAAGTATTGTGATCAAAATGAGCTGATGGCTCTAAACCGTCAATTTTTTTTATCAATCCTGCATCTGCAAGCTGGTTCAAGTTTCGGTAAAGAGTTGTCATTCCTACATTTGAATCATTTCGTTTGAGAAATTCCAACAGTGCTTCTGCTGTTGGGTGGATTGCGTTTTTGCTCAACGTATCTAGTATAATTTCTCGCTGTTTTGAATAATTCATCTGTTTAACTCAAATTGATAACTATTATCATTTTATTGGTATTGTACAAATTTGTCAAGCTTTTTTAGGATTAAGCCTGTTGGTTAGCTAATTTCTTTTCAATATCTTTTCTTACTTGATAATCAGGATTAAGTTTTCTCAAACCTAGCATAATTGCCGGTGCGATGATGCCTAATGCTCCGATACAAGCACCGATGTTTTTAAGGATTGATGCTTTTTTCAAGCTTCTTACTGATTTCAAGAATTCGTCTAGTGGTTGTTCTGATTTTTTGTATTGAGTGAATAATTTTTCTGCTTTGTCACAAATTCCTCTCAATTCTTTCAAATCAATGTATTTTCTTGTATCAACAAGTTCTGAACCATCAGCAAGAGTTATTATGCCGGAATCTTTAGCCATTTTAATGATTAAGTTTTTGTTTTCCGGTTTTACTGCGAATTTGTATAATTCAAGATCTGATTTTGCTGCCTTTTTGAATTCTTGAATTTGTTTTGGCATAATTCCGGAGTCTTTTCCGTTAAATGCTTTTTCTAAGTCTTTGCCAAAGATTACTCTTGAATCAAGGTCAATTGATTTACCTTTTTGGTCTGCAAATTTTTCTAATGCTTTAGATAATGTAGGACCTGCAAAGTACATAAATGCCCAGAAGAAGCCCTCTTTGATTACGTAACCCAAGAAGTCTTGCGGATTTTTAGCATGGGTTAATCTTTCACCTGTGATTGCGCCATCTACTAGCATTAAGTTTTTCACCGGATCAAAGATGAAATCTTGAACTCCGCCCGTGAATGCTACGTTCTTGCTGTTTTTATTTTGTTTGTGAACATGTGAAAATGCTGAGGAGAACGGAATATTTTCTGTGTTATAGCCGTTCATTTGTTGCTTTTTCATCTTTTCGAAGTAATCTTTTTTGATTTTTGATTCAGTGTAATTGTGTCTGAATTTTGTTAAGCCTAAATATGTTCCTGCTGTCAAAATTGTAGAAGCGGCAAACTTAGCAACTGTAAGAGCTTTGAATTTACTTTGATTTTCTGCAACTGCTTTAAGGCTATTTTTGATAGATTCTGTCGGAGCCATTTCTTTAGCTGCTTGTAAAATATCTTTGTTTTTAAGAATTCTGGCATCAACTTCCGGATCTAGTTTTGCTTGTTTGAATAAAGCTATGTCCAAAAGTTTTTTATAAACCGGAATTCCCCAAAGCCAAATAGCTTGTGTGCCGAATTCATCTATAAATCTGTCTTTTCCCTCTGCGTTGTCCCCTGACATATATGAAGCTGCTGTTAAACCGCAACTGTTAGCAATATCTTTGATTGCTAATGGAACTAGAGAACTATTGTCTCCCAATTTGGAGTAAACTGTACTTGCTGTTATTTTTGGTATCATTTTTTCTTATTCCTCTTACAGAAAAGTGAGGTAAATTTTTACACTTTTCTGCCTCAACTTGTGTATTACAAGCCCCAAATTAAATTCATTAATTTCACGATTGGAGCATTCGCTTTTATAGTTGAGTTTCGTCGAATATTTTTATGTTTCATATTACTTCTAACCTTCACTTTTTCTTTAACTTTTCTAAATTTGAATAATTGCCATTTTTACAATTATTTTTTACCTTTTGTAACAAAAAAACAGGCTTCTTTTCAAAGAACCTGCTTCTAAAACTTTATTTTGACGACTGCAAATATCCTGTTCTAAAAACAAGCCTCTAAAAAGTTATATCTGCTACGTCGTAATAAAGATAACATGTCAATGTTTTTCCTATTTTAATGCTTACGGACAGAAGAGTATCATAAACATTTTTAAAAATCAAGATTATAAATATTGCGAGATTTGGAAATAGATATTATAATATAAAAAAGAGGGAATGAATTATGGATAGCGAAAACGATAAGAATTTTGAGCCAAAAGAGGCGAGTGGCTTGCCAAATCAAGAAGATTATCATGACCCGAATGAAGTAACTTTAGATGATTTTTTTGACAAAGTTACTGTTAAGAAAAAAGAAACTCCAAAAATTTTTCTTATTCCGATGGACAACAATTCCGGTACAGGGGAAGAGGCACCGGACTCAATTGCGCACAAGTACAATTGGGGTGCGTTTTTGTTCAATTGGATTTGGGGTATCAAGTATAAAAAGTGGTCATTGCTTGTAATTCTGCCTTTGATATTTATTCCGTACGGCTTTATTGCAGCTTTTGTTATGGCTTTGTGGGCTGGAGCAAAAGGTAACCAATGGGCTTGGGAAGAAGTGATTTATAAAAATGAGGAAGATTTCCATAAGGCTCAAAGAGCTTGGGTAAAATGGTGGATTTCTCTTGCAAGTGTTTTAGTTTTAGTTTTGGGAATTGTTTCCGGATTTATAATTTCAAAGAAAACGAATGCTTCTGTCGAAGATATAATTCCAAGTTATTCATTGTGGGCTTCAAAAGAATTGACTATTCCGCAAGAGGTTTATGATGATACAAGAACTTCTGACAAGTATTCAAACTTTTTGACAACAGGTAAATATATTATCTACTGGATAAAACCGCAGACAGATATTTCTGTTAAAAATAAAGAATATATTGAAGATTCTTTTGAAAAATATAAAGATGTTTTAGCTGATAAATTTATGTTGTATCCGGATTTGTATGAGGTGAAAGACGCATCAGGTAATGTTTTAACAACAAAAGAAGATATAAAAAATGATTCAACTGTTCAAGATGTTACTGCCAGTTGTGAACTTGGTAAAGACACTTGTATTACGGCTTGGTTGTACAAAACTTGCGATAAAGGTTTCTGCATAATCAATGCGAATGATAAAAAGTATTATAAGGTTCGAGGGAAAGAAAATGTTGTAAAATCTGCATTGAAACTTTTGAACAAGTGGAAATAAGTAATTTTGAATTTACAAAAATTAAGAAACCGGCAAAAAATTTTGTTTGTCGGTTTTTTATTTGCAAGTCTAAGGAAGAATTATAGATGCAAATAAATTCATATAACAGTAAACAAAATTTCACCGGTGTAAGACTATCAAGTAACAGTATGACATGTGTAAAAGATGCTGTTAATACTCTAAAAAAAACGGGTTTTGACTTTATAGGGAAGCAAATTGTATTTTGCGACAATACAATGGAAGCTAAAATGACTGCAGGGCAGGTAATTCGTAATCGTACATCATTTCAGAACAAAAGATTTGGTGCGGTATTCTTTCCTTGGAGTGGAGAATGTTATTTGATGGCAGATAAGGCTGCTGAACAAAAAATGGCGAGAATTCTTAGTCAATATGATGCAAAGACGGTTGTAAATCTTGTTATATAAAATATTTGAAAATTTTTTGGTTGATTTTTCTTTTTTCATTGTATAATCAATCTATGAATAAAAAATTATTTGTAATATCCGGTTGTTCTGGTGTCGGGAAAGGCACTGTATTAAAGGAATTTATGGCAAGAAACACTGAGGATTTCATGTTGTCCGTTTCTTGTACCACAAGAAAACCCCGCCCTGGAGAAGTTGATGGAATTAATTATTTTTTTATGTCGGTTGAAGAATTTCAAGACTGTATAAAAAAAGATAAGTTTTTAGAGTATGCTCAATTTGCCGGTAATTATTACGGAACAAAGCAAAAATATATTACTCAAAAGTTTGCAGAGGGTTTGAATATTATTCTTGAGATTGAAACTCAAGGGGCTTTGCAAGTTAAGAAGAAAATGCCGGAAGCCGTATTGATATTCATTGCCCCCCCTAGTGTTGAAGAATTGGAACATCGCCTGAGAGGTCGTCATACTGAGGACGAAGAAACAATTAAAAAACGTTTGGATTTAGTAAAAATTGAATTAGAACGTTCTAAGCAATATGATTATATAGTTGTAAATGATGATTTAGAACGTGCTGTTTCTGAGATTGAAAATATTGCAAGAAGCGAATTAGCATAATGTCTTGATGGTTCCCCATACAGAATCCTGGGTATTTGTGAGGTTTAGTAAAATGATGGAAAATAAAAATATTTTAATCGGTGTTACGGGTGGAATTGCAGCATTCAAAATATGTGAATTAATCCGCAAATTTAAAAAAGCAGGTGCAAATGTTAAAGTCGTTTGTACTCCTAATGCTATGAATTTTGTGACAAAATTAACTTTGCAAAATCTTAGCCAAAATGAGGTTTATGTTGATGAATTCAATGTCAAAAATTGGAAACCCGAACATATTTCTTTAGCAGATGAAGCTGATGTTATGTTGATTGCTCCGGCTTCTGCAAATACAATTGGGAAAATTGCTCATGGAATTGCAGACAATCTTTTGACGTCGATTGCGTGTGCATATTCAAAGAAAATGATTATTGCACCTGCCATGAATTGCAATATGTGGAACAATTCTGCTGTTCAAGAAAATCTTTCAAATTTACGTAATCGTGGAGTTGAAATTCTTGATACTGATATTGGATTTTTGGCTTGCGGATATAATGGAAAAGGTCGTTTATGTTCGTTAGATACGATTTATAAAGCGGTAGAAGATGTACTTGAATGTTCGCAGAAATTAAAGGGGCGAAAAGTCGTAATAACTTCCGGTGGAACGATTGAAGACATTGATCCGGTTCGCTATATCTCAAACTATTCTTCCGGTAAAATGGGAAAAGCTATTGCTGATGTTGCAAAATTGATGGGTGCAGAAGTTGTTTTAATTACTACAAAAGATGTCGATGCTCCGTATAAAATCGTTAAAGTTAAATCTGCTCTTGATATGCAAAAGGCTGTTAATGATGAATTTGAAACATCTGATATCATCGTTATGGCTGCAGCTGTTGCGGATTATCGAGTTAAAAATTATTCTGAACAAAAAATGAAAAAAGGAACAGATGACACCTTGACGCTTGAACTTGTAAAAAATCCGGATATTCTACAAGAATTGTGCGATAGAAAAGCCAATTCAGAACATAAACCGATTATTGTCGGGTTCTGCGCCGAAAGTGAAAATTTAATTGATAATGCGAAAGCTAAAATAAAGAAAAAGGGTTGTGACTTTTTGGCTGCAAATGATATTTCTAAAAAAGATATTGGTTTCTCTTCTGATGAAAATGAAATCCAACTTCTTGAGGATAATGGTACTATCTATAGTTTGACGAAAGATCTAAAAACAACAATTGCAAGGAAAATGTTGAGTATAATTGCAGTCGTTAGAAATCTTTAATAATTATGAATAAATACGAAATTACAAATAGAATAGAAAAGTTTGCACCGCTTGAAAGTGCTGAGAGTTGGGACTCTTCCGGGTGGATTGTTGATAAAATTGGACGTGATGAGGTTTCTAAAATCATGCTTTGTCTAACACCAACAATTGAAATTGTTCAACAAGCATTGACTCAAAACTGTGATATGATAGTTTCTCACCACCCGATGTTTTATGTTCCTTGCAAAGCTCCATTGGTGAAAGATTTTGTGCCACAAATTAATATGTATTGTGCGCATACTAATATGGACAAAGCAAATGGCGGTACAACCGACACAATAATCAAAACATTGAAATTAAAAGATAAAAAAATTGATATAGAACATGAGTTTTTGAGATTTGTGGAATTTGATAACGGAATTGATATTGCAGAATTTTCAAAGGTTTTATCTGAGATTTCTCCGAATGCCCGTTTTGTAAATAACAGGCATGTGGAAAAGTTAAGTCGAATAGCTTTTTGTGCCGGTAGCGGTTCGGAATTTATCAATGAGGCAAAAGATTTAGGTGCTGATTGTCTTGTTACCGGAGATTTGAAATTCCATACGGCGCTTGATAGTGAGATTATGGTTTATGATATTGGGCATTTTGAATCAGAAATTTTAATTCTTCCGGTGTTTGAAGAAATAATCGGCAATAATGTCGAAATTGTTTATGCAAAAGAACAAAGCCCATTTGAAATGATTTTTGCCTCTTGACACATGTTGTATAATAGATATATGAGCATTAGAAAGATTATTTGCCTTTCAATGGTTACTGTTGTCTTTTTTCTCTCTGTCGGGAATTTAAAGGCTCAGGCTGTGGAAGATGATGAATTATTTAAACCGGTCGAAATTAAGGACGGAGTAACACTGTCTATATTGGATTGTGTTGCTTCAGCTTTCAAAAACAGTCCTAAAATCAGACGCCAAAAATATAATCTTGATATTGCAAAAAGTAACTTAGGAATAGCAAAATCTCAGTATTTCCCTGTGATAAATCTTAATGCAGGTTTTTATAATGAGAACAATTCTGATAATATTTATTATAATTCTCACTATAGAGAGTTACCGTCTGTCGGGGTTTCAATAAATAAGTTGGTTTGGAATTTTGGCAAAACTACCGCTTATATCAAGATGGAAGAGTTTTACAAAATTGGTGCTGAGTATGAATTTATGGACAGTTTATGTTCAACCCTTTTTGATGTTAAGGCAAAATATTATGCTCTATTGAAATCGCAAGCCTTGTTACAAGTTGCAAAAAACAATCTGGAAATTAATGAAAAATTTTTAAAACTTGCTACATCTAAAAAAGACGTGGATAAAACAACTGCAGGTTTGAATCTTAGTGAAGCTAAAGTTCGCTATATTGAAGCTGAAAATGATTATAAAAATGCAAAAATAGATTTGAATAATGCAATGTATCTTGATAATCAACCGGATTACAAAATCAAAGATACTCAAACTTTTACATATCAAAATGATTATGCTTATCAAAATAAAGGTGAAAAAAATGAAGTTTTTGAGCCTCAAACGTTCAATTTTCCTTTAGATGAAGCAGTAGAAATTGCTTACGAAAACAGTCCTGATTTGAATGTGCTAATCTCTACAAAACATGCAATGGAACAGTCTTTAGCCTATATAAAAAGAACTTATCTGCCTGATTTGACGGCTAATGCTGGTTATGGATTTAATAATTCAAATCAAACAGCAAATAATAGTCTGACGGTTGGGGTGAATTTATCCTCCAGTGTCAATTTGATGGAATTGAAACATAGCATTAAAGGTGCAGATGCTCAACTAAACCTTGCTGATAACGAGATTTTGCTATTCAAAAAGAATTTGTATTTTGAGGTAAAAAGAGCATTCAATAACGTGGAAAAAGCTCAAAATCAAATTCCGACAGCGAAACTTGAAACTGAACAAGCCTTGAAAAATTTAGAAATTGTTGAATCAAAATATCAGTCTGATGAACTTAATTATGTGGCTTTACAAGAAGCCAGAAAAGATTACATAAATGCCGTAAATGAATATATAAACAGTTTATACAATTATAATATTGCTTTGATTGAGGTGGAAATGGCAATGCATTATCACATTGTTGATATTCACCACAAATCAGAACATGCTATGCACTATCATTCACAAGAGCTTATTGAGCATTTGAATAAGGTTCTTGGTTGTGACGAGAAAGAAGTTCCTAAAATCAAACAAAATCGGAATAAAAAATCCTTATAGCGTAATTATCTTGTCCACTTGACTAATATTATTATCAAATTTTCCGTCTATGATTGTAGTAGTTTATGATTACATACATAGTTATTACAGTCTTATTTATAATGTTGGTGCTAGTATCAATGCACATGTATCTCATTAACAAAAATCGAGAAAATGCGCGTAAAATGAATACTTACATACAGGCGATTGTAAAAAATGTTCCGCTAATTATTTATTTCAAAGACTTAAAGGGTAATATTATTCTTGCAAATCAGGAATTTGCCAAAGCGACCGGTTGTCCTTGTAAAGAGCTTGAACATAAAAACATTACGGAAATATACACTGCAAATTGCATAGTCGGGATAAACGATGAAGATGAGTATATCTTAAGAACAGGTGAGTCTTTTTATTCAGAAAAGATTATGACTTTCATAAATGACAAATCTTCTTACTATAGAATTGTTAAATCTCCTGTATTTGAACATAATGGCAAGATTTCAGGTTTTATTATTGTTTTGAATAATATTGATAAAGAAAAAGAGATTGAAACCAACAAAGAAAACTTTATCGCAACCTTGACGCACGATTTGAAAACTCCTACTTGTGCACAAATAAATACTTTGAAGATGTTGTTGAATGGAGCATTTGGAGATTTGAATAATGACCAAAAAGAAATTATTGAACTTGCGAAAAGGTCTTGCAAATATGTTTTTGATTTGATAGCAACTGTTCTTGATACTTATAGATATGAAAACGGTAAAATCCAATTAAATCCTGAAACATTTGATATAACATATATGATTAGCACTTTGGCAAAATCTATTGAATGTATGGCATGTGAACGAAATCAAACGATAATTTTTAAGGACAAACAAAAAATCTGCGAAGTATGTGCCGATAAGCTGCAAATAAAACGAGTAATTCTCAATCTCTTATCAAATGCAATAACTTATGGACACAAAAATTCGACAATAGAAATCAGTGTCGTTCCTGTTGAAGATGGAATTGAATTCAGTGTAAAAAATCAAAGTGAACAAATTCCGGAAAAAGAACTGGCAAATATGTTCAAGAGATTTAAAGAAACAAAACTTTCATATTTTAACAAAGCAAGCACCGGTCTTGGGTTATATCTTTCTAAGAAAATTATTGATATGCATAAGGGAGAGATATTTGCAAAGAGTTTTCCAGACGGAGAATGTATATTCGGATTTAAACTTCCAAATTCGTTTGCTCCTAATGTTTCGACTGAAAAAGTTAATAGCTTGAAATCTTAGTTTCGATTTTGTTATTTTTTTCTGTTAACGTAAATGTCTTTACCACAGGTGATTAGCCCTGCGCTTAAACCGATTACTCCATTTAGCGCTACAGAGTTTTTTAATGGTGATTTAGAGAAAGTTATTTTTCGAGAAATTAAGTCTAAAACAACTCCAAAACCAAACCACGAAAGAACTGTAGACAAGCTGTCCTGAATTACATGAGGCTTTTTGCTTGCTTGTGGCTTCGGTTTGTTATTTTGTTTTACGTGGTTACTTGCAGCAAAACTTGTGCATTTGTATGCTGCGGGGTAAGTAATACTGTGAATTCTCATTTTTCTTTTTCAATAGATATAATGTGTAAGACCATTATACTCCAAAAAGTATTTATGCAACAATAATTTTGGGATTTTTTTAGACAAAGGACAAGGCATTGAACGGTGATTCAATGCCTATTAATTGTAAAGTGTATCAAGTGATTCGGTATCACCTGACATTTTAAAAGAAAGTCCTTTTGTACTTATTTTTTTCCTTGCATACTTCTTCATGTCATTGTGAGGAAAATTATTGTTGTCAGTGTACAATTTTTATACGGAGTGACGTAACAATCCATTGCACTTGGAGATTGAATCCCAATAATAATGACAAACCTTGTACCTACAAAAGGGTACAAGGTTTTAGTCATTACACAAACTATTTAGAAGTTGTCAATACGTATTTAGCTGCGTTAGATGCAGGTTCAACAGTCGCATCGTGGAATACGATTGGGAATACGTCTGTCATGTGGTTAGCATCGTTTTTAACAGCACATGGTGTTTCAACTGTATTTTTTGTATTAGCTTCAGTTGTACAAGTAACTTCTCTATTAGGTAATGTAGCACCGTTTACATCGATAAAGCCTAGGCATTGAGTATGATCAGTAATCCAAGCACCATTCATTCTAACACCTGCAGCTAATTCACAACCTTTTGCATCTGGACTAAATGCAACGATAGAACCATCAGCTAGAGTATAAGCTAAGTAATTTTTATAATCATCAGTCAACACATTTTTTGTTTTTAATTCATATTTTGCTTCTCCACCATTGTTGTTACGTACAATATTCTTAACAGCACCTTGGTAAGTTTGACCTGTCAAAGTACCATTTAAAATAGCACAGAATGACATTGTTGAATCAGGATGTTCAATAGCAGCATTTGCAACTGTATCAGAACATTTAACTGTTGTACCTGCATAATCAAAGTCATATTGGGCTTGTGACATCAAACCGGCTTGGTTCAATGTTGATAATGTTTTCTTGAATTGAGAACGGAATTTTGCACCGTTTGTATTAGAAATCAATGTTGGGATAGTCATTGCAGCAACTACACCAATGATACCTAATGTGATCAATACTTCTGCCAAAGTAAAACCGAATCTTTTTGTCATAATCTTTTCACCTTTCTTTTAAAATAAAACTATAACATACACTTTACATAACGATTATATTACTATTTTTTTTAAAGTCTGTCAACCATTTGAATGATTTTCCCCCAAAATATGGATTTTGTCGGGAATCATAGCAAGAGTCTGTCCCCTTGCTATGACATTATGGATGCGACCAAATTCTATTCAGTGTTTATATTTTGCAAGTTGTTATCCTCAAATCTTGGTTTACAATTTTATTAAACCCAAAATAACTAACCAAATAACATTAATCTTAAAAAATTAATACTTTAGGATTAGTTTTTGTATTTTTGAATGTCGGAATGCAGTATGGCGCAAGGATTTGAGGATTTGTAAAAAATTGTTAAGAATATAAGATTTTCATGTCATTACGAGGAGAATTGTTTGTTAAATTTCATTAATGTCTATACGAAGCGACGTAGTAATCTTGAACAACTTTAGCAATCACCCTATTTGTCACAGATTACGACGTCACTCCGTAAAAATTCTTTCTCCTAAACCTCAAAATCTTTCCTCGTAATGACATGAATTTATATAATATGTGGATATAAATCTTCCCAATTTGGATTTACATTATTTATTAGTTCTTCTTTTCTTTCTCTAGAATAATTTTTTAATTGTTTTTCTCTAATGATTGCGTTTTCAATATTTTCAGTTTGTTCAAAATATACTAATTTATGTACATTATATTTTTGAGTAAACCCTTTAACAACGTTATTTTTATGTTCATAAATTCTACGAACTAAATCGTTTGTTACCCCAATGTATATTGTAGAGTTATTTTTATTTGCCAATATGTACACATAATATTCCATTTTATAATTATATAGGAAACATGTCATTACGAGGAGAATTGTTTGTTAAATTTCATTAATGCCTATACGAAGCGACGTAGTAATCTTGAACAACTTTAGCAATCGTCCTATTTGTCACAGATTACGACGTCACTCCGTAAAAATCCTTTCTCCTGAACTTCAAAATCTTTCCTCGTAATGACAAATCAGCCCTCGTGCCTTAGTGCCATTTATCCAGTGCCTGCTCTTACAACTCTTTATTTGTGCCGGCAATAGGAGCACCAATTACTCTTTCTAACTCTGCAGCATTCACGTTATATTGCAAAACGGTTGAATAATAATCTAACTGAGCATTCAAATACGTATTCTCAGAATCTTTTACAACAATAGAATCTTCTAAACCTACTTGATAACGTCTAAATGCTTGATATTGTTGTTCTTTTGCTTGTTGAAGAGCTAATTTTGCAACTCCAATACTATCTTTTGAATTCATCAAGTTGATATAAGCACTCTTAACGTCTAGATACACATCTTGCCTTGCTTTTTCATAGTCAGCGACCGATTTTTTGTAAGTAGCATTTGCTTCATCAACTTGTTTTTTCAACAACATCATATTCAAATTTGAATATTGCAACTGTAAACCAACTTGATATCCGTAATCTGAATTAACTTTTCTTCCACCATATTGGTAAGAACCAAATGCACCTACATTCGGAGTGAACGCTCTTTTTGCACTTCTCACATTTAGCTCTGCGGCATCCATTTGTTTTTTAGCAGAAAGCAATGACGGACGAGTAGATTCGGCAGTTTTAATCAAATCTGTAAAATTAACAGAATACTCTTTTGTATTCATACTATCTTTCAAAATTACATTTGCAAGTTCCGGAATACCAACAGCATTAGCAAGTTCAACAGATGCAAGTTCTAAAGTATTTTTTGCCTTGATTAAGTTCAATTTTGCCTTACCTAAGTTATATTCAGCATAAGTAACATCAATTTTTGCCTTTTTACCAATATCATAATATGCTCTTGCTTGTTTCAATTGAAGTTCAAAATCTTTGACAGTTTCTTCGTAAACTTCTTTTTGTTTCTTTGCAAACAACATATTATAATAAGCAACTTTTACATTATAAATAACAAGCTCAATACTTGTTTCTGCATCATATCTTGAAGATTCGTAAGTCCTTTTTGCAGTATCCGCCATTGATTTAGTCTTGCCAAAATCAAACAACATCATATTTGCAGAAATGGTCGGAACATAATACATATCGTATTTTTGAACCATCATTCTGGAAAAATTACCGCCCATGGTATTGAGCATATCGTTTCTTGAATAACTAACTCCGGCACTCAACGTTGGAAAATAATTTGACCAAGCCTGTCCAATTCTTGATTTATAGATTTCAGAATTACTGATAGCTGCCATAATAGTAGGGTTATGAGTAATTGCAAGTTTTATGCAATCTGCAAGTGTCACAGGTCCCATATCAGCATATTCAATCTTACTGTCAATCACAGGAAACTTCGTTTCGTACATACCCTCGGCTTCTTTTGAAGTAGTTGCTTTTGCTTTCTCATTAGACTTCAATCGTTTGATTTCAGTTTTATGATTAACTTTTTGCTCCTTTTCATCTACTATTTGAATTTCTTTATCTTTCTTAGCAACTAACGAGTCATCAATGTTTTTCACCTTTTTCGCTACTGCAAAATTTGAACCAATTGCAAGAACAGATGCTATTAAAATTACATTAAATATCTTTTTCATTATTCATCTATCTCCAAATCTTTATCTGTAATTTCTTTTTTAGGGAATTTATCTACAAATTCTTGAACAAGTACGTAGAACCCCGGAGTCATTACAGCACCCAAAGTACAAGCCGCAACCATACCGCCAAATACAGTTGAACCAACTGAAATTCTGGAATTTGCGCCAGCACCTGATGCAAATATCATCGGTAAGACACCAATAATAAATGCTAATTCGGTCATCATAATCGCACGAAATCTTAATTTTGCAGCACTAACAGCAGCTTCTCTTATAGATAAACCTTGTTTTTCATGTGCTTCTTTAGCAAACTCAACAATCAAGATAGACTGTTTTGCAGCTAAACCAATAAGAGTAATCATACCAACTTGAGAATAAATATCAAAAGATTGGTTAATCATCATTTGGAACAACAAAGCACCTAATGCCGCAACAGGTGAAATTAACAATACGGCAACCGGAATTGTGTAACTTTCGTACAATGCGACAAGGAATAAATAAACAAATACCAATGCCATTGCAACAATTACAATTGTTTGACCGGAAGCTTGTTTTTCTTGTGCAGAAGTACCAGACCAGTCAAATGTTATATCTGACGGCAATACTTTTCGTGCAACTTGTTCCATCGCAACCATTGCATCTCCGGAACTCTTCCCAGAAGCTTGCTGACCCTGAATTTGAACAGATTCATACTGATTGTATCTTGAAATTGAAGCTGTACCAACTGTTTGCTCTAATTTTACAATTGACAATACAGGAACTTGAACACCATTTTTATTTTTTACATAAATACCGGACAAGTCTGTAGCTTTATCTCTAAATCTGCTTTCTGCTTGCAATTGAACCTTAAATACTCTCCCATATTTATTAAAATCATTTACATAATATGTACCAAGCATTGATGATAATGTAGAATACAATTCTTGTAAATCAACATCTTGCGCCAAAGCTCGTTCATAGTCTATATCAACAATATATTGAGGAACGTTAGCTTGGAAAGTTGTATTTACACTTGACAAACTTGGGTCTTGGTTTGCGGCTGCAACCAATTTATTTGCCCATTTTTCTAAGTCTTGAGCTGTATAATCACCTTGTGATAACATTTGGAATTCAAAACCACCCATCATACTCATACCCATAATTGCCGGAGGAGAGAATGCCATAATTGAAGCTTCTTTTGTTTTTCCTGCAATTCTCCTTATTCTAGACAAAATAGCAGTATGAGATAAGTCCGTTGGTCTTCCTTGAATTTTTCTCTTTACCCAAGAAATAGGTCCAACTTTTCTTGCTGAATAATCATCAAGTAGAATAATTGCCGTAGCAGAGTTTGTTGCACCGTTACCACCAAAAACGGTAAGCTTTTGTGCATCAACACCATCTAAGACTTTAATTTGGTCAACAAATTTAGTTGCGACTTTTTCAGTTCTTGATAGAGATGCGCCATCAGGCAATGTTATACTTGCAAGTAATACCCCTTGGTCTTCATCAGGAATAAAACCTGTAGAAATAGTTTTGAATGAAATCAATGTCAATGCAACAATCACTAAATAGAACGTAATTAAAAGTTTTTTGTCATAAACAAACTTTCTTACGTATTCCATATAGAATTCTTCGACTTTATTAAATCCATCATTGAATTTTTTAACAATAACGTCCGTTCTTTTAGCAATTCTTGATTGAATATGTTTTAAATGAGCCATTAATGGAGTTTTTGCAGGTTTATCTTCGGTTTGTTGCCCCAAGAAATGAGAACACATTGCAGGAGATAAAGTTAAAGCACAGATTGCAGAGATTGCAATAGAAACAGCAATACATACCGCAAATTGCTTATACATAACACCTGTCATTCCACCCATAAATCCAATCGGAACAAATACTGCCATCAATACTAAAGCCATTGCAACTAGTGAAGGTCCAACTTCTTCCATCGTTAATTGAGTTGCAATA
The DNA here is from genome assembly GCA_002102825.1 of Candidatus Gastranaerophilales bacterium HUM_12. Classification (GTDB taxonomy): domain Bacteria; phylum Cyanobacteriota; class Vampirovibrionia; order Gastranaerophilales; family Gastranaerophilaceae; genus Zag111. The sequence continues at coordinate 31,748 of DABJ01000003.1, read as the reverse complement.
ATTGCAGATTTACCCTCATCTAAGTGACGTTTTACGTTTTCAATAACAACAATCGCATCATCTACAACAACACCAACCGCTAAAACTAAAGCAAATAACGATAACAAGTTAATTGACATTCCCAATGCTTGCAAAGCAAAGAATGTACCAACTAATGAAACCGGAATTGTTGCACAAGGAACAAGAGTTGCCATTCCATCACCCAAGAATAAGAAAATGATAAGAACAACAATCAATGCAGTAAGCAGGATTGTGAATTCAACTTCATGCATAGACTCTTTGATATAATCTGCATCATCTTTAATAGTTAAAATTTTAATTCCGTTAGTAAGCCTTGAATTCAATTCATCAACTTTTGCATGAACAGCTTTTGACATATTAATAATGTTCGCATCTGGAAGCTGAGAAACCATTATAATCGCTGACGGTTTACCATTAACTAAACCTAAGTTTGAATAAGATTGAGCACCTAATTCAACTCTTGCAACATCTTTCAATCTAATATTTGAACCGTCCATATTTGAACGAATAATTATATTTTCAAACTCTTTAACATCAGACAATCTACCGTTTGTTTTTAATGTAAGTTGTAAAGCTTGAGGATCATCTGTAGGTAATGCACCTAAAGATCCAGCCGTTACCTGAGTATTTTGGTTTGAAATTGCAGATTTTATTTCACTGATTGAAACATTTAAACCAGCCATTTTTTGTGGGTCAAGCCAGATTCTCATTGAATAATCACCGGCACCATATACATTGATATCTGCAACACCATCAACACGTTTCAATTCGTCTTTGATATAAATTGAACCATAGTTAGTCAAATCTAACTGTGACCAACTACCGGATTCCGGGTATAGAGTTAAAATCAATGCACCCGAACCAGATGAACGGCTAATTGCAGTAACACCTGTTCTTTGAACATCTTCCGGCAACTGTGATTGAACTTGTTGAATACGGTTTTGAACATTCATCAAGTTGATATTCTTATCAGAACCGACCTTGAAATACATTGTCAATGAATAACTTCCATCATAAGAAGTTGAAGACATATATGAAAGATTTTCAACTCCGTTTAATTTATTTTCTAAAACTGTCGCGATAGAAGACTCAATAACCTCGGCACTTGCACCTTGGTAATTTGCGCTAACCTGAACTTGTGGAGGTGTTACATCCGGATAGCTCTCCTGTTTCAAGCTAAACATTGATATCAATCCGACAATCACTATACAGATTGAAATTACAAGTGCAAATCTTGGCTTTTGTATAAAAAAGTATAATTTACTTTTATCAAATATTTTTTTCACTACTCTTTACCTGCTTCTTCTTTCTTTGCATAAGTTTTAGAATCAATAATTTTAACTTTTTGACCATCTGCTGTAACATTTTGAACACCGGTAACAACAACATTATCTGTCTTTTTCAATCCGCTATCAACAATCCAATTGTTATTAATTGCATCTGATACCTTAATATCTTTTCTTTCTATGACTTTTAAGCCTTTTTTATCTTTTTTGTCATTTTTTACTGTCCAAACATAATAGCCACTCATCGCATCACCTTTTGTACAAGACTGAGGAATAGTCATATATGAAACTTTCCTTGGTGCAATCAATTTAACTTTCATATAATTTCCAGGAACAAGGTAATATTTGGAGTTATCGAAAGTTGCTCTCATCTCTACAGAACCGGAATTTTGGTCAATTTTATTATCGACAAAATCAATTGTACCAATTTTGTCATACCAATTTCCATTTTCAAATTGAACTTTAACTTGAACATCTTTAAATCTGTCACTAGCTCTTAACAATTTTACGAAATCACTTGATTTCAAGCTAAATGTAACATACACCGGATTTGTACTGGAAATATTAACTAAAGAACCTGATGTAGGTGTAACATAGTTTCCCTCAGTAATATTAACCTTACCAATTCTACCTTCAATTGGAGATTTTATTGAAGTATAACTTAAATTAACCCTAGCTAACGCAAGTTTTTGTTGAGCGGCATCAAGTAATGCTCTATTTTGATTTCTTGTAGCTAAACTAGAATCCACATCGGAATGGCTGATTAAATCTTCCTTAATTAAGGCATTTGCTCTATTTAATTCTTGTTGAGAATTTTTCAACAATGCACTGTATTGATTTACTGTTGCACTAGAATTATTTACTTCCAATTGGTATTCTCTTGGGTCAATTTGAAATAACAACTGACCTTTATGAACAAAATCTCCCTCTTTAAAGTATTTTTTCAACAAAAATCCCGCAACACGAGCAATCACATCTACTGAATACTTAGCTTCAACTCTTCCTGTTGCCTCTGCTGAAACATTTATATCTTTCATTTCAGGATTATCAATAACAACCTCTTTTGGCTGCATCATAGCTTGTCTTTGCAACAAGCCAACAAATGCTCCGGAAACTTTATTATATATAATTGGCACAATAATTACCAATAAAACGGCAATAGCCATTTGTTTTCTTGTCATTTTAATTTTCATATAGCTCTCCAACTTTACTAGTACAAGGTAGAATTTTCTACCCTAATCATAAAATATTTATTTTTTAATGTCAATTAAGGATTGCATCTATACTCCATACATAGTACAATTACAATGGATACGGGTTGAAAAGGAAACAGGTATGGAAGAAAATTATCCTACATTCAAGGAACTGGAAGAGAATTTAGCTTATCAAATCGACTATACGGCAAACTTTAACAAGTCTTTCAGACGAGAGTTTCAAGCACAAAAAATTGCGGAATGTTGTAGTCCAGATGAATTTACTATCCTTTATGCTCTTCATTTTAATCCGAATATTTCACAATCTGAATTAGCAAAATTGCTATTTAAAGGGAAAGCTCACGTTGGAAAAATGTTGAATAAAATGGAATCCAGAGGATTGATAAAAAGAGTTGCCGATACAAGAAACAACATTATAATAAAACGAAGTATTATAACCCCAAAAGGAACTAACATCTTTAAAATGGGACACAAGGAATTTTTGAAAATAAAAGAAAAAATTCAGGAAAATTTTTCAAAAGAAGAAATGGAACAATTCATCAACTATTTGGGGAAATTCAGACGAATTATTTCTACAATCGTTGATGTTAAATTAAAATAGAATAATATAAATTGGGAATTGTATTATTACTTGAAAAGAGAAACAAACAAATGTTTCTCTTTTCCTTTTCATTCTTTATTTAGCGATTTGATAACTGTTTTATTATGTTCAACGGGTTTCGATGATTTCTCTTTTTTCTTAAACCACGAAAATATTGATTTTTTCTCTTTTTCGACCTTAACTTTTTTTTCTTTTTTAACTTTTTCTTTTTTAACTTTTATAGGCTGTATTGTTGTTTCAGAACTTTTATTTTCATATAGTTCAGTATCTTTATCCTTCTGTTTTGGTAGTCTTTTGAACAATTTTTTGAATTTATTTTCTTTAACAGGTTTAACATTTTTTAAAGCTGAATCATCTACTTCAACAGATTCACCTAAATTTACTTTTTCTTTTTGTTCTTCTACTTTAGCTTTTTTATCTTGAACTTTTTGAAGTTTTACGGATTTAATTTGCTCAGCTTTTTCTGTAGATTGAATTTTTTTAGCCTCCAAACTTTGTTGTTTTAATTCTTTAGCTTCTTGTTTTTTAGCAAGTTTTTCTTCTACTTTGCGAGCTTTGAATTCTGCTTTTGCCTTTGCCCTATCTTCAAGTAGTCGTTTCCTATCCGCAAGTGCTTGCGCCTTTTCTTGAGCTTTCGCCTCTTGAGCGGCCTTTTTAGCTTCAAGAGTTGCTTGTTTTGCTTTTAATTTTTCTTGCTTTAATTGTGCAAGTTCTTCAAGTTTTTTAGCTTTTCTAGCTTTCTTTGCTTCAATTTTCGCATTCTTATCTGCATCTTTTTGAGCTTTTAATTGTGCAATCTTATCAAGCTTAGCTTTTTTCTCTTCAACTTTAGCCTGTTTATCAGCTTCTTTGGCTAAAACTTCTGCAGCTTTCATATCTTCTTTTGCTTTTAATTTCAAAGCCTTTTCTTGTTGCAATTTAGCTTTTGCTTCGACTTTTGCCTCTTGTTTTTGTTGCTTAAATTGTTCAATTGCAGCCTTTTTATCAGCTTTTCCTTTTTCTTTTTCTGCTTTTGTTACTGCTTTTTGAGATTCTACAAATTTTTCAACCGTAACATCATCATTTTTAACTTCTGAAGTTTCGGTTTCATCAACTTGTTCCTCAACTTCATCTATCTGTGCTTGTGGACGAAGTGCTATAGTTGGTCGTTCTTGTTGTTCTGATACAGTTTCATCTGTTTTTGAAGCAACAGTTGTTACTGCAGGCTTTTCAGTTTTTGGAGCGTCCAAATGAGGAACAGTCACAACAGGAACAGACACAGCTTTTTCGTCTTTTTTAGCAGAATTATTTTCTTCCGGTAAAACGATTTGTGCTTCATCTTTCACTTCTGCAATCTTAGAAACCTCCGCAGTTTTTGTTTCTTCAACCTGTTCTTTTACACCATTTGCAACCTTTTCAGAAGTTTGTGCAACATCATCGACTTTTGATGAAATCTTCAAACCGGAGAAATTATTAGCAACTTTTTGATTATTAATATTTCCAAACTGTTGATTTGAAAGAACTTTTTCAACATCTGACATATAATTTTCTGGGGCAAGCTCAATAACTTCATCTGTTTCTGCTATTTTTGGAGCTTGATTATGAACCAAATCAAAATCTTTAGGATTAATATCTGCGTGTTTTTCAACGATTTTCACAGGTTCAGATTTTTTAACTTCCTCAACCGGTTTCGCCGGTTGCTCCATAGAATCTGCAACTTTTGTTGTTACATCTTGCGCCGTTACCATAATTGGTTCTGTCTTTTCAACTTCCGGAGTGGCAACAGGCTTTGGAGTTTCTATCACAGGTTGTTGTTCAATAGGTTTTTCAACTTTTACAGTTTCTTCTTTTGGATAAGAAACTGTAAAGTCTTGAGTCCGTTTAATTTCATCTGCCACAACTTTTGTTGGAGTGATTTTAGAATCAACACTAAATTCTTTATCTATCGGGAAGTCAGGCATTGTTGCTTCTTGTGAGTCATCTTTTAGTGTAGTAACCTCAGAAGTGCCATCTATAATGGAATCCTGTCTTGCTATAACCAATGAATCACTATGGAGCTGAGCTTCATGTTTTTCGTCTTTCTTTTCTTCTGTTTTGATAACTTGTTTATCTTCATTCAAAATTTCAGAAACTTCAGGAGGCAATTCTTTTGAAATTGCAGGCTTTGGTTGAAGAGCAACAACATCTTCTTTTGGCTGCTGTACGGAATTATTATCAAATGCCGCTGTAATTACAGCACCCAAAGATTGTGATGCCAAAATTTGTGCAATTGAAGTTTGAGAGTCACTTGGAAGCATATCCATTTGACTTGTTGTAGCTTTTAGCAACGGTTTTACCTGCACAAGAGGCTCCGTTTTGACGTTTGGAATTTGAGCTAAAACAGTTTGCCTATCTTCGTTTGTCAATTTAGATGAGTATTTTTTATAAACATAATCCTCAGTTGTTGTCATTTTATAATCCGGATTTGAATAAACAAAATTTATCCCCAAATCATCAAAAGTTGTTCTGATATAATCATATTGGTTATCAATATCATCTAACGAAATAGTCAAACCACCCTGTTGAAGCAATTGCGGAAGCCTATTTTTATAGAAATTTTCGAAATTTTTATAATCATTTAAAGAAATAATTTCACCATTCATAGATGATTTATAGGAAGATGCAACATTTTCAATTTGATTTAATTTTGCAATGATTGGATTTTGTAAGGCTTTCATCAAATCCGCTTTAACACCATAACCCTCATCTTGCAACAATTTTGATTTTAAATAATAGAGATAATTTTGTAATGTTTTTTCTTTTGCTGAAATGATTCTGACATCAGCATTATAAATATCTTCAACACCGCTTTGAATTTTTTCTAAATCTGCAATAGCTTTTTCCTTATCACCCAATTTGTATTGAGCTAAAGCTCTCAAATACAATACAGAATTGTAATTTGATACATGACGATAAAGGAGTTTTGTACAATCGTCAACTACAGAATTATAATCACCTTTAATATACTGAGCAATAGCCTTATAATACCTGCTATTATAATCATTTATATTAAACTTAATAGCTTTATTGAAATTTATAATTGCTAAATCATTATTACCCAATTGCATTTCATTCAGTCCAAGATAGTAATAATATAAGTAACAGTTCGGATTATATTTCAATGCTTGTTTGAAATAATCAATAGATTTTTTCGCATAATCGGGACTAAAAGTTTTTTCCGCCTTGTCGTAATAGATTTGCCCCAAACTCGCCAAAGATTCAAAATCATAAGGGTTATATTTTAGCGAATTTTTAAAAGAATCAACAGCTTCATTTTCTTGTTCCAGTCCAACCATTGAAACCCCTACCAAATAGTGCCCTAAATAATATTTCGGATAATTTGAAGTCAAATACTGTGCCTTATAAATTGCTTCATTGAAATGAGAATTTTCAATATCGTCAATTGCTCCATAAAGATATTCATCAGCACCTTTTGGATTTAAAACTTTTCCATATTTTTGTGGACAATTTATTAAAGCAATATCGGATTTTTTAGGTTGTGGGAGATATATGTGCGAATTGAATTCAACAGCTTTTGAATATGAAGTTTCGTAAGCAGGGTTATTCAAAGCCTTTTGAGCATACATCAATTTTGCATACAAATTTCCTAATTCGGGGTTTTGTAATTGTTCTTGTTTATCAGCGCCCAAAACAACAGCCCCCAGAACTTTTGTCCCAGTTAAAAATTTATCATCACTAGCTTTTAAATCAATTGCCGTTTGATAATCATTTTGAGCTAAAACAAATTGTCGTAATGCGTAAAAACAATCCCCACGAAGTTTATATGCTTCATATTTTTTAGGTTTAGAAGTTATATAAGCAGACAAATACACAATTGCTGATTGATAATCCTTATTATCCATAGACTCAACCGCTTTATCAAAAGAATCTTTATTCCCTTTAATTTGACCTTGTTGTTCATCTTGAACTTGCGATGAAACCTCTGGAGTTGCAACAAGAGTGCTATCTTCTGCTTTTACAATATTTGAAGCACTAAGTGCCATTAAAAACATAAATATACAAAACTTTTTCTTATTATCCATTTTTACCCCGCATAAATTAAGCTCTAACAGGATTATACAATAGAAAAGTTATTTATTGAAGTTTTTATTACGGAATTTATATTTTAACGGTATAATTAGCAAAAAGAGGATAAAAATGAAAAGATGCTTTTGGGTTGATGAAAAATCAGAAATTTATACAAAATATCACGATGAAGAATGGGGTATTCCAAAACATGATGACCACGAACTGTTTGAACTATTAATTTTAGAATCTTTTCAAGCAGGATTGTCATGGATTACGATTTTGAAAAAGAGAGAAAATTTCAGAAAAGCCTTTGACAATTTTGACATTCAAAAAGTCGCAAATTACAACAATGAAAAAATAGCCGAATTACTCTCTAATACTGGAATTATAAGAAGTAAAAATAAAATTCTATCAGCGATAAACAATGCCAAAATCTTTATGCAAATACAAAAAGATTTTGGTAGTTTTGCAAATTACATCTGGAGTTTTACAGACAATAAAGTTCTAAAAAATACAACCGGCAAAATTATTACAAGCTCATCTCTATCAGACGAGATTTCTAAAGATCTAAAAAAAAGAGGAATGAAATATGTTGGAACAGTTATTATATATTCTTATCTTCAAGCTATAGGCATAATTGACGACCACGACCAAAATTGTTTTAAATATTAAACCAACACCAGCAAAGAATTCAAGCAACAAAAAATATTAATTTTTTGTAAAATTTTAAGATAAAATAGCAATTTTCCTTGTCTTTTGATTTAGAATTAATGACGGAAAAAATTTTTCGCAATAATCTAAAATAAAAATTCGGCAGGAAGAAAAATAAAGAAATGACAATAGGTAGTACAATTACAAAAGGTTTAAAAGCCTTGGGGAAGAATAACAATCCGGCTTATGTAGTTGTCGCAATTGCGACCGCAAAAGGGATTTGCAGACCGTTATTCACAATGATGGATAAAAAAGAAGCCCCGGAAACTAAAAAATATGCAGCTTTAAGAGAAGGGCTAACCGAAGTTATCGCAATTCCAACATATATAACTTGTGGAGCTTTAGCAGGGAAAGGTGCAGCACTCATCAAAGATGCAAAACAAGCTGAAATGGCAAAACATAACCTTAGATTTATCGGAGTTTGTGCAGCAGCACTAGTTGTTATCCCCGGGTTATGTTCATTAGTTATTAAACCTTTTACTGATATGATTTTCCATAAGGGGAAAAAGCCAAATAACACAGAACAACCGGCAAAACTTGATGTAATATCAAAAACTCCGAATATAGAAGTTTCAAAAACTAAAACAGTTCCACAGGTTGAAAAAAAACAACAACCATTGCAAAGTGTTAATATTTCAAGTTTTACAAATACAGGAATGAGGGTAGGATAATATGATTAGTGCAATTCAAAATTTTATTACAAGCCCTGCAATATTTAATGCAACTCAAAGCACTGTAACCCAAGTTACAACAGAAACGTGTTTAAAAGCAGTAGGTCGTCCAACATTTATTCTTACAGATAAACAAATCGACCCGCAAACTAAAAAATTCTCAGCAACAAAAGAATTTTTGTATCAAATTACATGTTTAGCAATTTATTTAGCAGCAATTACTCCAATCTGCAAAAAAGGAGCTTTTGCACTAGCTAAGAAAGCATACAAAAATGAACCAATATTCCAAGCATTCAAAGATTCCAGCGAATTTATGAAATTCCACAAAATGGACGAATCCGGAAAAATCGCAAAACTTACAGAAATAAATAAAGCTGCAGGAAACGGAGATAAATTTACTCGTTCAACAATCAACCAAGACAGCGAAAATCTGGCAAGGGGTGTTGTTGAAGCAGGTTCAATGTTTGGTTCTGTAGCAGGATTGGCAATCCTTGCTCCAATTATGTCTCACCCAATTATTCACCCTGTGATGAAAATGATTGGTATGGACAATCCCAAAGACGCAAAATCTAAACAAGAGACTCCACAACCTGAGCAAAAACAAAAAATATAAATGATAGAACTTTTATATGATTATCCGCTAATAGAATATCGTTTCTTATCATATAATACATTTTTACTGAGTTTTGAAGGCTTTAATCTTAATATTATACAAAAGCCATTGTTTGCTCTTTAACAATATTACGTTTAACTTTTCTTGTTGCTGTTCTTGGGAATGGTTCTTTTCGAACAACAATATTAACCGGACGTTTATATGGTGCAAGTTGAACTGACAAATTTTTAACTTCATGAACGATGAAATTTTGAAGTTCTTCATCATTTGTATATTTTTTCAAAATTTCATCTGTTGGAACAATTACAGTCATAATTTCCTCTGTTCCATCTTTTGCACCTGTTGTTCTCTTTGCTCCAAAAACACAAACTTCTGCAAAATTGTCATCTTGCTCTAAAACAGTTTCAACCTCTTCAGGAAACACTTTTTTACCACCGGATAATACAATCATATTTTTAATTCTACCCGTAATATAAAGTCTTCCGTCATGGTCGAATTCACCGATATCACCTGTATGCAACCAACCATCAGGTTCCAGAACTTCTGCAGTCTTTTCCGGATTATTGTAATAACCTTTCATAACAGATGGACCTTTTACCATAAGTTCACCTGTTTCCGAATCTATTTTAGCATCATAAGAATCCAAAACAGGACCAACCGACATCAATTTTCTATCATCACCTCTATCAACAGAAATAATAGGACTTGTTTCAGACAAACCATAACATTGGAAAACTTTTATACCTATTCTTTCAAAGAATTCACCTACAGTTGGATCTAACGGCGCACCTCCAGTGATAAATCCATAGAAATTACCACCAAATTTGGCAAGAATGCTTCTAAATAATTGTCGCTTGATATCATAATCTGTTATATATTCTGCTGCTGCATAACTTCTTTCAAACAAAAGTTTTTCTTCATTTGAAAGAAGTCTGATATCTGATTCAATTGTGTTTTTCAACAACTTCAAAAATGCAGGAACAACAATCATAAAATCAATTTTCTTTTCTCTCATATCTCCCAAAACATCTTTTGGTTTTAAGCTTTGAGGATAAAAAATTGAAGAACCTCTATTCAAAAATGTTGAAAAACCAACAGTCAATTCAAACAAATGATTCATTGGAAGAATTGATAAAAGATTAACATTTTCGTGCGGTAAAATTTCAGGTAAAATCTTTGACATTTCAAGAACTTGAGTTGTCATATTTCCAAAAGTCGTTTGTACACCTTTTGGAGCACCTGTTGTACCTGATGTATAAATAATTAAAGCGGTATCTCTTAATGATCTGTGACGCCACTTACATTCTCTCCCTGTCGGAAGTGTATATAAACTAGGGAATTCAGATGCATAACGAGGTTCGTCCATAATAACAATATGTTTGATACTTGAAATTCTTTTTTGAAGCTCTAAACCTTTTTCTAAATTAGCCTGAGAAACAGCCAAAACTGATGGTTGACAGCTTGAAAGAATTGATTCTAATTCATAAATAGTCAATTTGTTATCTAAAGGGACTGTAACCATGCCTGATATTACGGCTGCAAATAAGCAAGCACCCATTTCCGGCATTGATTCGGATAATATCGCAAGTTTTTCGCCTTTTTGCATTTGCAAATCTGTAATCAAATAACTCGCAAATTGCTTTGTCAAAAGACCTAACCCCTTATATGTAAGTTCTTTCCAACCATATTTATTACGCTTGCCAAGAGCTATTCTCTCACCATATAATTTTGTATTCTGCTCCAATAGTGATAAAACATTCTCTTTCATATATATTATTCCCCCATACCCTTAAACATTTTTCAAAAAAATTATAGCACAAATTGACTAAATCGCAATATATTGAGCTTTAAGTAAACAAACCTCAGTTCCGGTTTTTGAATCCGTTATCAAATGAGTCGAAATTAAATTTTCGCTGTCCATTTTAACCGCAGACAAAATGTCATCACCATATTTTACTTCATGTTTAAAATAAATATCTAAAAACTTCAATTTGTGGCTTGCTCGAAAATCGAAATCCAAAGTTTCCATTGCCCACGTGATATAAACAGTATTATTTACATGCCCGTTCATATCTAAATCATCATATCGGACGTGAAACACCTTTTCTTTATCAGGTTCTGTAATCGGACGAATTTTTTGTAAAGATAAATCATCTTCTCGTTTTTCAAAAGTAATAAAATTCGGACTGTTTTGCAAAATATTTGCAATTGATTTTGATTTTAAATCTACTAAAAACCAAGATGTCACAGCTCGCAAAAGTCGTTTATCCGATTTCAAATCATAAACATAAAAATCACGGTAAGTAGTCATTCGATTAACTCCACGACACTCGGTCAAAACTTTCACAGCATCAACCCCTATCGGATAATCATCAAATTCTATCCTATACCTGATTAAAAACCAACCTAAACCCTTATCTAACAATGCCTCACAAGACAAATTTTCATCAATTCTATTTATTGATTTTGCAGCTAAATCTTGCATAAAATTTAAAAGTGCCGCAGGTTTTACCATTTGGCACCTGTCAATTTCAGACATAGAAACATTATAAATTCCAGACAAAAGATATTTATTATTCTCATCAAAATTAATCATAACAAACATTTCGTCCTATTTTGAAATTGGTTCAACAGAATACTGTTCTTTAAATGTTTCTAATGTTTTGGCAAAAGCATCATTATTTGCATCTTTTAATTTATTTTTCAATACGTGTTTTGGAATTGATGAATTGACTGATTGAATAATATTTGTAGCAATATTAGAACAATGATCAGAAATTCTTTCTAAATCATTTAAAATTTCCGCATACACAAAACCACGTTTGATATGGATTTTTTCTTTCTTAACACGCCTAATGTGATTTTTCTTTGCAGTATAAGCGATATCATCAACAACTTGTTCTAACGGTTCAACATGGTATGCATTATCTACATTATGCTCAACAAACGCATTAACTGTAACATCAAACACTTCTTTGACCGCATTAACAACATGCTTCAATTCTTCAACAGTTTCAGGTAATAGTTTCCATTCTTTTCGGTGCATTTTATTTGCCAAGTTCAAAATATGAATAGCATGGTCTGCAATTTTTTCAAAATCTGAAATTGACAAAATCAATTGAGAAATCTTATTACTATCTTCATCTGATAATTCTTTACCTGATAATTTTTGTAAGAATGATTCTAACGTATCTTGATATTTATCAATAAGAACTTCATTTTTATTGATAACTTCAGCAACTTTTGGATTATACTGTTTTAACATTCTAACAGCCATAACCAAGGTATCCCTTGTAATTTTAGCCATTGTACCTGTTGTTTTATAGCATTGGTTAATCGCAATAGACGGAGTAAGAAGTAATCTTTCGTCCAAAATAACTTCTTTTTCATCTTTTTTGTCTTTAACTAAAACATAAGCAAGTTTTTCCATTTGTTTTGCAAACGGGAATAACAAAACTGTAGTTGCAATATTAAATATTGAATGACAAACCGCAATTCCAAAAGGATTAGTAGTTTCCGCAAACGGATAATTTATAAAGTAATGACCAAATTCATAAATCGGTAAAAAGATTAATGCGCCCAAAACATTAAACATAACGTGAACAACAGAAACTCTTTTAGCATTTGTGTTAACCCCAATACTAGATAAAACTGCAGTAATACAAGTTCCGATATTTTGACCGATTATAATTGGAACAGCTACGGCATAAGAAATTCCACCTGTCATAGATAGTGCTTGTAACATACCTACAGAAGCTGCCGAACTTTGAATAACAGCAGTAACAATTGTACCAACTAACAAACCCAATATTGGATTTTTAAAAAATGTAAGAGCATGTGAAAATCTTGGATCATCTGCAAGTGGAGCCATAGAAGTTGACATCAATTGCATACCATACATCAAAACAGCAAAACCTATTAAAAAAGCTCCGACATTTTTGCGTCTTGATAAGTTATTTTTAGAAGTCATTATCAATATCACAGCAATCAGAGCTAACAAAGGACAAAATGATTCAGGTTTTAACAGTCTTAAAATAAAATTCGAACTTTGGATACCTGACAAACTTAAAATCCAAGAAGTAATTGTCGTACCAACGTTCGAACCCATTATTATACCGATAGCCTGAGATAATTTCATAATCCCTGAGTTAACAAACCCTACGAGCATAACCGTAACGGCTGATGAACTCTGAACTGCTATTGTAATTCCTGCACCGAGAGCAAAACTCTTAACCGGATTAGACGTCATTTTTTCTAAAAGTTTTTCCATCTTGCCACCGGCAATTTTTTCCAACCCTGCGGACATAACAATCATACCGTACAAGAAAAAGGCTAACCCCCCGCACAGTGTAAATATCGAAAATATATCCATAACTCCAAATTCCTCCATCATACAATTATAATAATTTGGACTATTATAATCACTGTTACATTCAAGTTTATTATCATATAAAGGAAATTGTTTGACAATAGATTTTTAAAAGTTTTAGAATAAATTAATAATCCATCGCCCAGTTACCTTCCATAACTCGCCCCGCACAACCAAGACCGGAAGAATTTTTAGATTTTGAGCAATAATAATCATTATTTTTCCAATAATATTCTGGTTTACCATAATAAATTGATTGTTCTTTACCGTAATTTGGATAAACAATTCCATCTTCACCAACAATAAATTCAAAAACATCACGACCTAATGTATTTGGACCTTTTAATCCATTCACATCAATCCTCAACCAAATTGGAGATTCACAAAGATGCCCACCCTCTTGATTTATCTCGTTACAAGGTCTATAGCTTCCACTTTCCTTTGAAAAAGTTGCCGCAATCATTGCTAAACCATTCAAAAATAACAACATATTTCCATCTGCAACGTGATAAATTTCACCATTCAATCGTTTCAAAACATAATGTTGATCAGATACAGGAGTAAATTTAAAATACTTAGATAATCCCGTCAAAAATTCTTCTTCACATTGTTTATTCCCATCGCTATCCAAATAAAAAAGACATTCAGATGGAAAAACCAAGGGGATAGATTTTCAAACCCTTGATAAATTATGCGATGCCCTAAGATGCACAACTCAAGATTTATTTCAGTATATTGAAAAATAATATAAAACCGAACTATTTAATCTTCTTTAATGAAGATAAGAAATTGTTTTGTACAATATCACCATCAACTTTAGTTAAGAAAATTTGGCAATCTTTGTCTTCAGCATCAATTGGTGGCAATTGAGAAATTTCTGCAGAATAATAATTACTATCGTTTCTGGTACTCAATGGAATTCTGTTTGCTAAAGCATTCAAAGAAATATTTCTCAAGAAACCGTACATTCCCTTTTTGCTATTTGAAAATTTTGTATAAATTCTCAATGCCGCATCTTGTTTTTCGATATCATAACGACCAATAATAAACGAACTTAATTGTGGTGCTTTAGATTTAATCATCATACGTTCTGCTATATTATTTTTCAAATAGATATCACCATCAATTTGGTCAAACTTGCCCTCTGGAACAGATACAAGTTCAGATAATGAAGATAAACTAATCATTGTTAACGGATTTCTAAATAAAGATGCTACATTCAATGCATATTGAACAAGTCCGATTTTCGCAATCACCCCATTATAAACTCTAAACTGAATTCTGCCATTTAATTTTAAAGAATCATCTGTATTCAAATCAAGTAACCCACTTGCTTTACCGTTTATTTCTTTTGGAAGATTTAATAACGTAGTTGCAATTAAATCAGAATTAACTTTGATTAAAGCAAGCCATATATTATATTTATGATTTTTTAGGTCACAATTTATTTTGGCAGTTGTTTGCCCCTCTGCAAAATTGAACTTGTCAGCATTTATTTTCAAAACACTATGTTTATCAAGAGATAAATTCGCAACAGCATCGGAAAAATGAATATTTTTATAAAAACCTTGTTTTACTTTTAGTACACATTCTTCAACAATCAAATTAGCAAGGTCGAAAGTTTGAGTATTATCATCTGAATCAGTATCACCGGTATTATTTTCGATAGATTTTGCAACTTCTGTTTTAACATCTGTTGATGCCTTATCACTTGGAGTTTGATTATTAAAAACTTGCAAATATTTTTCAACATCAACTGTATCAAGTGCTAAAGTTATATTTTTTACAACAATTGGAAATTTAATTTCATTAATAATTACACCTGACATATCATAATCAGACCTGCGATATCTACCGTTAGAGGAGATATGTAAATGATTATCGTCAGTTTTTAATTCTCCGGATCGGATAAATAATCTTTGACTTGGAATTGCAACTTTATCCATTTTCATATTGCCAATGAGATATGGGTATTTTCCTGTATTTATAACCTTGATATGTCCTGTAAATGTTCCATGCTTGAAAAGTTTTTCTTTTATCAACATATTGATAAAACCGCTCGGCATAGGCTGGGGAAGATTCAATCCAAAATCTTTAACAAATATTTGTCCATTTGAAAAATCAATATTGGAACTAAAACTTACTAATGGAATTCTTTTCTTTTTAACATTATGATTGCGATCAGGATATTCTGCATAATAATCTATAGATTTGATATTAAGTAGCATATTTTCAAAATGCATTTTAGCCACAAGAACACGAGTTGCAAGGTTATTCATAAAAGATTCATCGCCATCTGCAACAAAACCGTTACCCTTATCAAACTTATATAACCACAACAAATCAATTTTATTATATTTAGATTTTAATTGAACTCTAGTATCTGCTTTACCTGTAATTTGCAAAGGATAGCCAATCATTTTTGACAAATAATTTGTTGAAAAATCATTCGTAACAACTGCATTCCCAACTAAATTTGTATCAACTGATTTCAAATAATCTTTAACCGTTCCGGCAAAATCCATTTTATTAGAAGTTTTGCCATTATAATATCCCTTGAAATCATTCAATACAATTTTATGACTATCCAATTTGACATTTCCCTGAGTAAGTAATATCGGGAGATTGTTAAATGGAATTAATTTAAATACTAACTTGTTTAATTTAATATTTCCGTTCATTGATTTGTTTGTAATATTAAAATCAAAATCAAAATTACCATCAATATCTTTAAAGTAAGCTAATTGTTCACCCAAATTATTTTCTACAATCTGAGAATTTAACAAATCAATAACGTAAGGAATTGAGAAATTTTTAGACCTGAATGTTAAATTATAGTTATTTTTTTTATCTAAATACCCGTTAAAATTAAAATGAGATTTATTTATATCAACCAGAGAATTTTCAAAAACTATTCTATCTTTATCCTTAATATAAACTCGATTGTAGTCAGATGAAGAAACATTTAATTTGTTCTTCCCCTTAATAATTTGAGCTGAAATTATGTATCTCAAATGTTTTTTTGCTACATCATCTTCAATTTTTAATTTTTTACCATTTACGTTAATAAATGTATTTTTGTCTAATTTATACAAAATATCTGCATTTTCAAGAGAAAAAACAGAAGAATAAAAATCAATATTCCACTCACCTTGACCTGAAGATTTCTGTTTAAAAACAGGTAAATCTAGAATTGGATTCACATCAATAAAAACGTTATTTAATGCAACTTTTTTTAAAATAATATTCTTTTTTGGAATTTCTTTCAAGGAAATATCTGCATTTAATTTATCCATATCAGCCAAAAGTTTTTTATTTTTGCCTGTCAATTTAATTTCATCAACTTTAAAATTTATATTCGGAGATATAGAGGTCTTCAAAGACGGATTAGAAATTTTTACATCGGCACCAAGTGTTTTTGAAGAAACATCTTCAACATACTTAATTACACGAGGATTTGAAATAGCCCAAGGTAAAACTTTTAAATATAAAACAAAAGGCAATGCACCTAAAATTAGCGCAAAAGTAAATACGATTGATAAAAATTTTACTACTGATTTTACTCTCTTTGTTGACATTATAGTTATAATATTTTTTACTTACTAACAAAATTATTATATCATAACAAATTTTATGTTATCATCATATTATGAAAAAGTTACTAATCTTGATAGGTATAATATTTATATTTTCGAGCATTCCAACTCAAGCTCAAGAAACTCAAACTCCAGCAAATACAACTAGCAATATTGTAACTTTTTCCCAAAATGAAAAATGGGGAGCTAAAGATTCACAAGGGAATATTTTAATTCAACCAATTTATAAAAAAATGATTCGCCTTGGAGATAATTCTTGGATTGTCCAAAATAAAAAAAACAAATTCGGACTTATTGATAACACAGGGAAAGAACTTGTACCTATTAAATACTTACATGCAGATAGAGTTGTTTCAAAATTTGCAAAATTCGGAAATTCCAACGACTACGGAATTTATGACGAATATGGAAATGTAATTGTTGAACCGATTTATTCAAAAATTGATATTCTTTTTGGAAAAATGTTTTTGACCTACAGAAATTACAAATACGGGATTGTAGGATATGATGGAAAGGTCATTTTAGAAAACGAATTTGATGATATTTATATGCCAAAACCAAACGTTATGCGAATTTTATACAACGGGCAATGGTATGAACTTGAACAAGTAAATACGGAAACACTCTCACTTCCGGCTGATGCAAAACATAATTTAGCAACAAAAGAAGACTTAAATTTTTATAATATTGTTGTTAATACAGGAGCAATGACAGGTTACTCCGTATTAACTTTTTCAGATTATTTAATCAAGATTTTTTCATCAATTTCACCTGCCCATGAAGATACAATTGATGAACTTATGTTATCACAAGGAGCTGAAACAGTTTCTATTTTTATGAAATTGTCTTGGCTCCCAAAATATCCGATTACATACGTAAAAAAATATTATCAGAATGTCCGAAATCCAAACAACGGACCATTATCAAATGTTAGACGAGAACTCAAAAATCAAATCAAATAGGAGAAAATTTTATGAGAGAAGAATTGTTATCGCTAATTGAAAAAAACAGTAAAATGAGCCTCAAAGAACTGGCAGTTCTTCTTGGCGCTGACGAACTTGAAATCGCGAACGAAATGGAAGCATTAGAAAAAGAGGGAGTAATTTGTGGTTATCACACTCTTATTGATTGGGATAAAACAAAATGTGAAAAAGTTACTGCACTAATTGAAGTTCGAGTAACCCCACAAAGAGGACAAGGATTTGATAAAATAGCAGAAAGGATTTACAAATATCCAGAAGTTCGTTCTGTTTATTTAATTTCAGGAGGTTTTGACCTTTTAGTTACACTAGAGGGAAAATCATTAAAAGAAATTTCGGCATTTGTATCTGATAAACTATCAACCCTTGACAGTGTACTTAGTACTGCCACTCATTTTATCCTAAAAAAATACAAAGACCACGGAACAATTTTAGATAAAAAACATGAAGATGAAAGAGAGGTCATCACTCCATGAGGAACCCACTTTCAGACAAAGTTTTAGAAATTAAACCGTCAGGAATAAGAAAATTTTTCGATATCGTGAGTGAAATGAAAGATGCAATTTCTCTCGGTGTTGGAGAACCTGATTTTGAAACACCTTGGCACATCAGAGATGAGGGAATTTATTCCTTTGAAAGAGGAAGAACATTCTACACCTCTAATGCAGGGCTTAAAGATTTAAGAATTGAAATTTGTAATTATTTAAAAAGACATCACAATTTAAACTACAACCCCAATTCAGAAGTTTTAGTAACTGTTGGAGGCTCAGAAGCAATTGATGTAGGACTTCGAGCAATGTTAAACCCTAATGACGAAGTTATAATTCCTCAACCGTCATACGTTTCGTATGAACCTTGCACTTATCTTGCAGGAGGTAAACCTGTAATTATTGATTTAAAAGAAGAAAATAATTTCCGATTAACTCCGGAGGAACTTAAAAACGCAATTACTGACAAAACAAAAGTTTTAATTCTTCCATATCCAAACAATCCAACAGGCGCAATTATGGGAAGAGAGGACCTCGAAAAAGTAGCAAAAATTGTTATTGAAAAAGATATTTTTGTTATGTCTGATGAAATATACAGCGCACTAACATATAAAGACAAACACGTTTCAATAGCTGAAATAGACGGAATGAAAGAACGTACAATTCTCATTAACGGTTTTTCAAAAGCCTATGCAATGACAGGTTGGAGATTAGGTTATGCTTGCGCGCCTGCTGAAATCATCAAACAAATGACAAAAATTCACCAATTTGCAATAATGTGTGCTCCAACAATAAGTCAATATGCAGCAATTGAAGCACTCAAACATGGTGATAAAGATGTTGAAGAAATGCGCATAGCATACAACCAACGCAGAAGATTTTTACTAAATGCGTTTAAAGAAATGAAACTAAAATGTTTTGAACCTTATGGAGCATTCTATGTATTNNTTTCCTTGTATTAAAGAATTTGGAATGACAAGTGAGGAATTTGCAACAAAATTTCTTAAAGAAGAAAAAGTTGCAGCCGTCCCGGGAACAGCATTTGGACAAAGTGGAGAGGGGTATTTAAGAATATCTTATGCATACTCTTTAGAAAATCTTAAAAAAGCAATTAAAAGACTTGAACATTTCATAAATAAATTAAGAAAAGAAAAACAAAAC
>DABJ01000003.1:1114-11953 GCA_002102825.1 Candidatus Gastranaerophilales bacterium HUM_12 | reverse complement strand
TCAACTCGCCTCTTCTCCAAATATATTAAACTTCTACTTCTTCATTAATAACAGTTTCATCTTCAACTTGAACTGTAACAGGTGCAGGATTGTTTCTATATCTGTACCACAAAATCATATCCGTCAGCAAAAATGCCATATTTATAATATACAACCAAATTACAACATCTCGAGAATATAGTAGTTTGTGAGTAATTCCGCAAATATACCCTAGCATAATTAACATTGAAAAATATATACTCTTACCATGTACGCACTTACATTTATATGTCTTATATGCAGCTAATGGCCAACTTACCCCAAAACAAATCATCATTCCAGCTTCAAATATACTCATAATTTATCTCCTTTGAAATTCGTCTATAGAATGTTAAATGATATATTCGTGCAGATAATAAAATTATTAGTGTACTCTATACATTTAATACTTTCAAAATCATTATAATACTTTTTCTGATATTGTAAAGAGGCTAGCAAAAATAATTTTTATTGGACTTATTAATATCAACATTAGTAAGGAGATAACAATTGGACATATCATTTACTGGAATAAATAATCTCTATATTGGCAAAAAAGCTTATTCAAAATTTGGCACATATTTAGGTGAAGATAGAAAATTAAAACAAGGGAAAAAATTTTACACGGAAATCAAAATGAAATGCAACCTTACAAATGATGCTCAAGGAAATGACTTAGAAGATTTTCAAAAAACTCTTTCAAAATGTAGACCTTGCTATCAATTCAACTGCATTGATAGAGTTAACCCTGATAAATTTGAACTTCACATGAAAAGATTTGACGTCAAAGACGATTTTCTCCCAGCAACATCTTCTTCTTTTGATATAAATAATTATGAAATTATGTTTGATGAAAGAGAAATTTTACCAATGGTCGATTTTATGGCAAGATTGACTCGAAAGTTATCAAAATCTAATGATTTGACAGAACAACAAAGGAAAGTTATGTCATTTATAAACCAATCAATTGCAGATAGGGCAGAAGATTTTATTGAAAGTCTATTTTAAGAACTTTGTTATACAATATTAAAAAGGAGAGGGAAATTATGCAAACCAATCAAACAGAAGAAATTGCGGCAAAATTTTTAGGGAAAAGAACAGATGGAAGCGAAACTTATGACCCGTCATTACTTGTTGCCGTTCCTCGATTTGAAAACAGACAACAATACAATATTGATAACAACAATTTACCATTTGTTGGTTGGGATATTTGGCATGCTTATGAATTCTCAGCAATGACACAAAACGGAATTCCTGTAACAAGACTTTTAAAAATAAAATACAATTGTACAAGTGAATTTATCGTTGAATCAAAATCCCTAAAACTCTATCTTAATTCTTTCAATATGACCCGCCTTGGAATAACAATAGATGAATGTCTAAGTAAATGTAAAGATTTTATTGAACAAGATTTAAGTAAAAAGTTAAACACTGAAGTTCAAGTAAATTTTTTAGACAACAATTCACCTAAAATAAATATTTTCAATAACTTCGATAATTTAATTGAATTCATTGACCAAAAAGCGACAATCATTGAAAAATTCAAAGAAGCACCGGAACTAATTGAAGCAGATGAAACAACAACCCCGCAAAAACATTATCTAATGTTTGATTCTCTTCGTTCCAATTGCAGAGTTACCCACCAACCAGACTTCGGAGATGTCTTCATCTATTACAAATCAAACAAACATATTAAAGAAGAAAGCTTGATAAAATATTTAATTTCTTTTCGTTCTGAATATCATTTTCATGAAGAATGTTGCGAAATGATTTATAAAAGACTTCTTGACAAATTAAACAAAGGTGATGAATTATTCGTTTGCGCATTATATACAAGAAGAGGCGGAATAGATATCTGTCCGGCACGTTGGAGTAAAAATTGCACAGTAGAAGATGCTTACAACCTTCTTGATTTAACTCAATATGCAAGAAACAATTTTAAACAAGGTTAATTTTTATTTGGCGGTTTTGAATAAAATCCCAACAGTTCTTGTAAGAAAACGCCACAATAAAATACAAAAGATAATTAATATAAATATTGCAAATAGTATTTCTCTATTATAAGTAGCAACAATAAATGCGAAAAAGGTAATCGGTAATGTAACAATGTAAGCCAAAGACACAAAAGGTTCAGCTTTAATTATATCCCAAATTGAAACCGGAACAGAATGGACATCATCAAAAAACTTATCTTGATTTTTCTCTAAATCTTTAAAATTATTTGATTTTATCGTCTTTTTATAACAGATATCACTAATTTTATCTTCATTTCGTAAATTTTCTAATTGTGTTTTATAAGATTTCTTCACTAAAGTTTCAATGTTAGCAAGAATTGAACCTTTTATTGGAATGTCTTGAGACTCCGAACCTTGAAGCTCAGAAATTTTTATAAGAGAATTAAATATGTCTTCATTAACGTTATGAACGATTGAAGATTTTAACTCCTCCGGAACACCGCCAATACAACAATCTATATACTTGTGAAATGACCATTCTCCAATAACTTGAATAATAGTTGAACATCTTAAACTATCAATCAAATCAAACTTACTAAATTTTTGACCAAAATACTTTGCTTCTTCAAAAATAAGACTTTGTAAAGCTTGTTCTTTATCTTTAAACTGTTCCGGTACAAGCCCACGGACTTGAAACCTCAAAACATTTGCAAATTCTTTATAATCAAACTCTTTCATCATTTCTTTATATATTATTAAATTATTCAAAAAAATTCAAGGGAGTGTTAAATAATTATTTTTCGCACCAAATTTGCTTTCCAAATAAAACTAAACTTTTTCTGCTTGAATTAAAATTCACTGAAATCAACTTTTTGCGAAAATTTCTTATTTTTCTAAAAAAGATTTTTCTCAGAAAAATCTTACAAAATTTATTTGTATTATTCAATAACAAATCAAAATCTTTTTTATTTACTTGTGAATAAAAATATTTTCCCAAAACTTCACTCTTTTCAATTTCTTTGAATTCTCGCGCGAAATTATCTATAAAATCAGGAATAAATTTTTCCGAAATTCGATAAACCGTCCAATCATAAGCCTTATAACGACAAGCATAAGAGTATTCTAAAAATGATTCAACTAAATGTTGGTTAGCTTTGATATATCGTTCAATTTCCTTATACTCGTCACAAATACAATAAACTTTATTTTTATTATTTACAGATGAATTCAAATTATCCTGACGATAATGCAAAAAAGCTTCTGTAGTAAAAATAACAGATTTTGCTTGCATCATTGCCTTGAAATAAAAACCTGTATCTTGATAACTTGCCCCCGGAGTTTCTAAAAACCTTACATCATTTTCTTTTAAAAACTCCCTTTTATAAATTCCACTCCAAATAGCAGGTTGCATTTTCAAAACAAAAGGTTCATCTTTTGTACTAAAAACACGGTTTGACAACTCTTTTGATATTGCATTTGCTTTGATATCAGAATTATTTTTTGTCCAATAACAATACCAGTCAGATTTTACAAGGTCTACATTATTTTCAACTGCCATATTATAAAGAGTTTCAAACATACCTAAATCTGCGAAATCGTCAGACTCAATTATTCCAACATAATCACCTGTCGCATTATCAAGTCCTATATTCATTGAAATACCATAACCGGAATTAGATTTATCAATAATTTTTATTCGAGAATCATTTTTTGCATATTCTTCTAATATTGATAATGAAGAATCTTTAGAACCATCATTTATACAAATAATTTCAATATCTTTCAATGTTTGATTTACAATACTATCTAAACATTCTCTAAGATATCTCTCAACATTATAAACAGGAACAAGTACTGAAACTTTTGGCATTATTTTATCTCCTCAAAAAGTTCAATAGCTCTTGCTATCGCTTGATCCATATTATAATATTTGTAATCACCTAAACGACCTAAGAAATAAATATTTTTAACTTTTTTAGCTTCTTCTAAGTATTTGTCATACAATTTTGCATTATCTTCACTTGCGATTGGATAATATCTTTCATTTTTGCCAAGTTCAAAAAACTCAGAATATTCTTTAGCAATTACAGTCTTTGAAGATTTATCTTGTAAGTAATGTTTGTATTCGTGAATCCTTGTAAAATCATAATTATTTGGATAATTTACACATGCATGAGATTGATAAAATTCTCTATCATAAGTTTCAAATTTAAAATTAACACTTCTATATGGCAATTGCCCAAATTTGTAATCAAAGAATTCATCAATTGAACCTGTGTAAAAAATTCTAGCACTTTTTACTAATTCAGGATATGATTTTTTATATTCATTAAAATCTGTTTTTAAATAAATGTCGATATTTGGGTGATTTAGCATTTTTTCAACAACACTTGTATAACCATCTAAAGGGATACCTTGATATTTATCTTGAAAATATCTATTATCTTTACTCAAAAATACGGGAACTCTGGCAGTTACAGCACCATCTACGTCTTTTGGAGAAACACCCCATTGTTTAGTTGTATAATTTAAGAATATTTTTTCATAAACATAATTTGCTAAATATTTTAAATCTTCATCATCTTGTTTTTGAAATTCTAAAATTGGGACTTTTTTATTATATTCAAAAGTTTTTAATAGTTTTTCTTCTAATCTTTTAGCCATTGATTCTGGAAATACTTGATACAAGGTATTAAAATTGAACGGAATATGAGCTTCTATGCCATCTAAAATACCAACTACCTCATGCATATAAGTGCTAAAAGAAGTAAACTTTTTCAAAAAAGCCCAAACTTTTTCATTATTTGTATGAAAAATATGAGAACCATATTTGTGAATCATAATACCGTTTTCATCACGATAATCATAGCTATTCCCAGCAATGTGGTCCTTTTTATCAATTATAATAACTTTTTGATTTAATTCTTCAGCTAACAAATACGCAATAGCTGCTCCTGAAAACCCTGCACCGACTACAATATTTTGCACTATATTCCCTCCAACAATTTAAATTGTTTCTTCTTAATCAAATTATGCAACTTTATTTTAGATTTAATATAACATTTTATATATAATGTTAATATTGATTTCTAAATTTGATGTATTTATCATACCACAAAAGATTGTTATTATTTATCATAATTAACAAAATGTATAGATTATTCAAAATAAAAAATACTCAATATTTTAGCAAAAAATTATATTTCTATCCGTTTAAAGGAAATAGTATAAGATTTAAAACAGTATGAAAATCACATCACCCTCAACAACTAATGGATTGTGAACAGTAAAAGTATTTCTATCAAAAATAGCATTATTAATTGTCAAATCTTGAGATTTATTTTTAACAATACCACCTTCAACATTTCATTCAGACCACCAATCATGCCAATTGTTGTTATCGGTTACTCCAGAATGATTTCCAGATATAACTTGATTTGGAGTATTAACTATAATTCTATTATCTTCAATTGCCGAAACAGGAGAAGACGTACAAATAGAAACAAACCCAGCTAAGGCAGCTATCACAAATGACGTACCAATACCAAGATGTTTCTTCGATACCAATTTTTCATTAGTATTTCCCATCATGAAACTTCCTCTACTATATTTATAGTAAAAATTTACCAGTGCTATCAATAGTCTAATTCAATGGTATAAAATGATTAATCAATCATTTATAGAATTTTTCTGTTGTGCTATCTTTAGGACGATGTAATATGAAAATTACTAATGTTTATTAGGAAAAACAGAGAGGGCGGGATTCGAACCCGCGGTGGAGTTACCCCCACACAACCTTTCCAAGATTGCACCTTAAGCCGCTCGGACACCTCTCCATTTCTATCTTAAAAATTATTTAGTTCTAATTATCCTCTAAATGTTGAGTTTCGTCAAGTTCCAAAACTTCCTGTTGATAATACTCTTCAGTCTTATCAATACTATAAATCTTTGCATCAGCTAATTTTGCCAAAACTTTTGCATAATCAGTACATCTTTTACCTTTTATGCCCTCTGTTTCCATTTGAATTGTTCCGTCAGGAAATAATCTGATTTTCATTTTACCCATTTTTTATCTCCTAAACCTCAATCGTCAAAACAATTGAATTATCTTCCAAAACAGATTCACTTTCTAATCGCATATTTTCTTTATCCAATCGCTCTTTAATTTTGTTGTATGTCATCTCCTGAATATTCAATCCATATTCTTCATTCAAATCGTTTATCATATCCTGACATTCACCTTTATCTGAAACTTGCGTAATATCAAGAGTATAAGCATCTGAGCTATTTTGCCTGTGATAAATCATTTCCATTCCGAATAACTTGCAGGAAATTTCACCATTTTCTTGAAAGATTTCACTTGCTCCGTGCTCAGTCAAAGTATTCAACAACATTTCCTTATCGGTATAATTTGTTGTATATGTATAAACAATTGTGGATTGCTCATTTATCAATCTCAAATCTCTACCGGCAGCAATATTCATTTTTCTAAACAATATTTCGGCTTCTTTTATTATTGCAGAATTATTTGAACCGGAAAACTCTGCAACGTAAAAACCATCTTTTAAAATCCAATTAAGAGTTGCTTCACTGTTCTTCAATGGAGTTTGAGAATTTCCCTCATAATATAAATAGTTTGAAGCTTTTAAAAATGTTTTTAATTCTTCCGGTTTAATGTTTGTTTGAATTCTCAAATCTGTTAAACCGCCAAATGAAACATTTGTTCCTTGAGTATCAGAGCCCATTCCGATATTCATAATAGTAACTTTTTGTTCTACTTCAAGGGTATATTTTTGCTCGCCGGTAATTTTAAAATACCTGACATTTTGCCCATCAACTTGTGCAACAACTTCATCATCAGCAGTTGTATAAATCTGTTTTGCACCTTCATTTTTCAAGTTGGTATAGATATCTTTCAAACTACTATATGAAGTTTCATAGTTGTAATAAAAGAATTCACTTGAATCAATAAGACGAACATTACTCATTGCAACGGCATCTAAATTTTGAAAATATTCTTCTCCCAGTTTTTGCAAAACTTGAGAATCAGAAATTCCATATAGAGTTGCTGAGGAGAATTTTCCTTGTGCTTTCCAATCAACTCTTAAACCGGTTGAGAAAGAATAGCTATATTCTCCAAGAGGTAAATTTGGGATTTGAAGCATCAATCCCTTGACTTGTGGCAACATAAGATTAGTCAAAACTCGAATTGAACGTAGGGTTTTGCTTGCAACTTTTTCGTTAATCTTATCATCAGCAGCTCGTCTGAGTTTTTCTTTTTTTGCTTGCTCCGGGCTTATCAAAAAAGCCATAGGGTAAGCCATCAAAGTAATTGACACCTGTACTCAATCCTTTCTTTTACACATCTAAAGCTCTTCCGCCACGAGAAGAATTTACATCATCTTCGCTATCTGCTTTTGAGCTATATTCAACCATATCATCTTTTTTAGTTGCGGCGACAGCACGAATATTTGCCCATTGACGAATTGCCAAAATTTGCTCTTTTTGAGTAACGGACAATGGTACAACATTTTTAATTGTGTTTGCCAAATCAGAAAATTCCAAAGGCCTTTTATTGAAAAATGCTTCATACAAAGCAGAAATCACAACCTGCTCAATTTCTGCACCGACAAAACCCTCTGTCATTTGAGCTAATTGTTTGTAAAGGTCACTATTAATTTCAATTTTACTTGCAACATCTTTGTCTTTAAGTCTTTTTGACAAATGGAGTTTAAAAATTTCTTCACGTTCCCTTTGAGTTGGCAAATCTACAAAGAAAATTTCATCAAAACGACCTTTTCTCAAAAGTTCTGCAGGAAGACTGTTAATATTGTTAGCAGTCGCAATTACAAAAACAGGAGCTGTTTTTTCTTGCATCCAAGTCAAAAAAGTACCGAAGATTCTGGAAGAAGTTCCACTATCACCATTTGAATTTAATCCACTCAAACTTTTTTCTATTTCATCTACCCAAAGAATAGATGGAGCAACCGCTTCCGCTGTTTTAATTGCTTTTCTCATATTTTCTTCTGAACTACCAACAATTCCTGAGAAGATTTTACCAAAATCTAATTTTAGCAATGGTAATTGCCAAGCAGCACTCATCGCCTTTGCAGTCAAACTCTTACCACAACCGGGAACACCTGTAATCAAAACACCTTTAGGTGCAGGAAGGCAATATTTTTTTGCAGACTCAGACCACGAATTATTTCTTTTGTTCAACCAACTTTTAAGATTCTCCAAACCTCCGACATCTGATATTTTTATATCAGTATTGATAAATTCCAAAATACCGGTTTTCTTAATAACCTGCATTTTTTCACTCAAAATAATATCCAAGTCACTTACATCAACCTTTCCATCATTTACCATCGCAAGTGCAAAAGCATTTTCTGCTTCTTGCAAAGTCAAACCCATTGCAGCCTTGCAAAGTTTTTCTTTACCTTCTTCATCTAAACCTGAAGTATCAATTTGAGTATTTTGGGTAATCATTTTGTCAAATTTTGCTTTAATTTCAGACAAAGTAGGAAGTGGCATATCAAGAATTGTAATTTCTTTTTGCATAGTTTCAGGAATTAATAATTCCGAAGCCAAGAAAATAACATTTTTTCTAAACTTGCTTGTCTTTAAATCGGACAAATTATCTCTTAAACGTCGTACTACGTTGTAATCAACTTGACGCCCCTTCACCCCAAAGAAAACATGAAAATCACACATTACAAATACTGAATTTTTGTTACAATCCCTGATGAAATCAATCGCTTTATCCGGACTTTGAGTTCCGTCAATTTTTTGTCCATCAACAACAAATCCGTTAGTTTGAGTCCAAACATAGACTTCACGTGCAACACGTATAAGCTTTTCTGATTTTGAAATTTTCTTAATAAGACTTATCGCTCTTTCTTCTTCCCAAGTCGTAATATAAATATATGGGAATCTTGCTCTAAAAAGACGTGATAATTGTACAACGATTCTATTTTCCATTATATAATGCCCTCATTTGATATTTATTTTACATTATCTTTCCCTAGTTGTAAACAAAAATTTTTATTTATACTTGAAAAATCTCCCATTCCATTAATCTCAACTTTTCCATTTTGATTTATATGGACTTCAATTTTGTTTTTGTATTTTTTTATTATTTCCGGATTATAAAAATTCGTCAAAAAATGATACCGTTGATTAGAAGAGCCAACCCACGGGCGAGATAGATCATAATTTTCTTTTTCAAAACCTCCATCAATTAATAAATCTATTTGTGAAAGAAAATTGTTTACATCATTATTATTTTGTGATTTAAGTTCTTCTATTGTATAACCCGTGAAACACACAATAGAAAGACCTAAAGATTTAATTAGTTTTGAAAGCTCCGCTAAATCTTTTGCCTGTTCAAAAGGTTCTCCACCCAAAAAAGTTACACCCTCAATTGATGATTGCTGATTTTTAATCATTGAAAACAAATCTGTAATGCTGTACTTTTGCCCTATTCCAAAATCCCAGGTTTCTTTTGCCCAACAATAAGGACAATGTTTTTTGCAACCTTGAACCCAAATACAGAAACGATTTCCCGGCCCTTCCACAGTTGTATTTTCAAGTATCTTATAAACATCTATCATTATTACTAAATATCAACTATTCTTCCTTGATCGTCATCGCCACCGTTATCTGCTTTCTTTGGCTCTCCGATAACTATCATAGATTTAATTTTTGAAATAAAATGTTCTTTAACATTCGCAACTTTTATGAAATCATCTGCATCTTTAAATAATCCATTTGCAGCTCGATATTCAACAATCTTTTTAGCCATTACAATATTTATCCCAGGAAGAACAGCAATTTCATCTGCGCCACTGTTATTTACATCAATCTTGTTAGGTCCAGCGTCTAAAGCATCACTCAGGTCAATAAATTGAGGAGCTTCAATATCACGTTCCCGAGTTTTTTCTGCTTGGTGGATATTATCAATATTGACAAATTTTTCATCATAAGGTCGCTGGTGTTCAAGCCCTCTGCTATACGGATCTGGTTGAATTGCACCCATCTCAACAAATTTTGCACCTGTATTTGTTGAATCAATTTTGATGTCATTGTCTTTTTTAGCAAAATCTTTACCGGTTGTAGATTTAATTGTTATTATGTCTACTTTTGTTTCATAGCTATAAAATGAAGCTAATGAATCTAACGAAATAAAGGCATCAAAAATTTTACAAACTTCATTCCAGCATTTATTAACATTAACCTTATTTTTTTCTTTGGTTATAGTAAATGTTCGTTTTTCAAGTTTTTTGTTTGCAACATTATCAAGAACTACAATTTTTTCATCTTGAAAATATTTGACAGTACAATGTTCATTATAAATCGTATTTTTATTGAATACAAAACGTTTAGGAACAATACTTATACTTCCTTTGTACAATGAATCCATAAAAAAGTATCGCAATATCAATGCAGGAATTAACAATATAAAAAACACCGCTAAACAAAAATTTGCAATTTGCGGTGAAACAAAATACAAACCAATGTATATTGCAATAATACTTCCAAAAAATGTTTGACCTCTTCTATACATAATTTGATTATGCCACCATAAATACAAAATTATCAATTATATAAATAGATGATTTTATGCTAATATCTAGCTATGAAAAAAGTAGTTAAACAAAATTTTAATAGTCTAAAAGGGACTCTTACAATTCCTGCAGACAAATCAATGTCCCATAGAGCAATTATTTTCCCGTCATTAGCTAAAGGGAAATCCATTATCCGAAGCTTTTCAACAGGACAAGACCCTCATTCAACCCTAAATATTTTTAAAAATTTAGGAGTTAATATTGAATTAATTGATGATACAACAGTTGAAATTAATTCA
>DABJ01000003.1:0-1109 GCA_002102825.1 Candidatus Gastranaerophilales bacterium HUM_12 | reverse complement strand
TCAACAGGAAAACTTTCAGCTCCAAACATTGATTTAGACTGTGGAAATTCCGGAACAACAAT
The DNA here is from genome assembly GCA_002102825.1 of Candidatus Gastranaerophilales bacterium HUM_12. Taxonomy (GTDB): domain Bacteria; phylum Cyanobacteriota; class Vampirovibrionia; order Gastranaerophilales; family Gastranaerophilaceae; genus Zag111. The sequence continues at coordinate 1,047 of DABJ01000003.1, read as the reverse complement.
GAGATTATTGACGGGAGTTTTAGCAAGTCGAGATTTCAAATCAACACTTGTTGGAGATGAGAGCCTTTCAAAAAGACCAATGAAAAGAGTAATTGAACCACTAACTCAAATGGGCGCACAAATCACATCGAATAATCATAAAGCACCATTAAATATTGTAGGGNNGGGAAAAAACTCCATTCAATAAATTTTCAATCAAAAATAGCCTCCGCACAAGTGAAATCTTGTATCTTGCTTGCAGGATTAAACACAGAGGGAACAACCACAGTTACAGAACCGTTTATTTCTCGAAACCATACCGAAATTTTACTTAAACACATGGGGGCAAAAATTTCTACAAAAGGAACAACCGTATCTATTGAAAAATCAGAACTTCAACCGGTAGAAATCAATATTTTCGGAGATATTTCATCTGCAGCTTATTTTATTGTCGCAGGATTGATTGTACCGAATTCAGAAATAATTTTAAAAAATGTCGGATTAAATCCAACAAGAACAGGAATTCTTGAAGTAGTAAAAAAAATGGGCGGAAATATTGAAATTCTTGATGAACACGAAACTTGCGGAGAACTTGTTGGAGATATTAAAGTTAAATACTCTCCGGAACTAAAAGGTTGTGAAATTTCCGGTGAAATTATACCAAAATTAATTGATGAAATTCCAATTATTGCAGTCTTAGCAACACAAGCCGAAGGTCAGACAACAATTTCTGATGCTCAAGATTTGAGGAATAAAGAATCGGATAGGATTACTGCGGTTGTTACGGAACTAAAAAAACTCGGTGCAGATATTGAAGAAAAACCGGACGGAATGATTATTTGCGGAAAAACTGATTTGTTAGGAGACTGTGAAATTGAAACTTACCACGACCACAGACTCGCAATGAGTTTATATGTTGCGGGGCTAATTTGCAAAAAAGAGATTGCAATTAATGGATTTGAATGGGTAAATATTTCATTCCCCGAATTTGAAAAAATGTTTGAAGAATTAAAAAATAATTAATACGTTGGATTACATACAACACAACATGTCCACCCCTTGTGGGAG
>DABJ01000008.1 GCA_002102825.1 Candidatus Gastranaerophilales bacterium HUM_12 | reverse complement strand
AACCTCGTCGCCTCTCCTATATATTCTAAGAAATATTGACAAATAAAAAAGGCACTGAAATATTTTCAGCACCCCAATAATTGATTATGATGGATGATTCGATTCGATTTTTTATTTTCCCCTAAAATTTTTTCCCAAATTCTTTAAACTTTATTTTCTATTTAAAAGATTTTCCCGATTTTCTTTTTCTTTAAATTTCCCTTACATTTATATAAACAATTTTTGATATAAAAAATTGCCATAAGGCTTATATATAGCTTAACATTAGTTTACATTTGCAACCATTTTAGTCTGGGTTTGTTGTTTTTCAAGGGATTTAACCAATGCTTGGAATATGAATGGGTGAACTTCGCCTTTTTTAACATCGCCATATAGAATTGTTAAAGCTTTTTTCGGAGAGAATGGCTCTTTGTAGACTCTTTTTTCTGTTAGAGCAGAATATTTATCCGCAAGATTCAAAATTTGCAAATTTACATCTGCAATATAGCTTTGCTTCGCTTTTTCAAAATTATTGTGGTGAAATCTTACAAGTTTTAAAACTTCATCATTCACCCCAGAATTTTTCAATAATTGATAGCCTAGTTCTGAGTGCAAATCCATAATGCGATGTTCCTCTTCTGTCAAAGCACCATTTTTGTTTAATATTTCTTGAGGAATTAAAGCTTTGCCAAAGTCGTGAAGCATTGCTCCATCTTTCAAATCCTTTAAATTTACTTTACTTTTTAGAGCTGGTGGAAGATTAGCGGCGATATTTGTAGCAATTTCTTGAGTGTCTTTGCAGTGATTTTGCTGTAAATTATGTAATTCTTCCATATTCAACTTAACGGGCATTTTATTTGGAACCATGATTTTACGGATTTCCGGATTTTGAGAAATCATTTTTTTAATTTCGTTTTCATTAAAAAAGCGATTTACAGAAGTACTTTGGAAAGTATCTTGAGTTTGAGTATTTCCAAAATGGATTAAGTTTCCAAATCTATTAAATTGTATGCGTTCTCCTGAACCAACACGAAGTAGCCCCGGAGAGAATATTTCCATTCCCACTGGTTAATTACACACCTAAAATTTATAATACACTTCTACCTCTTATATAAAGTATTTTTAATTTTGAAAATTGCCTTGAGATTAAAAAAATGTAAAAAATATTAATATAAATCTTAAAATATGATAGAATTGATTTTGTTATGAAAGAAATTAAAAATGTATTAGTGTGCGGAATTGGAGCAGTCGGCTCAATCTACGCAAATAAAATAAATGAATATAATAGTGAATATTTGAGAGTTCTTGTTGATGAGGCAAGACTTGAAAAATACAAAAAAAATCCTAAAATTTTTAACGGCAAACCATTAAATTTCAATTATATTTTGCCAAGTGATGAAACTTTTAAGGCTGATTTAATAATCATTGCTACAAAATTTGACGGACTGAAAGATACTATTAAAAATATTGAAAATTTTGTAAAAGATGACACAATTATTTTGTCATTGTTAAACGGTGTAACAAGTGAAGATATGATTGCGCAAAAGTATGGTTGGAAACATATTTTACTTTCATATTTTATCGGACACAGTGCAATGAGAGATGGAAACATAATTACTCATGACGGAATCGGTGATGTTGTTTTTGGAGTTAAACACGGAGTAGGAACTGATTTATATGATGTTAAACTCTTAAAACAATATTTTGACAATGTTGGATTAACCTATAAAACTCCTGATGATATGGAAAGAGCATTGTGGTTAAAATATATGCTAAATGTTAGCTCTAATCAATCATCTGCAATTTTAGGAATGACATTTGGACAAATGCAAACAAATAAAAAATTTATGGAATTTCTAATCAATGTAATGAAAGAAGTTCAAACAATTGCAAAAGCCGAGGGTGTAAAAAACACTGAAACAATGATAGATGAAGCCTTAGTGTCATTTAATAAAATGATACCTGACGGAAAAACATCAATGTTGCAAGATGTTGAAGCAAAAAGGAAAACCGAAGTAGAAATGTTCGGTTCTACAATGGTTAAATTTGGAAAGAAGCATAACATTCCGACTCCGTATAATCTGGTTATGAGAGATATGCTAGAAATTATCCACGAAAATTACCAAGGGTAATCGTTTGCAATTGTCCAATCATTTCGTGTTCAAGATTACGACGTCACTCTGTATTGACTACTTTGAAACTTGTTCGGCTTGTTTCTAATATACAAGATTTTTTTAAAGCTTTGCAAGTACTATGAACCAAAATAATTAATCAATCCATCGTGCAATTTTTCATTTTTACAAAGTTTTTTCAATTTTGAAATTGCTCGATTTTCAATTTGGCGAATTCTTTCCCTTGAAACCCCATACTGAGAACCAATTTCATCTAGAGTTTTCTTAACCCCATTATTATCTAAACCATAACGAAGAATCAAAACATCTCTTTCTTTTTGGCTTAATTGATTTAAAATTTTTCTAATATCTTCTAACAAATTGTCGTGCGAAACCTTGCCATCAGGCGTAATTGTCGAATTATCAACAATAAAATCTGCAATTTTTGAAGAATCATCATCTGAAGTCGCAGGAGTATCCATGCTCACTGTTGATTGAGCTGATTTGATAATAGATGTCAATTTGGCAACAGGCAAACCCAATCGGTATGCAATTTCTTGCTTCGTTGGAGGGTGACCAAGTTCTGTTGTCAAATCAATCGTTGCACGTCTAATTTTGCCGATAGAATCAATCATGTGAATTGGCAAACGAATAATTCTTGCCTTATCAGCAATTGCCCTGGTAATGGATTGTTGAATCCACCAAGTCGCATAAGTTGAAAATTTGTAACCCTTCTTATAATCAAAACGACCGGCAGCCTTAATCAAACCAACATTGCCCTCTTGGATTAAATCCAAAAACGACAACCCCCTACCAATATATTTCTTAGCAATACTTACAACAAGACGTAAATTCGCATTGACAAGTACATCTTTTGCAAATTCATCTTTATTTTCTTGAATTCTCTTAGCCAATTCAACCTCTTCTTCTGAAGACAAAAGAGGAATTTTACCAATTTGGCGCAAGTAAATCTTCACACTATCATCTGAATTTACAGACATCAAGCTTTCTTGAATTTTTGGGTCTTCTACAGACTTTAAAACATCTTCACCATCTTCGACTTCATTTTCTCCCTCAAGTTCTTGAAGTTTTTTAAAATCCACATTTTCGTCTGATATATCGTTTGAAATTATACCTAAATGCTCAAATTCTTTAACCAAAATAATTCTCCAATCCTAAACTCATAATATAACCAACCATAAATTTTAGGCTCATCTATCCGGATTATTTATTTGTAAGCTTTTGACGTAGAGTTTCAAATATAATCGCACTTAAAGCATTCGATACGTTCAAAGAATTAAAACTGTTTTGCATAGGAATCTTTACAACAAAATCAGATGCTTTTAACAATGATTTTGAAACTCCGGCATGCTCTGCCCCCATAATGATTGCAAAATTCATGTCGTTATATTTAACATCATAATAATTATCTTTTGCTGATGCATCTGTTGCAATTACCCACCAGTCGTTATCCTTTAGTCGTTGAACAGCATTAACCAAACTATTTACTTTTATAATTGGAATATGATTTACAGCCCCTGCGCTTGTTTTTTCAACTATTGAATTAACTTGAACATTTCTACGTGATGGAATAATTATTCCGTCAACTCCTGCGCAAACACAAGTTCTGATAATAGCACCTAAATTGTGGGAATCTTCTACACCATCAAGAATTACGACAGAAGATAATTTGCCTTTACTTTTTTCAATAAATTCATCTAAATCGTAATACTTTATCGGTGAAATTTGAGCAATAATACCTTGATGATTAAATTCTTCGTAAGGTTGAAATTTTTCCCTTGCTACAAATTGAAAAACTACCCCTCGCTCTTTTGCAAGTTCTTTAATTTTATTAATTTTAACATCTGAATGAATATTTTTGGATATTAAAATTTTATTTATTTCTCGTTCGCCCGCAATAAGAGCTTCCATTACAGAATTTTTACCATATATTACATCAAGATTTTCCATAATTTATTTTGAAACCTCAAGCATTCTATCAATACACTTCACTGCTTTTTCAGCAATGTCTGCATCTACATTTATTTCGTTCTTTTCTGTTTCAAGAACTTCTAAAATATCTTCTAAAGAAGTCATTTTCATGTTTGGACAAACAACATTATCTTTTACTGGGATAATTTCTTTATCCGACAAATCTCGCTTCAATCTGTCTACAACACCTTGTTCCGTTGCAATAATAAAAGATTTGTTATCACTTTCTTTAGCAAATTTCATAATTCCTGTTGTACTACCTACATAATCTGCCATATCAGAAACTGACATGTGGCATTCAGGGTGAGCCAAAACCAAAGCATTCGGGTGTGCTTTTCTTGCCTCCTCAATATCTTTTGGTCGAATTTGCAAATGTGTAGGACAGAACCCCGGATACGTAATCACTTCAACATTTCCAAGTTGTTTTTCAACCCATTTACCTAAATATGTATCAGGAACAAATAATATTTTTTCTTCGTTCATGCTTTTAACAATATTTATAGCATTTGAACTTGTACAACACATGTCGCATTCTGATTTAACTTCTGCAGTTGAATTAACATAGCAAACAGTAGGAATATCAGGGTGCATTGCCTTAAATTCTTTTAATTGTTTATAACTGATCATATCAGCCATACGACAACCGGCATGAATTTGAGGTAACAAAACTTTTTTATTCGGAGATAAAAGTTTCGCAGTTTGAGCCATGAAAAATACCCCCGCAAAAACAATTATATCCGCATCTGTTTCTGCAGCAACTTGACTTAATTTTAAAGAATCACCCACATAATCAGCAACTAAATCAATTTCTACCGGTTGATAACAGTGAGCTAATATAACAGCATTCTTCTCTTTCTTTAACGCATTTATTTTTTCAACTATGTGTTCCATCTGAATTAATAATCCTCCGTATGGTGTAAATTTATGTTAAGATTTTTCCATTCCTAAAATATATTGTATAATAAAAATAATATTATAGTAAGAAGAGTAAAAAGGTAAATATGGCAAATTTTTTAGAAAGCTTGGGAATGGGTGGAGGAATTGACGTCCATATTTCGATTTCGCCTGCTTGCGGGATTGAAATGACAACTCTTGATGCGCATGGAAACGTTAAATCCTATGCTCAAATGCCTCTTGATTATAATGAAGCTCAGAGAGAAGTTTCAAATTATGACGATTTAAGAACAAGCATTGAAACATTGTTTCAAATGCGTAATATTAACCCTAAAAAATCTAATGTGTATGTAAGCTTGCCAACTGTTTGGTTTGGTTTAAAAGAAGGCTTGCCTCTATTGTTAGATGATAATGCAATTACAAATATTGTTGTAGGGGAATTAGAGTTAACGTACATCTTCAAACGTAAAGATCCAATTCCTTACTGGTTTGATGCGTTAGCTTCAACTAACTCAGATTCAAGAAGTGTATTCTACACCGCTATTCAAGCTGATGTAGTTGATAAAATTAAAGAAATTTTGACAGGTATTGGAGCAAACCTCGTTGGTGTCGGTTGTTCATTATTTGCAGATCTTAAAGGTTTATACCTAACAGGTATCGCAACTGAACAAATGAACGATGAAGTAAACTCTTGGAGTTTGATGATTGTTAACAACAGCGGATTCCAATTGTTAGGCTTGCAAGGGAAGAAAATCCTTGAATACTATGAAGAACCGCTTCCTATTAAATCTTATGAGGGCGAAGAAATTTATGCCGCAATCGAAAATGCTGCACAGATTGCTCTGATGAGTTCTCCATCAAGTTCTTTAGTTATTATTTCAGAAACAGATTTAGTTTCTTCTGAAATCTTAGGAAAACGTTTACAATTCGGTGGAAAAATAATTCCGGTCGAAGATAACCAATTTAGACAAGAACCTTTAATGGATATGGGATTAAATATTATTCCGGAAGATCAAATTAAAGTTTCTCTTCACGCAATTGGTTCTACAGCACCTGCCGGAATTTTATCAGAAGATGTAAACTTCTTAGAAGCCGCAGGACAAAAAGCAACCCAAAGTGACGTTATAGAAATTCCTATCGGAAATGGCAAAGTTATCAAATTAACTCCGATTAAGGCAACTATTATTGCCGCATTGCTATTGGTAATATTACTCGCACCTTTGGGTGGCGCATATTTGATTACATCAAACATGTATTCATCAGCTCAACAAAAAAGTTCGGAATTAGATACTCAAATTACATCACTAGATGAACAATTAAAACAATATGAAGCTAAAGATGGCAAACAACAATTTGACCCAATGGCTGAAATTGAAAGAGTTCTAAAAAATAACAGAACAAAAATCATGGCTTACGCAGCTTTAGGAGAATCTATTCCTAAAAATCTATACTTAACATACTTTATGACTGGAGATGACGGTGTAATTGATATCAAAGGTTGCGCAGATTCAGTAGAAGATGTTTATGTATTCTTTAAAAACTTGAAAGATTCTCTTGTTGAATCAAAATTACGCTTGAATAAGCTTGATTTGAAAAACGGTTCACTTGATTCTGTTGTAAATAGCAATGTTTCAACAATTGATACTGCTCCTTATGTATTTGAAATCACAAATATGTCAGAAGATCAATTGTCATCATTTATGAATAAACTTGTTGGAGGTAAAGACGATAGTGCTGATGCAAGTAAACAGTCAACACCAACAAGTGACAATTCTAATAACAGCAAACCCGCTGAATCTCCAGACAGCAAAGCTCCGGCAGCAGAATAATTAAGATTTTTAATTTAAAAGGAAATTAAATATATGGATAATGAAAAGTTAAAACAGTTTTTAATTCCAATACTATTGTTAGTAGTAACGATAGTTGGTGTTATCATGTTAACTCCAAAAACAATTGATAACTTTAGAGGTTATACTTCTACAAAACAAGAAATCCAAACAAAAACTGACTCTATCAAAGAAAAACAAGCAAAACTTGACGAATATAGAAAAAAAGAAGCAGAAGAAGCTGCTAAAGAAAAAGCAAGTGCGGCAAGTGGAAAACCTTTCTATAAACCGGTAATGGAAGGATTAGACACGGAAGCGGTTATTGCAGGAGAATTTGCAGAAATTCTTCAGCTTGTAAGAGCTAATCAAATCAAAGTTCGAGCAATTAAATATGATTATGACCCATCTGACGATAACTTTGTTCAAGGTGCGGGAGACAAATATAATGTTGCTCGTTTGAATATGGAAATGATTGGTAACTATGCAAGTTATGACAACTTCTTAAAGGAAATGTATAAACACAAACATTTCTTAGATATTCAATCAGTTGAAATTGTTCCTTATAGAAAAAATAAAAAAGTTCTTCTTATCAATTTCAAAGTTAAATTATATGCTAAAAAATAACTTATTCGAACTTAGAAAAATCAATTCCAAATAATTGTTTTTTAGATTTTATACAAGTATTACAGAAGCTCGTTTCTAATGAGCTTCTTTTTGTATAATCCTGTAAAGAACTCCCACATCTTCCCCTATAGTCGTTTGCTAAAAATGGGCAAGTATAAACACCATTTTTAGTCAAAATCCTACCATATTCACAATCAAGCCTATCCCAAGAACCATTCACTTCCCCTTCAAATTTTGTATTTTTATCATACCAAGGGTTAATATTTAAATTAGAAAAATCTAATTCAAAATCTGTTCCGGCAAAAACTTTTCTAAATCCATCAAGAAGTTCTTTATCAGGAAGTTGATAATAATTTGTAACAGTAATAATCGGATTAAAACCGTATTTAACCAAGTGTTTTATTGCAAAAACAGCTTGGCGAAAAGCACCACGATATCTTATATCATCATTTTTCACTTCATCATAATGATCCATACTCAATTGAAAAATAATTTCATTATCTGTTTCATCATCAACTTTTTTCAAAAATCTTGCTTTTTTCTCATTAATATAAGAACCGTTTGTACAAACACAAACATTTGCTCTTTTTAAACACAATCGCAAAATAGCATTAAAATCAGAATGAGTCATAGGTTCAGCCCCCGTCAAATAAATACATTCAATATCTTCTTGCATAGAGTCATTTAATGCTTGTTTTATAAAATCAATAGAAATAAAATCGTCAACTTTTTTATACTGAGGGAAATCAATATAACAATGTTTGCAATGTAAATTACAATATTTCCCTGTCAATTCAATAAATAAATTATTCAATGCTTTTAAATTAATAACTTGTGATTGATAAATACTACTCTTCATTTTATAAACTCCTCTTTAACACTTTTCATGTTAATCACCAAAAATTTAAAATAAATTATCCACCATGGCAATAAAAAAGTAATCAATTAACAAAAAGTGTGCTAGAATTATGTTATGGTAAAGATATTAGATTGCACAACAAGAGATGGCGGACATAAAACAAAATGGAACTTCAATGAAGATTTTGTTTTCAGTTTAATGGAATGCCTTAATAATTCAAATATATCCTACTACGAAATAGGATATAGAAATCACTATGACAATGAGGGAAAAGGAATTTTCTACAATTGTAACTCGGAATTTTTGGAAAAATTCTACAAAGCAAAAGGGAATTTAGAACTTGGAGTAATGACAGATACTTCAAGATACTTGGCAGAAGACTTTCAAGGAAAAGATAAAGACAATATTGATTTTGTCAGAATTGCCTGCCATCCGGATAGAATTCGAGAAACTCTGGAAATATCAAAAGACTTACATAATAAAGGTTACAAAGTTCTTTTACAATTGATGGAAGCACCAAATATTGATGAAGCTGGATATTTGAGTCTGTTTGAATTTGACAATAAAGATATTTTTGAAACCGTTTATCTTGCAGATAGTTATAGCACAATGCACCCAAATGAAATCGAAAAATATTTCAACAAAATGGAAATGCTAGGTTATAAAAAAATAAGTTTTCATGCTCATAATAAAATTCAATTGGCATTAAAAAATACTCTTAAAGCAATTGAACATGGGGCATACAGTGTTGATGTAACTTTAGACGGAATTGGTCGTGACGGAAATCTTGATGCCGTTAAATTATTAGACAACCTTAAAAATTATCCGACAGGTTTTTATAAACAATTACACAATCTTGCTTAAACAATAAATTGTTTATAAACTTCTGAATCAGAATTTTTAGCATAAACCTTTGGCAAATACAAAACTTTATACCGTTCAGCAATTTCTTTAATTATTGGAGAAGCCGAAACGATTATTATTTTTGAATTGTTAAATTCTTTGAACATTTTTATTTGTTCAATTAACCATTCTCCCGCCATTTTAGGCAGAAAATCACTTTCCATTTGTAAATCAGTAAAAATAACATCATAAGGGGCATCAATTGAAGATTCAATCTTTGCCAATGCCTCTTTAGCACAATATGCAACATCAATTTCTAGCTCTGTAGAATTCAAATATTCAATATTATTTTGATGAAACCTAACCCACCCCGGAATATCATCAACAATTAAAATTCTTTTCATAACAACCTCCCAATTATTTTATACAAAATAAATTTATTTTTCTAGCTTGTTAGGGAATGTAAAAAACTAAAAATTTTTCTACCCTTAATTAAAAAAGGAAATATATGATGAAAATTTTTAAATTTGTATTACCAATAATCGGAATAATTCTTACTTTTTCAGATGTTTATGCCCAAACGCCACAAGATGGAATAGCATTTTTTAATCAATACCAAAACTTTGCAAATTCTTATAACGATAAAATATTAGATATGTATTCCCCAAATGCAAAAATAATAAGAGAAGTTATTAAACCTAGTGGAGAAGCTGAACAAGTTATTGTTCCTGCAGAAAGATATTTTAAAGAATTGAAAATCGGACAAAAAACTGCTAAACTTAGAAAGTACAGAAATTCGTACAAAAATGTAATTGCTCAAAAGGTGCAAAATGGAATAAAAGTAAGTGCCGAAAGGCAACCGAGCAGGGAATCTTATTGGCTAAAAATGTACCAAATCTATACACCAACTGATTCCGGATTAAAAATTACAGAAGAAATGATGCAAACAAAAGTTCAATCATTTTTAAGACATAAAAATAAAGGTTAAATAACAAATGGAAAAATTCAGATTTTTAACAGCAGGAGAAAGTCACGGCAAATGCCTAACTGCAATCATTGAGGGAGTTCCTGCGGATTTAGATATTGATATAGATTTTATAAATGAAGAACTGCACCGTCGCCAACAAGGTTACGGCAGAGGCGGGGGAATGAAAATTGAACATGATACAGTTGAAATCACATCAGGTGTCAGATTTGGCAAAACCATAGGCTCTCCAATTACTCTTGTTGTAAAAAATAGAGATTTTGAAAGTTGGAAGAAAATAATGAGTATCGCACCCGATGATAGGACTGATGAAAAAGCCTTTTCGACTTTCCGCCCCGGTCACGCAGATTATGCAGGGAGCATCAAATATGCTCAAAAAGATTTACGTAATATCTTAGAACGTTCTAGTGCAAGAAAAACAGCCATAGAAGTTGCCGTCGGAGCAATTGCAAAACTATTACTCAAACAATTGAATATCACCGGAAGCTCTGAAATTACACAAATAGGTTCAGCTTGTTGTCCTGAAAAATTTCACGAAGAAATTGATATGACAAGAGAAAAAGGCGACACAATCGGTGGAAAATTCGTTGTGTTGTACAAAAACTTGCCAATCGGATTAGGTTCACATGTTCATTGGGATAGAGGAATTGACGGACGATTAGCACAAGCAGTAATGAGTATTCCGGCAATTAAAGTTGTAGAAATCGGAACAAACCCACTTGGCTATTACGGAAGCAATTATCACGATGAATTAACTCTGGAAAACGGAGAAATCGAACGAACATCAAACAATGCCGGAGGAATTGAGGGAGGCATTACAAACGGGGAAGACTTGATTGTTTCAGCCGTAATGAAACCAATTCCAACAATGAGAAAGCCTTTAAAAACCATTGATGCTAAGACACATAAAGAAACTGAAGCGCATTTTGAAAGATCAGATGTTTGTGCGGTTGAAGCCTGCTCAGTAGTTGCAGAGGCAAGAGTTGCTTGGGTTTTAGCCAATGAAATTTTATTAAAATACGGTGGCGATAACATTGAAGAATTAAAACAAAATT
>DABJ01000016.1:15410-28588 GCA_002102825.1 Candidatus Gastranaerophilales bacterium HUM_12 | reverse complement strand
TTTTTGTTATTGTTGCACTTTTTTTGAAAAATACTCTTATTTGCCCCTCTTAAATGCGAAGTATTTGAACAACACGTATGTAACTACTGAAACCAAGAAAATTGAAATAAACTGTGAAATATAAACATTTTTAATCGCAAATTTAACCAATAGTTCCAATATAATTACGTTTATAAAATAACTTACCGCCCAGGTAGAACAACATTTCAAATATTCGTGTAAATAATTTCCCTTTGTACAAAAAACGAAAAACTTTTGGTTGAAATATGAAAATACTGATGAAATTGTCCACTGCAAAATAACGCATAATTGATAATGCCCTTGTCCTAGCAGATAAACCGCAATTGCAAATATTATGTACGATATTGCGGCATTTACTCCTCCGATGAACAAAAATCTGATTTTGTCCGGAATTTTGCACCATTTTTCATATACCAATTTCAAAACTTCCATACCTTTATTTTATCATAAAGATGAAGTTTTAATTTCTGTAATTTTCTTTTCTATACCTTTTTGAATGGTCAAATTTAGACGATTAATTTTGTAATTTATATAAAAACTTCCAAAAACAATCCAACCAATGGGGTTGTGTTTTATTTCCAGATCAAATTCTTCTTTAACATATCGCTCAATGTTTTTAAGGATTTGTAATGTTAATAGCAAGTTTATGAAAAACCACACAACGCCTGCAATATTTATTATAAATTCTGTTTGTATCCCCTTAAAACTCATTGTTAATGAAATTATTTGAAGTCCAATCAATGCGCAAAACCAGTTATATCGGTGTATGCATTTCCCTTTTTGAGGAAAAAGCTTGTTGATGTCAGTAATTAACTTCCACAGCCAAACATACCAATAAATTCCGCAAGAGATTATTGATAAACAAACGAGTTTTACAGTAGAAGTTTTTCGAAAGTATGTATTGTTTCCCATATAATTATAATAGCATTTTGCAAACATTATAAAATCATACGACTAATTTATAAATAAGTCCTTGACATTAGATATTTAATTGCTACAATAAGTATACAAACAATCGTTTGGAGAAGTGCCAGAGCGGTTGATCGGAGCGGTCTTGAAAACCGTCGAACGTGCGAGCGTTCCGTGGGTTCGAATCCCACCTTCTCCTCCATTTAAAAGAGTCCGTGAGGGCTCTTTTTTAGTATGTTCGGAAAAAATGGTGTCCTTATCTTTATAGTTTGAGAAAATATATTAGGTAAAACGAGAAATAATTATATATTTATATTATAATTAACCCATGCAAAAGTTTTATGAAAAAGACGATATAACTTTATTTCAGGGTGATTGTATTGAGATTTTAAATAGAGCAACTTCTGAATCTATAGATATGATTTTTGCAGACCCACCGTATATGCTTTCTAATGGGGGGATAACCTGTCAATCAGGCAAAGTTGTTTCTGTCAACAAAGGGAAATGGGATGAAAGCAAAGGCTTGGACGAAGATTTTGAATTCCATCAAAAATGGATTAATGCTTGTAAAAGAGTTTTAAAACCTAACGGAACAATTTGGATTTCGGGGACTTATCATTCAATTTATGCTTGTGGATTTGCGTTGCAAAAATCTGGCTTTAAAATTTTAAATGATATATGTTGGTTTAAACCGAATGCTTCGCCAAATATGAGTTGTAGGTATTTTACAGCTAGTCATGAAACTTTATTATGGGCAAGAAAAGACCCAAAAGGCAAGCATACTTTCAATTACGAAGCAATGAAAAATGGGGATTGGAACGATGATATTCTTAAAAAGCCAAATAAACAAATGCGTTCGGTTTGGCAAATAGATACTCCAAAACCTTCAGAAAAAGAATTCGGCAAACACCCGACTCAAAAACCTTTAGAATTGTTAAGGCGCATAATCCTTGCGTCAACTAACAAAGGCGATTTAATACTCGATCCGTTTACAGGTAGCTCAACTACTGGTATAATGGCATTAGAGTTAGGTAGGAAATTTATTGGAATAGACTTAGAAAAAGAATACTTAGACCTTTCTGTTAAAAGGTTTGAGCAACTATTTTCAAAGAAAGATAAAGCATGGCAGTAGTTTTAGAACAATTGAAAAGTGAAACATATCCGATTGTTAAATGGGTTGGCGGCAAGCGTCAGCTTATGTTTGAACTAATTAAAAACATGCCAAAATCTTACAATCGTTATTTTGAGCCTTTCATTGGCGGCGGTGCTTTATTTTTTGAATTACAACCGGAACAGGCTTATATTTCTGATATGAATGAAGAGTTGATTAACCTTTATTCAGTTGTTCGAGATAATGTTTATGAACTTATTAAGGATTTAAGCAAGCACGAAGTTTCAAAAGAATATTTTTTAGAAATTCGAAATATTGATAGAACTGAACAATATACAGAATTGTCAGATGTAGAAAGAGCAAGTCGTTTTATTTATTTGAATAGAACCTGCTTTAACGGAATGTATAGAGTGAATTCTCAAGGGCAATTTAATGTTCCATTTGGACATTATAAAAACCCTCGTATAATTGACGAGAACAACCTTTTGAATTGTTCTGAACTATTAAAAAAGACTGAAATTAAATGTGCTGATTTTTCAGAAATTTTAACTAAGGTTAAAAAAGGTGATTTGGTTTATTTTGACCCACCTTATGTACCATTGAATGAGACTTCAAGTTTTACTTCTTATACTAAAGATGGTTTTGATATTAATATGCAATTCAAACTGCGAGATGTTTGCGATGAATTGGACAATAAAGGTGTTAAATTTATGCTTTCAAATTCAGATACTAAATTAGTAAATGAATTATATGTAAATTATGAAATTAAAAAAGTTTTTGCGTCTCGCCAAATCAATGCAAATGCAGATGGCAGAGGTAAAATTACAGAAGTTTTAGTGAGGAATTATGACTAGAGATTTTAAAGAATGGTTATCTACATTTAGACCATGTATTGCAGATTATTGCTACTATGTAGATTTTGATAAGGTAAATAACAATGTTGATGATATAAAAGTTGAATTAAATATTTTAAATTCGCTAGTTGGCTCAAAAAATATCGAAAAAGATTTTGAGGATATTATCATAAAATATCCTGAAACTCTAAAATGTATTCCTTTGCTATTAGCTGTTTGCTCTAACGAAATTTCTGTTACAGATGCTGATGGAGAATATAATTTCTCTTTTAGAAAACAAAACTACAGCATAGATGATTATAAAATGTTTATGAGAAAAACTAAGCTATTTGATTTGTTGGAAAATCATATTGTAAGCAATTTAGTTGATTATGCAACTGGTGTTGAAACAGGGTTAGATAGTAACGGTCGTAAAAATCGCGGTGGACATTTGATGGAAAATCTTGTTGAAGATTACATTCAAAAAGCCGGATTTATTAAAGGGCAAAACTATTTCAAAGAAATGTATATCCACGAAATTGAAGATAAATGGAATATTAATCTTTCTGCTATTTCAAATCATGGCAAAATGGAAAAACGTTTTGATTTTGTAATAAAAACTGATAATCAAATTTATGTAATCGAAACAAATTTCTATTCAAGTGGCGGCTCAAAACTTAATGAGACGGCAAGAAGCTATAAAACCTTAGCACAAGAAGTTGCTACAATATATGGCGTAACGTTTATTTGGTTTACTGACGGTTTCGGTTGGAATAGTGCAAGAAACAATTTGGAAGAAACTTTTGATGTTTTGGATACTGTTTATAATATTCAAGATTTAGAGGGTGGAATATTGCAACGATTATATTAGGTATAATATGGATGATTTAGATAAGTTTTGTAATATAGTAAAGAACCGTTCAGAGGAAAATGCAAAAACAATAAAATTACTGTATGAAAATCAATTATATGGGAATTGTGTTGGTATTTTAAGACAAGAACTTGATTCAATGGTACGAGTATTGTTTTTATTAACTTGTGAACAATCACAAAGAATAATGTTTATAAAACAAACCCTAAATAATGAAAAATGGCATAATGGTAAAAGAACAATTACAGATTATTTATTAATTAAAAACGTTCTTAATATGTGCGGTTGGGCTAGAAATGTATATTTATTTGGTTGTTCTTTTATACATCTTTCAGTATCACATAATTATATGCAAGAAGATCCGTTTTTAAAATTATCAAGAGAAGAGCTTAAAGCAATTAAAAATTTTATGGTTCAATATCATAATTTTCCAAAAGAACAAGATATAAATTTTATTACAATGCAACCTTATTTGCTAAAAATTTTTGAAAAAATAAGTGATAATTTAAAATGTCACTTAGAAAATTTAAATAAAAATCCTAGTGAAACAAATATAATGTAATAATTATTTATCTTGCTTTATGTTCGAATGTAACTTCTTTCCATTCTTCACTAGCTTTCCTCTATTTTTACTGGTAGCCAGTAGGATGCAATTGGTTGCACCAAAAACAGTTATATAACGTTAATTTATTAATTTAACAAAACCTCTTCCCACCACTCGGAAGTTTTTATCCTTTTTCTATCCTTGCTTAAATTCAAGTCCTGTCTAAGTTTGAGGCAAAACCAATAAAACAAACAGAAAAAAGGATAAATTTAAGGATAAGAATAGGATAAAAAGGATAATTTTTCTTAAAACGATGGAAGTGGTTAAAATATAAACAACACCTAAATTATACCAACATTCCCACTTTCAAATTTATCCATCACGTTATAGCTGTACGGCATACAGAAAGTAATTTATTCAAAATTAATTACAACAATTTCAGGCGGACAATTGAAACGAATTGGTAGAATACTCATTCCAATTCCATTCGTTTCTATCATTGTTTTATTATCTTCTAAAATTTTTCCAGTTGTGTATCTGTTTCCATATTTTGATGGAACTATTATTGCTCCCCAAAATGGTAAACGAATCTGTCCACCATGCAAATGTCCTGCAAGTGTTAAATTTACCTCCTGTGGAACATCTGGAAAAATATCTGGCGAGTGGGTTAGTAGGATAGTTGGCCGTTTTGCCCCTATTAAAGCTTTATCAATATCAGGGTTTTGAGTTTTTAAATCTTCTACTCCTGCAATATATATTTCTTTTCCGTTGATATAAATTTTTTTATTAGAGTTTGCTAATACGGTGATGTTGTTTGCCTCTAAATTCTTTGTTATTTTAATTCCATCTGTATCCCAGTCATGATTTCCCAAAACTGTAATAATTCCGTGCTTTGATTTGATTTTCGTAAGGTTTTTGGCAATGTCTTCTATTGGCATAGTCTCATTTTCTTTATATCCGCCGACAAAATCTCCGGTTGATAGTACAATGTCCGGATTTTCATTATTTATTGTGTTTATTAACTTATCAAATCGTTTCTGACCGGTTGGAGTGATATGAAAATCACTAACAAATACGATTTTTATTCCTTTTAAATACTCATCATGCAGAGTGTATTTTTTTACTCTCAGCATATTTGGTTCAATAAATAAGCTATCAATTGTAAAAATAAATAATATTAGAATAAGAATTATGATTTTAATTGTCATTGTAAAACCTATTTTTTTATCAGATAGAACCATTTTATTATTGCCGGATAAATTGCCGTCAAGAATAAGCTTACAATAAAGCAACTTGTAAATCTTCCCCAAGAAGAGTAATTATTTAGGTTTTTGACTACAACTGCTCCAGACATGTGTATAAGATAAAGCAATATGCTTCCACCAATCAAGTAGAAAATTATTTTTGCCAAAATTGTTTTTGGAATTTCAAAATTGATAAATCTTTTTTCTATCAAAAGTCCGGTGAATGCACCTGCGATAAAGCCATCTTTCGGAAATGATTCGTATTTCATTTTCATTGGATCAACAAGGATTGTGTTATTTACATAATCAATTGGGTAATTTTTCAATTCTGTATAGATAATCAGAATTGCGCATAATAGCATAACAACTCCCCAAACGATTAAATCTCGTTTTTTGCCTTGTTGGGTCCAGTTTATGATTTTTCCTGTTAAAAATATAAAACCTGCTCCGATAAATAGTGAAACAATGACATCTTGCGGGGTATGAACTCCAAGATAATTTCTTGAAAAAGCTACAAGTAAAGTCATTACAATTAGAAAAATAGCAAGCCATTTCTTGTCTTTCCAAACTTTTTTAGCCAATGCTCCCATGGTGCCTGTCGCAATTGCTGTATGTCCACTAGGGAATGAATAACCGCCGGCTTTTTGCATTGCAATTTTCACTGGGTGAATTCTGCTATCTAAAATCCATGGTCTATAAATGCATGCTGTGACTTTCAAAAATTGATTTGTTAAAAGACCTAAAAACAAGTTCCAAATCATAAATATTCCATAGTTTTTGTTAATTATCCAGTAGATAAGAGCGGTGAATAATATACCGAATTCATATTCTCCTCCCATTGTAATATGAGTGAAAAACGAATCAAATATTCCTCCGGACCACTCTCTAAAATTCTGCAACAAAAGCAAATAATCCATTTGTATATGTAAAAAGCTATTCATAAATTTATCTTATTAAGAATGTATAAAAAATGCAACAAAAAACAGGTTATACTTACAATTTGAAAGTTATCTCTGATAAACACTCTCGTAAAACTCTAAAATACGAAGAATTTAGAGTTATTGCTGATTACAATATAGAACTTGTAAAAAAGAGCCATTAAACTTTGTCTGCATTGACTTTGCCACTCAATTGACCGCAAGCTGCATCAATATCTCCGCCTCGTTCAAGCCTTACGGTTACTTTTTTACCGGAATGTTCCATTAAATATTTGAACTTCATAATTGAATTATTTGATGGCCGTTTATAATCATTTTTTGCAGTCGGATTGTATGGAATTAAATTTATATTACACTTGATATCTTTTAAATATGCTGCTAATTGTTTTGCTGAAGTTATAGTATCGTTCAAATCTTTAATCAACAAATATTCAATCGTAATTCTTCGACCAGTTTTTTCAACATAATATTTCAGTGCTTTGTGAAGTTCGTTCATCGGATATTTGTTTTCAATTTGCATCAATTGTTTTCTTACTTCGTGGTTTGATGCGTGCAAAGATAAAGCCAAAGTCGATTGCATATCAAGGTCTGCAAGTTTTTTGATTTGAGGAATTATACCTGATGTTGAAACAGTTAAACGTCTTGCGCCAATTTGAAAACTTTCATTGAACATTTCCATTGCTTTTAAAACGTTATCCAAATTTAATAAAGGTTCTCCTTGTCCCATAAATACAACATTTGTAACTTTTAGTCCTGTGTCACGTTGGATTGTCAAAACTTGTTCAATAATTTCTTTGTATGTTAAATTTCTGATGAATCCTCGTTTCCCTGTTGCGCAGAATGAACAATTTACTGCACAACCAACTTGTGAACTTACACAGGCTGTTAAATTTGCTCGGTTATCAAATCGCATAAGAACTGTTTCTACGCATTCTCCGTCTGGAAATTCTAACAAATACTTAATCGTTCCATCTGTACTTACCTGTTTAACTTTGATTTTGATATTTGTTACTTGTGCAACTGTTTTCAATTCATCACGAAATTTTTTAGACAGGTCGGTCATTTCATCAATCTCTTTAACAGATTTTAGGTAAATCCAATTGTGAATTTGTCTTGCTCTAAATTTTGTCGCACCAAGTTCGTCTGTTATTTGTTCAATTTCTTTTAGTGTTAACCCTGATAAGTTTTTCATTATTTGTTTAATTCCTTAATTTTATCTTTGTAAAATCCCATAATTTCAACCATTGCATTCAGCATTAATGAAACAGGTTCTGATTTTATTTTCCAATCTGCAAATCCACAGCCAAGTGGTAAAAATGCCAATGGATTATCCGGAAAATCTCTACAAATTTGCGGTCTGTTTTCATAATCGGGGCATTTGTTATCTTGTGTTACCTTTGGGCAATGGTAAAAATAATAGCCGGATTCATTATTATCTTCCAACATTTTTAGATATTCAGGAAAAATTCTTCTTGGTTCATCAGAATTTTCATACGGAATGAATGTTTGAATGAATTGAGATGCAAAATTATCGCCATTTTGAGCCTTTTGTTTTAATTCATCTGGCGAAAATTCACTGCAAGCTAATTTGCAACAAGTTCCGCAACCGATACAGTGACAAGATTTGCGGTTTTGTTTAATCTCTGAAATTTTTCGCAAAACTTCTTTTGAAATATCATTTTCAAACATTTCGCATACAGAATTTTGCCAAATCTGTCCAGCAGAATTAGGCTCATATTTATCAAGAATTTCCCCATCTAAACCATCTGGTTTTAGAGCATCAATTCTTTTTTTTAATTCTATAGCTGTTTTGAGAAAAATTTCTCGATAACTTTTTCTTAAATCATCTAAGTTTGAAGTCAAATCTTCCATATCAACAGTTTAGCATAAAAGAGCTAAATATGTCTTTCTACAGGATTTAATAATAAATCAGCTAATCTGTCAGCTCCGACAAAACCTCTTTGAGAGACTAATCGAGCTGCTAACACATTATCATAATCAACAAATCTGTGACGGATTTCAAAAGAACCTTGAGAAAAATCAATAATTGCATAACAAGCTTTTGGTTGAGGTGTCATTGGACGACCAACACTACCAACATTTACGACTGTTTGATTTGTGTTGGTTTGATATCCGCAAGGAATGTGGGTATGACCACATAAGATAAGTTTTTCAGTTGTTCCCTCAATAATTTCTTCAATAACATCTAAAGGCATTCCCGGAAGAATATCCTCGTTGTTTGCTCTGGGAGATCCGTGAACTAGCAAAACACTACAACCCTCAACATCTAAACTCAATTGAGGTGGAAGATTTTCTAAAAATGCTCTATGAGAATCATCTAAAGCTAAAACATCATCAGCAATGGCATTTGCCATAACCGGATATTGCGCTTCCAAAAATTCCATAACATCTGGACCATATTGAGCAATCATTTTATCTGTATTACCTTGAATAATTGTCCAAGTATTTTGAGCCATTACGTAATCGGTAACCTCTTTTGGTTGAGGACCTGCTAGGGCAATATCACCCAAACAAAATACATGCTCACAATTTTGATTAACCACGTCATTCATAACAGCTTCAAGAGCCTGTGCGTTTGCGTGCAAATCAGATAATACAGCGATTCTCATAAATTAAACCCTCTCAATTTTGTTGTGCTACAATTATTTTATGATAAAAAGAAGAAAATCAAAAGAAATTTCAATAGGAAATGTAAAAATCGGTAATAATAATCCGATTTCCGTACAGTCAATGTGTAATACCGACACAAGAAACATTGAACAAACGTCCCGTCAGATTAAAGAATTGGCAGATGCAGGGTGTGAGCTTGTTAGACTTGCGGTTTTGAATAAAGATGCCGCAGAAGCAATAAAAAGATTGGTTAAAATTTCACCGGTTCCACTTATTGCTGATATCCACTTTGATTATAGACTTGCAATCCAATGTATTAATAACGGAATTTCAGCACTTCGCCTAAACCCTGGAAACATTGGGAAAAGAGAGAATGTTGAAAAAGTTGTTAATTTAGCTAAACAACAAAATATTCCGATTCGAATAGGTGTTAATGCAGGTTCTTTAGAGAAAGATTTACTAGATAAAGATATTCCATTGCACGAAAAAATGGTTGAAAGTGCAATGAAACATATCAAAATTTTAGAAGATTTAGATTTTGATAAAATCAAAGTTTCTCTAAAATCTTCTGATGTATTAACAACGATTGATGCTTATCGCCTTATGGCGCAAAGAGTAGATTACCCTTTACATTTAGGAGTGACAGAAGCAGGAACTTTAAAGGGCGGACTTATTAAATCATCTGTCGGGTTAGGGACACTTTTAGCAGAGGGTATAGGTGATACAATCCGGGTTTCACTTACTGAAAATCCGATAGAAGAAGTTTTTGCAGGGTATGAAATTCTTAAAAGTTTGAAACTTCGGGAACGAGGAGTGAATTTTGTATCTTGTCCAACTTGTGGAAGAACTCAAATTGACTTGATTGGTTTAGCTAAAAAAGTAGAAAACCGATTTAGAAATCTTGATAAAAATATCACAATTGCCACAATGGGTTGTGCAGTAAATGGTCCGGGGGAAGCAAGACATGCAGACTTTGGAATTGCCGGAGGTATAAACGAGGGCTATGTATTCAAAAAAGGCGAAATCGTAGCTCGAGTTCCTGAAGATCAATTACTAGATAAGCTTGAAGAAGTTATAAATAATTCATACAAATAATACAGGACATTTTTTTGTAAACAATTTATAATATTATTGCAACATCTAAAAAAAAAGATTACAATGTTACAAAAAGAGGTGACTATGAAAAAATTATTACTATTTGCGGCAATATTTGCAACAGCAATACAACTTCAAGCTGGTGCCGCTGTCTCTGTTGATATGACAACAAATCCAAAATACTTGGAACAAAATGGATTTTCTACTCAAACAACAGATATGGTAAATGTTAGTAAAGCTCGAGCTTTGGGTCAAGAATATTATACCAAAGATGAACTTGCTTTCAAAAAACAAAATAAATTTGTAAGATTCTGGAGAAAATTCTATGTATATACAGATCCGGCCTCAGAAGATTATTCATTCTATCATCACAATACAGACACGGTTCCAAGTTATACAGATTTATAAAAAATATTTAGTTTTACTAATAAGTGCTTTCATTTTATTTGAAAGCACTTATGGTTGTAGTATGGTAAAAGCCGCAGAATTTGGAGAAATTCAATACAACAGCCACTTTATTGATTATTCAAAAGTCAATAAAGAGTCAACAAAAAAATTGGCAGATTTTTATTTTAATAAAGCAATAAACGAAAAAAATAAAAAAACTCAAAGTGAATATCTTCAAAAAGCCAGTGGGGATTATTTCGTTTGGACTCAAATTGAGCAGGACAATATCTATCCTATAGTTCAAATGGCAAGAATATATGACTTGGAAAATAAAAACAGTTATGCTAAAGCATATTTTTTTCAAGCTTTAAAAATTGATAAGAAAAACCCGACAACTAACTATTATTTTGCCGAATATTATTTTACAAGAAAAGATTATACGAGGGCTATATATTTTTATAACGTTGCTCTGGAGAACGGATTGAAAGAAAATTATGATATCCTTATCAAAATGGCAACAATGTATGAAAAACTCGGGGATTTATTAAGAGCAAATCAATATTACAAAAAAGCTTTCTTGATAAAACCGACAAATCAAAAACTTCCTGATAAAATACGTTCAATAGAGGCTTTAAAGTATTATAATACGGGATATTATAACAAAAGAGAGAAGAAACAAAAATGAATTTGAAACGTATAGTAATAATATTTTTATCATTATTTTTCACAATAGGACAGGTGAACGCAGATGAGCAGACGTTCTCTTTTCCTGCTGATGATAATGAAGTTTCAACACCTCAAATAAATGCGTTTCAACCTCTTAATTTGGGCAAGAATGAAGTGATTTTTAAACAAGCATCAACAAAAGTAGATGTTATTGATCCCTCAAATGCAGCAAGTTATTTCCCGGGTGGAAGAGGAGCGAACAAGCTTGTAATCTATACTCCGAATTATGGAATTCATACTGGGACAAATGAATTTGGTACAGAAGCAATCGTTGCAGAGAATACTGTAACTTCTCTATCAGGTGCGGATTCTACCATTCCATCTAACGGACTTGTAATTAGTGGGCATGGAATTGCCAAAAATTGGATTAACCAAAATATAACTGTCGGTTCTAAGGTTTATGTTGATGTATTCAATAATAAAATTACTGTTTATACTACCTCAGATAGTTATACTTACGAAGCTAGAGCCAAAATTAAAGAAGCTAAATCAATGATGGATTATTACAAAAATTCCATTGATGATTATAATTACAATCTTCCTGCAAGTCATATTCAGATTGCAGAAAATTATTTGAAAATTGCTGAAAATGAAAATAAAAATAGTATTATTCTAAAACAATATACTCAAGAAGCAATTGATGAAGCCAATATGGCAATCAAAACTTCTGTACCATATATAAAAAATGAAACAAAAGGTGTTTGGATTAGACCAACAGAAAAAAATGCAGACCAAATTATTGCAACTTTGGATAATTTGAAAGCAAATGGTTTTAATAGTGTTTTTCTTGAAACATATTTTCACGGAAAAACAATTTTCCCAAGTCAAACAATGAATAAATATGGTTTTACAGTTCAAAATGAGATTTTTGAGGGTTTTGACCCACTTGATGTTTGGATAAAAGAAGCACACAAAAGAGATATTAAAGTTCACATTTGGTTCCAATCTTTCTATGTTGGAAACCAATCTCCGGATTACAATCCGTCAAGTATTTTAGCAGTAAGACCTGATTGGGGCAATAAAACAAAGAAAAATGCGAATTCTCCAAAAGCAACAATGTCAGCTTCTGAGCATAACGGATATTTCTTAGATCCGGCAAATCCTGAAGTTCATGAATTTTTACTTGATTTGTTATCTGAAATAATTGACAGATACAAACCGGACGGAATAAATCTTGACTACATAAGATATCCGAATGCAACTGCAGGAAATGACATGAATGCATGGGGATTTACTGAATATGCGAGAAATGATTTCAAAAATCAATATGGTAAAGACCCGATTGAATTAACAACTTCAGATGTTCAATGGTATGATTGGAATCAATATAGAAGAAATAACGTAACTAACTTTGTAAAACAAGTCGGTGAACTTGGAAAAGAAAAAAATGTTTATATAAGTGCGGTTGTTTTTCCTGATAGGGCATCTGCTCTTGCTTCAAAGCAACAAGACTGGAGAACTTGGTCTGTAAATAATTATATAAATGGTTTCACTCCATTATTCTTAACTTATGATTCTAAAATGTTAGCATCAATGATGAATGATGTAATGAATGTGAAATCTCCTCAAACAGATTTATATGCAGGGTTGTTTGTAACATTTATGGGTGGTGCGCCGGAAGATTTAATCAGACAAATTTACGAAACTCGAAAAATGAATGCAAACGGAGTAATATTATTTGCCTATGCTCACACAACTCCGGTTTATACATCGACTCTAATGGCAAGTGCTTTCAAAGATAACATCAAGGATAAAACTCTTGCTCAGGCAAAAAAAAAAGAAGAAAAGCCGAGAGAAAAAGAAAAAAGCAACAAAAAAGTAGTAACCTCAACAAATAGTAAAGGTTTTTGGGTGTTTACAAAAGAGTA
>DABJ01000016.1:2051-15380 GCA_002102825.1 Candidatus Gastranaerophilales bacterium HUM_12 | reverse complement strand
CCGTTTATAATTTATGATTAATTTATTTTTCAACACATAGAAGTTGAGTTGCACTATGGTCTTTTTCATCTTCAATTATTTTACCGGTAGAAGCCTCAACTGAATAAGCCATTGTTCCATGTCGTTCATTAGAAGACCAGAAACGACCTGTTGTTGGAAGTCCCAAATTATCAGATAAATTCTTTTTTACTATTTTAGATAATGTGTTTTTATCTGGCAATGTCATTCCCATATCATCGCAAGTCTTCCTTGCACCACCCCAATATGTGGTATAATGAAGTGGCCATTTGGGATCCCATTTCTGCTTACTTTCAGGGTCGTTTTTAATGCCCTTAAATGTTGCTACATATTGAACACAGGCACTTCCAACATTTGTTCCAGAACAACCTTTGGAGAACTTTGCGATTTTGAAACTTCTTATATCATATTGTTTTCCATTACGAGCTTCACTATTTGGACCTTTAAAACCGTTCACGTCCATTACAAAGTCAATTGGGTCTGTAACACTTGTTGTGTATGCAAATTTCTTTGTTCTTCCAAAACCTATTGGCAAATCTGCAAAACTTGGTGTTACAGTATCTCCATCTCCAATAATATCTGCATTTGTGTTGTAGGTTAGGATTAAAGTTGCACCATCAGCTAAAATAATTCCTACGTTATCCGTCTTATTATCGGGGTATTGTAAGTTTTTTCCTGTTTTTGCTTTTGATACATCATAAGTTTCACCGTCTGTTGTTGTTACTGTTTTTGTCGGCCAACAATCTGCAATGTGATCTGCGTCACACCTTGTACTTATTTTTATATATTTAGAGAACTCATCTACAAATTCATCAGTACTTGCATAAGTTCTTTCTAATCCTCCATCTGCTCTCATCAAATTCATTGATTTTGTAATCTTTTGAGCTAGATTTGCCTGTGCTTCTGAATTACTACGTTCTGCTATGTTTTTTAGTAACGTTGGCATTGTCATAGCTGCAACGATTCCAATTACACCAAGAGTGATTAATACTTCTGCTAATGTAAATGCGGATTTTGTCTTTGCTTGTGACATGGCTACGTGTTTAACATTCGTAAATCTCATCATCAAATTTTCCTCTAAATACTATAGTATTAATTATATGGTATATTTGAACTTTTTTCAACCCTTAAATAGTAGAAGATTTCATTAAAATTAATATATTATTTACATATTTTTATGCTTTTAATATAATTTTCGTAAGGATATTAGGAAAAATAAGGACAGAAAATGAGCACATATTTATTAGAAGTTGGAACAGAGGAATTACCATATAAGTTTATCCCACAAGCAATTGAGCAATTGAATCGTGGATTTAAAACATTCTTAAATGACAACAAAGTTAAATATTCAGATATTAAAGTTTATGCAACTCCAAGACGTTTAGCTGTAATTATTGACGGACTGGAAAACAAAACATCTGACGAAGAAAAAATCATCAAAGGACCTATTCAAAAAGTTGCATTTGATGAAAATGGAAATCTTACTAAAGCCGGAGAGGGTTTTGCAAGAAAGAACGGTTTAACTAAAGATGATTTGTACATTGAAGACAATTATGTTCATGCAAAAATCGTTATCAAAGGAAAACCAATTTCTGAATTGTTACAAGAAAATGTTCCGTCCATTTTTATGAAACTTCAAGGCTCACACTTTATGAGATGGGGTTATAATGACGAAAAATTCTCTCGTCCTATTAAATGGATTGTTTCTGTACTTGATAAAGACGAAGTTAAAATAAAAATTATAGATAAGGAATCTTCAATATATTCTAGAGGTCACAGATTTTCTGAACAAAAGGTTCTAATCGAAAATCCAAAAAATTATTTAGATACAATGAGAAAGGTTTATGTAATTGCTGACCAAAACGAAAGAAAACAAATTATCGTTGAAAAAGCAAGAGAAGAAGCTGCTAAACTCGGTGCAGTTCCCTATTATACAGATGATTTGCTTGAAGAAGTTACATTTATCACCGAATATCCGGTTCCTGCTGTTTGTGAATTCGACCCGAGATATCTTGATATTCCGGAAGAGGTTACAGTTACGGTAATGGCTGTTCACCAAAGATATTTTGCACTTCACAAAGAAGGCAAATTAATTAACAAATTCATCACTATGACAAACTACATTGGAGATGAATTCAAAAACATTAAAGCAGGTAATGTAAGAGTAATCAAAGCGAGACTTGATGATGCAGTATTCTTCTTTAATGAAGATACTAAAAAACCGTTAGTTGATTATGTTGAAGCCTTAAAAGGTGTAACTTTCCAAAAGGGTATGGGTACAATGTATGACAAAACTCAAAGACTTATCGAGTTGTCAAAAGATATTGCAAGTGATTTGAATGTCAATTCAAAAGATGTTGAAAGAACCGCTTTGTTGTGTAAAGCAGATTTAACAACAAATCTCGTATTTGAGTTCACTGAACTTCAAGGATTTATCGGTGCGGATTATGCAAGAGTATCCGGTGAAGATAACAAAGTCGTTCAAGGTATCAAAGAACACTATTTCCCATTGAATGCAGAAAGTGATACAGCTAAAGGAATTGAAGGACAAATCGTTGGTATCGCTGATAAAATTGATACTGTTTGCGCGGTATTTGCAGCAGGTAAAAAGCCTACCGGTTCTTCTGACCCACTAGGCGTAAGACGTGCAGCTCTTGGCGTTATTAAAACAATTTTAGATGCTAATTTAAAATTAGATATCGACAAATACATTAAACAATCTCTTAAACTTCTTCCTGTTCAAAGAGATTGTGCAGAGGAAGTTAATGAGTTCTTTGTTCAAAGAATGATTATTTTCTTGTCTGAAAAATATAATAAAAATATCTTAGAAGCATGTTCTATGAAGAATCCGCTTGTTGATTTGGCTGATTTTGTAGAAAGAGTTGAAATTGTTTCTAATTTAGATATGCCTCAACTTGTAGAAAATGCAAACAGAGTTATCAGAATTTTGAAAGATGCAAAAGCTGATAAAATTGATGAACAATTCCTTGTTGAACCAATTGAAAAAACTTTATACGAAAAAGTTTTGAATATCAATACAAATGTTGACTACAAGAAATATTTAGCAGAATTAGAGGATCTTAATCCTGTAGTAACACAATTTTTTAATGATGTTCTTGTTATGGACAAAGATGAAAATGTTAAGAATAACAGAATTGCCATTCTTACATTATTGAAGAGTAAATACGACCATTTGACCGATTTTAGCAAAATATAATAGACTTTTTTATAAAATGTGTTACAATTTGTAAAGAAAGATATTAAAAAAGTCAATTATTATTTTTAGGTAACTTTAAAAAAGTACAAAAGGTAAAAAGCTAAGAGGTAGCGTATGTTTGACCGAATTAAAAATTTAAAATTAGTAAAACAGTTAAAAGAAAATGTTAGCCCAAAACTACGTTGGCTCACTTTTTCAAATAAGAACAAATTAGATAAAAGCACCACAGATTATTTAGAAAACATAAGCGGTGTTGATAATCTAAAAGCACTTTCTGACGAACAAGAGCTGGAAGCAATGGTCAGAGCTCAACTCAAAGAAGAATTTCCAAATATTGAGAAAATGAAGTCTTATGAGTTATTGGTTGATGCTGTAATGCACAACATCAAGAAAAAACAGCTTCAAGCTACAGATAATCTTGATATTGAATAATAAATATTTAATAAGATTACAACAAATAAAAAAAAGTAATATCACTTTAGATATTACTTTTTTTATGTCTATTTCCGACTTAAACTCTGGGTTAAATTATAAATAATTTCTAATTTTTCTGGCATGTTTTCAAGCTTTGCAATATTTTTGTTAATCATTTCAAGCAACTCGGCAGAATCTTTTAGTTGGTTGGTTGCAAAAAGTTCTTCTGCTGTAATATCAAAAGTTTTAAGAATTTTATCTAAAGTTTCGGCTTTAACAAAATTTTCACCTGTTTCAATACTGCTAAGAGCTTTTTGAGAAATGTCAATCAACTCAGAAAGTTGTTCTTGAGTGTAACCTTTTTCAATTCTCATTCGTTTAATCTTTTTGCCAAGTTCCTTTTTTATACCCATAATTACAATTTAAAGTTCTTTATACAAGATTTATAGTACCCATAAGTATTATATGTAAAGTTATGTGAACCTCAAACCAGTTGCTAATACTATATTCTAGCTTTTTACTATTATAAATTCTAATAATTCTGCAATTTTGATTAGCAAAATGTTTTTATATACATATAAGTGAAGTGTTACATTCACGAGAGTATATTAATTGAAAGGAGTTTCTATATGAAAATCGGAGATTTACAAGCCTTACTAGGTACAAAAAATTCGACTAAATTGGGTTCTGGCAGAGATTTAAAATTATTAACAAATCGTAGCCCTCTTAAAATGACTAACATTGCCGGAGGGGCAACAAAACAAGTTACTTCAGGTGATATTGAAGACTTTTTGAATGAACCTCGTCCAAGTAAGGCTGCAAATGCTTTATTAGAAAAAAGTCCTGTAGGTCTTGGTTCCGAACCGACAAGAGATGATTTCAAAAAGATGGGATATGAATTTGCTGGAACTCAATACCATATAGGTGCTCCGGTATATTACGAATCCGCTGATGGTGGCAAAATTACCATATATGATGGTAAAGGAACAGCCGAAATGGGCGAAGACAAAAGAAAAATTGTTTATGAAAAAGGAAACTTAATTCAAGAAATGTATTATGACGATAATGGTAATTTAAAAACAGGAAAAATTATCGTAAAAGATAACGTTGCAGGTTTTCCGGAAAGAAGTATCCGCTTGGCTATGGAAAATGGCAAACCAAGTTTTATTGAATAAAATTTATAAAGCTAAAATAGTGAAAAAGCGGTTCTGTATTGAATCGCTTTTTTTGTCTTGTATTAGTAAAGTAGGGAATTACGTTTTTTTTAAATCTATTTTACAAATTAATTATGAAAGCGATTATTGGTATTGAACTTGAAAATAGACTTGAAGAGTCTTTGAAATTGCAATCAATTTTATCAAAATATGGTTGTTTTATAAAAACAAGAATTGGGCTTCACGATATGGGCGAATACAAATGTTTAAATTATGGCGTTGTTTTGATTGAAGTTGTTGATAAAGTAAATGAAATTTATGATGAACTGGGCAAGCATTGGAAAATTCAAATGATGAAGTTTTAAGGATTGTAAATTAAATAATCAACACTAACAAAAAAAATCTTGATGTGTTTTCATACTAAAGGGACGTCAAGAGATGATAAATCCGATAAGCCAATCAAATACGAAAACCAGTATATTTTACATTAATGACTACCATGGCAAGTCTTTGAACATGGAGCGTACCGTTACAGCAGCTAATGCATTTGATTCAAGAAATAAAAACAAATCGGATACTGATACTTTAAAACTATCTTCTGGCGATATTATGATTGGTGAGGACTATAAAACCAATGAATTAGCTATTCTTTTTCAAAATTATATTGGGATAAAAGATTCTGCTATCGGAAATCACGAATACGATATGCAAGATAAAATTAAATCGGTTTTACCTCTTACAAAATATAATCTTTTGGCTTCAAATGTTCATATTGCTCCAAATAGTGCTTGGTTCAATACTGTTAAACCTGCAACAGTAGAAGTTTGTAATGGTAACAAATATGGGATAATCGGAACATCTCCGATTGATTTATATAAAAGATCTAAAGAGGGAGTACTTCAGAAAGAAGTTCAAGTTGATAAAGTTAAGGAAACAATTCAAGATATCCAGAAGGAAGCCGATAAACTTCAAAAACAAGGAATTAACAAAATAATCTTGTTATCTCATCTCGGTTATACTTTAGATAAAATTGTTGCAAATCAAACTCAAGGAATTGATGTAATTTTAGGCGGACATTCTCATGATTTGCTGTTAGATGTTAAAGAGGGTGAAAACTTATTCTACTCAAAAACAGGAGAACCTGTTGTAATCACTCAAGCAGGACGAGATGGGAAAAATTTCGGAATTCTTAACCTCGAATTTTCTTCGGGCGGAATAATAAAAAAAGTTCAAAATAATATTGGTTATACAAAAGATTTCAATAGAAATGCACCTGTAAAATATATTTTCAACAAAATCTTTGGAACTAAAGAAACTTATGGTTATATAAATTCTGCCCCCGGTCCGTTGACGCATGATTTAATTGAACCTAACCCACATGCATACTTCATTGCTGATTGTATCAAAAAAGATTTAGATGCCGATGTTGTAATTCTTCCATCTTCAAATATGAGAGGCTATTTTGAAAAAGGGAAAGTTGACACAAGAATTTTAGCCGATATTTTGCCGTTCAAAAACAAGTTATATCAAGTAAATTATAGCGAAAAAGAGCTTGTTGAAGCAATAAAAACTGCAGCTAAATCATTTATAAATACTGCCAATAAACCTGGAATTTTCTACACTTCCGGTCTGAAATACACTGTTAATACAAAAGGGCACGTCAAATCAATTTCTTTTGTTGATAAAAAAGGCAAAGAAACTCCGATAAACATTGATAATCCTCGTGAAAATAAATATTACAAAACTATTATTAACGATTATTGTGCACAAGGAAATGACGGGTTCAAGATGCTTAACCAACCTGATAGAGTAACAAAAAAATACGATTTTGATGGTACAAAATGTGTTGAAGATATCCTACAGCAATCTAAGACTCCTGTAGATATTAAAGATGACGGTAGAATAACTGTTGTTAATAATTAAATTTCTTTCAATTTGTTTTCTGATATTTTCACAAGTCCTAAATTAAAGACTAACAACAAAATATACAAAATATAGACAGATAAACAAATTCCGCCGAGTCTTAAACTTAGTTGAATACTTGTATATTTTACTGAGTTTGAGTATTTGATTATTCCGGAAATAATTAATGTAGGAAGAATTCCGATAATAATTGTTTGCGCAATTAAATTTATCATAGATAAAAAAGTTTTATCTATGACTTTTAGCAAAAATAATATTGAAAAATACTTTCTATTTAGTACAAAATCGTTAGAATATAGAACCCAAATTAAATTTATAAAAGGTAGAATACAAATGATAATTGACAGATAAGTGTAAAACAAGACACTTTCAGCTCTTAAACCTATAAATAAAATTACTAACGAAATTATTAAATAAATAATCCATACGATAAAAACAGGTAACATTTTCACAAAAGATTGGTATCCTGAAAGGGATAAATCCGGAAGTTTGGAGTCTTTGTGAAATGCATTATTTGAGAATTTGTATAGATATCCGCTGAAATAAATCAATAGCATTAAAAATATAAATAATTCGACGGAAAGAACATAGTGTCCCCCTGTTGCATAGCCCAAGAACGAACTAAACAGGTTGCCCAAAATATATGTCAAATATTCGCAACCGGAAATTGTCATAATTCCAATCAAAGATAACAATGAAATTTGAATGAAGAACGATTTTTTGTCGCAATAAATTTCTTTTAAGTAATTTAAAACATTCATCTGGTTGCTCTCTTCCAATACTAATATTATAGCAATATAACAACCAATTGCAAGCAAACAATTTTTATAATAAAATAAAGAGTATGGAAACAGAGTTAAAACAAGAAATAAATATTGTTAAACCAAAACTGGATAAAATAAAGGAGTGTCTTTGACTCGGACAAAATTCAAACAGAATTAAACACTCTTGAACAACAAATGCAAAATCCTGATATATGGTCAGATAAAGACAAAGTTTCAAAAATCGGGCAAGAGATTAAAGAGAAAAAAGAAATTTTGGAAAAGTTGAATTCTTGGACTCAAACGCTTGATGATAGTGAAGCATCTATTGAACTTCAGGATAAAGAACTTATTGAAACAAGTTATAAAGATATTAAAAATTTAGAAAAAGAATTAGAAAAATTTGAATTACAACAAATGTTATCTGGCGAGTATGATAGTGCAGATGCAATTCTTACAATAAATTCCGGAGCCGGAGGAACAGATGCGCAAGACTGGGCAAGCATGTTGCTTAGAATGTATATGCGGTGGGCTGAATCACGAGGCTGGAAGGTTGAATTGTTGGATAAGCTTGATGGCGAAGAAGCCGGAATTAAGTCTGCAACAATCAAAATTTCCGGTAAGCATGCTTTTGGTTATGCAAAGGCTGAAAAGGGGGTTCATAGACTTGTTAGAATTTCACCTTTTAATGCAAACGGGAAAAGGCAAACAAGTTTCGCATCTGTTGATGTTTCTCCGATTGTGGAAGATTTCGAAAAAACGATTTCAATTCCACAAGATGATTTAGAAATTACAACAATGCGCTCTGGTGGAGCTGGCGGACAAAATGTAAATAAAGTCGAAACTGCTGTAAGAATTCTCCACAAACCAACAGGAATCGTTGTTAAATGTCAACAAGAACGTTCTCAATTGCAAAATAAAGAATATGCAATGCAAATTCTTGTATCAAAACTTTTGGCAATAAAAGAAGCTGAACACGAAAAGAAAATGGCTCAATTGCGTGGAGAAACGGCTGATATCAATTTCGGTTCACAAATTCGTTCCTATGTATTCCACCCGTATAAAATGGTTAAAGACCATAGGACGGGTTATGAAGAGGGAAATGTTGATGCCGTTATGGACGGTGATTTAGATGGATTTGTTGAAAGTTATTTGCGACAAAGCACAAAACAGTAATATTTGTTAAAAAGAGTAGAGGATTATAAAATGGAAGAAAATCAAAAAGAAGTTACAAAATCTACAATTTTAAAACACTACCTATCATCTTTACTGGTGTATGGTATTGTTCTATTATTTATAAGTTTTTGTCCGGCATTTAGAGAAAATGTGGGTGATAACGGATTTAATTACATAACATTTTTTGTTATTTATTATATTTGTTACGCATTTTTTGCTCTTCCGATTTTTTTCAAAACAAAACCTGTTTCTATTTTAAATTCAAAAAATGTTGCAATTCTTGAATATGTAAAAAAACAATTTACTAAAACTTCAACACCGGAAGAAAGATTAAAAGTTCTTGAACCAAACGAATTTGAAAAACAATCTATGGTTGAATTGTTTGTTAAGTCATTCTTTGGTGTGTATTGTATAAATTTGATTTGCACAAAATATTTGCCAACTTTTGATTATAATATTTCATTCTTAAAAGAAATGTTTTCACAAGCCATAACTTATGCCGCAAGTGGGCAAGGTTTGTTTATGGGGCTTATTCAATACATTGACGATACGTCTGATATGTGGCTTACTTTGATATTTATGCTTACGATAATAATTTTTACCATAAGTTATTTGTCTGATTTAAACCTATTTAGAAACAAAATTAAATCTGTTGATACAACCCCGCTTGGTATAATTTCTTGTATAATCTGCTTTTATCCGTTTACAATTTTGACTAATGCTTTGGTAAAATCTTACACCGAGGGTTCAATTCCTGTAGAAAATCTTGCTCTTAGAATAATTTTAGACGTTATTTCGGTTGTTGCAAATCTTGTTATTTTGATTTCTGTAGCAAGGCTTGGAACAAAATCAGGCAACCTTACAAATAGAGGAATAGTAAAAGGTTTTCCATATAATATTGTCAGACACCCCAATTATATAATGCAGGTCGTTTATATTATTGCAACAACAATTCCAATTTACTTTGTTTCAGATTTATCTGTTTTAGGCAAAATCGTTTTGACATTCGGAATGTTTGTGTGGATTTTAATTTTCTATCTTCGAGCAATTACGGAAGAAAGACACTTGCTTAAAGATTCTGAATACCAAAAATATACAGAAGAAGTTAAGTATAGATTTATTCCGAATTTGTTCTAAAATTCCCTACAAAGATAATTATTGATGCTATATTTATATTTGAGAGTCCTCCTTTTAAATAGGAGGACTCTCAGTGGCAAAAAATATTTTTAGGAATTTTAAAAAGACTATGATTTCAAATAATATTTCTTTTGGTGCTAAGTTTCTTTCTTCATCAACAATTCAAAAATATGATAGGGCTAAAAATATATTTGTCGATAAGGGAGTTTCACTTGTTCAATTTGAACCTCAAAATCGTTCTGATAAACTCGCAATAAAGATTGCTAATAACAAATGGGGAAGATATTTTATTGGTCAATCTATTTATCTTTGTGCTGACATGTTGTCAAAGAAAGAAGCTTCAAAAGAGGTTAATAAAATCTTGATGCTTACAGAACAAACTGATAATTTCAAAAAATTAGATGCTACAAAAATTCTGGCGCTTGCTCAGACTCAACAAAATAAAAATCTTCCAATGGAACTCAAGTGGTTACAAGTTGACCCAAAATTTCAATATTCAAACGATGGTAGAACAATAAAACATGTAGGAAAAGCAATTGTAGATACCCTAAAAAATATATATGATGAACTGATTTTAGACTCCTCTCCGAATTCAAAGAGATTCTATATAAAGCAAGGTTTTGAATTAGTAGACGATATTAATGCAAGATTTCTCTGGAAAAAGTAACTATTTGTCTAGTAGTGTGAAATTCTTTCCTAATTTTTGTTCTAGTGTTTTGAATATTAAAGGAAAGACAGTTAATAATAGTTCAACTGCAAATACTATCAATGTAGGTTATTATTGTCTGTTGAAGGTTAAAAATAATGGTTGGAAAATCCCAGATGATGCTTGGAATAAGAAAATTTAGTTATTTAACAACTTTATTCAAACCGTGAGGTTTATCAACATTTCGATGTAATTTAATTGCGATTTCTAGTGCCAAAAGTTGGATTATTACTGCGATACAGAATGTTTTTACAATCGGTTTGTCGCAATCAATATTTATGTTATATGTCGATTTAACTTGATTTGTACGATTTCCGATAACACAAATCGGTGGATTGTAGCTTTCTTTTATTTTGTTTAAGTTTTTAGTTGCAGTGTAGGTTAGATTGTCGTTCAATATATAGACAAGAACTTCGTTATTGTTGTTCAAAACGGCAACGTGTCCGTGCATAAATTCACCTAAAATTGCAGATGATGTATTTATATAAGATGTTTCTTTTATTTTTAGAGAAGCTTCTTTAGCGAGTGCGTAAGACTGACCATCTGCTGTCATTACCACATTTTTGTACTTAGATAAAAATCTCGCAAGTTGCTTAATTTTTGGCTGCAACTCAAATGATTTACTTATAAAAGATGGAATCATTTTCAAATCCAAAGTGTAGTCATAAGTATCTATACCTTGAATTTGGGCAAATTTTAAGGCTAACAAAGTTGAGCATAAAAGTTGAGAAACAAAAGATTTTGTCGCTGCAATGCTTTTTTCTTCTCCTGCAAGACATGCAACTCTGTAATCAGAAGCATTCCAAATAGTTGAATTTTCTTTGTTTGTAATGCATAGGGTCTTGACTCCGTGCTCTTTAGCCTTTTCCAATGCGCTATTTGTATCAGTTGTTTCACCGGATTGAGTAATGAAGATGTATAAAATGTTGTCAGAATGAGCAATAGTGTCTTCTAACAGAAATTCGCTTGAATAGATTGCACTTGCTTCAATTTTTGAAATTGAACTGAATAATTCTGCTGCATATCTTGCGCAATGATAAGAAGAACCGCTTGCGACAAGGATAATTCTATTAATATCTGTTGGAACATCTATATTTATATTTCCGGTTGAGTCCAAATATGCATCAAGAATTTTTTGAGAAATTTCTGATTGCTCGTAAATTTCTAATTCCATACAAGTTTTTTTTCTTTTGAATAAATCAAATATCATTTTATTACTTCCTTATTTGTTAAAAAAGGTCATAGGAAAATCTCTATGACCTTTCAAAATCCAGTCTATTAGCCAATAATTTCTTTAATCAATTGGTTAACAGTTTTAGGGTTAGCTCTACCTTTAGTTTCTTTCATAACTTGACCTACGAAGAATCCTAACAAGTTAGTTTTACCGTTTTTGTAAGCTTCAACCTCGTTCGGGTGAGCATCAACAACTTTTTGTACAAGTTCTTTAATTGCACCCTCATCAGAAATTTGGCTCAAACCTTTTTTCTCCACGATTACAGAAGCTTTTGTGCCATCTTTCATCATTTCGATAATAATTTGTTTCCCTATGTTATTTGAAATTGTTCCTTTTTCAATTAGAGAAATAAGTTCTGCTAAATTGTCAGGAGTCAATTTTGTATCAGTAATTTCAATATGTTCTTCTTTCAAGTAAGCTGTAATTTCACCCATAATGAAGTTTACAGCAGTTTTCGGATTAGCACCAAGTTCAAGAACTTTATCAAAGAACAATGCCAAGCCCATTTGTTCAACAATTACACTTGCATCATATTCGCTAAGCCCGATTTCTTGGTATCTTTTACGTTTTTGGTTAGGTAATTCAGGCATTTTAGCACGAATTTCTTCAACCCATTCTCTTGAAATTTCTAAAGGCATCAAATCAGGTTCCGGGAAATATCTGTAATCGTGAGCATCTTCTTTACCTCTCATTGAACGAGTTTCACGAGAAGCATCGTCCCACAATCTTGTTTCTTGAACAACTTCTCCACCCTCTTCAACGATTTCGATTTGTCTTTCGATTTCGTATTCAATAGCTCTTTGAAGTGCGGCAAAAGAGTTTACGTTTTTGATTTCAGCACGAGTACCGAATTCTTTAGAACCCTTTGGCATGATTGAAATGTTCGCATCACATCTCATTGAACCTTCTTCAAGGTTTCCGTCACAAACTCCGATATATCTAACGATATTTCTTAATTCTTCCATATAATTTTTAGCTTCTTCAGAGCTTCTCATATCAGGTTCAGAAACGATTTCTAATAATGGAGTACCTGCTCTGTTCAAGTCAACTAAAGAATAAGTTGAACCTGCAATACCGTTAGCGCCTGCGTGTACTAATTTACCGGCATCTTCTTCCAAGTGTGCTCNNGTCTTGTGATACCGATTCTTTTTCCATCAATTTCAATATGACCATTTACACAAATTGGTTCATCATATTGGGAAATTTGGTAACCTTTCGGCAAATCAGGGTAGAAATACTGTTTTCTGTCGAATTTGCAACGAGATGGGATTTCGCAGTTCAAAGCTAAACCTGTCAAAATACCCATATTAACACATTCCTTATTCAAAACCGGTAAAACTCCAGGCATACCCAATGTAATAGGGCTAGTCAAAGTGTTAGGTTCTTGACCAAATTCGTTTTTATCCGGTGCGAAGATTTTTGATTTTGTCTTTAATTGTGCGTGGACTTCCAAGCCAATAACGACTTCATATTTGTCTCTTAATTCTTGATCCATTTATACTTTCTCCTTATTTGAGTTTATCTTACCACAAAGGGAGAATTTTTG
Organism: Candidatus Gastranaerophilales bacterium HUM_12; assembly: GCA_002102825.1. Taxonomy (GTDB): domain Bacteria; phylum Cyanobacteriota; class Vampirovibrionia; order Gastranaerophilales; family Gastranaerophilaceae; genus Zag111. The sequence goes on along the minus strand of DABJ01000016.1, from coordinate 2,094 downwards.
AAACATGAAATAATATTAAAAAGGCGGTCGGTTCAAATTTTGA
>DABJ01000016.1:169-2041 GCA_002102825.1 Candidatus Gastranaerophilales bacterium HUM_12 | reverse complement strand
GTATTAGTTATAAAAAGTTAATTAGCCTTTAACTTGAGCCATAACTTCTTCAGCAAAGTTGTCTTGACGTTTTTCCAAACCTTCACCTAATTCGTATCTAGTGAATGATTTGATAGTCAATTTACCTTCAATCAACTGAGCGATTGTTTGGTTAGGGTCTTTAACGAATGGTTGTTCAAGTAAGCATCTTTCAGCCATAAGTTTGTTTACACGACCTTCAACGATTTTAGCTCTGATGTTTTCAGGTTTTTTCAACAAATCTTCTTTACCCATTTCAATTCTTGTTTCTTCATCAATTTCAGATTGAGGAATTTCAGCTCTTGAAATGAATTTAGGAGCAGATGAAGCGATGTGTAAGCAGATATCGTTCATCAATTCTTTGTCTTCTTTATCAGTGTTTAGCAATACACCGATTTTTCCGTTGTGGATATAAGTAGCAACAGCGCCTTCATATCTAACGAATCTTCTAACAGTAATTTTTTCACCGATAGAAGCGATTTTTTCTTTCAATGCATCAGCGATAATTTTACCGCAAGATGGACAAGTTGCAGCCATCAAAGCATCAACGTCAGCAGGATTTAATTCTGCAACGTGTTTAGCCATATTTGAAGCTAAAGTTTTGAATTCGTCATTTTTAGCAACGAAGTCTGTTTCGCAGTTAACTTCAATCATAGCACCGCATTTATCATCAACATAAGATTCAACTCTACCTTCAGCAGCGATTCTACCCATTTTCTTTTCAGCAGAAGCGATACCTTTTTGACGTAGAATTTCAGTTGCTTTTTCCATATCTCCGTCAACTTCAACCAAAGCTTTTTTAGCAGCCATCATACCTGCACCGGTTTTGTCACGAAGTTCTTTAACCATTTGAGCTGTAATATTCATGATTTCTCCTTTTCTTATTAAAGTCTATTAAATAGATTTGCGTCATTCTTCGAAATTAGTACTCACAATTGATGAAACCATCTTTTGTTCGTGCTGCGAAGAATGACGTTAAATCTGAAATATTAATTATTCTGCTTTTTCTTCAGCAGCAACACCGGCATCTTCAGCTGAAATTTTTTCAACTTTTTTTGCTTCGTTTGCTTTGTTTTCTCTTAATTGTTTACCTTCCAAAACAGCATCAGCCAATTTTGAAGTAATCAATTTAATAGATCTGATAGCATCATCATTACCAGGGATAATGTAGTTGATGCCATCTGGGTTAGCATTTGTATCAGCTAAGCAGATAACAGGGATTCCTAATTTGTTAGCTTCTTTGATAGCGATTTCTTCTTTTGCTTGGTCAACAACGAAGATTAATTCAGGAAGACCTCTCATATCTTTGATACCGCCCAAAGTTTTAGACAATTTAGCAAGTTGTCTGTTCATTTGAGCAACTTCTTTTTTAGGTAATTTATCGATATAACCGTTATTGATAAATTCTTCCATTTCTTTAAGTTTGTTAACTCTACCTCTGATAGTTTCAAAGTTAGTTAACATACCGCCTAACCATCTTCTGTTGATGTAGTAGGCGCCAGAACGTTTAGCTTCTTCAGCAACAACTTCTGCAGCTTGTTTTTTAGTACCAACAAAAAGTACATTTTTACCTTTTGCAGCGAAATCTCTAACAAGATTGTATGCTTCATCTAACAAGTCGGTAGTTTTTCTCAAATCAATAACGTAAATACCGTTTCTTGCACCGTAGATATACGGTTTCATTTTTGGGTTCCATCTTTGAGTTTGGTGTCCGAAGTGTACACCTGCTTCTAAAAGTTCAATCATAGATGCTGTTGGCATCGGTTTTCTCCTTATGTTTAAATGTATTGTACTACGGGTTAAAAAGCCTCATCTTACACATAACATTGGTGATTTAGACTAGGGCGAACCTAT
>DABJ01000016.1:0-161 GCA_002102825.1 Candidatus Gastranaerophilales bacterium HUM_12 | reverse complement strand
AATGTAACCATTAATATAATAATCTAAACATGGATTTATGCAAATAATTAGGAAATAAAACTTAACTATAGGTGCTACGCACGTAGCTTTGCCACTAATAATTGTGAAATTTGAAAAGGTCCTTATACGTCGTAATCCACAACACAGGGATAATTAATAAT
>DABJ01000020.1:45533-67117 GCA_002102825.1 Candidatus Gastranaerophilales bacterium HUM_12 | reverse complement strand
CCGACCTGCCAATAATCCAAGACATGTTTCGGAATCTCCTTAACTTTTGAGACCCTGAACTGGTTTCAGGGTCTCTTTATATCAAGGTATAACAAGATTTTTGGGGTTTGATACTTTGTTTTATTTTTATTATGGAAAAGATTCTGAATCAAGTTCAGAATGACTATTTGGTGTGCCTACCAAAGGGGTTGTCAATCTGAAAACTTAGAAAATTTATGCGAATAAAATGAGCATTAGATTTTCTTGTTATTCAGAATATGTCTGTTTTAAATTTGTTCTACACCATCATACAAACAGATTCCGACTCACGCACTCGCATTAATCGTGCCTACACTTCGTTTCGCACACTGCTTGTACTGTCCGGAAGGACTTTTTGATGTGCTTATAAAGTAGCCCGTCATTCTGAAAAGATTAAAAAACTACGCAATTTCTAATTGCGTAGTTTTTATCTTATTCAGAATCTGTTAAAAACTTTTCACCACAGGTTCGTTGATTTACCTTGAAAAATTTTACTTACATTTAGACTGACCGTCTATTTTTAATTGTGATAAACATTTTTGATAAGCTGTGTTTTTCTTGTTCAGAACCCACCAAGTCGCACCCCAACCTTCGGTATCATTTCCTGTAACATATCTGGTTTTGGGATTTCCACCACTCGGAAAAATCCCATGGTCAGTCAAGAAAAATTGAAAAAGGTCCCAACCAAGACGATTTTGCCCATGATTTGGACCGTCAATATCTGCCAAAATATACCCGCAAGTACAAGCGGAAGTCGACTTATCAATACAATAAACAAAAGTATCCGAAGACAAGTTGCACGCAGCATTTCTTGGGTGGAAAGTTAAAGAAACACCATTGAGCAATAAAACTTTGTATGTATTTCCTTCACTTGCCAAATTCCAATTGTCACCATTAAATTGATTTCCGTTTAAATATTTCATTTTAGTATTTGATATGCAATTTTTACCAATAGTAGGATTAGACGTTGTTCCACAATCCTGCAATAATTTCATCTGACTAATCAAAGGTTTTGCCATATTATTTGCACCATTAGCAGATGATGCTATAATATTCCAACTCCCCGGACTACTTTCATCTTTGATAGCCAACTGAAATGCTTGTTGCAAAATACTATAAGTTTGAGTCAATTTTGAAACAGTTTTTGTTTCTTTATATTTATTATTTATCATTGGTATAGTCATCGCTGCAACCACACCAATTATGCCGAGTGTTATTAATACTTCAGCTAAGGTAAATGCAAATTTTTTATTCGGAGTTATACCTCTGAAAAGCTCTCTACAAGCGGGTTTTAAATTACCCCCCCCCGAAACTCGCTCTATGACTGCGTTTTGACATGTTTATACTTCCTTTCTTTTGTTATACTTAACTCGTGTGTGACTTTTAGTATTCAGTGTTCAAGATTACTACGTCACTCTGTTCTAATCCACTCATTACTTGCTTATTATCTTTCCTCGTAATGACAGATTAGAAGTATTCTTATTATACAAGATTTTTTAAAGCTTTGCAATATTTATTTTCTACTTCTTATCAATTCGCAAAACCTCATAGATATTCATCTTTTTAGCTTTACCGCGGATTTGCACTTCAGAAATTTTGATTACATCAGCAATATCAGCAATACTTGCATAAGTCGAACTGCTTACAAGCAAATTAGTTTTATAAACTTTATTATAACTTTCAATACGTGATGCAAGGTTTACTGTATCACCAATTACAGTATATTCCATTCTTGTTTCTGTTCCGATATTTCCGATAAAAACTTCACCGGTATTTATACCAATACCAATTTCAATTTTAGGTTTTCCCTCGTACAACCATTTTTCACGCAAATACTCTACCTTTTTAAGCATTTCATAAGCACATTTAACCGCATTTTGAGCATGGTTAATATCTTGAATAGGCTCGCCAAAAAGCGCCATTACAGCATCTCCAATGAACTTATTAATTACACCGTTATATTTAGTAATAATTGGTTCCATTTCTGCAAAATACTCGTTCAAAATCATTGAAACTTCTTCTGCTGACATCTTTTCACTCAAGCTTGTAAACCCACGAATATCAGAGAACAAAACCGTAACGATGGCACGCTTTCCGCCTAATTTCAAGTCATCAATGTTACTTACAACATTTTTCATAATATCTTGGGACAAGTATTTGCCCATTGCTTGTTTAATCTTTTCTTTATTCCTATTTTCAGAAATAAATTTAAACGAATATCCAAATACCGCAGTCACAAATTGCAACACCAAAGGCACTGAAAGTCCCATTATGTAACCATGTGAAGCAAAAGCAAATACTATTATTAAATAAACTACATCAATCGCAACAATTGAAAGCAACCCTTTGATAAACTTCATTCTCAACAAGAAAATGAAAGTTAGTAATGACAAAATAAAAAATGCCAAAAAATTTGGTAACAACCCTGCAAAAGTTAGAAAATAATTATTCGCCAAGTTATCATAAACAGAAGCTTGAATATCAACCCCCGGGTGACGCATAGACATTGGCGTTGGCAAAACATCGGCTGACGGACCGGAAATATTCGCACCAATCAAAATAACTTTATCTCTGAATAATTCCGGATTCAGATATTTTCCACCATTATTAATATCGTATAGCTCAGGGTGGTTTTGCGGAGTTATACCTGATTGTAAAGCCTTATAAGTATCTAAAATTACGGCAGCAGAGATATTTGGGTGCGAATAATCAGATTCAACTCCATTTGGATATACAATTCTTTTATAATAACGAATATAAGATTGAGCTAAACCGTCCATAGACGTGCGATAAGGAAGTTTTAAGCCCGTTTCGGGAACGGTAATAGTAAAATCGTCCATCGTTATATAGTTTGTATTGTGAGTAAATAAATACATTTTAAATGGCAATGACGGATAGAATGAATCCCCTATTCTTAAAAGATTTATAGCCGAAAAAATGGAACCGGAACCGGAAGATTTTTCAATTTTAATAGAGCCGTAATTTTTTACGGAATCTACAAGCATTTTCGGTGGTTCAACAACTCCTTTATAAGCCGTTGGAAATGAACTAAACTGTTCATCGGTATCGACAGAATATTTCTTAGAAAAAGCTTCTAAAAAGTTTGTTTCACCTTGAACATCACCAATTTCAGGAACAAATCCGGAAACTAAGTTCGGCATTTTTGAAATCTGTTTTGCAAATTGTCTATCAAGTTCATTATTTTCATCAAAAGAGGTCGGATTCATATCAAATCCGATAACTTTTGGTTTTGCATAAGTATGAAAATAATCCAAAAGATGAGCATACATGTCCTTTGTCCAAGGCCATTTGTACTCTTGAACAGACTTATCATCAAGAACAATTTCAATAATATCCTGTGAACCGTTTTTATTAGCTGCAAAATTTGAAATCAAAAAGCTTACTACATATTGCTCCAAAAACATTATCGTTAAAATAAAAAATACAAAAATTAATGCTATATATAACAAGCAAGAACTAAAATAAAACCACTTGTTTTTCAATTTCTTCATAATACTCTCCCAAGTCTAATTTTTATTTTATGATATAATAAATTCAAAATAAAGGCTAGATTATGAACATAAATTTTATCGAAAAACTTTCACAAAACAAAGTATTACCGATTATCAGAAGTAAAGACCCGCAAGATGTTGTTAACAAAGCTTACGCATTGCTTGAGGGTGGTTTAGATATTATGGAAATAAATGTTGAATCTCCCAAAGTATTCAACGCAATAAAAACTGTTTCCAAAGATGCAATTGTTTGCGCAGGCGGAATTATTACATCTATGCAATTTGATGCGGCAATTGACTCCGGAGCAAAATTGATTTCTTCTCCAATATTTCAAAAAAGTTTATTAAAAATGACAAAAGACAAAAGAGTTCCATATATTGCAGGAACTTCAACCGCAAATGAAGCTTACAATGCTTGGAAATCAAGAATCCCTGTTGCAAAAATTTATCCGATTTCTGCAATGGGCGGGGTTGAATATATTGAGAATTTATTAAGACCAATGCCATTTTTAAAAGTTATTCCGCAAGGTAATGTAAAACTTGACGAAGTTCCTGCGTATATTGAAGCAGGGGCAATTGCAGTCGGTGTTGGAAGACATTTGACGGTTGCAGATAATTATAAAGAAATTACGAAAAGAACTAAACAATTATTGGAGAGATTGAAATAAACAATGACAGAAACTCAATTTGATTTAATTACAATTGGCGAAAGCCTTGTTGAATTTTCAACAAATCAAACATTTAAAGATGCGGAATGCTTGCATAAATATTATGGAGGAGATTCTTTAGTAGTGGCAATTGCCGCAAAGAGGTTGAATTCAAAAGTTGGTTTTGTTTCATGTCTTGGGAATGATGTTTTTAAGGATTATTTACTTTCCAGTTGGGAAAAAGAAGGATTAGATACAAAGCATGTAAAAGTCGTAGATGATAAAAACGGATTGTACATGGTATCGCGGACATCAGCTCATAACAAAGAATTCATGTATTACAGAAAAAAAATTGCACCGGCAAAACTGTCAATTGAAGATATTGATGAAGAATATATCAAAAGTGCTAAAATCCTTTACACATCAGGAATTACGCAATCACTTTCAATGTCTTCAAGAGAAGCCGTAAGACGAGCTTTTGAAATCGCGAGAGAAAACAATGTGATAACCGCTTATGACCCAAATTATTCCTCTTTAATTTCAAAACCGGAAGATGCAAAAGAGTATTTTGATGAAATTTGTCCATTAACGGATATTTTGTTTATGAGTTCAAAATACGATACAAAAAACATCTTCGAAATTGAATCACTAGAAAATATTACCAAATACCTAACAGACATAGGAGTTCAAACTGTTGTAATCAAATCTAGTAACGACAAAGGTTATTTCGTAACTAATTCCGGAAACACGACATTTGTACCGTTCTACACCGATAATACTGTAGATACAACCTCTTCTGGAGATGCTTTTAATGGTGCGTTTTTGCATTCAATTGCAAATGGTTATACGGTATTAGAAGCGGCAAAAATTGCATCTATTGATGCAGGTTTACAGGCCCAAGGTATTGGTGCAGTTAAGTCTGTTCCGCACTATGATGAAGTTTACAATATTTTTAGAACAGAGGATTTTTAATGAGTAAAAGATTTGTTTTATCCGGATATTTTGGGTTTAAAAACTTTGGAGATGAAGCGATTTTATCCGTTTTGGTAAAAAAATTAAAACAGGACAAACACCGTTTAACAATCATTTCTTCAGACCCCAAATACACAATGAAGCAATACAAACATATCCGAAGTGTTTACACATTCAAAATCTTAGACATAATTGGTGCAATTTCAAAGTCTGATGTCTTAATTTCCGGTGGTGGAAGCCTTTTGCAAGATGTAACAAGTATTAAAAGTCTTGTTTATTATTTATTTATAATTTTTTTAGGCTTAGTTTTGCACAAAAAAGTTATAATTTTTGCCCAAGGCATCGGACCAATAAATAATCCAATCTGTCAACTTATGACAAAACCACTTCTCAAACATTGCACCTACGTAAGCGTCCGAGACAACAAGAGTTCTGAGCTTTTGAAAAGCTGGGGAATCAATGCTGATTTACTTTGTGACCCGATATTTTCAACAGAAATACCTGAAACAGAGAAAAAAGATGTTGTTGCAGTACAATTGAGAGATTTTCGAACAATGAGTGAAGATTTTATCGACAGACTTGCTCAGAAAATCGTTTCAGAATTTCCGAATAAGCCGGTTGAAATTTACTCATTCCAAGATGCAATTGATTTAAACATCTGCCAAAAACTCGAAAAATCAATTCAATTACTTAATAGCAATGTCAAAGTTTCGCTATATTCAGACTTAACAAATGAGGAAATCGTAGAAAGACTATCACAAGCAAAATACTTGATAGCCATGCGCTTTCACGCAATTATTGTCGGATTATTGTCAGGTGTTAATATTCTTTCAATAAACTACGACATCAAGGTTGAGAAAATATCAAAAGAGTTCAACTTACCAATGATAGATCTCAAAAAAGACTTCAAAAATCAATTTGAATTATTGAAAAACGAAGTGCCACAAGATTATATGGCAAAGGTTAAGTCTAAAAACTTTGATTGGTCCGGATTTGAAAAGGCAATTGAGTCTTAAACGTAATAAAGGGTTTTAAATGAATAAGAGTTTAAAAGAATTTTTGACAGGATATAAAGGTAAAGATATGCCAAAAGAGTTGAAAGACTTCAACTGGGGGGCATTTCTATTAACTTTTATTTGGGGTATCAAGCATAGAGCTTGGATTACCATTTTAGCAATTCCTCTTATAATAATCCAGTTACCGCTTGGTATAAATTGGCTATTATATACTGCTTTGCAATTTTATTGCGGATTTAAAGGCAACATGTGGGCTTATCAAAACGATTGGTGGATGACACCAAAAGATTTTCGAAAAAATCAAATGAAGTGGGCTATTGTAGCGATAGCTATTAATATTACGGTCCCAATCATACTTTTAGGAACTGCAATACTATTTGTAAATAAATCACCGGATAATCCGACTGAATTTATAAAAAATACGCAATGTTATGTCGCAGCATCAAAAATAAATAAAAGTTTTAAAAATGTAAGCTTAAATAGTTCTACAACTGAAAAGGAACTAGCCCAATCATTTGCAAAACAGTTTTCAAACGCAACAACAGATGATTCCAGAGTTAATTTTTCAGTAAAACACTCAGGAAAAAATATTGATGTGTATTATATTGAATTTTCAATGTACGGTGATGATAACTGCTCTCTGAAAAAGAGAAATTGTTCAATTAAATCATCATTTATTTTACCTGACGAAATAAATTTCAATAGCGATTGTGATTTTTATTTCAATCTAAATAAACAAGTTGTGCCAGCACAACAAACAAAAAATAGGTTAAAAAAAGGTATAAATATATTTAAATATTTATAGATATCATGTTTTATTCATAATTTGACAACCTCACTAATTTTGTATAGTATTCACGTATGCGAAACTTACTAGGATTTTTGGATAAATTTAGAAATAGATTCTGGTTTAATGCTCTAGCTCTTGATGGAATAATTTTCAGTGGACTATTGGGAATTATATATTTAATGTTTAACCTTGAATCTGGAATGGGAATGGCATTTGCAATAATCTTAATCGTATTATTTAAAATAGAGTTTGTTGTGTATTATTTAATTTTTACTCTTTTTATTTTTGAAGAAATTTTCAATAAAAGAATTACAAACAAAAAATTCTTAGATTCAAAAATTATAAAAACTCTACAAAATATTGGGATTATAGGATTTTTAATTCCTGTGTTATTAGTAGTATTTACAATAATTTATGCTACTTTTATTGTAAAGCCACTTTAGCTCCTTTTCCGCCAGAATGAACATAAGAGATGCACTTAATTATTATTTTATTTGGATTTAAGTCATAAATTTTGGTCTCCTTTCTTATTTGACAAGATGGTCAATTTTATATAGTATTCACGTATGCGAAACTTACTAGGATTTTTGGATAAATTTAGAAATAGATTCTGGTTTAATGCTCTAGCTCTTAATGGGTTAACTTGTGGCGGATTATTGACCATTATATATTTAAAATTATATTTATTTGAATTATTACACCTTGAATATGGAATGGGTTTTGCATTTGTCATAATTCTAGTAGCAATATTAAAAATAGAATTTGTTGTATGCTATTTAGTTTTTACTATTTTTATTTGGGAGCGAATTTTTAATAAAAAAATATCAAGTAAAAAATTTTTAAATTCGAAAACTGTAAGAATATTACAAAACACCGGATTTATATTATTTTTCATACCTCTTATATTTTTACTACTTATAATAATATAAATTATTTTCGTCTATAATAACCCTTAACCTCTGTTCCATCAGCACGAGTATAAGAGTTTACCCAAATTAAATTACCTGCTTCCAATTGTTCTTTTGCTTGCATTTCGGTCATAACTTTGCCCTCTGCAACTTGTTGCATTATAAATTTTTCATTTTGAGTAAATTCCTCTTGTGTCATCGCCTTAATTTCTTCATTAGTAATAATTCGCTCGGTATCTAAATTTCTTAAATCGATGTCTAAATTAACTCCACCAAACAAAATCATAGATTCAATTTCCTCTGGACTTACATACGATGTACTATTTTCAAGATTTCCCATGTGTTCAATTTTATGATGAACAAGGTCACGCCCACCTTGAGGATAACTACCATTGTAACCTTTTGTAAGATAAAAATCATCATCAAAGGAAGAATTAATCACCTGTGTGTGCCCCAGTTGATTATCAAAATTCATCATAAAAACAAGGTCATTTATATTTCCATAATTTCTAATGTTTTTACTATTTTCATAATTTATATTTCCATTTAATAAATTCCCAACGCCATAAGCATTAAAAGTAACTGTTTCATTACCGGTTAAGTTTCCCATTAGCTGAGCCAAACTACCACCTAATGAATGCCCCGTAAATACAATTTTAGAACGCGGGAACATTTTTTGTATTTCGTTATAATAATTTATTGCATCAACATATTGAATAGGAAGATTATTTGTACTCATTGCCATATCATTTAAAATAATATCTTGATATGAAAAAGGGTCGGTTCCACGCATAGAGATAACAACTGTACCTTTTTTATAAAAAGTTTCGGCGTGAAATCCTGTCGATTCATTATCTCTTTCAGAAAATCGAACCCAATCTTTAGGTATTGAGTTTTTGTTATCTTTGTAAACGCCCAATGATAAAGATTTCATTTCATTATCAAATGTTAAATTTTTAGTCATAAATTTTCTTCTCCTTTCTTTTTCATGTATTATTGTTTTATGTGGTTAGATAGATTTAGAAATAAATATTGGTTTAATTTTCTAGCTATTGCGGAACTGATAAATTCCATTATCTTCTATCCAATGATGCTCTCTATTATCTTTACTAAAAATAATCAAGAATTAGGATTTCCTTTTGCAATTCTATTATTTGGGAAAATATCCTTTGATATTATTATATGTACCATAGCTCTTTATATTTATATTTTTGAGCGAGTATCAAGAAAAGAAATAACAAACAAGATATTTCTTAATTCTAAACTAATAATATGCTTACAAAACACCAGTATTCTTTTATTCTTAGTTTTTATAATTTTCATTCTTTTTACATATTTGCCCTTCTGAACTGTACCAAAATATTATTGCAAATTTTTTCAAATTTGTGTATCCGTATTTTTACGTACGTAAAAATACGGACTTGACAGCCGAAACCATGGTGTAACATGCATTTTGAGGATTTTTTCAATCTAAAATAGTCAAATATTAAGAATGTAACAATTTTTCGCAATAAAAAAAGACTCAATTAAATGAGTCCTTTTAAAGAATTGCTCCAGGCCAGACTTGAACTGGCACTGGGTTATACGCCCAATTGGATTTTAAGTCCAACGCGTCTACCGATTCCGCCACTGGAGCTTATTCAGTTTTCAATAACCTTTCGGCTATGTTAAAATGATATAATAAACAAAGTTTATTGTCAATCAGAAAATTTATTAATATATTTTTCCAATTCCGTACATCTATTAGTCAAATCAGAGATTAAATTGTTCAAACTATCTGATACAACAGAATAATTTTCACATTTTGAACGACCTAAAAGCCCTGATTTGATATTTGAAAACATGAGTTTTTGAAACAAGCAAATAGCATTATAAACATCAGAATCAACTATTTTATTCACTTGAGTTAAATATATAAATAACTCAGACAATGAATTTTTAGCCGCTACAAACTTTTTCAACAAGCAAAAACCTTGAATTTTCCTTAAATAATCTAAAATATTTGAATAAACCTCATCTAATTTTTTTTTCTTTTGTGGTAAAACACTTGTAAAATAATTCATTGCTTGGCGATAACCATCGTCAATAATAGCTTGCCTTTTATCAATCGGATAATTAAAATCAACAACCACAACATTACCTGTATTCACTACAAGGTAATCGTATCTATCGCAATTACCATAAATACTTTTGATAAAAGCTGTTTCTGAATACGTCATGCAAGTGTACATTCCATTTACATACTCTAAAGGATTTTGATCTGTGCCGGAAAAAGTGCCTTCAAGACGAATTTCTAAAATTCTATCAGATGAATTTTGAATATTTTTTGACAAAGCCCACATAGGTTTGCCTTTCATCAAATCCCCATCAACTAGTAAATCATCATCTAGAGTTACAGCCCTCATAAGCCCCGGCATGCAACAAGAAATTCTGACAGCCATCGCAACTTCAAAATCAGGAGTTTCAAATGTTGAGAATTCTCGACATGAAAAATCTTTCATATTGGTTGTAATAATTACCAGATTTTTTGATAAATCTTTGAACGTCACAGGACGACATTGCCCTTTTAAATAAGCATCACCATAGAACTTTTGCTCTATTAAATCCCTTAGCCATTCTAAGAAAACATTACCTTTACTAAGTGCAAATTTATTATTAAACCCCAATGAAATATCTCTGAACAATTCAAAATTAACGGATAAAAATACCTCAGAAAGTTCATGTGCATTATACCCAACAGCACATAAAGCAGCGACTAAAGACCCGACGGAAGAGCCTGCTAAAAGCATAGGTTCAATTCCTAAACGTTCAAAAGCTTTCACTACTCCGGCATGAGCCGCCCCTCGAATTGCTCCGCCACCAAATAAGCATGCATATTTTAAATTATTATAATCTTTCATTCGTAAATTCTAACATAAAAAAAGACCGACTACTTTAGCCGGTCTTCTATATATTAAAATGCTTTTTATTATGCAGCAATAGAACCTTTGATTTCTCTGATTAAGTATTCTGCAACCCATTCAAAATCTTTATTGTCATGAGCAGCTTTTTCTAAATATTTAACAGAAGCATCACCTAAACGAATAAGAGTCATTGCAACAACACCTCTTTTGATACCTCTAACAACTTGTAATTGATCAACCAATTGAGGAACAACTGATTCACCAATGCTAACAAGTTCGTTTTCAATTTGATTTTTTGTAGTGTTATCTGCATTTTCTAATTCTGAAAGAATCTCTTTTACTGATTGCATATTCATATCTCCATATTATTGTCTTTACATGTATAATTATAAATTAAAAGAATACACAAGTCCGATTTCCTTACATAATCTTTATATCTTTATTCAAATATTAATATCTTCTTTATAACAAAAGCCTTAAAAGCCCTACATATTAAGGCTTTAAGACTTTTTTAAGATATTAATATAAAAATCTAAACAGTAACTTCTTTTAGAGATTCAAGATATTTAACCGCATAAACAGCTCCTACAGCACCGTCTGAAGCTGCAGTAATAACCTGTCTTAATGGGGTATTACGAACATCTCCAACCGCAAAAACCCCATCAATTGAAGTTTTCATAGATGAATCAGTAATGATAAATCCTGATTTGTCCTGTTCAATTTGTCCATTAATATAATCAACATTTGGAGAAATTCCAATATAAGGGAATATTCCGTCAATATTCAAATCAGATTTTTCACCAGATTTCACATTACGGAGTTTCAAGCTCTTTACCAAATCATCTCCAATAATTTCATCAACAACAGTGTCAAAGATAAATTCAAGTTTTTCGGTGTTAAAAGCCCTTTGTTGAAGAATTTTATCAGCCCTGAGTTCATCTCGTCTATGTATAAGATAAACTTTTGAGGCAAATTTAGTCAAATACATCGCCTCTTCAACCGCAGAATTTCCACCCCCAACAACGGCAACAACTCTATCTTTATAAAAAGCCGAATCACAAACGGCACAATAACTGACACCTCGCCCAATAAATTCTTTTTCGCCTTTTACTCCTAATTGCATAGGTTTTGCACCTGTTGCAATAATAACTGTTTTTGAATGAAATTCATTTTCTTTTGTCTTAATAATTTTTGGATTTGAAATCAAATCAACAGACTCAATTTCTTGCATAGGAAACTTTTGAACCCCAAACATATCTGCATGCGATTCAAATTTTTCCATTAAGTCATAGCCACCAATTTTTGAAAACCCCGGGTAATTTTCGAGTTCAAGATAATTTGATGGCTGTCCACCAAACATGCTGATATCCACAATTGCCGTTTTCGCAGCACCACGAGATGCGTACAATCCAGCCGAAAATCCTGCCGGCCCGCCGCCTAAAATAACTGTATCAAATTCTAATATCTTCATATATAAATCCTCAATTAGTGATTACACTCTGTCCGGCAATCCTCTCTCCTGAAATTGAATATTTTGCCGTTTCGGTCTTGATAATTTTACCGTTTACATCTGAATATGTATCCAACTTTAAATAATCAAAACCTTTAAAATTATCCCCATCTAACTTAATTTCAACAGTATCTGTTAAAATTTTATTATCATACCTGCCATTTTTTTTGAAAACGACATAATTGTTATTTACGCTATCAATTGTAATCTCTGCGTTTGCACCGTTAAATGGGTTACTTAATGTAATGACGTCATTTGTTCTTGATAAGTTCCACAAATCTAAACTCGTTTGTTTAAATGTTACGGGAGAATCCGTATCAACGAGTTTTGAAGTTACTCTCCAAGTTCCGAAAAATGAGGTCGGAACCATTGTAACAGAGGCTTTTAACACAGGGGTAGGACTTGTATTATCGCTATAAACTTTTTCAATAGCACAAAATATAATTGAAAATACTAAAACAAATAAAACTACAAGATTTTTCATAAATTAAACTGCTGCCATTTTAGTTTGAAGAGTTTTTGCAGACTCTTCGTAACCCGCTCTACCCATTAAAGCATAAGTATAATTTTTAGCCTGTTCAACCCCCGGTTGGTTAAACGCATTGATATGATAAAGTTCTCCGGCAATTGCAGTTTGAACCTCTAACATATACAAAAGTTGAGCTATATTATAACCATCTACCTTTGGAAGAGTAATTGTTACTGTAGGTCTTGCATAATCAGACAATGCAACTTTTGTAGAATCAGCTTCCGCATTCATCAATGCATTGAATGATTTTCCGCCTAAATAACCAATACCTGTATATTCAAAGATTTTAGGAATTTCTAAATTTGTATCAAAATTTTCAACACGAATAAAGTTAATAATTTTATTATTTGGACCTTCGTTATAAAGTTGAACTTGTGAATGCTGATCAGTTGCACCTAAAGCACTCACTGGAGTAGGCCCGATATGAACATGATTACCGTCTAAATCCATATCTTTTCCTAATGATTCAGCCCAAAGTTGAACATACCAATCTGATACGTATTTCAATTTACTTGAATACGGCATCATTACAGAAATATTCTTACCCTTTTTAACGTCCAACAAATATTGAATTAAAGCATTTTGAGCTGCGATGTTTTCACGAATATCAGTATTTTTCAAAGCTAAGTCCATATCTTTAATACCGTTTGTAATTTCGTCAATATCAATACCAACGAGTGCAAATGGCAACAAACCAACTGCTGAAAACACTGAAAATCGTCCACCAACATCATCAGGAACAACAAAAGTTTTATATCCCTCTTGCTCAGATATTTGGCGTAAAATTCCCATACGTTGATCTGTTGTCGCTACAATATTTTTTCTGTAATCATCACCCAATTCTTTTTCTAATCTATCTTTAACAAACATAAACTGAGCCATTGTTTCAGCGGTATCACCGGATTTTGTGATAACATTTACCAACGTTTTCTTCAAATCTAAAACATCTAACAATCCACTCATATAATCAGGGTCGATATTATCTAAGAAAAATATTCTCGGAGCACCATTTCTTTCTTCTTTGGATAATAAATTCCAATAAGGTTTTAGCAATGCTTCGGTTACGGCAATTCCACCTAACGCAGAACCTCCAATACCAAGTACGAGGATATTATCAAATCTGTTTTCAACAAGAGCGGCATATTCTTTAACATACCATGCAGTTTCCTCGCTATAACCAAGATTCATCCACTGAAGCCATTGACCGGGTTTATCTTTTCTTTTGTTCAAATCTGCAATAATTCCAGCTATTTTATCTTTGTAATTATCGAATTCTTGAGAAAGATTAAGTCCGTTTTCAGAACCAACAACCAACGCATCTGCATTCCTGTAATCAAATTTAATCATTCCAGAATAATCCCCTCTCTTATCACACCTCTTTATATATTAATTGTATATAATCAAGGGTAAAATACAAGAAAATAGGGATTATCGGATTAATATTTATTTACTTGATTTAACCGTTTTGGTTAAACTTGAATGTTCTATCAATGTTTTTAGAAATTACACTTTTTACAGAATCATATTCTGTTTGAAGAGCGGTGTGTTCAGTATCAATGTTTTTCAATTGAATATCATACATACTGTCTTTAGCATCAATATCTTTCATTGCTCTGTTGTATTCAGCTTCAGCTTTAGAAACAGCTTCACTGTTGTCAGTTTGTTCTGTAATGTTGCTACATGTTTTGTAATCAAGTGATTTCCAGCTATAAGATTTGTCAACTTGTTCCATTGTTACAAGACCGCTTTCTAAAGCGAATCTTAACCATTCAGAAGAAGAAGCTAAACCGTTTTCAATAGTTTTGTAACCAGATTTCATTCTGTTGAACATATTTGTGTACCATTGAGCTTTGGCATCAGCATTGCCAGAATTAGTAGAATCTGTTTCATCAACCCAAGCATATTTTGGTTCACCATACTTATCAATCATTTGGTCAATAATTGTTTTATCAATTACTGTTTTAAATTCATCTGAGTAACCAACACTATATTTTTTCATTGCTTTTAACAATAAATCCATATCTTCTAAATCTTTAACAGAAATACTGTTGTTATCTAATAACTCTTGCAATTTTGAAGCATTTCCGCCGGCAACCAACGTGAAGAAATTGTTACTAGCATCTGTATATTCGCTTAATACAGTTTTATAAGTTTTACCGGATTTCAAAACTTTATTTAAATCTATACCTGCAGGTAATCTTCCTGAAGATTCCCTCTCAAGCATATTTTTACCAAAAGTACCGAAGTTAAAAAGTTCTTCGTTGCTTGAAACATAACCAACAATTTCATCGGCTAAATCATCTAATGCCTCTTTAAAATCTGCTTGATCCGGATACTTATAAACAGCATCTGCCCCAGTCAAATTACCGCTGGTATCTTTATTTGCCTTGAAGTTATAAGTACCCTCACAGTCTGTATATGTCAAAGAATTGATAACACCTTCAATTGTTGTTGCATTTTGATCCCAAGTATAAGAATAATCATCTTCAGCATTAGTTGAACCTGAAACAACTAAATCAGTGTTTCCTGAAACTGTAATCTTACCATTTTGATCTTTACCAATTGTAATAGTCATATTTCCGTCAGTAAGGGTATATGTGCCATCGTTATTGGCTTTTAAAGCTCTTTTTTCTGAAATTGTACCAACAGGCCCGTCATGCCCAACAGAATTTACAATTTCATTCAAAGCTGCAATACCAGCCTTTGTCAAGCCCATCTTTTCTAGGTTTGAGATACTATAAGTATTATTACCATTTGTAAATGCATTTTTAAAAGCATTAGCTAGTTGTCCATTTGATACTCCAGCAATACCAATTGAAACAGAGTCTCCGCTAGAACCTGTTGGATTATATAATTGAGGAGAATTGCCACTATACATTAAGTAACTTTTTACAATTTCTTTTGAAACAGCTTTTAATGCTTCTGTTGTTTGAAGAAAACTAGAGAAGTAAGATTCATATTTTTCATATTCAGAAGATGTTAAATCAGAATTGTATGCTTCATACATTTCTTTTAATCTATCAGCTCCAACTAAATTATAAGGAACAGGATAATCATCATTCTTTATCTCTTTATCTTTTTCAAAGTAAGTAGTAGTATATTCTAAACCGTGAGCTTTTAAGTAAGCATTAACATTACCGTCTGCAGCTTTGAACATTGCAGCTTCTGATTCACTTACTANNACTAATAATTGACCGGCAGAAGATACCAAGCCATATTGGTTGTTGTATGAACTGTATGATGTTAAAGCATTGTATGTCAATAATTGAGATTGAGATGTTCCTGTTAAATCGTAGTTAGAAAACATCATGTTTGCGTCATTCAATGCATTAATATAGTTGTCACTTGCTTGAGCACTTTGAGTGGACAAACGCATTTTTGCATTATTAATAGTTTGAGAACGCAATTCATTATCTGCTAATCTTGCAGTAATGGTCAATAATCTTGCTTGAGATGCACTCATTCCCATTGTTAGCGCTGTCCTTTCGTTTCCCTTAGTAACTTTAGTTATTCTATTAATCGGCTTTTTCTATTGAAACTTTAGGATTTAAAGGACTTTGTTAAGAATTCGTTACATAAAAAGCATGTAAAATTTTCGCAATAAAAAAGAGTAGAATATCTACTCTAATCAAAATCAATCCATCATATTTTATTATGTTTAAATAAAAATCCTTTTTTGTTTACTAACAAACAGAAGCAAATGAACCTGATGAGCAAGAAGCTCCGCAATCAGCACCTGCTGAAAAGCCTCCAAAACCTCCAAAACCTCCATCAGTCAAAGTTGCAACTGCATCTGAGAATTCACTCATAAAACCGGAATCAGAATTTGAAAAATCTGAAGAATTTGAATACATTGCGTAGTCAACTGCAACCGGATTTGAGCTTACGTATGTATCATATTCGCCCATTGTTAAAAGACTTCTTGCATCGTTCATGTTCATTGCTAAAATTCCGGAATTTTCAACAGGATTATTTCTAACTTTTGAACTTTTTGCTGATGCTGTTGATTTAGAAGCCTTTGAATCGAATAATAATATCATTTTGTATCTCCAATATCTCGTATTCTTTTTACACTTATATAAAGGTTTCAAAAATATTCTGATTTCAGCATGGAGGTATTTCGTTACAATTCTTAATACGAATTTAAAACTTTTGACCTAGCTCTTCTAAACCACTAGATTGATGTACATTTATTCAAAGAGTTATAGTATAGATGTGTAGATTAGGGAGGAAAAGAAATTGAAAAAAATCTTTTTAATATTCGGATTCTTAATTGCGTTTGCATGCACAAGTTTGAGTGTTTTGGCAAACAGTAACTATTTACACACAATTACATTAGAAAAAAATAATACCGGATATAATGTTCTTTTAAGTTCAGATAAAATGGCAAAAGTAACTAAGAAAACACCATCAGAGAATGAACTTGTACTAGAACTTAGCGGAATTACATCTTCTGATACTGTTAATGCTCTATATAAGGGAACTAATAATATAGATAGTTTAGTTGTTGAGAATACCGCACCAAATAAATTGAAAATCTATATTTCAGCAGACAATATCAAAAACACAACGGTAATAATGGAACCTCAAAACGGAGAAACAACAATTGTTGGTGAAACAATTCCATTAGACAAGACATTGTGGGGAGTATTTGTATTAGCCTTGTTTTGTGTAATCTTTAAAGTTTCTAAAGACATCTCAGAAGAAGACAACAAAATTCTTATTAAAAAAGATATAAAAGATAGAGAAATCGAAATGTACAAGCGTTACAGAAACGAATTGGTTTCTTATCCAAGTATTAAACCTCACAAAGATATAAGAATGAGAAAGATGCTTAAAAAAATTGACAGGAAAATAGACGAAAGACTAGCAGCGTCTATAAAATAGACTTAAACCTCAAAAAACTTAAATATATCCCTAAAACATTTTATGTGTAAGCAAGTTATATAACTTGCTTTTTTATTATTCACACCAGAAGACACAAAAACTCCGACATTCAAATTTGAACATCGGAGTTTTAAATTTATTTATTTTCGTTAAAATACTTACTTATAATTTCTTCAATTTTCTTAGATGAATTACCTGTTCCATAAGGATTTTGAGCTTTTAATCTGGAGTCAGATTTTGTTTTATCTAAAATTTCACAACTTAAATTAACAATCTTATCATAATCAGCACCTACAAGAACAGAAACACCTGCATCTATACCTTCTTGACGTTCTGTTTCGTAACGCATTACAAGGGTTGGACAACCAAATGAAGGAGCTTCTTCTTGAATTCCGCCAGAATCTGTCAAAATTAGTTTTGCATTTTTCATCAAATAAACTAAATAAGGATAATCCAAAGGTTTTAATAAATAAACATTTGAATATTTTTCCAGTCTTGAATGAATTTTATCCTTAACATTTGGATTAGGGTGAACAGGAATAATAAAATGATGGTCTTGATACTTGTTAACAAGATGTTCAATTGCATCTAAAATTCGATTAATTCTTTCCCCATGATTTTCTCTTCTATGAGCCGTAATCAAAACGACTTTATCATCAACAGGAATACCCTTTTCTTTATAAAATTCAGATGCAACATTCATTGTGTCTTCCGACAAACAGAATAACGCATCAATAACGGTATTTCCGGTCACATAAATTTTCTTTTCTGAAATATCTTCTTTTAACAAAGCATTCTTGTTTTTTTCAGTTGGTGCAAAATTCAACTCTGCAACACGAGAAGTCATTTGACGCATAACTTCTTCCGGAAACGGTTCATAAATATCATACGAACGCAAACCTGCTTCTACGTGAAATACAGGGATTTTGCGGTAAAAACTTGTCAAAGCTCCGCATAAAACAGTCATTGTATCACCTTGAACAATTGTTGCATCAATTTCTTTTTCTGAAAAAACGCTATCCAAAGCCGTCAAAATTCTTGATTGAACTTCTGCTAACGATTGATTTGGTCGCATACAGTCCAAATTTATATCGGCTTTCAGATTAAAGTAAGCTAATGTTTGATTTGATAGCTCTTTTTGTTGTTCTGTATTACAAATAATAACATTATATTTATCCGGATATTTCTTTAGCTCTAAAATTACGGGAGCAAGTTTAATAACTTCTGGTCTTGTACCAAAAACAAATAGTATATTCTTCTTATTCATAGGTTAAGTTTAGGACAAAAAATAAACATTTGCAACTCAAAACGGTTAACAATTAAAACTGTACAATCAGACAATTTATTATTTCTTTAATTAGTTATAATTAGCTCTACAAGGAGGAGATTATGCTTGATTTATTTATACTTGAAACCTGTCCGTACTGTAAAAAAGTAATAGATTATATGAAAGAAAACAACATTAAATTTCACAAATTCGACACAATAAATAGTGATAATGTTCTTCGATTGTTGTCAATCGGCGGAAAAGACCAAGTTCCATTCTTATACAATGAAACAACCAATGATAAGCTTTATGAATCAGACGAAATCATCAAATATTTAAGGAAAAATTTTGAACAGGTATAAACTTATGCAAAACGAGTACAATAATTATAAAAATATCCATTCTGATATAAATGAATGCACATCAAGAGGTGCATGCTCAATCGCTCCGAATATTGCATCATTACAAGAAATTATCATATATTTCCTAAAACAACTGGCCTATTACGTGATTAAACTTGAAAATCTTGGAGCTAACAATCAAAATATCAAATACGAAATAATTAACGATATTGCAAGTCTTGTTTCAATAAATGAATTCAGCGAAAAACAACTTTTTGAAATTTTGTCAAAAGATTATTTCCTTTTTATTGATGCGAAAAACACATACCACAAAATTTGCAAAGAAAAGAGTATTCCGGCAAAAGACTTGAAAAACGTAATAATTTTTGATAAAAATACATCAGTTTCAAAAGCTATATCGCAAGGGGAAAAGCTGTTCTTAGAAAAGTACAAACAAATTTCACAAACTCAAAAGAACTTAATAGCTATATTGCAAATTTTAATCAAAAGTACTGCAATTAGTCTGATTAAATTATGCGAATTCAAAGAGTTTGATGACAATGTTTATCACTACATTTTATCAACTCTTGACATGTTTAACCACGGAAAAATTTCCAACAAAGATATCAAAAATAGAATAACAAAATTAAGTAAAATTGATTGTAAATTACAAATTGAAATAAGTGATTTACTTCTGAAAGCCTATGACGGAATTGAAAAAGTTGAAGTTTCGCACTCGACAAGGAGAGGAAAAGCAATTCTTGTTTCAGGAAATAATTTTCAAGACTTGTTAAATGTTTTAGAAGCAACAAAAGAGAAAAATATTGATGTTTACACTCATTCAAACTTGCTCATTACACATGCCCTGAATAAGTTTCATCAATATCCGCACTTATTGGGGCACTACGGTAACACAACAGAAAGCTGTATTCTTGACTTTGCAACGTTTCCCGGATCAATTTTGTTAACCAAAAATTCTAAAAATAACACCGAATATCTATACAGAGGACGATTATTTTCAAATGATTATATAATTCATCAAGGAGTCGTTAAGGTGCAAGATGATGATTACACAGAACTAATCAATGCAGCACTCAATGCCAAAGGATTTTCTAAAGGAAAAACCAAGCCATCAACAACTGTTGGCTTCAACGAGAAAGAAATTGATGATGCTCTTAATAATCTTATAGTAAAACTTGCGACAAACCAAATTAAGCATCTCTACATCATCGGATTAAATTACTATTCTGAAATTCAGAACGAATATTTTAGAGAATTTTTTGCGAATTTAAAACAAGATGAATTTGCCTTAAGTTTTTCATACAAGAGCAAGAAAGATAACGTCTTAACAATTGATGTAGGTAACTATAGCCCACTTATAATAAATATTCTCAAAAAATTATTTGATAAATATCCGATTGATAGCAAAAAAATTTCGTTTTTCTTTACAACATGTGATGTTATGACAATTTCAAACATCATAATGCTAAAAAGTATGAATGCAAAAAACATATTTATGGCACAATGTCCGCCAACACTTGTAAATCCATCAGTTTTTGAAACCTTTAAAAGAGAATACAATATAAATATCACTGACTCACCATTAAATGATTTACGCAAAACAAAAGACGCCTGAGAAAAACTCTAGCGTCTTTTTATATCTATCAACTAATAAAAAATTAGTATCTGTAATGAGCAAATGCTTTGTTAGCTTCAGCCATTTTGTGGGTGTCTTCACGTTTTTTACATGCAGCACCTTGACCGTTTGAAGCATCAATCAATTCATTAGTTAATTTATCAATGAATGATTTTCCGCCTCTTTTCTTAGCTGATTCAATCAACCAAGAAGAAGCTAGAGCAAATCCTCTATCAGCTTTTACTTCGATAGGAACTTGGTAAGTAGAACCACCAATACGGCGAGCTTTTACTTCCAATAACGGAGTTGCATTTGTCATAGCTTTTTGGAAAATTTCAATTGCATCTTCGTTAGTTCTTTCTTTAATTCTTTCCATTGTGCCGTAGAAAATTCTTTCAGCCAATGATTTTTTACCACGTCTCATAATTCTGTTGATGAATTTAGAGATATCAACACTATTATAAACCGGATCAGCTAACGGGATTCTTTTTGCAGGTTTAGAACGTCTAGACATTACTTCTTACCTCCCTTTTTATCTCTTTTTGCACCGTATTTAGATCTGCTTTGAGCTCTGTTAGCAACACCAGCGGTATCTAAAGTACCACGAACGATGTGATAACGAACACCTGGTAAATCCTTAACACGACC
>DABJ01000020.1:44777-45424 GCA_002102825.1 Candidatus Gastranaerophilales bacterium HUM_12 | reverse complement strand
GCTGAGTTTGGTTTTTTAGGGGTTGTAGTGTAAACCCTAGTACAAACTCCACGTCTTTGAGGACAATTCATCAAAGCCGGAGATTTAGTTTTTGATTTAAGCTTTCTGCGTTCTTCGCGTACTAACTGGTTAATTGTTGGCATAATTTCTCCTTTTAATTTTACCAATTTGCCCTGCTAAGTCTTCTTGAGAGCTTAGGCTTCGCGTCTCGACTTTTCCAATAATTTCGCACTAACCGTCAAATCCAGCACGAAAATTTCGACTAGTACACTTCTATCAAACATCAAGCAAGCGCAAATGTCAACTTCTAACAACCATTTATTAAGAGAATTATCTTGCTGCAGAGTCAATAATTTTCGACAATTTGTAAACTCTCGGATATTGACCAAATAATGAAAAAACAGACATATAAATAAATAGTCCGATCATAAAACTTTGAATGATTGAATAATCAAATATCAACGGTCTATTAAAAAACAGAACAATTTTAGAAACCAAATAATTTATAAGTGGAATATGCAACAATATGTCAGAAATAAAGCCTAAAACCATGCACAACACAAAGTACAAAAAAGAGATAAATATTGATTGAAAGATATTAAATCTCAAAAATTTTGATAATGGCTTTTTCCCGAGATACATAATAA
>DABJ01000020.1:43519-44769 GCA_002102825.1 Candidatus Gastranaerophilales bacterium HUM_12 | reverse complement strand
ACCGCCCCAACCCACAGTAAGGTACGAAACGAAAGACACAAGTCTATCGCTTAATTTTTGGGGATTGTTATGCATTCTGACTTGCTCCTCTTACAGAGTTTATATAATCCTCCATAACTTGACTATAAATTAATCTATATTCATCGTTATCAGGTGAAATGCTGATTGCTGCACGATAGGACAAAATAGCCTGTTCAATATCGTTATCCAAATAATGAGCATTTCCCAACAATACATAAGTTTCAGGATTATTAGTTTCAACCCTCAATGCTTTTTTGTACAAATCAATTGCTTCTTTATTTTTTCCAAAGTTTGAATACAAATTAGCTAAAAGCACATAAGCATTTGATTTTTTAGGGTCAAATTCAATTGCTCTCTTGAACATTTCAACCGCAACATCAAATTCTTTAAATTCTGTTAAAGAAATTGCATAACAAATGTAAATTCTGTACTTATCTTCAGTCATTGTCAATGCTTTTTCATAGTACGAATAAGCTTGTTTTTTATCTTTCATAAGAGTTAAAGCATTTGCAATACAAACAGCAATCAACTCATTATCAGGATTTAGTACAAAAACTTTCTTAAACAACTTCAGAGCTGTAACATAATCAAACAATTTGAAGCATACATTACCCATGTCAATCAAGGCATTAACATTTTCAGGATCTAAAGACAAAGCTTTTTCATAATATGCTTTTGCTTCAACATAATCTTCAATATCTTGATACAACAAAGCAATAGCATTGTAAATTTCCGGATTTGTTGAGTTTAAATCAATAGCTCTATTGTAATAGAACAAAGCTTTTGAGAAGTTTTTCCATTCAGCAAAAACATTACCGATATTGTAATAAATTAAGAAGTTTTTCGGATTAACTTCTAAAGCCTTGTTGTAATAAGACAAAGATTTTCTGAAATCTCTTTCATAAAACCACATTGTACCCATACCGACAAGAGCTTGAACATCATCGGGTTTAATTGCCAAAAGGCTATCCAAAACAGACATAACCTTATCATAATCTTGTTGTTGTAAATAAAGCTCTGATAATGCGTGATAGTTTTCAATATTGTTAGGCTCTTTAGCCATTTTAACGACTAACTCGTTAATCTTCTCATTTAAACTTAAATTTTCCATGTCTTTATTTTACTCCATAATTTGATTTTTGTAAATAAGGTTAATTTAAGTCTATATAATGATAAGGCATTTTTATTTTACCCCCCATGATTAGGGACATCACTAAATACTAAACGGG
>DABJ01000020.1:16352-43499 GCA_002102825.1 Candidatus Gastranaerophilales bacterium HUM_12 | reverse complement strand
TGTTAAATCTATATCTTTTAGGATTAACCTGCTGTGTAGTTTGGAGCAAGCATTTTTGCGTCTGATTGTTCCATCTTTTGACAAGCTTCGTAATCTGTTTTTGCTGTTTGCAATTGAGATTCCAATGAATCCTTTTCTGATTGAAGTAAATCTTCTTCGTCTTTCAATGGTTCTAATTGCATATCTCTTAATTGTTCGAAATAATCTTGAATTTGTTGTTTTTGCATTGCGGCTGATGTTTCGCAAGTTGCTGACATATTTGATGCTTGTTGATTGTATTGAGACATCAATGCTGAATATGAATTACTTTCTTCTGTTGATAACTGAGAACCATTTTGAACTTTTGTCATTATGGCTGCTGCATTTCCGGTACCAAAGATAGAACTCATAAGTCCTGATTTTGCAAGATTCATAGCTGCGTTTGATTGAGCGGTCAAGCTATTCAATGCGGCTTTTTCTTGTCTATTTATCATTTTTTCCATATCGGCAGCATCTCTGGTGGCACGTCTCAATCTGGATTGAATACGCATCATACGGGCTTGTAGCGATCTATAGCGCTGACCCGCAGCCAATTTTCCAAATGCTCCTAATAAGAAACCCATTGTTCTAGTATCCTTGTGTTAGTGTCCTCGTACTTATATAAAGTATTTCGTGTTTTGATAATTGCCTTTTTGGTTTTATCATGTTAAGTTATGTTACAAAAATAGGTTAATTTATAGTATATACTTTTTATATAAATTAGTATCTATTCCAGTATTTACGGTAATATTGACAATTGATAAATTTTAATTTTTCTTGTAATATTTTTTGGTTTGTTGATAATAAAAAATAGGCTGAAACGTAAATTCAGCATGATTTTCGAGGGAAATGTGTATGCTAAAAAAATTCTTTAATGTAAAAACAATAATATTTACCATACTTGCAATATTAATACTATTTTTAATCCCTAAAATGTACGGATTATTAATGATATTATTTGCATCATTTGTATTTGCAGCGGCACTAAATCCGTTAGTAAACAAATTGCAAGACAAAATTAAAAACAGAGCATTATCAGCTTCAATTATAGTAATTACTGCAATTTTCACAATATTTGCTTTAATTTTGCCCATAATTGTAATGTGCTACAAAGAAATTGAATTGTTTATATCAATCATGCCTCAAAAAGCAGCATCTATTTACAATTTTATCACCCATTCAAAACTATATGGACACACAATTGCGGAGCTTATCCCAGTCAACAACTTGGCTGATGCATCTTCAAATATCGCACAGAATGTCTTTAGTCAATCCTGGAACTTCACAATGGCTGCCGCACAAGCAGTATTTGTAACTTTGGCATTAACAATGTTTGTATTTTATATTTTGGTTGATAAAGATTACTTAAGAGAAAAGTTTTTGGAATTTTTCCCGCCAAATATCAAGAAAAAAGCCGGAGAGATTCTATTCAACATAACATCTAAAGTAGGTAATTATGTAAGAGCGCAAGTTTTGTCAATGGTAACGGTAGGCATTATGGTAACATGTGTTGTTGCAATTTTGGGGATTGAATATCCTGTTTTACTAGGTTTGATTGCCGGAATTTGCGAAATCATACCAGTTCTGGGTCCAACGATTGCTGTTTCTGTAATCGTTGCAATCGCATTCCCTCTTGGCGCTATAAAAATCATTTTAGCAATAGTACTTTTCTTAACAGTTCAACAAGTTTCAAATTACATGATTCGACCATTCTTATTTGGAAAATTCATGAAACTTCACCCGATAACAATCATGGTTGCACTATTTGCAGCAGAAGAATTCCTCGGGATTTGGGGAGTAATTTTATCACCTGCAATCGCTGCAACAATCTGTGTATTAGTTGATGAATTATACCTAACACCTATTAACGCAAAAGAAACAGGTATTTATATTGAACAAGCAAAATAATGAAATAGTTCTATATGATAGGGTTATAAAACGAGAAAATGATTTCAATATGTGGTTTGCATTCCCCGGACCAGAATCTTTTGCGATGTCATCTTTAGGATATTTATGGCTATATCGTGCAATTGATATGCTAGAAGATATTAATATTGAAAGGGTTTATTCTGATTCAAAAACGACCTCGCTATTAAGAGATAAAATCGACCTTATCGCAATATCTTTTAATTTTGACATGGATTTTTTGCAAATATTCAAATTCTTAGAATGGAACAAACTTAAATTTAAAGCAAAAGACAGATTAGATTCTGACCCGCTAATTTTTGCCGGAGGTCCGGTTATTACATCTAATCCGGAACCATACAAAGAAATCTTTGATTTCTTTATTATAGGAGATGGAGAAGATGCAAATCTGGAAGCCGTAAAAACTTGCAAAGAGAATAAGGGAAAACAAAAAAATGAAATCCTAAAGCTTTTAAGCAAAATTGAGGGTGTTTATGTTCCAAGTTTGAATCCGACAAAAGTAAAAAAAGCAACCAAGAAACTTACTGAATGTATTTATACCCCCATTATAAGCGACAAAGCCTTTTTCCCTGATACATTCATTCTCGAAGTAGAAAGAGGGTGTGCAAACCGTTGTGGCTTTTGTTTAGCCTCATATATTAACCTTCCGATAAGGTTCGTCCCTTATGAAAAACTGCTTGAAGCTATTGAATTAGGCTTAAAACATACAAATAAACTTGCATTACTTGGAGCTCAAGTAACGGCACACCCGAAGTTCAATGAAATTTGTAAATATATTGATGACAAAATCAAAAGTGGTGAAAAAATCGAAATGAGTGTTTCTTCTCTGCGAGTTGATTCGTTTAAACCGGAAATTGTACAAACACTAGTAGATGCAGGACAAAAAAATCTTACACTTGCAATTGAAGCAGGGAGCGAAAGACTTCGAAAAGTTATAAATAAAAATTTAAAAGAAGAACAAATCAATGCAGCAATTGAAGTCGCAAGAAGTTGCGGACTTAAAGGAATAAAGTTCTACGGAATGATTGGTTTACCAACAGAAACTCAAAACGACATTGAGGAAATCATAAACCTCGCAAAAAGAATTAAAACAAAATACAAAGGATTTGATATCTCTTTTGGTTTTTCAACCTTTGTTCCAAAGGCAAACACACCTTTCCAATGGTTTGGACGAGAAGATGAAAAAAGCTTAGAGAAAAAAGCGAATTATCTAAAAAAAGAACTTCATAAAATCGGAGTTCAATCAAGCATATCGAGTGCAAAATGGGATTACTATCAAGCCGTACTATCTCGTGGAGATGAAAAACTTACAGACTATTTAATAGAAGTGTACAAGCAAGGAGGAAAGCTTGGGGCATTTAAAAAAGCTGCAAAACAATTAAAAATTGATACTGATTATTATGCAAACGTAACTTACGCATACGAAAAAGCACTACCTTGGGATTTCATTGACATTAACCCACGGAAAGAATTTCTAATC
The DNA here is from genome assembly GCA_002102825.1 of Candidatus Gastranaerophilales bacterium HUM_12. Lineage (GTDB taxonomy): Bacteria > Cyanobacteriota > Vampirovibrionia > Gastranaerophilales > Gastranaerophilaceae > Zag111. The sequence continues at coordinate 40,075 of DABJ01000020.1, read as the reverse complement.
CAAGAAAGCATGCGATTGATTGAGATTTCTAAGGGAAATTAAACTTGCAATGGAACATGGTCTGAGTAAACTAAACTTGACCATTTTTCAAAATATGTAATTTGTGTAGCACTACCTGTTCTGATAAAAATCTTAGACAATTTATCTGCAGGAATTTCCAAAGCACCACAAATCGCAGCCTGAATTACATCCGGATAGGTTACGATAATAATTCTATTACCAACATTTTCTTCAACCAATCTGTCAATAATAGCTTTAATCCTTGCAACAAACTCATCAGAAGCTTCAACAACAGAATCAGCCTTTTTATTCGGGTGATGTAACAAATCTTGAATACCATCAGGATATTTTTCAAGAATTTGACCAACTGTCATACCATTCCATTGTCCTAATCGTCGTGATGTTAAATCATCTACAACAACGTAATCTTTTTTAAATAATTTTGAAATCATCATTGCTGATTGTCTTGTCCTAACGGCAGGAGATGTATAAATTACATCATTTTTAACAGCCCTTGATTTCAAGTATTTAGTCAAAGCTTCCATTTCTTCAACACCAAGCTCTGATAATGGAGGATAATTTTCTGCTTCTGAAATTCTGCCTTCTTCCGAATATATTGTCGCCCCATGGCATATAAACGTTATTTTACATTTTCTATTAAAATACATAACCGATTCCTTTATTTATTATAATTATAGCATAGATTTTGTTTTTGCGATAGTATTAAATTGATAAAAGGAGGAGCTACATGAAAGGAAAAGCATTCAAATTCGGAGATAATATTTCTACAGACCATATTGCCCCGGGAAGACTATATCACTTGAGATCAAATTTACCGGAATTTGCAAAACACGTATTGGAAGATGCCGATGAAACTTTCGCATCTAGAATGAAAAAAGGGGATTTTGTCGTTGCCGGTAGCAATTTTGGACTTGGTTCATCTCGAGAACATGCTCCTTTGATTATGAAAATTGCAGGGGTTGGAGCCGTTTTAGCAAAATCTTTTGCAAGAATTTTTTACAGAAATGCAATTAATATCGGACTTTTGGCGATTGAATGTGATACAGATGCAATTGATGATGGTGATGAATTAGAACTTGATATAGAAAAAGGAATTATCACAGACTTGACAAACGGCTCAATAATTCAAATAGAACCATTACCGCCTGTAATGATTAAACTGCTAAAAGATGGCGGACTTGTTGAACATATTAAAAAGAACGGAGATTTTAAACTAACCGACTAGTTGAAAAAATCCAAATTTAGCTACAATATCTTAATATATTGAGTTTTTAGAAAAAATATTATATTCTAAAATAGAATACGATTACAGTAAGGGGAGAAGACATGAATATCCAAGAACGCATGGACAGCATTAATGGCGTAATTAAACAAATCGCAGAATTTATACAAAGCCATGAAGAGATAAAAACAGATTTTAATGAATATTTAAGAACTATCGGAGCAAATTCCAAAACAGGTGTACCTCTACAAACTGCTTGTTTTAGTTATATCCTTGAACGTAACCTTGGAGAGGATTTGAAAAGTATTCCCGAACTATATCTGGAAAACACAAAAGGTCTTGATAAAGATACAAAAGATATTGTTGAAGCAATCAATAACTCAATCTCTTCTGTTTTTGAAATCAAAAAAGTTACTAAAACCGGTTTTGACTTATTAAATATCGTAAATGAACGTAGATATATGATTACATCATTGATGAAAATGACTGCATTTAGAGGTATTGGCTCGGGTGATTATATAATTGCTCGTATTGTAAATATCAATGGAGATTACTATTTGTTGGAAATTTCCGGAGTACTTCCCTCAACAAGAAAAGATGATGCATATAGATTTGCAGTTGCAAAAATTATCCAAAATCCGGAACTTGTTTACTTGGATAACCCTGATAAGCAAAAAGAAATTGAAGATGATGTTGCAGAAATCTATCAAAAATTTGTCGATTTCTTTGGAACTACAGAAATTATCACAACAAACAAATGCGCAGATGATTTAATCAGTATTTTCAACGATTATGCAGAAGATGGCAAAAAAGAAGACTACAAAGATTTAATCAAAGAACCTGAAGAATACAAATATTTTGCAGTTTCCGAGTTCAACAATTCTTACGATAATTTTCTGGAAAATTCTCTAGGAGGGTTTTCTTCTCACAAAGAAACTTACGATGTAGGTATTATTTATGATAAAGAACTTGGTTTATATGCAATTCCGTTCTATGGAACTTTTAACAAGATTTTTGAAGTTAAAGATTACACAAAAATTCTTAATTATGATGCTTGTATCAAGTATTTCTTAGAAAATGATAAATACTCAGCAAACCTAATCAGAATGGTCGCAGACAAGCACAAGAACTTTATGGAAATTGTTAATTCTGTTCTTGCAAAAAATTACACTTTAGATGAACTTCTAAAAAAATATAAACGCAGATATGTTGATAACAAAATCATCTCGTCAACAACAGTATTATATCGTTCAAAAGTATTCTCAAATACTCTTGGAATCATTGAAGACAACGAAAACAAACCTGAAATAGATACTTCTAAAAAAATTGGAAGGAATGACCCATGTCCTTGCGGTAGTGGTAAAAAATACAAAAAATGCTGCGGGGCAAATTTATAATCCAATATAGCAAATTATGATTAAACAGTTAAAACTAAAAGATTACATTTTAATAGATGAACTGTGTGCCAACTTTGATGACAAATTAAACATTATTACTGGTGAAACAGGTGCCGGGAAAAGTATTCTTTTGAATGCAATTGACTTGGTATTTTCTTCACGAGTTTCAAAAGATGTCATCAAAACCGGCTGTGACAAGGCAACTATTGAAATTGTTTTAGAAAATACTAAACATGATTTGTCAAAATTATTTGAAGAAAACGGAATTGATAACCTTGGTTCGGAAATCATTATCACTAAAGAAATCACCCAAAATTCTGTCCGTTCAAGAATAAATGGAACACTTGTAAACCAAGAATTAATAAAAAATTTGAGAACTCTGTTTGTCGATATCCATTCTCAACACCAAACATACACTTTTCTTCAACCACAATATCACATAAATCTTCTTGACTCTTATGGGAAAGAGGATTATGGACATCTTCTCAAAGAATACAAAGATGAGTTCAAAATTTATGAAGCATTGATTAAACAATTCGAAAACTCTAAAAATTGTGCAAATGCCACAGAATCTCAAATAGAATTTCTAAAATTTGAGATAAATGAAATTGAAGAAGCAAATATCCAAAGTGCTGATGAAGAAGAGGAATTAAATAAAGAACTTGAAATTCTGGAAAATGCCGAGAAATTAAAGGAATTAACCGGAAGTTCGTATTGGGCAATCAATGGTGATGATGGTTCAATTCTTGAAGCGATGAGCCAAATCAAAATGGATATCTCAAAAGCGGCGAATTTTGATAGTTCTTTAGAAGAAGTAAGCCAACAATTTGTTGATGCCCTTGAAAATTTAAAAGATATCTCATCAACTTTAAGAGATTACAGCCAAAATCTTGAAAATGACACACAAAGATTAAATGACATACAAGAAAGATTATTTATCTTTGATAAACTCAAACGGAAATATGGCGGAACTTTAGAATCTGTATTAAAAAGCTATAATGAATTCTGTGAAGAACTTTCAACTATTGAATTTTCAACCCAAAACATTGAAAAGCTTGAAGAAGAGATTAAAAAGCAAAAAGAAAAATTAACACAACTTGCCACAAAAATTACAGAGAATAGAGAAAACTATGCACAAGTTTTGTCGGTACTGATTCAAGACAAACTTGCCGTTTTAGAACTACCAAAGGCCAGATTTGAAATCAGAATTACCCCGAAAGAACTTTCATCAAATGGAGCAGATAATGTTGAATTTATGATTTCTACAAATGTTTCAGAAGATTTAAAACCACTTGCAAAAGTTGCCTCCGGTGGTGAAATTTCAAGAGTTATGCTTGCTATAAAATCAATATTTGCACAAAACGATGATATTGATACTGTTATTTTTGATGAAATTGATACGGGAATTTCAGGGAAAGCATCACAAAGTGTTGCAGAAGAAATTGTTGAATTAAGCAAATCTCATCAAGTTATCGTAATTACCCACCAAGCAATTATAGCTTCAAAAGCTGACAAACATTTCTACGTAAGGAAATCACAAGAAGATGAAACAAAAGTAGAAGTTTACGTTCTAACGGGAGATAACAAGATAAAAGCACTAGCAGAACTTGCAGGTGGGGAAATAAATGAACAATCAATCGAGTTTGCAAAATCTCTTTTATCATAAATAAAAACCGGCAAAATACCGGTTTTGAATTTAGAATAATAAATGATGAATGATGAATATATCTAATTGTCAATAAAATCTCTCATGTGATTAGTTTTTGAAAATCTCCGCATTTTAGTTAATGCATTTTCCTCAATTTGCCTAATTCTCTCTTTTGAATAACCAAGCATGTCCCCAACTTCAGCTAATGTTTTTGGTTTTTCAAAATTTATACCAAAACGATGAGTAATTACACTTTTTTCTCGTTCTGTTAAAACATTAAACAATTCAGGAATGCCAAGTTTCAAAAAAGTATCTTTAGTTTGTTCTTCGGGGTTGTTGCATGACTTATCTTCAATAAAATCTCTCAGACACAAATCATCAGTAACTGAGGTTTCCAAACTAATCGGCTCTAAAATTATAGAATTTCTAATTTTTTGAAGCTTTGATATTGAAACGCACAAAAAGTCAGCAAGCTCTTGTTCAGTCGGTTCTCGTCCAAAATCAGAGGACAAAATAACATAAGCAGATTTATATTTTCTAATTTTATCAGCCATGTGAACAGGTATTCGAATTGTTTTGGAATGATTTGCTATCGCTCGGATAATTGATTGCTTAATCCACCATGTCGCATAAGTTGAAAACTTGAAATTTTTAGAATAATCAAATTTCTCAGCCGCCCTAATTAATCCTATTGAACCCTCCTGAACCAAATCCATGAACAATACACCTTGTCCAACGTATCTTTTTGCAATGCTCACAACCAGACGCAAGTTTGCCTGAATAAGTTTTCGCTTTGCAACAATATCTTTTTTCTCCTTAATAAGTTTGCCCAACTGCTTCTCTTCTTCAGATTTAAGAAGTTTTATTTTTCCTATTTCTTTCAAATAAAATTGCAAAATATCATCTTCATGCGCAATTGAATTAAAGGTCTTAATTTCTTCGCCGGTATTTTCGTCATAATTGTACGAACTAACCTCTCTCAACAAATTTAAACTCACATTTTCCTCCTGCTATAAACGATAAATCCTACTTTACAGACAAAGACGAAAGAAATAAAAAAAAGTTTCAACAAAACACTTGACATTAAAAATTGTTCTTGATAATATAAATCTTGCGGAGGGAGTTAAAACCGAAGCGAGCAGTACATTAGCTAGAAATTAAATAGTAGTAAATGGGCGTTTAGCTCAGTTGGTAGAGCGTCTCCCTTACAAGGAGAGGGTCGAGAGTTCGAGTCTCCCAACGCCCACCATTTAAAATCAAGAGCCGTAAGGCTCTTTTTTAGTATTTATCAAAATAATTGTTAGCGTAAAAAACATTTTTAAAGAAAAATTAAGCAATAACAAACCATTCACTATTCCTATCAAATTTATTTTACAAACACCTATTCTTGTGGTTTATTATATGTGGGATTTATATTAAAAGTACTTAATAATTTTTAACAACATAACAAATTATTTTATGTTCAGACTTGATATAACAACGTATAACTATGAATAATTAATAGTAATAAAGAAAGGGTATGTGTTTATGAAATCAATAAACAAGAGAAAAATGATTGCTACGGCTCTTGTTATCAGCTTTTTAGCTCAACAATCTTTTATGACTTCGGCCTTAGCATCAGATATTTCAGGAGTTACCGGAAATAATGGTGTTTACAATATCAATCCAACTGATGTCATTGGAGGCATGGGTTTTAGAAAATACGAAAATTTCACTTTAAGCAAAGGCGATATTGCAAACTTAATTTTTAAATATGGAAAAGACAATGTATCACAGTTCGTTAACCTTGTTGATAACACAATCAACATTAATGGTTTAGTTAACACAGTAAGAGATGGCAAGTTCTACAACGGAAATGCGGTATTCATTTCTCCTAACGGTATGGTTGTTGGAGAAAGCGGTGTTTTAAATGTTGGTTCTTTATCTGTTTATACCCCAACACAGGCTTCATATAACGCATTTGTTAACAACAAATACAAAGGTGATTTAAATAAAATGCAACAAGGTACTGCAGATGTAAAAATCGACGGTAAAGTATTTGCAGCAAACAATATCAATATTATCGGAAGAGATGCCACTATTGGTACTCACGGAGCTTTAATTGCAGGTGTTGCAAATCAAGGAATATTAACTTCAAATAAAGCATCTGATATTTTATTTAATTCTCTTGTAAATACCGGAAATATCAAATCTGCTGATACTCTAGGTTTGCAAAACGGAAATATCGTAATTAAAACAACAGTTAACGATGGCGGAATTGACATTGCAGGTCTTGTTAAAAACAACGGCAAAGGTAATGTTTCAATCCAAAACAACGGAACGCAAGAATTAAATATTAGCGGTAAAGTTCAAAATGCTAACGGCAATGTTCAAGTCGTTGATAGACAAGCAGGAACTACAATTTCCGGAGATATTTCAAACAACAACGGAAGATTAGCTATTAATAATAACAAAGGACAATTAAATATCACTTCAAAAGCTAACATTTCAAACAAAGGTGATTTAAGAATCACTAACAAAGGTGTTGGCGGACAAATTATTAATGGTAATGTTGCTAATAATGGATTGACACTTATTTCAAGTAATGCAGGTGATACAGTTATTAATGGGAACATTCAAAACAGAGATGGAATGTTAACAATCGTAAGTAACGGTTCTGGTCTTGAAATTGGTAAAAATGCAGAAATTTCAAACAATAATAAAATCAAAGTAACTAACACCGGCAAAAACGGTTTCACTATGAACGGCACAATAAAGAATAACGGTTCAACAGCTTTAACAAACTGGAGCGGGAATTACGTTATTGGTGGTACAATCGCTAACAAAAAAGGCAAAATGAATTTATCAAATGCAAGTTCAAATATGCATATCACAAAAGATGCCGTAATTTCTAACAACGGGGATTTGCAAATCATCAATTCGGGTAAAAATGGCTTGACTATTGATGGTAAAGTCGAAAATTCAAGCACAACTAACGTTTGGAACACAAAAGGTGATATGAACATCAACGGTTCAATCGAAAATACAAAAGGGAAATTAACTGTTACAAATGACGGAAACGCATTAAATGTTAACGAAACCGGTAGAATTTCAAATGATAAAACAACTATCATCACAAACAACGGTATTGGAGGATTGAACTACACCGGTTCTTATTTAAATTCCGGTGATACAATCATTGAAAACAAAGCAGGTGATGCAAATCTTGATGGTGACTTAATTCAAAATACTCATAAAATGGTTGTCAAAAACTCAGGAGAAGCATTAAATATTGATGGAACTGTCACTGGTCAAGATGCAAACATCACTGTATATAATACCGGAAAAGAAGGAATGTTTGTTAACGGTTCAATCGCTGCAACAGGCAAAGGTGATAACATTTCAATCATCAACAAAAATGGTAATATGGTATTTGGAAACGGCATCGTTTCAATGGATAAAGGAACTATCAATATCGCAAACAGCGGAAATGAAATGTTCTTGAGTGAAAAAAGCTCTATTACTAACAAAGACGGTAAAGTTTTAATCGGTAATTCTGGAATTGGCGGTGCAAGAATTGATTCTTACATTGAAAACAACGGAGTTACAAATATTACAAACAAAGCTGGCGACCTTGTTACAAACGCAATTATCAAAAACCAAAACGGAAAACTTGAAATCGTTAACAACGGTAATAGTTTAACCGTTGGTGGTAATGCAATGATTTCAAACAACAGTGACGTAAAAATTGCCAACACCGGTGTTGGCGGAATGAACATCAAAGGTTTTGTAGAAAACAATGGTTCGACAGCCGTTTCTAACTGGAATGGCGATATGGTCATCAGCGGTAAAATTGAAAACCAAGACGGCAAAATGAATATCACAAGTGCAAAACAAAGTAATGGATTGCACCTAACAAAAGAAGGTCAACTTCTTAATAACAATAGCGAACTATATATCCAAAATACAGGTAAAAACGGAATGATTTTGGACGGTGAAGTTAAAAATAACTCAACAACTACTTTGTACAATGCTGGCGGAAACCTTGAAGTTAATGGTCTTGTACAAAACAAAGGCGAATTGATGATTTCAAACAGAGGTCAAGAATTAGTTGTTGGTAAAGATGCAATCATTCAAAATAATGGTAAAACAACTATCAGAAATAACAGTATCAAAGGTATGACTATCGGTGGTACTATCCTTAACCAAAACGATACTCTTAATATTGAAAATACTGCAGGATACTTGAATACAGATAAAGATTCTCAAATTATCAACAGAAAAGCAGATATCAATATCACAAATTCAAGTGGTGGAGCGATGACACTTGACGGTAGTATCTACAATGTTGAAGGGGATAACATCAACCTTAAAAATACAAGTACTCGTGGCGGAATCGTAGTTGACGAAAATGCTTTAATCAACACTCAAGGTGATGTGAATATGGAAAACTATGGTATTCACGGAATCAGAGTAAGAGGTAAAGTTGCCGCAAATGATATCAACATCGGAAACAAAGACTCTCACGTTTACTTAGGTAGACCTAATCAAGAAAAAACAGATGAAGATGTTGCAAACTTAAACGCACTTAATGATGTAACTTTCAATATTGAAAACGGTTCATTATTAAATGAGGGTTCAAAAAACACCCTAATCCGTTCAAACGGCGATTTAACAATCAACGTAAACAATGGTAAAATCGGTGTTGAAACAGGGACAAGCGGTGGCGGATATACTTACGGACCAACAAAAGACCAAGTTGATACTTCAAAATCAATCAATGTTGATGTAAATGGTAAAATTAATGCACATACCTTAGATACAAAGAAAACAAATGGAGATTATGCAATAAACTTAGCAAGTTTTGGTTCTGATATGAACATCGACCACATATATGCAGATGGAAGGGTTCTTCTTCTAACAGATAAAGATGCCGATGGAAATGTCGGTTCTGTCCTAAATGCTTCAACTGATGGTACTAAAGCAAATATTCAAGCTAAAGGTTTATCACTTGCTTCAAGTGGAACAATCGGAACAAAAGACAATGCATTGACAGTTAACGATACAAACTATGCTTATAAATCAAACTATCAAGCTGTTGGAGATGTAAATCTTAAAGCTCTGGATAACCAATACAAAAAAGCAGATGTTAAATATATCATCTCAAATACTGGTGACGTAAATGCTGAATTCGTTGGTTCTGCAAGAGTAAAAGATACATTCTCCGGAAATGGAAACGTTAATATTACAAATAGAACTGGTAAAATGAACTTAGTAAATAAAGGAACAACTCCAAACACAACAAATACTGATACTTATTTTGATTTTGCAAAATAAGACAGGAATTAAATAATACAAAAAGGTTCAATTCTAAACAAAAGAATTGGACCTTTTTATTTATTAACAATCAGATGACATTTATAAAAAAAAATGTTATTCTAAATATAAGGTAAAATAATTATTTATAGGTGTTGGTTATGAAAAACAAAAAAGCATTTACGTTAGCAGAAGTACTGATTGTATTAGCCCTTGTTGGATTTTTGTTTACTTTGACAATTCCAAATTTAGTGCAAAAACAAGGTTCTCTTGAGTACATTAAAAAAGCAAAACAAATGCAAAAAGATTTACAAACAGCACTTACAGAAGTTTCCGCAATAAACGGGAACAAAAATCCTGATGATTGGGAAACAGTAAGAACAAGCGAGAACAAAGCCGAGGCAATTACAAATGAACTATCAAAGAAAATAAAGGTTTTGTCATTTTGCGGAGCTTCACCTCTCGGGTGTTTTGCACCTAAAGGCTATCGAACAATAAGCGGACGTTCAACAAATGCAGTTTTTCAACCACTAAAACCAAACCGCTTAACAATAGACAAAGAATTTCCACTAGAAGATCCTAACCAAGATGAACAATTGAACGTGAATGATTTGAACGCATTCTATGATGATGAACAAAAGTCGCAACAACCACAATATACAGAAGCAAAACCAAAATCATCTGTATCATTTATTTCGCTGTTAGATGGTGGTGCTGCCGTAATCAAAACAAATTCTACATACTGCGACGGTTTAATTTCTTCTATTGATAAAGTAAAAAGACCACTTTGTGGGACAATAATCATAGATGTAAATGGCCCAGCAAGACCAAATATGCTTGGAGTTGACGTATTTGGATTTTATATTTCCGGAACAGCACTTGTACCAATGGGATTTTATGGAGATGATTTTTCATTCAACTCTAACTGTTTAAGAAACAACATGAAAAATAGTGAAAATGGTCTGGCATGCACAGCTTGGGCACTAACAAATAAAAACATGGACTACAGAAAATGTGCGGCTGGAGATGTAATTGATTGGACAACATCAACAACTTGCGATAATACACCGTAAGTTAATAAATTAAAATTCAATTAACCAAAAGGCGAAATTTAGTAATTCCGCCTTTTGATTGTTAACTATTATTATGCAAAATAGACTTAATTATCTATTCTTTTCTGAGTGTCGTGTTTGAGGATTTTTCTTGCGAGTAAAACTAACACAAGTATTCCGACTAATATAACAAACGCAATTGCAAAACCACTATATTGAACATATTGCAACTTAATTACAGTTGGACCATCTTGTGAAATATCCCAAGTGTAAACATTACCAGAAACAGAATCTGCATTATTTGAAGATGCGAAAGTCGGAACCTTAACACTAAATGAAGCTTTCAAATCTTTAATGCTTGGTTCCTTTTTGTTTTCTTCATTTTGTTGAAGATTTTTATTTACAAATTCTTTTGTTGAATCATCAAGATTTTGAGCAAAAATATCTTCTTTAGCCGAATCATCAACATCATATTCTGATGGATCTCCATATTCTTTCAAATAAACCGGATCTAAACCCTCTGCCCTTTTAATTTGTTTTGTTTTTTCAGCTTTTTTAACTTTTTTAATTTGATTTTTTAAATTGTAAGTTGCATCAATATTAAAAGATGAAACTAAGAAACTCTTTTTAACTTCAATAAATTTACCACTCGGCAAATTAGATGTAAAACCAAGAGATGATAAATCTAAATCATCATATTTCAAATCTTTAACTGATTTTGAAGCTGTAATTGTTGATAGTTTTTTACCATAAGCTTCTTGTGAAGTGTATAGCGGGTCTAAAAATTTTGCATAGTTATCTGTTATAGTAAGTGCCGCAATATCAGATGAATCTGACAAATTTCCCTCATACGTTAAAGAGGTTGCAACACTCGCTGAACGGTCATCATTTATTGTAACTTGAGTATCAATATTAGTACAACCAGTTAATAACGGTACTAACAAAAAAAGCGATACAATAACCTTTTTCATAATTTAAATCTCTCCTTACGTCTTTTTAATAGAGATATAATAGCATAACTTTTAAAAGATGTTAAATTATAAAGAATATTTAAGGTATAATAAAATGTATGAAAATAAATGACGAATATACAGTAAAAATTGAAAAGATAACAAATTTAGGCTTAGGACTTGCGAGAATAGAGGGTTTTGTAGTTTTCGTAGAAAACACTTGTCCTGAAGATATAGTAAAAATTAAAATAACAAAGGTTAACAAAAACTTTGCAAATGGTAAAATTTTGGAAATAATAACGCCATCAGAACACAGGGTTAAACCATTTTGTCCAATGCAAAAAGTTTGTGGAGCATGCCAGTTACAATTCATCGACTACGATTACCAACTTGAACTGAAAAGACAAATCGTAGAAGATACAATGAAAAATATCGGGAATCTCGATATAGAAATACCAAAACCAATTTCAAGCCCACAAATAAAAAATTATCGTCATAAAATTCAATATCCGATTTCTGAAACAAAAAATTCTAAAAGAATACTTGCGGGCTATTACAAACCCGCAACACACGAAATTGTAAATATTAAATATTGCCCAATTCAACCGGAAATTTGTGATAAAATCATTGAATTTATTCGAGAAAAAGCATTTGATTTTGGAATTTCCGGTTACAATGAGAAAAAACATTCCGGAGATTTAAGACATGTTGTTATAAGAAGTTCTCTTGCAACGGGTAAGAACTTGGTCGTTCTTGTTATAAATGCGACAAAATCTTTTGAGAGACTAAACGACTTTGCAAAGTGTATTTTTGATGAATTTTACGAAGTAGCTGGTGTTTGTGTAAATTTCAATTCTAAAAAGACAAATGTTATTTTAGGTAAGAAAACAGAATGTCTTGCAGGAAAGAATTTTGTAAAAGAACGAATCTTAGATAAAACTTTCCGAATTGGTCCTAATACATTTTTCCAAATCAATCCCAAAAGTGCAGAAAACATCTTTAGATATGTAAAAGATTATATTAAAGATAACTTTGAAAATCCGACAGTACTTGATGCTTATGCGGGAATTACATCATTTGGAATTTGTATCTCTGACATCTGTAAAAAAGTAGTCAGTGTCGAAGAAAATAAAGAATCGGTTGAACTTGCAAGAGAAACCGCTGAAATCAATAATATTCCTAACTTAGAAATTCACAATCAAGATGCATCTGTCTTTTTCCAAAAAGAGAAGAGAAAATTTGATGCAATTATTCTTGACCCACCAAGAAAAGGTTGTACTAAGGAAAGCCTTGACAATGCAGTAAGACTATCAAAATCAATAATATATGTAAGTTGTAATCCGGCAACACTTGCAAGAGATTTGAAATACTTGAAAGAAGAAAAGAACTGTACCGTAAAATCGATACAGCCTTTTGATATGTTTTGTCACACCTATCACATTGAAAATGTTGCGATTATTGAAAATTAATCAGCATTGAAATTGTGAGAGATTGCTTTTTTCAAATTGTCATGCACTTTATTTAGCAAAGTTTTATCACTACGTAAGTCTTTTGCCAGTTGTTTCTTTTCGCTATCAGTAATTTTTGGAGCTTTTCTTGCTTCCTTATAAACTGAAGAAACTCTGTCATTCAAACCAGAAAAATAATTTTCAAACATATTTACATCTGTTTCAGAGAATGAAATAGGAATGGAATCAGACAAATCATATAAATCTTTATTTTTAGCATTCAAGAATAACTTTTCTGAAACTTTTCCTCTAAACATTTGTTTGATTAAATCAATATAACGAGATGCTTTTTGAGAGTGAGAACCAATTGTTTTGTTACTCAAATCAACATGCAATTCATCAAGTTCTCTTAATGGAGTATAAATAAATGAAGATTCTGCATGCTTTGCTTTAGAATAATTTGGACCAAACACAATAAGTAACTCATGACTTACCGGATTTTTCCTAGAGTCAAAATCACGAACAAAACGCATTTGAATATCTTCATAACCTGATTTTTGAGGTTTGCCAATTGAATATTTCAACTCTTCCGGTAATTTTGTTACTTGATCCGCAACATCATCAAGTCTTATATCCAAATCCGGAACAGTTTTTTCTAAATCTAATTTTTTAGCTTCTTCTTCTGCTGGAATATAACCTCTTTTCATAAGGTCTTTAATAGTCATTTTCTCTGTACCGAGAACATAGCCACGTTTTTTCATCTCCGTAAGTAATGAATTCAAAGAATCTAAATCGTAAGGATTGTTGCAATATAATGTCGCACGAATTGTATCAGGAACTTTAAATTTACCTGAACGAACAATTTTGCTGGAGTATGATTTTGGGGATTTTACAGGATTTAACTCGCAATATGCTCTATCAAAAGAAAAACCTTTGTCTTTTAATCTAAACGCAACTGATTCCAAAATATCTAAATAAGTAATTGCTAAACGTCTTAATCTTGGAGTATCTGCTGCAACTTGAGCTTCTAGAAAGTCTGATACTTTTGAACTAGCACCTCCTATGCCTGAAAAAGATACAGTGTCTTTAGAAAGGGTATTTAATTTCGGAACTGTAACATTTTTATTTTGAACAGGAGAATTAATGCTATTTAAGTGATTTGCACGAGATAATGCAGGGGTAATTGATAATATATTCATAATAAAGTAAATCCTTTCAGAGAATATAATGATACTGAACAATTATTATTTACAATTAATTGAATTTATTTGCCAAATTGTAACATAAATTTACATGCTTAAAATTGGGTCAAAATATATGTTTGTATTATCATGAGAGATGTACAGTTATAATTAAGTAATAGCGCATATAAATAAGGAGGGTTACTAATTATGCCAGGAAAAACTATAACAGTTGATGGTAACTACGCTGCAGCGCATATTGCGTATGCTTTAAGCGAAGTATCAGCAATTTATCCTATCACTCCTTCATCTACTATGGGTGAATGGATTGATGAATGGGCATCTCAACACAAGAAAAACATTTGGGGTGAAGAAGTAAGAGTTGCAGAAATGCAATCTGAAGCAGGTGCAGCAGGTGCTGTTCACGGTTCTTTAGCTGCTGGTTCATTGACTTCTACTTACACAGCTTCCCAAGGTTTATTACTTATGATTCCTGTAATGCACAAAGTAGCAGGTGAAATGCTTCCACACGTAATTCACGTTGCAGCTCGTGCTTTGGCAGCTCAATCATTAGCAATTTTCGGTGACCATACAGACGTTATGGGTTGCCGTAACACAGGTTATGCTATGTTAGCAGCTAACTCTGTTCAAGAAGAAATGGATTTGGCTTTAGTTGCACACTTAGCAACTTACAAATCAAAAGTTCCATTCTTACAATTCTTTGATGGATTTAGAACTTCTCACGAAATTCACAAAATTGAAGAAATTTCTTACGAAGATATCGCTAAATTAGTTGAACCAAAATATATTGAAGAATTCAGACAAAGAGCTATGAGACCTGAAGCTCCTAAATGTAAAGTTGGTGCTCAAAACTCTGACGTATATTTCCAAGGTCGTGAAACAGTTAACAAATACTACGATGCAGTTCCAGATATCGTTCAAGAATATATGGATAAAGTAGCTAAAGTTACAGGAAGACAATATCACCCATTCGATTATGTTGGTGTTCCTGATGCTACAGATGTTATCGTTGCTATCGGTTCAGGTTGTGAAACAATCGAAGAAACAATTGATTACTTGAACTCTAACAGAGGTACTAAATATGGTTTGGTTAAAGTTAGATTATACAGACCATTCGATGTTAAGAGATTTAACGAAGCTCTTCCAAAATCAGTTAAACGTATCACTGTTTTAGATAGAACAAAAGAACCTGGTTCAATCGGTGAACCTTTATACTTAGATGTAGTTGCAGCATTAGAAAACAAAGACATCAGAGTAATCGGCGGACGTTACGGTTTGTCTTCAAAAGAATTCACTCCATCAATGGTTCTTGCTGTTTACAAACATGCTGAAAACAACGGATTCCACGGATTCACAGTTGGTATTGAAGATGATGTAACTCACAAATCAATCAAAGTTGAAGAACACATCGTTACAGAACCTGCAGGAACTACAAACTGTATGTTCTGGGGCTTAGGTTCAGACGGTACTGTTGGTGCTAACAAAAACTCAATTAAAATTATTGGTCAATATACTAACAAAGATGCTCAAGCATACTTTGCTTACGACTCTAAAAAATCATTTGGTGTTACAGTTTCTCACTTGAGATTCGGTGACAAACAAATTAAATCAACATACTTAATCACTGCGCCTGATTTTGTATCTTGTTCAGCTCACTCTTATATCGGAAGATATGACCTATTAAAAGGTATCAAAGAAGGCGGAACATTCTTGTTAAATAGCCCATACTCTAAAGAAGAAGCTTTTGCTCACTTAACTAGAGATATGCAAAAAACAATCATTGATAAGAAAATCAAATTCTACAATGTAGATGCTGAATCTCTAATCAAACAACAACCAGGATTAAGAGGTAAAGGTGCTAACACAGTTATGATGGTTGCATACTTCAAAGTTTCTGGAATCATTCCATTTGAACAAGCTTATGAAGGTATGAGAGCTATGACAACTAAGACATTCAAGAAAAAAGGTGACGATGTTGTTAACATGAACTTAGCATTGATTGATGCAGCTATTAACGCAACTGAAGAAGTTCCGGTTCCTGCAACTTTAGACGGTGTTGGCTGCGTAGATGATGTTAAATTCATTCCTGAAAATGCCAGCGACTTCGCTAAGAAAATCATTGAACCATCAATGAGATTAAAAGGTGATGATATCCCAGTTTCATCAATGAGTATTGACGGTGTTATCCCTACAGGTACAGCTTGCTTAGAAAAACGTGGAATTGCTCCTCGTGTTCCTCACTGGAATTCTGAACACTGTATTCAATGTGGTATTTGTGCTTCAGCATGTCCACATGCTGCAATCAGAACTAAATTAGCAGAAAAAGACAGTTTGAAAGATGCACCAGCTTCATTCAACACTGTTGATGCTAAACCAAACTTAAACGGTGAACAATTCAAAGTTCAAGTTTACTGTGAAGATTGTACAGGTTGTGGTGTTTGTTTAGACCAATGTCCAATGTCTAAAGTTGAAGGCAAAAAAGCTTTAACTTGGTCTACAATTGAAAAAGAAGTTGAAGCTTGCGAATTAGAAAACGAAAAATTCTTTGACGCATTACCTGATAACGTTATGGGTAAAAACACAACTAAAACAATTAAAGGCGCTATGTTAAGAAAACCATTATTTGAATTCTCAGGTGCTTGTGCTGGTTGTGGTGAAACTCCTTACGTTAAATTAGTTTCACAATTATTCGGTGAAAACGCAATCGTAGCTAACGCAACAGGTTGTTCTTCAATTTACTCAGGTACATTCCCTACTATTCCTTATACAACTAATAAAGATGGTAGAGGTCCGGCTTGGGCAAACTCATTATTTGAAGACAATGCTGAATTCGGTTATGGTATGAGATTGGCTGTAGATCAAAACAGAGCTACATTAAAATCTTATGCTGAAAAAGTTATTGCTAGTGAAAAAGCTCCTGCTGATTTGAAATCTGCATTAGAAAAAGCTTTATCTCACTGGGAAGATTCAAAAACTGAAGAAGCTATCAAAGATCAAGAAGCAGCTAAAGAAATTATCAACAAATATGCTGCAGAATGTGATTGCACAGACTTAGCTAAAGTTAAAGAACTTGAAGACTACTTCACAGATAAATCTGTATGGATTATCGGTGGTGACGGTTGGGCTAACGATATCGGTTACGGCGGTATTGACCACGTTCTTGCTCAAAACAAAAACGTTAACGTTCTTGTTCTTGATACAGAAGTTTACTCAAATACTGGCGGTCAAGCTTCTAAATCAACTCCAACCGGTGCAGTTGCTAAATTCGCTACTGGCGGTAAACAAACATACAAGAAAAACATGGGCTTGATGAGCATGTCTTATGGTTACGTATATGTAGCATCAGTTGCTTTGGGCGCAGATAGAGCACAAACTCTAAAAGCATTCCAAGAAGCAGAAAGCTACAACGGACCATCAATCATCTTCGCTTATGCACCATGTATCGCACACGGTATTGATATGAGCAAAACTCAAACTGAACAAAAACGTGCAGTAGAAGCAGGATACTTCCCATTATACAGATACAACCCTGCTAACCCTGAACAACCGTTCACTTGGGACGCTAAAGATCCAAAAGGCAGCTACCAAGACTTCATCAGATCAGAAGGTCGTTATAAATCACTTATGAAGACTAACCCTGAACATGCTGAAGCTCTATACGAAAAAGCTGAAAGCGATGCGGCTAAACGTATGAACGTTTATAAAGCAGTTGGCGAATTGATGAAATAATCAAATTTGCTAAAAATTTGCAAAAGAGGTACTCGAAAGAGTGCCTCTTTTGTTTTGTTATTATTTAAGCAAAGACTCTAAACTTCATTAAGATTTGATAACCCTGATTGAATTTTGGAATATTGAGTTCTCAACTGAGACATTCTATCTTGTAATTGCTCCAACTTTCTTCTATCAGCTTGGAGTTTTTCCTGTGTTTCTTCAAGTTTTTCTTGTTCCTCATTTTTATCATGCTGAATTTGAGTCAATTTTTGAGAATCCTCATTTATTGTATTTTTCTCAGTATCCATTTGAGAAGTTTGAGTTTGAATATCAGATTTTACACTGGAAATTTTATCTTCAACCGAATCTTGAGAGGACTCATTTTTAGTCAATGAATCATCTAAGTCATGACGTTTTTCTCGCATCTTATCAACAAGATCTCTTGATGTATCATTTGATTTAAAAGTGAAACGTAAATAATTATTTGATAAATTATATACAGGAAGAATTCTCATAATGCAGAACCTAAAAATTTTTACTACACAATATATTAAATCGAAATAATTATTTTTTTGCTAGTTCATTTGGTCATAAACTCGTCGAACTTCTTTTATATCTTGCCACATCAACCATTTTGGAGAACCTTTTTCTCTTGACTCATTTCGAAGCAAGTATGATGGGTGAAAAATCGGCATCATTTTAGAAAAGTTTGGACCTTCAAACCATTTGCCACGTAATTTCGTAATACCCAATTTTGTATCAATAAAAGAATTCACGGCAACCCTACCACAAAGTAAAATGATTCGAGGTTTTAATATTTCAATCTGTGCATCTAAAAACTCTCGGCATGCTGCTTTTTCATCTGGAAGAGGGTCACGATTTTCCGGTGGACGACATTTTAGCGTATTACAAATATAAATATCTCTTTGACGAGAAAAACCGACACAACCTAAGATTTTATCCAAAAGCTGTCCGGCTTTTCCAACAAAAGGCTCACCTTTCATATCCTCATAATACCCCGTAGCTTCTCCGATTAACATCAACTTTGAATTCGGAACACCTGCAGAAAACACAGAATTAGTACGAGTTTTGCATAGGGAACATTTCTCACAATTTAAACATTTTTCTCTAACTAATTTCAATTGTTCATCAAATTCAGTCTGCATAGCTTACTCCGGCATCAAAACAGAAATTACAGCATTATCAAGGGACAAGTATGCATTTATTGTATTTGTTAAATCTTCTAAAGTAATACTATCCAAATCTGCTAAATAATCTTCTACCAATTTCAAATTTTCGCAAACAGTCATATAATAACCAATAGTTTCGCCAATTTCAGAAACAGTTTCTGCGGAGAACGCAAAACGGGATTTTATACGTTTTTTAGCTTTTGCAAGCTCTTCTTCTGTTATTTTATTTTCTAAAAGATTTGCCAATTCTTGTTTTACAAGTTCAAGAGCTTTTTCTTTAAATTCCGGCTTGAAATTAGCCTGAATAAAGAAGTTGTTACCATCTTTAAATTGGTAATGCTCTGAACCAATCATATTAAATATTTGTTCCGGTAATTTTTCAATTAAGTTTTGTTGTAAACGAGAACTTGAACCGTCACCAAAAATTATACTAATCAAGTCTAAGCAAATCCCCGGTTTCAATTCCGCTGCTCTAGGTCCTAACCAACCAAACATCAGATAGCCGGTATTTACATTAGATTTTGTTTCAATGTATTTTGTTTGTTGAGTAGGAGTATCAATTTTATTAACACGATTTTCACCTTGAACTCTATCCGGAAATGTAAATTTGTCACAAATAGTTTTCAAAACTGCTTCGTGGTCAAAATCTCCAACAACAATAGTTGTCACATTATTAGGTGTATAGAATTTTCTATAATAACTATCAATATCTTCTCTTGTCAAACGAGAAATAATCTCCGGAGTTCCAATTACATCTCGTTTATAAGGGTGAGAAGTATATAGATTTTTGTTACAAATATTGTAAACCTTAGTCCAAGGTTGATCCTTGCGCATTCTGATTTCTTCAATTACAACATGACGTTCACGTTTATCAGTAACAGTATTGTCATTTATATCAAACGGAGCACCGAGTTCTTCTGCAGGAAAAACGGGATCCATCATCATGTCAGCATGCAAATCTACTGCCAAATCAAAATCTCTATTATCAATACCTTTTGGAAGTGTCACATAGAAAAACGTATAGTCTTTCCAAGTTGCAGCATTAACAATTGCTCCTTTTGATTCAAGCATTCGGTCAAATTCTCCGACTTTGTGAGCATGAGTGCCTTTAAACATTAAATGTTCCAAAAAGTGAGAAATTCCGTTATTATCATCATCTTCATTTATAGAACCTGTTTTAACCCAAGAAGAAACATTAACCATTTCTCCCTCTTTATGAGCCAAAACGATTTTATGTCCATTTTCTCTTTCATATATTTCAACATCACGTGTTAAAAACGGATATTTGACCAACATTTTATTCATATATAAATTCCCCTTATTTAATGTGTTTATTATAACACGAAATTTATCATTTTAAAAAACAATAAAGAAATAGCCGTTCAAAAATTTATGTTTAGGCTATAATTCATGTATGAATGATATTTTAAACAGAATAAAGGGAACAGTTGTTGTATCTGTCCAAGCAATGCCTAATGAACCATTGTACTTGGAACAATGCATGATTGGAATGATGAAATCTGTAGTTAACGGTGGAGCAGGAGCATTAAGACTTGCAGGCGCAAGAGATGTAAAAAATGCAAAAAAATTATTTAATCTGCCAATTATCGGCTTAACGAAACCAAACATTATTCCTAAAAATTACAAAGAATTGGTTTATATCACTCCAAACATTAAAGATGTTATTGAACTTGTTGAAGCAGGTGCAGATGTGATTGCAACCGATGCAACCCAAAGAAAACGTCCCAATAACGAAAAGTTACAAGATTTGATAAAATATATTCATATCAATAAACGCCTTGCTATGGCTGATATTTCAACACTTGAAGAGGGTTTGAACGCTAAAGAACTTGGTGCGGATATAATTTCTACAACTCTTGCAGGTTATACATTAGAATCCGCAAATTCACCGGCTAATGAACCTGATTTTGAACTTTTAAAACAACTTGTAGAACAAACTCAATTACCTGTTGTTTTAGAAGGCAGAATCTGGGAACCGGAACAAGTTAATAAAGCATTTGAACTTGGTGCACACTGTGTTGTAATTGGTTCAGCTATCACAAGGCCACAACTTATTACTAAAAGATTCGTATTCAGAAAGAAGTAACAAATAGGGATAATATGAAAATCTTACCGATAAAACCTTTATCACAAATGGATAAAGCGAAAAATCTTATACATATAATTGAACAAAATTCAAACAGACAAAAACAACTACCTGATTATGACAGAAAAGTTGAACTTATTGGCAAAGAATATACAGTCAGAGAAGTTCGCAGTCTTTATAAGTTCATAAAAATGCAAGCAGATAAACTTTTAAAGAAATAACAAACATAAAGGGAGTAAAAATATGAAAAAAGCTTTAGCTTTAGATGTAGGTGGAACAAAAATCTACAATGCCATTGTTAATGAAAATGGTGAAATTATTAGCGAGATAGAAAAACATGCTACACCAAAAACATTTGATGAAATCAAAAAAACTTTTATAGAAATAATAAAAAAACATGAAAACGATGTTGATGTTATTGCTTTTTCAACATGTGGAGCCGTAAACAATCAAAATTCAAAAATACTAGGTTCAACTGGCAATATTGCAAAAGGCTATCCACAAATGCCATTTTTAGAACTCTCAACAAAACCTGTTTTTGTTGAGAATGACGCAAACTGTGCTGCTTGGGCTGAACACGAAATCGGAGCATCTGTAAATTGTCCAACCAGTGTTATGATTACTCTTGGCACAGGAGTTGGCGGAGGAATTATTATTGATAATAAACTTCTAAAAGGACAAAACGGAGCAGCCGGAGAAATGCATTTTAAAATGTATTCTGATAAACGAAGAAAATGTACCTGCGGTTCTTGGGATTGTTTTGAAATCTACGCATCAGGTACAGGATTAAAAATCACTGCACAAGAAATGTTAAAAGACCAAAATGTCACAACCTATGATGTTATGAACGGAGTTAAAAATAAAAATCAAAAGATGCTTGATGTTTACCATAGATGGGAAGAAGATATTACAAATGGAATTATTGGTTTAGCAAATATTTTTGACCCTGATTGTGTTGTTTTATCAGGTTCTTTGGCACAATTTGTTGAAACGGATAAAGTAGAAAAAATTGTTAACCAAGAAATTTGCACAACACCAACAAGAGTTGTTAAGGCGACAGCAGGAAATTATTCAGGAATGATTGGAGCCGCATTACTTGCTTTTCAAAAAGGAGTAATCAATGGGTAAATCAAAAGCAAGAATTTTCAGAAAAGGGATAAATGACCAAATTCCAAGACTTAGCAGAGAAAATGCAATTCTTGAAACAGTAAAACATCTTGAACATAACAGTAATAATCAAGCCAAAAATCTTATAACAATGTTCGGCTTATCAGCAGAAGAAATTCTTGAGGCCGGCGGAAGTTACGAAGCCGTTGTCGCACTTAAAAACATTTTGGAAAAATAATTTGATTAAAAATATACTTCATAAAACTATTTTTTGGTTAAAAAATGCAAGATTATATTCGGCGCCAATGACAATTCTAAGTTGGCTTGTGATTTTTGTCTACTCTTTAAAAGTAGGTGGAAATATTGTTGCAGGGTTGATTGCACTTGTTGGAATTTGTCTTGTACATCTTTCAACAAATCTTATTGATGATTATATAGACTATAAGACTTTACAAAAAGATTATGAATTCTTAACCGCAGGCAGAGATTGCAAATGTGAATATTTAAGAACCGGTCAAGCAACAACAAAAGATTTGAAAAATGTTATAAGCATTTTTATTTTGTTAGCTGCAATATGTGGAGGAATCCTATTTTTTATTTCGGGAAAAGCTGTAGTATTTTTAGCAGTTATTGCCCTAACAATTGCACTCTGCTACCCATATTTGTCAAGCAACGGATTAGGGGAATTTGCAGTTATAATTGCTTATGGACCATTGATGTTTGAGGGTGTTTATTATGTGATGACAAAGCATTTTTCTTTTGATGTTTTAATCTTGTCGTTAATTTGTGTAATGTTTGTGAATACCGTATTATATACACACATGCTAATGGATTATGATGGAGATAAAAATGCAAACAAAACTACCTTATGCCTAAAATTGGGTTCAAAACAGAAAGCACTCAATCTACTTTTGATTTTTTATGCATTCAGCTATATTCTATTAATACCATTTGCAATAAAAACAAATAACTACTTGTATTTTATTACTTACATCACAATTCCACTTGTTTTTGATTTATATCGAATGCTAAAAATGTACAATCAAGACAGAACAAGTACTCCAACAATAAGATTTTGGCACAATCCACTAGAAAACTGGGATAAAATCAAAAATACATATAATGCTCCTTTTTATTTAAGGTTTTTCTTTGCAAGAAACATCTCGACATATTTCATGCTCTTGACATGCATTGCAATAATTTTTGGGGACAAAAACTAGAATTATTAAGAAATATTAATAAGAATTATCATGCCGGAAGTCAATATTCACAAGGGTTTTAAAAATTGGTATATATTTTTTCTATAAAAAATAGCACTTTTTTCTATAAAAAATTGTTTATATATAAGTAAGCGATAGACAAGAGCAATTAGC
>DABJ01000020.1:2548-16336 GCA_002102825.1 Candidatus Gastranaerophilales bacterium HUM_12 | reverse complement strand
AGGAGAATATATGGCAAGAGTTTTGATTTCAATGCCTGAAGAATTTTTGAACAAAATCGATCAGGTTGCAGATGGTGAAAATCGTTCAAGAAGCGAACTTATTAGGGAAGCTCTAAGGACTTACATTTACAAACAAAAAATCAAAGAATCAACAGGAGCACTCCAAAATGCTAATATACTGGAGTCATTGTTGAGTTAATCAAGCGGCAGGAAAAAGGCGAACAGAATTGGGAAACNNAAGCTCTCGAAAAATTTCGAGAGCTTTTGTTGTGCAATTAAATTAACCAAGTTCTATATTTGTTATATAATTTAAAAGAAAGAAGAAAGAAAATAAAAGGACAGAGAAATGTTATTAGAATTTTTAAATTCAAAAATACACAGAGCGACCGTTACAGATGCAAATCTAAACTACGTTGGCTCTATCACAATTGATGAAACACTTTTAAAAGCTTCAAACATAAGAGAATGGCAAAAAGTTGAAATTTTAGACGTAAATAATGGTGAAAGATTTCAAACTTATGTTATCAAAGGCAAAGCAGACTCTGGTCAAATTTGCTTAAATGGTGCTGCGGCAAGAAAAGTTCAACCCGGAGATAAAGTTATCATTGTTACTTATGGACAATTTGAAGAAAAAGAAATCGAAAACTTTAAACCAACTATCGTAATTGTTGACGATAATAACAAAATTGCAGAAATCAAGAAGTAAAATGTAAAGATTTTTAAAATTTTAAATTTTTATAAAAAATATCTGTTTTTAATTCCTCAAAAATTAGAACAGGTATTTTTTTTATTAGAATTACATATATTATTTTAAATTTAGAAAAAAATTCACTCAAGAATTATTAAAAACACAAAAACACGAAAAGCCCCTTTATATAATCTTTACACGTAAAAACTTGACCTTTTTAGATAAAGTTTTTATTCTAGTAAAGTAATCTACAATATAGATTTTAAATATAGAGGAAAGAGGTTAGTATGACAGAGTTCAAACACGTAAGACTAGACGGAAAACAATTTACCAGAGAAGAAATTAAATCTTTGATAAAAGAATACAATATCAAATTTATAAAACTTCAATTTGTTGATATTAATGGGCAAGTTAAAAATATGTCAGTACCATCAGAACAAATTGACAAAGCTCTTAACAACGAGATTATGCTTGATGGCTCATCTATCAAAGGTTTCAGAAGCATTGAAACATCTGATATGTTCTTCCACCCGGATATCAACAGTTTCCAGATTTTACCTTGGAGAAATACTAACGGAATAAATGCTGCAAGATTAATTTGCGACATTTACAACTCTGACGGAACACCTTTTGAGGGTTGTCCTAGATGTAACTTGAAAAGAGTAATGGAAGCCGCTGAAAAACTTGGTTTTTCAATGAATGTAGGACCTGAAGCTGAATTCTTCTTATTTTCAAAAGACAAAGACGGAAATGTTACAACTGATACTCAAGATAGTGCAGGATATTATGATGTTGGACCTGAAGACTTGGGAGAAGATGTAAGATCTGATATTGTTTTGACATTACAAGAAATGGGGTTTGATATTGAAGCTTCCCACCACGAAGTTGCAGACGGACAACACGAAATTGATTTTAGATATGCAGATATTTTAACCGCAGCAGATAACGTTACAACATTCAGAATCGCAGTTAAAGCAATTGCAGCTCAGCACAATTTACATGCTACGTTTATGCCAAAACCAATATTTGGTATCAATGGTTCAGGTATGCACTGTAATGTTTCATTATTCAAAGACGGCAAAAATGCGTTCTATGATGAAAAAGCAGAATATCAATTGTCAGATACTGC
Organism: Candidatus Gastranaerophilales bacterium HUM_12; assembly: GCA_002102825.1. Classification (GTDB taxonomy): domain Bacteria; phylum Cyanobacteriota; class Vampirovibrionia; order Gastranaerophilales; family Gastranaerophilaceae; genus Zag111. Next base: position 14,519 of record DABJ01000020.1, on the reverse strand, counting down.
AAAATATGCAGTTGGTGGTATCTTGAAACACGTAAAAAGCATTACTGCAATTACAAACCCGGTAGTCAATAGTTACAAGCGACTTGTTCCGGGATATGAAGCTCCGGTATATTTGGCATGGTCTTTGGCAAACAGAAGTGCCTTAGTTAGAGTTCCAGCAAAACGTGGAATTTCAACACGTGTCGAATTAAGATCTCCAGATCCATCTTGTAACCCATATTTAGCATTTGCAGCAATCTTAGAAGCTGCTTTAGATGGTATCAGAAACAAAATTGACCCTCCGGCTCCTGTTGAAAGCAACATCTACAAACTAACAACCAAAGAACGTAAAAAACAAAGAATTGATTCTCTTCCGGGAAGCTTATACGAAGCACTTGAATTGATGGACAAATCATTAGTTGCAAGAGCTGCACTTGGAGATCATATTTTTACAGAATTTATGACTGCAAAAAATAAAGAGTGGGATTCCTATAGAACAGATGTTTCTAAGTGGGAACTAGACAGATATTTAGAAAGATACTAAACTTCAGACCTCGAAAGAGGTCTTTTTTTTTAGTTTAACTCTTTACTTCTAATTTATTTTTGTGATAGAATACTAAGTATCAAATATGGGCCTATAGCTCAGTTGGTAGAGCAGTTGACTCTTAATCAATTGGTCGTGGGTTCGAGTCCCACTGGGCCCATTTTTATAAGTTATTTATGTATATGTTTTAGTTTAAATAAGAGGGGTATAGATGGTTTGCACAGTTGATAAAAACAGGGTAAAGACTATTAAAAAAGCTTTGACAGCTTTAGGTAAAAAGAATTTTGTATTCATCATGCACAACGGAAGTTTTCCGGCAGCAGCAGGTGAAAATACTGGATTCGGTACAATTAATTCCGATGGAGGTAAGGAATTTATCAATTATGCTGCAGGATTATTTGATGCAATTCAAATGGGACCGGCAGGTAAAACAAAAAAATCAGATTCTTCACCTTACACCGGTACAATTTTTTCAAACAACCCATTATTTATTGATTTGAAACAATTAACAACCTCAAAATGGCATAAGATTTTATCTGAAGCAACATTCAACGAAATTGTTGAAAATAACCCGAACAAAGGTAAAAATAGGACAAGTTATTCTTATATCACAATAAAACAATCTCAAGCGTTGATGGAAGCTTACAAAAACTTTATTAAATTGAATGACAAACAATTAAATAAAGAATTTAACAAATACAAATTAGAAAACGATTCTTGGCTTGATAAAGATAGTTTATACGAAGCTTTTTCTCTTGAAAATGGTTCTGATTATTGGCCAATTTGGAAAAACAAACAAGATAAAAATATATTCAATCCAAAATCTAACGAAGAAAAAATTGAATTTGCAAAACGTATTGATGAAATTTCAAAAAAATATGCACAAGAAATTGACGAATACAAATTTGAACAATTTATTCTTTATAAACAAAATTTAGAAACAAGGAAACTTGCAGAATCTAAAAATATCAAAATGATTGCAGACAGACAAGTCGCTTTTTCTGATAGAGATTGTTGGGCTTATCAATCATTATTTTTAGAGGGTTGGTGTTTAGGTTGCCCTCCGGATTATTTTTCAAAAGATGGGCAAGCATGGGGATTTCCTGTAGTTAATCCTGAAAAATTATTCAATTCTGACGGCTCATTAGGAGATGCCGGAATCTTGATGAAAAACTTATACAAAAAAATGTTCCATGAAAATCCTGGAGGCGTAAGAATTGACCACATCGTTGGTTTGATTGACCCTTGGGTTTATAAAAAAGGTAAAAAGCCAATGCCAGAACAAGGTGCAGGCAGATTATACTCTTCTCCGGAACATGAAGAATTGAAAAAATATGCAATTGCAAAACCTGAAGATTTAGACACTACACTAACTTCTGATAAAGAAAAGAGAGTTAAAACTCTAACAGAAGAACAAATTAAACTTTACGGAAGATTTATTGAAAAAATCGTTATTGCAGCGGCAAAAGAAGAAGGTTTAACAAAAGATTCAATTGTTTGCGAAGACTTAGGAACTCTTACAAATCCTGTAGCTGCAGTTATGAAAGATTATGACTTGCTTGGAATGAAATTAACTCAATTCACTGTTCCGACAGAAGAAGACGACCCATACAGATGTAAAAATATTACTCCTCGTTCTTGGGCAATGATAGGAACACATGACAACCAACCCGTTACAGTTTGGGCTAATTCTTTAATCCATACTCACGAGGGTTACCTCCACGTTAAAAATCTTGTTGATGATTTATTCTCAGAAGAGCAAGATAAAGATTCCATCATTGTAAAAATGACAAATGATGCAGATTTCTTAAAGGAAACAAAACTTGTTGAATTGTTTGCATGTAAAGCAGAAAATATTCAAATTTTCTTTACAGATTTCTTCAATATGAACGAAACTTACAATGTTCCCGGAACATCTGGAGATAAAAACTGGAGTTTAAGACTTCCGGATAATTATAAAGAAATGCAAACAATTAATTTGCCTCTATTATTGAAAAAAGCTATAATTGCAAGAGGAAAAGAATTTGCGAATAAAAATCAAAAATTAATTGAGGAATTAGATGAAATACAATAAAATCATTAAAACGATGTTCACTTTAGCAATTTTAGTTATCGGAACATGTCAAATCTCTTTTGCTGATATTGCAACAGATGCAAAACTTCAATATAACAAAGGTATTGATTACTATCAGCTTGGGCAATTTGAAGAAGCAGCATCATGCTTTAAAAAAGCAACAGAACTTGACCCGAACTATATTGATGCATATTACAATTTAGGTTCTATTTTAGAGTATTTAAAACAAGATGAGGCAGCTCTTGCAGTATTCAAACAAATTATTCTAAGAAAACCTGATGATTATGAATCTGTATATAAAGCTGCAGAATTGAGTAAAAAATTGGGGGAGTACGATAAAGCTAAGATGTATTTGACTCTTATTCCGCAAGATTCTTTAATCGGTTCAAGAGCAAAAGAATTAGCTAACTCAATGGATACAGATATTCCAACGGCAAAAGCTGAACAAACACAACCTAAAACATATATTGATGCAGCACCGCAAAATGATTCAAACGGAATGTACAGTGATATTTCAAGCCCAACAGGTGTTGTTACAGATAATAGAGGGAATTTGTATGTCGCAGGTTTTTCGGATAATACAATTTACAAAATCGGACCGGACAATAAAAAAATTGTCTATATAAAAAGTGAAAAAATTGATGGACCAATCGGGCTTTCTATTGATTTGCAAGGTAACATCTATATTGCAAACTACAACAAGGACAATGTCTTAAAAGTCGATAGGAATGGTGCTATAACAGAACTTATTTCAAACATTCAAAAACCTTATTGTATGTCAATTACAGGAGATTTACTATTTGTGTCTTCTCAGGGCAGCAATTCTGTTATTCGCTATAAATTAAATAAGTAATATCAATTATTATCTAAAAGATAAAAATATTATCTATCTGACTTAATAATAAGAAGATATAAAAAACTCAAACTTCTCCTTAACATTTAGTTAAGGAGTTTGTTATGAGCGAAAATAAGTTACTTTACAAAAAAATGCCACAAGAAGAACTTGTTGTTCTAGCACAACAGGAAGATTTCAAGGCTCTTGAGGAACTTATTAGAAGAATTCAACGAGATGTTTTCGCAACTCTATCCTATATAGTTAATAACAACAATAATCTTTCAGACTTAACCCAAGAAGTCTTGTTAAAAGTTGCAAAAAATATTCAAACACTCAAAAATCCGAAATGTTTTAAAGGTTGGCTAAACCACATCATAACCAATACTTGCTATGACGAACTAAGGAAACAGAAAAAATCACCCGAAACAATTTCAATCGACTACACTTGTGAAGCACTCAACATAAATTTAAAAATCGACATTCCGGACAATAAAAGTAAACCTATCGAAAAGTGCATAACTTCAGAATGCGAAAAACTTATCAAATCTGCAATTAGAGAACTCCCTGAAAGTTTTAGAATTGCAATTGTTCTAAGAGAATTCCAAGGTCTGAGCTATGAAGAAATTGCACGAACAACTAATTCCAACATTGGAACCGTAAAATCAAGAATTTCTCGAGCAAGAATTAAACTACAAGAAGTGCTTAAAAATTATATCTAAGGAGTAATATATGAACAAAGATCTAACCTGCAACCAAGTTTCAGCATTAATAAATTTCTATATAGAGGGAAAATTAAACCCTCGATTAAAAAAATATGTGGATTTACATCTGGAAAAGTGTCAAAATTGTAGAAAGAAAATTCAAGATTTAACAAGAATTTTGAACAATTTCAAAGAATTAAAAAAGAACATCACAGAAGAAAAAGTCGAAGAACTAAACAAAGATTTTGTCCGAAATCTTTCAGCTTATGTTGATAATGAACTAAATCCAAATGAAAATATCAAAATAAAGAAAATGACAATATCAAATCCATCTGCAAGAAAAGAACTTGAAACAATGTACAAATTCAAAAAACTAATGTATTCTTCATACGAAAAAACAAAGAATGATGTAAAATATGACTATGCAAAAAACATAATGACTAAAATACAAGAATTTCCTGACTACACAACAACATACTTTTACAAATTGGCATGTGTTTTTGTTTTAATAATAATGTCAATTATTGGAGGATTTATTTACCTATACCTTTAAAGAACCAGATGAATATTTGTTGTAAGCCATAGTTTGAAAATCATTCATTCTTGCCATATTTTTTTCAAAAGCAGGTTTTTGACTTGCCGCAGGTTGAGTAATTTTATCATTCATTCTCTGAATTCCTCTTTTTTGTCCGTGAGCAGCAATTTCATTACGCAAAAGGGGAGTAACGATATTACAAGATAAAATAGATCCGACAGTAGTTGCAACCAGATCAACACCATCGTTAAAAGAATTCAATTGACTTTGAGTCTCTTTAGGCAATTGAACATCTTTAAACACATTGAAATCAGCTTTTCCAACTTTATCTGCAAGTTTGTTATTGTTCAAGAAATCTCTTAAGACTTTTGGAGCCCATTTACCGGTTTTTACAAGCTTTGCGGCAACAGACTTAAATGATTGAGTAATTAAATAAAAAGATGCAATATTTACGGCAGCATCAGACATTTCCTGAGGAACAAGAAACATTTTTTGTTCTTTTGGAATTTTGTCATTGATTACAATCGCTGCAACTTGAGCGGCAGAAGACAAAACCCAACCGATTACACCCGTATGAATCAACATTTTCCCGGGGTTTTCACCATAATGTCTTGCAATGTAATCATTTACACCTTTGAATAAAGAAGCACTACTCATGAGCTACCCCCTTATTTTGTAAAACTTGTTCTTTCTTTGAATTTATCCTATCAACAAACTTATTTGTTAAAAATTTTGTTAATGGAGCATCAAGCAAGAAGTTCGTTACAACCATGACACCTAACGATAAAATTGTACCTAAAGATTTTTTATATTGATTCAAATCTTTCAAAATACCGGCACTAGGAGTGAATAAAGTCCTTAATTTTTTGAATTTCATATCTGGTGTAATTTCTGTAGGCAATTTTGTAAATGCATCAATTGCATGGATACACCCGGAACGTATTAGAACACCGGTAGTAGTCCCTGCAATAATTTTTGCAACAGTTCTGGCTGCAGAAACTTTTCGTGTATCTTCATCAACTTTTTTGTTGTTCAAGTCAATAAAAGGTTGCGACATCAAGGCCGTAACACCCAAAATCAATCTATTTTCCGGAGAAGAAACTTTTTCTCCAACCCATTTCAGACCTTTCAAAGTTTTTTCATTTGAAATAGTCATTTCCGGAACAATATTTACAATCCCCTGATTAATTTTTCGGGGTATTTGAGATATTGAATTTGAAATTGAGCCTATTGACATACACACATTCCTACCCAAATATATAAGTAATATAATAGACATTAATTGCCTTATTTTGAGGTAAACATTCATAAAAATTTACAATAAATGAGGCACAAACTATATTGTACCTCAAAAATTAAAAAATCAATGAATTGTTACAAAATGTATTATAAAATTGCCCCTTTCGGAACAACAGTAACCCCCTCTTTTGAAACATGGAATCCACGTTTCAAATCTTCTTCTCTATCAAAACCTATTTTTGAATGAGGAGGAATTACAACATTTTTATCAATAATAGCCTTCCGGATTTGAGAATATCTGCCGACTTCAACATTTTCCATAAGAATACTATCAGTAACATTGGAATAACTGTTAATTCTTACTTTTGGTGACAATACACAATGAGACAAACCACCGCCGGAAATGATACAACCCTCAGAAACCATAGAGTTTGTAGCCATACCAACCCTGTCACCTTCTTCCCATACAAATTTTGCCGGTGGATAATTGTAATTAAAGGTTCTTAACGGCCACTCTTTAGAATACAAATTCAATTCCGGAGAATAAGCAAGTAAGTCCATGTTTGCCTGCCAATAAGCATCAATACTTCCTACATCTCTCCAGTAACCACGTTCCGCTGCTGTCATTCCAGGGAAAGAGTTATCCGCAAAATTATACACATAAATATTTTTACCCTCGTTCATCAACATTGGGATAACATCTTTACCAAAATCATGGTGTGATTCCGGCATTTCAGCATCTCGATTTAATGCATCTAGCAAAACTTCTTTATCAAAAATATAATTTCCCATAGATGCCAAACACAATTCCGGATGCCCTGGAATTGATTTTGGTGTATGTTGAGGCTTCTCAACGAAATTAACGAGTTTCCAGTTTTCGTCAACTTCCATGATTCCGAACTCAGAAGCTTCTTCAATAGGAATAGGAATACCGGAAATTGATAAATCAGCATTTTTATCTTTGTGAAAATCTAACATTTGAGAGACTTTCATTTTATAAATATGATCGCCCCCAAAGATACAAACATATCTGGGATCTTCATCTGTTATGTGAAAAATATTTTGATAAATTGCATCTGCTGTTCCACGATACCAGTCGTTACCAACCCTCATTTGAGCCGGACACAAATCAACATACTGATCCAAAAATGGAGATAATGCCCAACCTCTAGTGATATGTTTGTTCAAAGAATCTGATTTATATTGAGTTAAAACCTTAATTTTGTAAAAACCGGAGTTAATAAAATTATTCAACACAAAATCAATAATTCTATATCTTCCACCAAAAGGTACTGCAGGTTTTGCTCTATCCTTAGTTAACGGGTATAACCTTTTACCCTCTCCTCCTGCCAAAATCATAACCAACGCATTGTCAATAGTCATATAAAACCCTCTCTCAACTATATATAAATTATATAATAAACTTTTTAAAAGGTCATTAATACTAAATAACTAAATTTTCATGGTTCATATTTTTTGTAAAAAATTTGTGTTTTGATTATTATAATTATAAAAGAGGAAAGCAATGAATAACAGAGATTTCGGCAATATTGGAGAAGATTTAGCTTGTGATTATTTGAGAAAAAACGGTTATCAAATTCTTGAAAGAAACAAACATTTTTCTAAACTTTGCGAAATCGATATTATTGCAAAATTCAAAAATAAAATTGTATTTGTCGAAGTCAAAACACGAAAAACAAATGCTTTTGGCTCTCCAATGGAAGCAATTACTAAAAATAAATATAAAAATATTAAAACCGGAGTTTTATCATATTTACAAGAAAACAGAATCAAAAACTATCAAATTGATGCTATTGGTATAACTTTAGAACCGAAACTAAAAATAGAACATCTAAAAAACATTTAGCTTTTCATCATCATTTTTTTATAGTAAAATTTTTATTATAGGGATAACTTTTAAGGAGAAAATAAATGCTAAGAGGACCATTTTTAGACAGAACTTGGATGGGACAAAATCCGGACTACGAGTCATCGGATATTGTAATGTTAGGTTTACCTTTTGACGGTACGGTATCATATCGTCCGGGGTCAAGATTTGCACCGGAACAGATTCGTCTTGCAAGTTGGGGCTTAGAAGAGTATTCTCCTGAATTTGATAAAAACCTTGAAGATGTTAATTTCCATGATGCCGGAGATTTGGAATTTCCTCTCGGTAATACATATAAAACATTAGAACAAATTGAAAAAAATGTTGAAGATATTTATAAAGACGGGAAAAAAGTTTTCGGTATCGGAGGAGAACATTTAGTAACACTTCCGGAAGTTAAAGCCGTATCGAAGTTTTACGATGATTTAGCAATTGTCCACTTTGATGCTCATACTGATTTGAGAGAAGAATATTTGGGCGAAGAAATGTCACATAGTGCAGTAATTCGCCATATTTCAAAATTTGTTAAACCGGAAAATATCAAACAAATTGGTATTCGCTCCGGCATGAAAGAAGAATGGGATTTCATGGCAAAACATAATACTTTGTGTAAGTATTATGACGATTTAGAACCATTAAGAACAAAAAACATCTTTATCACCGTTGATTTAGATTGTCTTGATACATCAATAATGCCGGGGACAGGGACACCGGAAGTCGGTGGAATGACGTTCAACGAACTTATTGGTTGGTTCAAATACCTGAAAGATTTTAATATTGTTGGAGCAGATGTTGTAGAACTTGCACCGGATTATGATGCAAGCGGAGTTTCTACTGCCGTTGCGACAAAAGTTATTCGTGAACTTTTAATGATTATTTAACAGTTTTTCAAAAATTATTGTGAGGAAATTTTTATGCAAGTTGAAGAGCGAATTCAATATTTGAAAGATGAGATAAATAAAAGTAATTACAAATATTATGTCGAAGAAAATCCGTATTTGTCAGACTTTGACTATGACAAAATGTTTACGGAATTGAAAGAACTTGAGGAAAAATATCCCCTATTAAAAACACCTGACAGCCCAACTCAAAGGGTCGGCTCTGTTAGTGAAAAGTTTTTCTCACACACTCACAAATACCGCTTGTATAGCTTAGATAACACCTATAGCGCAGAGGAATTAAAAAAATGGTATGAAAGAGTTTGCAAAGAATACAACAAAAAATTACAACTGGTTTGCGAATTAAAAATCGACGGACTTGCAATAGCCTTAACTTATGACAAAGGTTTGTTTACTCTTGGAGTAACAAGAGGAGACGGGGTTACAGGAGAAAATATCACACCGAATTTAAAAACCATTAAAGCAATTCCTCTGAAACTTTTTGAACCCAAAACACTTGAAGTTCGAGGTGAAATTTATATGCCAAAGGCCTCTTTTGAAAAACTAAATGAGGAATCTTTAGCTAAAGGAGAAAAAGTTTTTGCAAATCCAAGAAATGCGGCAAGTGGTTCATTAAGACAACTTGATAGTAAAATTACTGCAAAACGTGATTTATCAATGTTTACTTATACCGGAATTTTTGAAGATGCAGAAGATAAAAATATCAAAACCCATTATGACGGTATGATGTATTTAAAAAAACTGGGATTCAAAGTTAATCCAAATATCCGATTGGTTGATGACATTCAGGGCGCAATTGATTATTGTAACGAGTGGGCTACAAAACGTTTTGACTTGAACTATGCAACTGATGGTGTTGTTATCAAGGTTAATGATTTTGCGATTCAAAAAGACTTAGGCTTTACTGCTCGAGCGCCAAAATGGGCAACTGCATTCAAGTTCCCACCGGAAGAAGTTGCAACAGAAGTTCTTGATATTGAAGTTAATACAGGAAAAACGGGAATAGTTACACCTGTTGCAATTCTAGAACCTGTTCAACTTGCAGGAAGCACTGTTGCAAGAGCCAGTTTGCACAACTTTGATGAAATCAAAAGACTTGATATAAGAATTGGTGATACTGTTTTAATCAAAAAAGCCGCTGAAATTATACCTAAAGTCGTAAAAGTTATGGATACAGATATTCACGAGTCTTTACCTGTCGTAAAACCACCTAAAATTTGCCCGTCATGTGGCGCTAAACTCGTAGAAAGATGTGGTGAAGTCGGTTTATACTGTCAAAATCCGGATTGTGGAAGTTTAATGTGTGCAAAAATTGAATTCTGGGCATCTAAAGATGCAATGGATATTGATAATGTCGGACCTAGTTTAATTCAGCAATTGTACGATAAGAAATTTATTTCAAATCCCGTTGATTTATACAGATTAACAATGCAAGATTTGATGCAATTAGATTTAGTCAAAGAAAAATCAGCAATGAATATTTATACATCAATTCAAGAGTCAAAAACAAAACCATTGAACAGATTATTAACAGCTCTTGGAATTCGTCATGTCGGAAAAGAAACCGCAGATATTCTATCTGGAGAATTTGCTACTTTAGATGACATAAAAAATGCTGACGTTGAGCGATTGGCAAATATTGAAGGTATAGGAGGAATTATTGCTCAATCTATCTATGACTTTTTCCATGAAGAACGAAATGTCAAAATGATAGAAGAATTGAAAGAATTAGGAGTTAACCCCGTGTCTAAGGTTAAGCCTAAATCTGATAAACTGGCAGGAAAAACATTTGTACTAACAGGCACTCTTCAAAATATGACAAGAGATGAAGCAAGTGCAATTATTAAATCACATGGAGGGAAAACATCATCTTCCGTATCTAAAAAAACATCTTACGTTTTAGCCGGAGAAAATGCAGGTTCAAAATTAGACAAAGCTCAAAATTTAGGTGTTATAATATTGACAGAAGATGATTTTCTTGAAATGATAAAATAAAAAGGATTAAAGCATTATGAAAGTTGTTAAAATAGATGGTTTTAAAGGAATATTTGCAGCCGTATTTATGGGTGTATGCTTGTTTGCGGGATTTGTAATTTTCCCAGGAATGGTTGCAATGCACCTATGGAACAAATATTTAGTAAACTTATTTATGTTCCCCGTTTTAAATCTTTTACAAGGTGTTTTATTGTGGGGAATTGTTGCTATTACTACATTTATTCTTGCAAAAGACGAAATGCCAATATCTTTTCAAGAAACAAAAGGATTGTCTGATAACGAGTTAGATATGATTATGAAACAAGCTCGTATTCAATCTCAAATTAGAAAAGCAAATACAATGATTAGCAAATCTGATATTTTTGAAAAAGTAAAAAAATCTTCAATAGATAAAAATTTGTCACACATTTCAACTCCTGTTGAAACCAAAGAACAACAAACAGAAAATAAAGAAGAACATCTTTCGAATTTAAAATAATAGGAGGTATTATGAAAAAAGTTATCGCTGCAACAATGTTAAGTTCAGTATTACTGACTCTTCCAACTTCGACATTACCGGCAGGAGCAGTTAACGGTATTGACAGCACTTTGAATAAAGGGTATGTATCTGTTTCTTATACTGCAGAAAAAGAAGTATCTCCTGACACTGTTGAAGTATCAATTTCTGTGAAAACAGATGATAAAAAATCTATGCAAGAAGCGGTAAGAAAAAATAAAGAAATTTCTGATAAAGTTTACTCTTATTTGAAAAGTGTAATCACACCTGCAAATGGAGATTACGTAAAAACATCTAATTTCTCTGCTTCACCAAGCTATATTTATAACAATAATAAAAGAACTCTTGATAAATATAATGTGTCAAACAACGTAATTGTTCATACAAAATCAATTGATAAGATTTCAACAATAATCGACAACTCTTTATCTTTAGGTGCAACTGATGTTGATAGTTTGAATTTCTTATTATCAGAAAAAGATACTCAATGTGCAGATTTATTATCTAATGCAGCAAAACAAGCCCGAAAAAGAGCCGACATAGTTGCAACATCTGTAGGTTCATCTGTTGTTGGGATTAAAAATATTGATACAACTTGTTCTTTGAACAATTCTAGCAGATATCCGGTTTACAGAAATTCATTGATGATGGCAAAAGCGGAATCAATGGACGGTGCAACTCCTGAGACAAATTCTGTAAATATAGAAGCAGGGACAATTAAAATCTATTCAAATGTAAATGCAAGTTTCTATTTGAAATAATTCATATTTAATGAAAGTTAAAAGG
>DABJ01000020.1:2086-2536 GCA_002102825.1 Candidatus Gastranaerophilales bacterium HUM_12 | reverse complement strand
TTTGAGCCTTTTTAAATATTGAAACAATACTGCTTAAATTTTTCTTTTTCCACCATTTAACCAAGGTGCAGCTTCTAAATCATCAATATTATATTTCAACAAGTAATCATTATCATTTTTTTGAGAATAAGGTCTTACTGTTTGTTTAGCAGGTTGTTGTTTTGTATAATTTACTTTTTGTTGAACTGGCTTGTTATTGTAATTTACATTGTTAGTCGCAGCACTAACAGTCATTGGAGCTTGCACTAATAACAATGCTAAAAGAATTGCAAATTTTTTCATTTCATATCTCCTAATCTATTACTATATTAGTATTTTAACATAGAAACTACTTTTCCGCAATCGGTAAGTTTATCTCTACCGTTAAGAGCCTCAAGTTCTATTAAAAAGGCTGCCCCTACCAAATTACCACCAGCTTTTTTAACAAGTTTACAAGCCGCTTGAGCTGTT
>DABJ01000020.1:0-2077 GCA_002102825.1 Candidatus Gastranaerophilales bacterium HUM_12 | reverse complement strand
GTAGCAAGTAAATCATCTACGACCAAAACATTTGCACCTTTTTCAATTGCATCTGCATGAATTTCTATAGAATCAGAGCCGTATTCTAAATCATAACTTTCTTTGATTGTTTCAGCAGGAAGCTTATTAGGTTTTCTTACCGGAATAAATCCACAGTCTAATTTATATGCCATTGGCATTCCAAAAATAAAACCTCTACTTTCGATACCTGCGATATAATCAATTTTGCAATCTTTATATTGGTCGCACAAATAATCAACCATTACTTGCAAAGTTTCCGCATCTTTTAATCCTGTTGTAATATCTCTAAAAATAATCCCTTTTTTAGGAAAATCCGGAACTGCTCTTATTTTTTCTTTTACATCTTCAATTGTTAATGTTGCCATTTATATTTTCTCCTATTTTTTTAGTAATTTCTTTAATTCTTCTTTTGCTTTTCTGATTTTTTCTTTTGCCTTTTGAATAGCATGTTCATGCTGAATTAATCCGTGGGCTGTTTTTCCCCAGTTCATATCTTTTTTCATAAACAAAATCTTAAATCCGATAAATAATACCAACGGGAACCATATCAGCAATAAATAAACAGAAGTTTCTATTGCCTGAAAGAAAGCTTCACGTCTGGATAAATTATCATATCTTCTCAAGCTATATCGACATGCTACCATAAACCCAAGTCCAATAATAGCACCCATGATTATTGATGATAATAAAATGTGTGGCGGAGCATCTTTGACAATGATTTTAACAAGTAAAATACCAATTTCTATAATAAACCATGCAGGCATGATAAATTCTGAAATATAAGCAATCATATCAAGTCTTACTCTCATTGACATTTTTTTAGAAGTAAGAATATCCCAGAAGTATTCCAAATATCTTCTTATTGTACCCTCTAACCATCTTCTTCTTTGTCTATATAATGGGAAAAGGTACATAATCCCTTCTTCATAAACAATAGTATCAGGGCAAAATCTTACGTCCCAACCCTTGATATGTAATCTTGTTGACATGTCAAGGTCATCAGTAATTGTATAATTGTTCCAACCATCAATATCTTCAAGAGCCGTTCTTTTTATAAGTTCACCATTTCCACGTAATTCTACAGCTCCCTTAACAGAATCTCTCCCGACTTGAAAGTGAGTATCCATTGTCATTTCGTTATTTTGACAACGAGTAAGCAAATTTATATTTTTATTGCGGATAACTTTTCTTGCTTGCACGGCTCCAACATCTTTTGGTTCAAGTTCATAAACAAGATTTGTTAAGAAATTGGAATCCATTGTTGCATCAGCATCAAAGACTAAAATAGCTTCTCCCTTTGCAATTGCTAAAGCATCATTTAACACGGCAGATTTTCCTGGGAATGCATCTTCTTTTCTTATAAAAGCCTTTACCTTATCAGGATATTGTTTTTCCATATCCTTGATAACAGATGCTGTATTATCAGTACTTCTATCATCTATTGCAATAATTTCAAAGTTCGGATAATCAAGCCCCAGAACCGTTCTAATTGTATTACCTATAACAGATTCTTCATTATGCGCAGGAATCATAATACTTACAAAAGGTTTATAAGCTTCATTCTTGACCTTTGGACACTTTTGTTCGTTCCTTGTTTTAATTTTATATGCAATATTGGTAAACAAAGCATATAAAGCCATCAAAGAAACTAAAAGAGTCAAACCCCACACCGTATAGCTTTGGAAAATGTAAATAAAAGCTGTGAGCCCCAAAACAATTATAAATAGTAAAATTCTTTCTTTCATATCTTCCTAATCTTCTTACTTACGTCCAAAACATCAATACTAGTATTTTAACAAAAAAGCAAGAAAAGAGGTTTTAATATAAACATATTGATACAATTAATCCAAAATTCCACCAATAAGATGTTTTTTATGAAAAAAAGTATTAAAATTCGTTAAAATACTTGCATTAGCGGAAATTTTTTATATAATAAATTTTGTACACAAGAAGAAGGAGTTTTATTATGAACAAAGAAGAATTAGTACAAGAAATTTCTAAAAAAGCTAACGTTACTCAAAAAGAAGCAACAGAAGTATTATCTTCATTAATTGAT
>DABJ01000004.1 GCA_002102825.1 Candidatus Gastranaerophilales bacterium HUM_12 | reverse complement strand
CCCACGTAGGTGGGAGGGAACAGATTAAAACGTCCATAACCACTTATAGACATATCCGCTACATATTCAATTTAGCAATTTTTAGCCCAAAAATATCTTCAATATTTATATTATTCAAAACATCTGCAATCAATGTTTCAGGGGTAAGTTTTTGCATATCAGAATAGTGCGGAAGTGTACCCAAAATTTTTGCATTAGTATATTCTTCCACAAATTGTGGAAAATATTTTTCCTCCAAATAAAAAGAATTTTCTTCGTAATTATTCACTATCACACCCAAAAGATTTAAATGTTGAGAATTAACATAATTTATTCCCATTATAGCATCTTCGATTGTTGATTTTTTAGGATTCAAAACAAGTAACAAAGGAAGTCCTAAAGTCTTAACAATATCTGCTTCTACCCTTGTTTCGTCAATCGGAGAGGCGATACTATTTGTGCCCTCAACAATATGACATTCTGTCATTTGAATATTTGTTTGATAATCATTATAAATCTTTTGGATATCAATCTTTGTATTATTTGATTCATAAGCAGCAGCAAGTGGAGTTGACGAGCTTTTAAATAAATAGGAAATTGACGTTTTGATATTAGAATCAAAATTACTTATAGCAGAAATATCTGTAGAAGAAATACCACCATCAACTTCAACTCCTGAAGTTTCAATAGGTTTGTAAACACTTGTCGAATAAGAAAGGCTCTGCATTGTTCCGGCAATTCCAGCTGTAACAATAGTTTTACCTGTGTGTTTATTCAATCCTGAAACAAATATACTTAACATACTTAGATATTATCACGAGTCTTTGTTTATTGCAAAATACACTTCTTTAAGACGTTTTTTCGTTATATGCGTGTATAACTGGGTTGTAGAAACATCACTATGTCCTAAAAGTTCTTGTACAACCCTCAAATCTGCACCATTTTCAAGCAAATGAGTAGCAAAGCTATGACGCAAAGTGTGAGGTGAAATATGTTTGTGAATTTTTTCACCCTGTTTTCGAATAAAATTATAAACATCTTGTCTTGTTAAATTTTTACCATCATCTTTGATAAATAAGTTTTTATTATCTGTAATATTGTATTGAAGAACAATCATATCACGAACTTTCAAATATTTTTTCAAAGCCGATTGTGCTTTTTTGCCAAATGGTACAATTCGCTCTTTTGAACCTTTACCAAAACACTCTATATATTTTGAATTCGCATTAATATCATCAAGTTTAAGATTAACCAGTTCAGACACACGAAGCCCGCAATCATATAAAAGCTCAACAATCAAACTTTCTTCTTTTGTCAAATTGGAACTGAAAATTTCCGTAACTTCTTCAACTGACAAAACCTTCGGGAGTCGTTTCGGGAGTTTTGGTTGTTCTAGAGTTAAAGTAGGGTCAACTTTAGTGTATTCATTTGCGCAAAGCCATTTGAAAAATCCCCGTAAAGATGCAATTTTTCTCACCACACTACGTGGAGTATAATTTTTTTCTCTCAAATCAAGAATAAAACCGTTAACATGAGTACGTTTTATACTTTGAATGTCAGATGCACCTTTTTCGTGACAGAAATCTAAAAACTCAGACAAATCCCTACGGTATGCCTCAATTGTATTTTGAGCCAAGCCTTTTTCTATTTCAATATATTCTAAATATTCAGACAAATATTGAATATCCATAAGTCTGATTATACTCTTTTTTTATTATTTATCAATTGCCAATGCAAGTTTGAACAAATAATCTTCTTTTGCTCCGCACTTGAGTCCTACAGGAATAAAGTTTTCTTTAAACCTTTCAACAGCATATCTATCTGTCATGCCGGAAATATAATCCGTAACCAAACGAACAATTTTATCTTCCGGACACATAGGTTTGAGCATACTAACATAGAGATAGAACAATTCTTTAATTACTCTGCTTGCTTTCTTCTCTTCCATTTTTGCAGGAGAATCAATATAAACATTCTCAAACATCCAATCACGAAGTTTTGTCGTATAAGCCCAAGCTTCTTCACTCATCGCAATTTCAGATTTGCCAATAGAATTTTTAACAACTTCGGTAATCATTTTATTTAATCGTTTACTTTGATTAGACGAAAAATACGCGATACAATCTTTTGGTAAATCGCTTTCCACAATTACACCGGCTCTGATAGAATCTTCAATATCGTGGTTAATATAAGCGATTTTATCAGCAAGTTGAACGACTTTGCCCTCCGGAGTTAATGGTTTATATCCCCAAGTGTGAGTCAAAATTCCATCAATAGTTTCACGGCATAGGTTTAAATGTTCCAAAACTTCAACAACTCTTACACTCTGAATATTGTGATGAAATCCCCCAGGAACAAGTTCATTCAAAACACCCTCACCGCAATGTCCAAACGGAGTATGCCCCAAATCATGACCTAATGAAATAGCTTCAACCAAATCCTCATTCAAATCCAAGGCTCTTGCAATTGTCCTCCCAATTTGCGAAACTTCAAGAGTGTGCGTTAAACGAGTTCTAAAATGGTCGTCAAACGGAGATAGAAAAACTTGAGTTTTGTGTTTCAATCTTCTGAAAGCTTTTGAATGAAGAATTCTATCTCTATCACGTTGAAAATCTGTTCTCAAATCAGATTGAGGTTCATCTATTTTTCTTCCTTTTGAATTTGCAGATTTTGTAGCTATATCACTTAAATAATCAAACTCTCTTTTTTCGAGTTTTTCTCTAATGGTTAATGTCATATATTTCTCTTCCCCTTGTTGGTAAATTTAAACAGGCACAACTGCCCTCATATTGTGATTTTAACAAGAAAAAACAAGATATCTATACAATTTTTAGAGGATATTATGCGGATTTAGTGTCAATTTTTGTTAAATCTAAGACATCAGAATTTGAATTTTGCACCGGTTGAGGATTTTGGTTATTTGCACTTAATTTCGCAGCTTTGTGTTTTTTCAACATTTTATCAGCCCAAGATCCTATTTGGTTAACAATTAAACCGGAAATACTTGCTACTAACATTGATTTTGTCCCTGCGAATAATTTTGCATTACAGTACAATGAAACACCAATACCGGCAAGGGCAGGAATTCCGTATTTCAAAGAAATTGAAGCTCGTTCGTCATTGTTATCTGATTTTCCAAGTTGATAACTCAAAGTTGCAAAAGAACCCAAAACGGTTAAAATATCAGTTGGAGCACCTCCGGTTGTTAAATCCCTGACTTTGGAAATAAATTCTTCAGTTTCAATATTTATTGATTTATCTAATGACTTGATACTGTTTTTGTAAGATTTTTCAACTCTGTAATAATCATCTGGGGAAAGCAAATGTTTATAAAGCGATAGAATATCTTCAACTTTTCCTTGCTTGAATTCCGATAATGATTTTTTCAATTCATCTGCACTTGATAATAGTAAATCTGTATCCTTTTTACCTAATGAAGAGTCTGACTTAACAAGTTTATTAAATGTATCAATGTCTCCTAAGATTTTTTGAGTAATTTCATTTTTATTGGTTTTAGATTTTACAAGAGTTTTAAAACCTGTCCTTATTGAATTCAAGATATTAAGTTTATCAACATCTTTATAATTTACAGACTGGGTCATTTGCATAACTTTGTCTTCTGATTCTTTTGCCATATCGGAAATTGAATAAGATAGATTTTTTCTAAACCCCTTTACCGCATTCTGAATTTTCAACTTGTCAGAATAAATAAACGAATCTGATACAAACGAATTCAACGTATTTTTAGATAAGAAAGTGCCTAAATTCTCAAAATAAGAATTTAAACCATCTGTCGTTTTCTTGATTTTTAAATACCTACCTGTTAATGCACTAGTTCCAAAGTGAAGATTATAGTTTTTAGAAAGTTCATCATTCATTTTAGAAATCTGCATTAGCCATTGAGCTTTTGTTCGTCTTATACCGTTTATTTCAACGATATCATACGGATTTTTTGCCAAGATATCTTTTTCAATCTGAGCACACAACAACTTGCGCTCTGTCATTATACCTGCCGTTTTTTGGTAAGAATTCACAACAGATTGACGTCCGATTTTTTCAAAAACTCTAGTCACACCAGAATGAATTTTAGCACCCCAATTAGATTTTGAAGCAAATTTTTTAAAACCAAAATTGCTATACATTATTTTTTTGAATAAAAGATCTTTGAATGTAGTGAAATTATTCACAGCCTCAAATTTTTGCAAAGCTTTATCTAAATTTTTAATCAATAAAGCATAGGCTTTTGTCACCAAATCGTTACCGGATTTATTCAATTTCGCATTCTGAACTTTGGATTCTAAATAATTCCTCAACTTTTTGAAATTACTGGACAAACCTTTTGAACCGCCTTTTAAGAAGAAAAACAGTCCGGCTGCAGTCAAGACCATTGCTCCTGCAATTGATAAACCAATAAGTTTAATGTTCTTTGTAGCTCTCGCCTCTTCGGGCGTCATGATTACGATTTTATTATCTTTTCTATCTTTTTTAGATTTAATTTTTGAATTTTCAGCCAGCCAAAAATCGCTTGGAGTAGTTCTTTTCGTCATATCTCCAAATGCATTATGTTTTGTTTCAATTGTTGGAATTGAATTAATCATAAATCACTAGCCTACACTTATATTAAAAAGCTAGAATAAACGAAAATTGCCTAAATTCAAAGCTCATTTAAGTTATATTAAGTAAATAATTCAGTATCAATAACTTTAGCAACTTCAAGGGCAGAATTTTTATCCGATAACATTTCTTGAACTTTTCCAAGTTCACTTACCATTTTTTCTCTTTTCTCTTGGTTATAAAGTATTTCTTCGATTTCATAAGTTATATTCAACGGAGTAACTTTGTCTTGAATAATCTCCGGAACAATAGATTTATCTGCAATAATGTTTGGCAGAGACACTCGTTTTATACATCTTACAAGTAAATAAATCCAATAAAACAATTTTGGTCCTCGATACGCAATAATCATAGGAGTTTTGTACAAACAAGCTTCTAATGCAACCGTGCCCGATGCTAAAATTAAAGCATCAGAAACACTCAACAATGCTTGGTTTTCACCCTTAATAACTTTAATATTAAAATCGCCCAAATACTTTTTGTAAACTTCGTCTGAGATATTTGGAGCTTGTGACATGCAAAACTGTAAATCCGGATGTCTCTTTCTCAACCTTGTAACAGAGTCCTTAAATACGTCCATCAATTCTTTCAACTCAAAGGTTCTTGACCCCGGGAAAACAGAAACTAGTCTTTTTTCTAAATCAAAACCATGTGAGCGGAAGAATTCTCTTTTAGGTGCAGCGGGCGGAAGTTGAGCTACAAGTGGGTGTCCACAATAGTGTGTATCAATTCCATATTGAGCATACAAAGGTTTCTCAAACGGGAAGATGCAAAGAACTTTATCCACAAATTTTTTAATTAATTTGATACGATATTTTCTGCTTGCCCAAACTTGCGGAGGGATATAATAAAATACCTTTATCCCTGCTTCGTGTAAAAATTTTGCAACAGACAAATTAAACGCACCATAATCAATTAGCAAAACTAAATCCGGTTTGTATTCGTTTTTCAAATATTCAACAACAGATTTACCGAGTTTGAAATGGTCAATCAAAATCTTTGGTGAAAGTCCAACAGCAGACATTTTATCTTGATTTGCGAACAATTTTACACCTTCTGCGGCTAGATTTTCGCCACCAATTCCCTCAATTTCAATATCAGAATTTAGCGCTCTTAATTCTTTCACAACTTTTGATGCGTGAATGTCACCTGAATATTCGCCTGTAATAATAAATATTTTTTTCATCTACACTGCCATAATTACAATATTGTGTTCGTCCGCATATTTGATGACTTTTTCTTGGTCAACAATAATTGTTTCATTTGCCTCAACAGCAATTAAAGAAGCTCTTTTACATCTCATTGTTCTAAGAGTTTTCATACCGATTGCAGGAATATCAAATCTTTTATCTTGCTTTGGTTTTGCAACTTTGACAATTACAGCACCACGTTTAGCAAGCTTGGCACCACGTTTGATACAAGAATCAGTACCCTCAATTGCTTCTACTGCCATAATCATTTTATCCTTGATTACAACAGATTGACCGACATCAATTTTGCCCATTTCTTTTGCTAACCAAAAACCATAATTAACATCGTCCATTTGCTCTTTTGTTGGTTTATGTTTACCAAGAACACCTGCAGGAATCATTAGGTTTTTGATAAAAATAGTTTGGTCTAAAACTTCAACTCCAATTTTTGCAAGCTCTTGAACAATCATCAACATTACTTGATCATCATTCAATCTTACGGCATCTTTGATTAAATCAATTGCACGTTTATCAAACTTGTGAAGTTGCAACAAAACTTTTTTATGAACTTTACCCAAGAAAGTCAATTGCTTAATTTGTTCATCTTTCAATATAGATTCAATTTTATTAACTTCCCCAGGGTGACAGCTATAAACTTTTGAACAATATTTTTTTAAATCTCTTACATTATCTCTTGATAGAGAAATACAAACAACTTCAAACCCATTTTCTTTCGCATATTGAGCCATTCTAACAGGTAAAATTCCGTCACCTGCTATCAAACCTTGTTTATTCTCTAATGTAATTGTCATTATTATTTTCCTCTTTTACTTTTGTCTTAATAAATAAATCTTTTCAACTTCTTCCTCTGGTAATATTTTAGCACCACCAAGAAGTTTTGCACATATTACGGTTTTTGCATAATTTTCGCACAAATCAAGCTTATAAAAAGCATCTTTAATATCTTTACCAGCAATAATAACCCCGTGATTTGCCATTAGAACAACATCATAATTTTCAAAATACTTTGATGTTTTTTCAACGAGTTCTTTTGACCCGGGGATTGAATACTCCGCAAGTGGAATTTTTTCAAAACAATAAATTATTTCTGGCGAAATTTTATCGTCTAATGCAATTCCCGCAGAAGCAAATGCCGTCAAGTAAGGAGAATGAACATGCATCACATAATTCATCTCAGGACGTTTTTTGTAAAATTCAATATGGAGCATACGCTCGCTAGACGGTTTTTCACCCTCAATTGCATTTCCATCAAAATCAACAACCGCAAAATCATTTTCTGTCAAATATCCATTTGCGACTCCGGACGAGGTGATTACAACCATATCTCCACACCTTGCAGAAAGATTGCCGGAAATTCCGGGAGTATAATTTTTATCTCCTGCCATACGACCATATTCAATTAATTCATTTTTTTTATCTTCAAACATATTATTGAATACTTTCTTTATCCGGATCTTCAATTTCAATTACTTCAGCATATTTTAAAACTGTAGATTTTTCATTTTCAGTTGATTTTGATTTTTTATTTGTTGTTTGAACTTCATCTGACTTCTTACTAGCAGGAGAGAATGCTAATTTACGCTCTTCTTCCGATTTTTCCGGATTTGCATTTTTACCTAATTTTTCTGGGTTTTTAATTTCCATTTTACCATATTTGATAGATGTACCCTTTGTATCAAATGCAACGTTAAATCCGAAGTATGTAGTCTGTCTTACAAAGTCATAACCCAAACTAATTTTGAAGTCATCTGGACCAAAAGCGACAATAAAGCGGTTTTCTTGGAACATTTTACCGTTTGGAGCATCGTCAGACAAATTAATATTACCAGACCAACCAACAGAGAAATATTTGTTAAGTCTTAATGCCTCTGTCAAATATACACTCTGGTGACCGTATCTATACGTATCATATCTTGGCAAAGGTGTTTCATCAGAATAACCCGCAATCAAGTAACCCACATCTTGCATCCAGTTTTTATATTGTAAGTGAACACTAGGTCCAACACGACCAATGAACTGAGTATCACCCGTACCATATAATGCCGCAGAACCTTGCATCAATAAACTTACGTTTAACGCAAGTCTTTTTTCTATATTTTTATAATTATAGAAGCTTTGAGCTAACTCTGCCATATAACGAGTTCTTGTAGTTGTCATTTCGCTTGAATCAATATGCTCGCCATAATAACTTCTATCATCATCTTGCATCATACCAAAACCGGCTCTATGGCGAAATCTCAAATCCATACCTTTAGCTAAAAAGTCTTTATTTACAAAAGATTTGTCATAATAAACTTCAGCCATCCATTTAGGCATTCTTGAACCTAAGAACCATTCATCTAAGTATGAATTAACAGCATAATGTAAAAATACATTATCATCTAATCTTTGAACACCTCTTAAGAAGAAAATGTCATTTGCTGAACCATAGCCCATTTCAGTTGTATTATATGTGTTGTGGTATTTTAAAGCCCCACCAAAACCAAATTTGCTCTTATAATTTAAGAACGGAATAACTTTAATNNAACCGGCAGGTCCACCAAATACGAACCCCGGACCAACATACATACCCAGTTTTCTACGAGAACCCAACTCAGGATAACTTGCCTCAAAATAATCACGTTCTTTATTTGTGTAAGCTGTCAGACTAGGCCAAGTAAATAAATATTTATCCTTATGATAAAACTTGATTTCTTTTGCCTTAATTACATCATGATTTTTTCTCGCTTCAACAAATATCGATTTGATATCAAGTTTAAAATTATTTCCCTCCGGATTTCCAAAAATTAAAGCTTGAGCATCTGGATCAACAATCATATTTTGAAATTGAGGTCCAACCATTCTTGAAGCTAAACGATAAATTTGAGATTCATCTGAGTGAAAATTACCGTCATTCAAAATAATCAAGCCATCTTTTTGGATAGCTTTTTTAGCATCAGTAATCATAGACTCAGTTTTGGTTTCCATATTGTCCATAATCATGGTTTCTTCATTCATATCAACTTCGAGATAATCACCCTTAGTTGGCATACCATCTTTATAAACAACTACGTTTCCAATACCTTTCAATACATTGGAATCTTCATTATAAGTCATTTTATCTGCTACAATTTTTACATTTTGTGGCGGCAAATACAAAATCGGACGACCGGTTGCAACCATATCTCCAGTTTCATCGTCATAAGTCACAAATTCAGCATCTAACGTCAATTGCTTTTCTGTAACTTGCTCATTAACACCTCCGGTCAAAGACATTGTTTCGTCCGAAATATCTAAATCTGTTTGAGTTTCAGATTGAATTGAATTTGTTAAATCACTTTCAGACACTAAATCAGATTGATTTTCTAAAACATTTTTATTCTTTTTCTTCCAGAATTTAACCTTTTTTAATGGAGATTCTTTTACCTCTGTTACATTTTCTTCATCGGGATTTTCAGCAGACTCTTCTTCTCCGGAACCACATAACTTGTTTGTAATACGCAATCTCATTTGTTTGAAAAATGGCATATTATCCGGATTAATTTCTCTATAAGTTCTAGTTCCTCCACCGGCACCTTGGAAGTTGTAATCATAACCGGAATAATTATTATCATTATCCGGAATCAAATCCGTTAATGAAGAACGAAATACGGGATTAGTTACATTCATTACAGGAGAATTTTCCAATTCATCAGCAAATGATGCATTGGAAAAAGTGAATATTAAAAGTGCTGCGATTAAATATCTTTTCAATTTTAACGTCCTTATCCTAAATGTAACTCAACGGATTTGTCGGTTTACCGTTAACTCTGACTTCAAAGTGACAGTGAGGACCTGTACTATAACCTGTTGACCCCTCACGTCCAACAGTTTGACCCTTTTTCACGTTTTGTCCACTACTTACATTGATTGCCGACATGTGACCATACAATGTTGTAATCGGTCTGCCATTAATTACACCATGGTCTAAAATTACAACTTTACCGTATCCACCGTACCAACCGGCATAAATTACACGTCCATCATTTGAAGCATGAATTGCTCCGCCATTCGGGCCCGCAATATCAATACCCGAGTGGAAAATTCTACTTTTGAATATTGGGTGAGTTCTATATCCAAACGGAGAGGTGATTGGTCCATGAATCGGATAAATAAATCCTGTAGATGAAACATGAACAGGTGTTGAATTAGAATGAGAAGCCCTTCTTGTCATCTGCTCAATCATACTTTGAATACTTGCAGATTGTCTTGCCAATTCTCTTTCCGTTCTTTCATAATAACTTTTATCTTTTTGCAAACGTTCAATCATATTTTTGTTTTCAGCGATTGAACTTTGAATTGTTGCCCTTTGGTTTTTAATATCCCGAATTGAAGCCTCAACCATACGTCTTTGACTTTCTACTTGAGCTTTTAATCTTGCAATTTCATTTGCTTTAGCTTTTACAGCCTGCATTCTTTTGTAATCATCTTTAATAACAATTTTTTCAAAATAGAATGTATCCATTAAAGAATTTACATCTCTTGCAGACATAATAAGGACAAACATACCCGTCCTTTGGTGTTTATAAACCTGACGGATACGAGATTTCATAGCAGCATCAATACTACGAAACTCCACAATAGCACTATTCAACTGACTTTCCATTGAAGTCAAATTAGACATCAACGAATTATACCTTGCAGTAGTTGTTTCAAGTTCTTGATGTGCTTGTTCAAGCTTCTGTTGATTGTTGCTTAATTTATTACGTTCATTTTTTAGCTTTAAGTCTGTTTGATGCTTTTTTTGTTGGATATAATATCTCTTGTTATTTGTTTGCTTTAATTTTTGCCTTAAAGTCGGAGCGGCAACAACAGGAGATAGAACCCCACCAAAACCAAGAGTTCCAAGCATTATCCAGCATATAAATATATTTTTTAAAAAGTTATTTATTTTCATTTTTATATTATTTTACAATCAAAGGCAACATCATAAGTCCAACTGTCCAAGCAATAAAAGTAATAGCTATAATCCCGATAATTAGCTTTTGATGTTTTCTGAAAAATTCCATAAATTCTCCCCTTATATATTTATCATATTACTATCAAAAAAAACTTTGTGCAAGAATTTGATACATATTTTTACGAAGCCGGTAAAAATAATTTTGAAAAATGAACTTTTTTAGATTAAAATCGTTATAAGAGTATAGAGGTTAATATTATGGATAAAAAATGTACAAAATATGAAGCACTCTTTACATTCAGAAGTGAAGAAGAATTAAACGAACACATTGCAAACTGTCCCGATTGCCAAAAGGAACACGAAAAAATGCAGAAAGTTTCTGAACTTTTGAAGGAAGTAAAACCATATTACAGAGAAAAACGCAAAAATCTGGCAAAAGTTAAGGTTGCTTGTGCATTATTTGTGCTAATGGTTAGCGGAACAACTCTGGGTGTAATAAATTTCAACACAGATGTTTCTGATACTCTTAAATATGGAACGACTTTAAGTTCTGAGGATTTAGGTCTTCCAGTAGATTCTTACGGGCTAATTTCGGTAGAATAATAGATGGATTTTAACAAAGTAATTGAATCAAACAAACAAAATATTAAAAATATCATACACCTTATTACCAAAGAAGATAATGAAGATTTGGAACAAGAGGTCTATGTAAAGATTTGGAAAAATTCAGACAAATACAAAGAAAAAGGTTCTGCAAAAAGTTGGATTTCTACTATCGCTAAGAACACATCGCTTGATTATTTGAAATCATCTTATAGAAAAGTTTTTTCAACTTCTACATCAGATGACCTTGTTATGTCAAATATAAAAGACAAAAAATCTACACCGGAATCGAATGTCATTAGTCTGGAAAGACAAAAAAGAATTATTAAAGCTATAAATCAATTAAAACCAAAATTTAAAGAAGTAATTATGCTTTGCGAAATAAACGGTTATTCCTACGAAGACTGTGCAAAAAAACTTAAATGTCCAGTAGGAACAGTAAAATCAAGACTTTATAACGCAAAGAAAGAATTAGCTTTAATGCTTGAAGACTTAATGTAAGGAAATATGAGGAAAAATAAAATGAAAAAAGTAATTCCATTATTGGTATGTGCAACAGTTTTAATTATGAGCGGAAACACCACATCTTTTGCCGCTCTGGATACAACACCGCCAAATTCAATGATGGTTCAACACCCATCTAAAGAACAGATGAGAAAACAATTTGAACAACGATTAAACTTGACAGATAAACAAAAAGCTAAAGCTAAAACTATTCATCAAAAAGGTAGAGAAGAAATGCGTCCTATAATGATGAAAATTGAAGTTAAACATCAAGAAATTGAAACAGTAAAATTAACAAAAATGACTGAAAGAGCGCAAAAAGAAAGAATTGATCAAATAAATTCTGAAATTAAAGAACTCGAAAAACAAGCTCAAGAAATCAGAAAGAAAAACTCTCAAGAATTTGAAAGTATCTTGAATAAAAAACAAAAAGCGGAATTAGAAAAAATGAAATCAGAGGGACGAGCAAGATTTGAACAAAATCACCCTCCTCGCCCACCATTTGCGGGACTAGGCACCCCAGGTTTTTTAATGTCAAAACCACTATTCCCACAACAGCCCCCAATGGACTTTTTTAATAAATAGAGAATACTATAATATGTTTCTATATTGTAAAAAAGAGATAGTACTTATAAAAATACTATCTCTTTTAAATATTTAATTTTTAATTTTTTCCTGTTTTTTAAATTGCA
>DABJ01000035.1 GCA_002102825.1 Candidatus Gastranaerophilales bacterium HUM_12 | reverse complement strand
TACTCTTATAATACTTGAGTAATTTTTTATAAATATCACCCAGTTGTATTATTTTTAAACATAAAGATTTATTGCTTTAAAACAGCGTATAAAATTGTTTTATATTTATCTTTATTTTATAATTGAATTAAGAATAATAGATTTTTAAGGAGTAAAAGGGTATGAAATTTATAATCAGTAAAGAAGATTTGTACAATGGTATTAAAATTGTTGAAAGAGCTACTTCTCAAAAAGCTGTTCAACCTGTTTTATATAACATTTTAATTGAAACTTTAGAAAATAATTCAATTAGATTAACAGCTACTGATTTAGTTTTGACAGTAGTTACAACAGTAGATGCTCAAATTCTTGAAGCTGGTAAAATTACTCTTCCTGCGAAAAAATTAAATGAAATCGTTTCTAAATTATCAAATGATTTAATAACAATTGAAACAGAAGAAAACGGTTCAGAAGTAAATATTACTTGTAACAAATCAAAATTTGATATTATTGGAATTTCTGCTACAGAATTTCCGCCGGAAGTTTCTAATTATCAAATAGATGAATCTCAATGTTTTGATGTTGAATTGAAACCTTTCTTGAAAGCTATCAGGCAAGCAGGTTTTGCTGCTGCAAGTTATGAAGTAAGTAATCTTTTATCAGGTATTGTTTGTGAATTTTCAAATGGAATGTTAGAAATTGCTTCAACTGATGGTAATAGACTTGCAAGAGTTAGAGAAAAAATTGATACAGGTATTACAGAGCCTACTCAACTTATTATTCCGTCTAGAACATTGAATGAATTTATGAAGATGTGTTCTTTTGTAGATGAAGATAGTATTAAAATTTGCAAAGATAAATCAACAATTATCTTAAAAACAGAAAAAACTTTAACAATTTCAAGATTGTTAGATGGTCAATTCCCTAAATACAATCAGTTAATTCCATCAGAAAGTCCTAAAAAAGCAATCGTTAATGTATCTCAATTGATTGCAGCTTTGGAAAGAGTATCTGTAATGGTTAACGATAAAACAAGTATTGTTAAAATGTTATTTGCCGATAATGAATTGACTCTTTCCGGAGATTCTTCTGAATCAGGCAAATCAGAAGATAAAATTGATATTCAATATACAGATGAAGAATTATTGATTGCGTTTAATTACAAATTTGTATTAGATGCTTTGAGAATTATTGAAAGCGATGAAGTTATAATAGGATTGAACGCAAGTTTATCAGCTACTGTTTTAAGACCAAACAGTGATGAAGATTTTATTTGTTTGATTATGCCGGTTCAAATAAGATAATAAGTTAAAATTTTAAGAAGAAAGGTTTTTATATATGACAGAAGAAAAAGCAAATATTGATTGGGCAAATGTTGGTTTTGGTTATCACAAAACTGATAAAAGATATGTTTCAAATTACAAAGACGGAAAATGGGACGCAGGTGTACTTACAGAAGATTCAAATATAGTTTTGAATGAAAGTGCCGGTGTTTTACAATATGCTCAAACTTGTTTTGAGGGTATGAAAGCTTATACAACAGTAGACGGAAAAGTTGTAGTATTCAGACCTGATATGAATGCAAAAAGAATGGCTGATACTGCTAAAAGACTAGAGATGCCGGTATTTCCGGAAGATAGATTTGTAGAAGCAGTTGAAGAAGTTGTTAAAGCAAATTTGAAATATGTTCCTCCTTACGGAACAGGTGCAACTCTTTATTTAAGACCATTTATGTTTGGTTCAGCCCCTGTTATGGGTGTAAAACCGTCAGCAGAATATCAATTTAGAATTTTTGCATCTCCTGTTGGGCCTTATTTCAAAGGTGGTGCAAAACCAATTACATTAACAGTAAGTGATTTTGATAGAGCAGCTCCACATGGTACAGGTCATGTTAAAGCAGGTTTGAATTATGCAATGAGTTTACATGCAATAGTTACAGCACATGCAAATGGTTATGATGAAAACTTATATCCTGATGCTTTAACTCGTACAAAAGTTGAAGAAACAGGTGGAGCAAACTTCTTCTTTGTAACTAAAGATAACAAAGTTGTTACACCTAAATCTGATAGTATTTTGCCTTCAATCACAAGAAGATCTTTAATGTATGTAGCAAAAGAATATTTAGGCTTAGAAACAGAAGAAAGAGAAGTATTCTTATCTGAATTAAAAGATTTTGCTGAATGTGGTTTATGTGGTACTGCTGCTGTAATTTCACCGGTAGGTAAGATTGTTGATCATGGAAAAGAAATTTTATTCCCGTCAGGAATGAATGAAATGGGTGCAGTTTCTAAGAAATTGTATGATACTTTAACAGGTATTCAATATGGTAGAATTGCAGCTCCTGAAGGTTGGATAAGAACTATCGCATAATGAATAAAAAATAATAATTTATATAAAGAGAATGACGGACTTTGTAGTTCGTCATTTTTTTTGTTAACTTTGACATTGAAGTTTTAAAGAATATAATTATTTTATGGCTGAGATTTTAAAAGTATTAAAAGGAACAAAAGATATATTGCCGCAAGACATAGATATGTGGCATTTTTTAGAAAAAAAAGCAGATGAAGTTTTTTCAAAATACGGATTCAAAGAAATAAGAACTCCGATAATTGAAGTTACTGAACTATTTGCTCGTGGTGTAGGTGATACAACAGATATTGTTAACAAGGAAATGTACACTTTTGAAAAAAGTGACCGTTCGATAACATTAAGACCTGAGAATACAGCAGGTGTTGTTCGTTCTTATATTGAGAATGGAATGTCAAGACTTTCTGCACCTGTAAAATTGTGGTATCACGGGCCAATGTTTCGATACGAAAGACCTCAAGCCGGACGTCAAAGACAATTCCACCAAGTTGGTGTCGAGATGTTTGGTATAAAACAACCAACAGCAGATGCTGAAGTTATTTTGGCTGCAGTAAATTATTTAAAAGCCTTAGGTTTAAATGACTTAGAAGTTGAAATAAATTCTTTGGGTTGTCCAAAATGTAGAGAGGAATTTAAAAATAAATTAAAAGCCGTTTTAAAACCTTATTTTGACGAACTTTGTGAGGACTGCCAAAAAAGATACGAAAAAAATCCGTTAAGACTTTTGGATTGCAAAGTTGAATCTTGCAAAAAAATCTTTGAAAAACCTGAAGTTCAAGAGGTTATCAATTCTGATTTTATTTGTGATGAATGTTCTGAACATTATACAGAATTGAAATTGTATTTACAAAAAATGGGTGTAAAATTTGTAGAAAATAAACTTTTGGTAAGAGGTTTAGATTACTATAATCGTACAGTTTTCGAAATTAAATCCAATAATTTAGGTTCACAAAATGCAGTTTGCGGTGGTGGAAGATATGACGGTTTAGTTGGTCAATTGGGTGGCGAACCTACTCCTGCTGTCGGTTTTGCAATGGGTATGGAGAGATTAATTTCATTATTACCTGCAAAACAATCTAAAAAACTAGATGCTTATGTAGTATCAAATTTTCCGGTAGATGCATTTGTTTTGACGGAAGAATTGAGAAGTCAAGGATTGAATGTTGAATTTGATTTAACAAATAAAAAATTCTCAAAACAACTAGAGAAAGCTGCAAAAGTTGCAAAATACGCATTTATTTTAGGCGAAGATGAAATTTTGAAGCATCAAGTTTCTATAAAAAATCTTGAATTAGGCAAGCAAATAACAGTTGACCGTGCAAATTGTTTGAAAATGATTGATTTATAGCGACCATTTTATGCAGTTTAAAAATCTGTAAGATATTTTGTTTCCTTTTTTAAATCTTTTTAAAAAGGTAATGCCAAATATTTTATATTTCTTTTCTTGAACAATAAATTTATTCAAATCTAAATTATGTTCTTGAAAAAATTTAGTCATAATTTCGTCTGCTTTAGTCCGATTAATATTTTTATTTCTTACAATAGAATTTTTGTGTCTAAAATAGTAATACCTAACATTAGGTACAATAACAACTTTTTTTAATGCATACAAAACCTCTGGGGTAAAAACTCTATCTTCATAATATAGATTAGGAATGAATTGAATATTATATTTTTCTATTTCCGTTCTTTTATATATTTTGTTCCAAATGTATGAATATTCAGGGATATTTAGTGTGTAAAATTTTTCTTCAATATTTTCAATACATTTTTCTTTTTCGAATTTTTGTTTGTAAAATTCTCTATTCCAATGGACTTCATATATTTCAGAAACTGCAATATCAGCATTATTTTTAATTGCAGAATTGTATAATTTTTCGTAAAAATCTAAATCAACCCAATCATCTGAATCAACAAATCCAATATATTCGCCTTTGGCAATATTCATTCCTCTATTTCTTGTAATACAAAGTCCTTCATTTTGTTTATCAATTACAGTAATTCTTTCATCTTTATTAGCAAAAGATTTTAAAATTTCTAAAGAATTATCAGTTGAACCATCATTTATACA
>DABJ01000056.1:42929-47210 GCA_002102825.1 Candidatus Gastranaerophilales bacterium HUM_12 | reverse complement strand
TTCAGCTAAAGTAAATGCAAGTTTTACCTTGATTGGAGTTGTAAGCCTCACACTACTCATCTTCCTATTTAGGACGAGGGAATTATTATATAATTCAGCATTTTCATACTTAGATTTATTACCCATTTTATACCTCCTTACCATTCAAACTGTCAAAACATTAGGTCTAATCATGTCACTAGCAGCGACAATAATTAATGAGATGATAGCATAGAATATATTTATGTGCAATGGCTTTAGAAAACAATTAGGACTACAAATTCGAAAATTTCGACTTAGTCGGGGATTAAC
This sequence comes from Candidatus Gastranaerophilales bacterium HUM_12, assembly GCA_002102825.1. Lineage (GTDB taxonomy): Bacteria > Cyanobacteriota > Vampirovibrionia > Gastranaerophilales > Gastranaerophilaceae > Zag111. The sequence continues at coordinate 46,919 of DABJ01000056.1, read as the reverse complement.
TCAGGAAAATTTATCTCTTGAATCTAATATTTCAAGGTCGCACATTGCAATGATTGAGGCAGGCAAAAGAGATGTTACTGTAAGTTCCCTTTTTCGAATCTCAAGGGCTTTAAAAGTATCAATGAATGAAATTTTTTTATTTGATGATTTGGATAAATTTAAATTTGATATTGAAGAACTTTACAAGTAAGGTTATTTCCCGATACAAAAATGGTCAAAAATGTTGTTTAGAATATCATCATTAATAACTTCACCTGTTATTTCATCAAGAGAGAGCAATGCAGATTTAACATCTATATAAATCATATCTTGAAGTTCTTCAACTTCTGCAGCTCTTAAAGCTCTAGTCAAGCTATCTTGACATCTTAAAAGACAAGTCTGTTGACGTTTATTTGTAATAAATTCGGTATCTTCAAGAGAAAAATTACAAATTATACTTTTCATTTTCTCCTTTAATGTTTCAATTCCGTCCGGAGAATATGTAGAAAGTGTAATTGTATTTTCAAGTTCCGGTTTAAATTCTCCGTCTTGAATCAAATCAATTTTATTTGCAATAACAATATTGGGTTTATTTTTAATAATTTCGTAAATTTCTCTATCTTCCTTTGTCAAACCTGTTTTTGCATCATACATAAATAATACCAAATCCGCTTCTGATGCAGATTGTTTTGAATATTCAATCCCAATTTCTTCAACTTTATCAATATTTTCTTCTTCTCGAATTCCGGCGGTATCAATCAATGTGATTGCCACTCCTAAATCAAGATTTTCTTTAATAATATCTCTTGTTGTCCCTGCAATATCAGTTACAATGGCTCTGTCCAAATTTAACAATGCATTGAATAGTGAAGATTTTCCTACATTCGGTCTTCCAACAATTGCAACCTTAACTCCTTGGCGCAAGATGTCAGAAGATTTTGCACAATTTAAAATTCTATTTATTTCTTTTAAAATTTTATTAAATTTTTGTGTTAAATATGTATATTCAGGTTCTGCTACATCTTCAGGAAAATCAATTCCTGCAACAATTCTAGATGAAACTTCAAATAGTTCGCTTCTAATTTCTTTAATTTTTCCAGCCAAGACACCGGATAAATTTTTTGCAGATTGAATTGCAAAATTTGATGTTTTTGCGTGAATAATATCATCAACAGCTTCAGCTTGTGATAGGTCGAGTTTTTTATTCAAGAATGCTCGTTTTGTGAATTCTCCTCGTTCTGCCATTCTTGCACCGTTTTTGATTATGATATCTAATACATTTCTTACGACATTTATTCCGCCGTGACAGTGAACTTCAATTACATCTTCTCCGGTGTAACTGTTTGGATTTTTGAATGGAAGAATTATAACTTCGTCAATTTTTTTATTATTATCAACAATCCAGCCGTGGCAGATTCTACCAACCGGAAAATCACTTCTGTTAGTAATTTGCTTTGCAATATCAAAACTTTTGTCGCCTGAAATTCTAATAACACCAACTCCGCCCGTGCCAATGGGAGTTGAAATTGCTGCAATTGTGTCAAATTCTTCTATAATATTCATACTGCAATTATACTATAAAAATTTTGAATAAGTTATGAGCTTTTTCCTTGAATGCATTCGTACTAAATAACTATTATGTTTTTTTATTTATTCTTTTTTCGTGTTATTTAGAATGATGATTTGAAATAAAAAAAAGCTATGTACTGAGGTGCATAGCTGTTGATTAGGGATATGTGTATCTTAGTCTCTAAGGAGTATATTGTTATGTTAGCACTTCCGGATTTTTTGAAATCATACAAAATGATGAGATTTAAAATTTTTCATTAAATCTTTCTATTGATTTGAATTTTAGAATTGTAAAAATATTTACTATTAAATAATTTTTGCTATAATGTTGCTAAAGAAATTATGGAGGAGAAGAGTATGAAAAAAACTTTTGGAATTGTACTAGCTCTATTGGTTGTTGCAGGTGTTAGTTTGACTTGTGCTTTTGCAGCAGAGTATGTTAAGTATTCAAAGAATTTTATAAAAAACTTCAAAGATTGTGATGAGTATTCAGAAACAACAGAATCTGAATTTGAAGCGAAAAATTTTTCAACATCAAGAAAAATTATTGGTTGGAGAAATGGACAGTGTAAATACCAAGAAACTATTAAGGCTCAAGATGGTAATTATGTTATTAATTGTTCTTTCCCAAGTATTCAAGTTGATGAATTGTATGATGCTATGCGTGACAAATCAAAGGAAATGGAACGTTATGAGTTAGAAATATTTGGTAAATATAAAGACCCAAAAACAGGGGCTACTAGATATACTCCAACAGGAACTCAAACAATTAAAGGTAACAAGGCTTACATTACGTGGACAAAATATTTGAACAATCCTTATTTCTGTTCCCCTCAAAAAATTTAGTAAAAAAAGAAGTTGAACAGTTTAGTTCAACTTCTTTTTTGTGCCTGTTTGTTATTAAGCCTTTTTAGTATTTTCTTGTTTATTATTTTGATTGTTGTCAGCTTGTTTTACATTGTTTTTTGCATGAACAAGTTTGTTACCAATCATAGTCGCAAATGGTGTAACTGCAACCGGTGCGAGGAATCTGTAAACTGTTCCAAATACAACCAGTTTTTTCAAAACTCCCATTCCCCTAAGTCTTGATTCAAGTCCTTTATCTTGCGTTGTTTGAGCTATATAATCAAGGACGCTAGTTGCTTTGAATTTTGCATCTTCTGCAAGTCTTCCTGCAGTTTTATCTGCATTGAATTTTGCAAGTTTTTCTTTGTTGTGTTGAGCTAATTTTTCAATAAAACTTGAATCTCCGGTTTGTTTTTGAGCATATTTTGCTGTTAATCTTTCCCATTTTGAATCAAGCATATTATCAATGGTATAAGAACCGATTGTTGAAAGAGCAAAAGTCAAGCCTTGGTTGATGGCAAGAGTTCTTCTTCTGTCTTCATCAAGTTGTTTATTTTTTAATGTTTGTGTCATATACATACCAGAAATGATGATAGAACCCATTACTTGCATGTGGTCAACTACACTATTCAGTTTATCAGTCTTTTTAGCTAAAACCTGAGCTATTTTAGATGTGTATAATTTAGACGTGTAATTGTCTGATAACCAAGTCGTAAATTTGTCCATTCCTTTGTGAAAAGGAGCTAATAATTTAGATTTTTTAGGAATTGGAATTTCTCCTGTAAATGCAGGTTTGTTGTATGAAATTCCTGATTTTAATCTGTTATTTTTGTTTGAATATTGATTAGCATATTGAGAGCTAAAATTGTTTGTTTGGAATGTTACGTTCATTATTTTAACCCTCCTACAAATTTAGTTATTTCCGGTTTTAAAGTATTTGGAACTGTATTATTTTGAGCTGGAACTTGTTGAGGTGCTTTAGCTTTTTTCTCAATACCGAAAACATATTTCAAAATTGGAGGAATAAGAGCAACTGTTAACATTGCTTTTGCAATACCAAATATGAATACATCTGGTGCCATATCTAACATCTTAGTCACAAGCTTGAATGATTTTGCGTGTTCAAGTTCTGTTAAGTTTTTAACATTGTATGTATTTTTGAATTTTTTAATTCTGTCGACATTTTCAATGTCTTTGATATCTGAGATGTTAAATTTCTTTTTAAGTTTATTAAAGATATTTAATTGTTCTTTTGTATATTCTTGAGGATTTGTTTTTAGAAGTTCAATTGCATCTGCTGCATTTTTAATTGTTTCTTTTGTTTTTTTAACAGCTTTGCCTAAAGGGAACATCACGATACTTGAAAAACCAAAACCAATAAGCCCTGAAGCTATTGAGTGACCAGATGCATAAATTTTATCGTCTTTATCTTTCTTTCCTGGTAGAGACATAATTGCAATTGGTCTAAAGCCTGCTGCTAAAACTAATGCTACTAAGTTTTGAGCGATAACTGTATGTTCGTCACATAAAGTTAACATCTTGTCAAAAGATTTTGAGGCAAATTTTGAAAATTTCTTCCCTAAAGAACTTTTAGCG
>DABJ01000056.1:30564-42915 GCA_002102825.1 Candidatus Gastranaerophilales bacterium HUM_12 | reverse complement strand
CAATCCCGTAAAGCTACCGCCATAATATCCTCTATTCACACTTTTTTTGTCACATAAATCCGCACTCGTACTCTTTTGTCTGTTCTCCAGCCCGTACTTTGGCTTTTGTTTGACTAATACACCGGTGGGATAATTTTTAATTGAGTCTATATTCATTTCACACCATTTAAAAAGTTTAATAACTACTACACAATTATTTTAAAACAAAGGAGATTTTTTTTTGCCTTATCTTTACGAAAATGTTACAATTGCATTTTGAACACTTATTTTCTTGATAATTCTTATGATTTATTATAAAATTAGCTCAGAAGAGGATAAATTGTGGAAGATAACACAAATCTTGATTTTAAGTTAATAGCAGAAGATTGTGGTTTGTTTTCAGAAACAGATTATAATGTTTTAACCTCTAGAATTGATGAATTAAAAGATAAATATTGTGAACGGGATTTAATCAAAATATATAATTATATGCTTTCGAATGCTCAAAACCCCGATATAATCATGTATTTAATTCATTGTGTTGACATGTATAGAGATTCTTCAAGTTTAGAAGTTCTTGTTGATATTTTATTATTGAAAAATGGTTCCGTAGAAGATGAAGCAACTAAAGAAAAATTTATTAACGTTCGTGTGATGTGTGCAAAAGCTATTGCAAATCAAAAGAATACTAATGTTGTTTCTTCGTTATTATATTGTTTAAATAACAAGCATGAAAATTATAAAGTTCGTCTGGCATGCGCTGATGCGTTAGGTCGAATCGGTGATAGATTTGCTGTTGCGCCATTGATTGATGTGGTTAAAGATGAGGGTGAAAAATCGGTTTATCTTCGAGAATCTGCGGTGTCTGCTTTAGGTTTGCTTGGAGATACAAGAGCTGTTGATCCCTTGGTTAGTATAATTGAAACTAAACAAGGGATTATGGATAAATTTTCATTTTTAAAAGAACGTGCAATTGAAGCTATTACCAGAATGGGTTTTGGTGGAAATGAAAGAGTTTTTAAAGCTTTAAAAACTTCTTTATCCGATGAATCTTCGCAGGTTAGAATTAATGCCATAGAAGCACTTATGGATAGTGATAACCCAAAGGCTTTTGATACAATAAAGGAATGCATGCTTAACGATACAGATGAAGAAGTTAAAAAGAATGCGCTAATTGCCTTATATAATATGTCGGACAGAAGTATTTTAGATGAGGTTATAAAATCTCCGAAATATTCTGATTCTTTGAAAATGGAAGCTGTAGAAATTCTTGATGAATATGAACCGGAGAAAGAGAATAATTAATATGACAAAATCAATAATTTTATTATCAGGTGGCTTGGATTCGTTAGTTAGTTTAGGTTTAAAAAGAGAAGAATTAAATATAACACTTGCATTAACTTTTGATTATGGGCAAAAGTCTGCAATAAAAGAAATTGAGGCTTCTCGTAAAATTTGTGAATATTATAATGTTGAACACAAAGTAATAAAATTGGACTGGTTAAAACAAATAACCAATACTTCTTTGGTATCAGAACAAATTGTTCCAACCGGAAAAGCACTTGATAATCCTGAAAAATCTGCAAAATCTGTTTGGGTACCAAATAGGAATGGTTTATTTTTAAACATAGCAGCTTCTTTTGCGGATTCACAAGATTATGACTATATTTTAATCGGTGCAAATAGGGAAGAGGGACAAACTTTTCCTGATAATACTCAAGATTTTATAGATTCGTTAAATAAAGAATTTGAATATTCTACTCAAAAGAAGCCAAAAGTAGTTGCACCCTTGATAAATTATGTTAAAAATGATATAGTCATGTTAGCATTGCAATATAAGATACCTCTTGAATTAACTCAAAGTTGCTATCAAGATAGTGCAAAGCATTGCGGGATATGTGAGTCATGCACCAGATTGAGGCATGCTCTTGAAGCAAATCATGATACTCATTACATAAAGCTATTGTTTGGATAATATAGAAATGAAAACTTTATTCATAGACAAAGAAATCAAATATATTGGTTCACAACTTACACCACATTGGATTTACAAAAATTTCAAAATACAAGGTGATGTTATTGTCGCATTTTGTGGAGAATGTGAAGTTAAATTGACCGAAATGGTTGATATTGAAGATGTTATAAATAATGAACCAATTTATAGCAAATATATGCTTAGTTTTATTACTGAACAATTTAATATTGGGTTGGTTGAAGGTGTATTTAGACAACGTTTATTGATTAGTTGTTTAAAAGAAGCATTGGAAAAACGAGGTTTTTTTGTTAGAAGAAGTGGCGATGACTTATTTGTGAATGACAAAAAAATGTCTGTGTCTATTGCAACTAAATCCCTAACTTCTGTTTTAATTCATACAGGTGTAAATATTTTATCAGATGGTGCTCCAATTCCTGTTTCCGGTTTGAAAAGTGATTTAGGTATTGATGATGTTAAAGATTTTGCACTTGAAGTTATGAAAAATTACAGTGAAGAAATTGATGATATTGTTTTGGCAAGCACGAAAGTAAGAGGTGTTTAATGTTAAAAGAAACTGATAAATATGACAATACCGCTCACTTTAGTTATAGTGATTACAAAAGAAAAGTTAAAAAAGGTCCGAATAAAGACATGACTGTTTTTGTGTCTGTGTTTATTATTGGGCTTTTAATTATTCTTGGTTTCGCTAAAATTCTCTCTCCAAATGTAGATGTAGGAATTTCTGATGATTCTGAAGTTTCTGCAACTACAGATGATGATACTATGGAGGATAATTCCGCTTCTGTAATTGATGACAGGTTAAAGAAGCTTCAAGATGAAGATTCTGGGAAAAAAGTTAACGATGAGGATATGTTTTCTCCAGAGCTAGATGAGAAAGTTGTACTTCCAAATCACAAGAAAAAAACTGTTGGTCAAATGGAAGCAGAAATGGCTGATATGTTGAAAGCTCAAAAGAATGAACAAAAAACAACTGAACAACAGCCGACAAAAAATACTCAAGTTCAACAACATGCTCAACCTGTTGTAAATCATCAATCCGCTCCTGTTACTCATACTCAGTCCGCTCCAACTCCTGCGCAAATTGTTAATGCTAAAGTTGTTGTCGGCTATTATGCTACAGAAAAACAAGCTGAAGTTGCGAAATCAATTATTCAAGATGCCGGATTGGGTGTATCTCCGGTTGTTAAAAATCTTGGAGGGTATTATACTTTGCAAGTTGGTTCATATACTTCAAGAGAAAAAGCTCAACAAGCAGCAAACAACTTGTTAAAAAGTAATTTCCCTGCTCGTGTAATTGTTGAATAAGTATTAGATACATTTTACTTGTAATTTTGCTATATTTTTCATATAATTTGGGTATGATGGAAAATATTAAGAGAATTAAATTAAGGGATTTTGAAATCGGAGGGGATAAGCTTACTATCTTAGCCGGTCCTTGTGCTATTGAAAGCCAAGAAATTTTAGACGAAACCGCTGCCGGTTTAAAAGAAATTACAAAGAAATTGGGTATAAATTATGTATTCAAATCTTCTTTTGATAAAGCTAACCGCTCTTCTATAACTTCTTTTAGAGGTCCGGGGCTAGAAAAAGGTTTGGAAATGTTAGCTAAAGTCAAAGAAAAATATGATTTACCGATAGTTACAGATATTCATACTCCGGAACAAGCAGAAAGAGTTGCAGAAGTTGCTGATATTTTGCAAATACCTGCTTTTTTATGTCGTCAAACAGATTTACTTGTCGCGGCTGCTAAAACCGGTAAAATTGTAAATATTAAAAAAGGTCAATTTTTATCTCCAGACCAAATGAAAACCTTGATTAAAAAGGTTGAAGATTCTGGTAATACTAATATTTTGGTTACAGATAGAGGAACTTCTTTTGGGTATAACAATTTGGTTGTTGATTTTAGAGGAATCCCAATAATGCAAACATTTGGTTACCCTGTTGTGTTTGATGCTACTCATAGTGTTCAACTCCCTGGGGCAAATGGTGCAAGTTCTGGTGGAGATAGACGATTTGTACCATATCTTGCAAAGGCAGCAATGGCTGTTGGTGCAAATTCTTTATTCTTTGAAGTTCACCCAGAGCCGGATAAAGCGCTTTGTGATGGACCGAATATGATTGCTTTAAAAGATGCGGAACAGTTATTTTTAATGTGTAAAAGTATATTTGAATTGGTTCGAGGCAAATAATGATTGATATAAAAGTTTTTGTCGAAGGACCTGTAGATGCTAATAACTATTTAGTAACTGATATTGAATCAAAAGAAGCTGTTCTTATTGATTGTTCTGATTCAAATTCTGGATTTATTGATGCTGTAAAACAGTCTGGTGTGAAATTAAAATATATTTTACTTACGCACGGACACTTTGACCATATTTTAGGTGTAGAAAAGTTTCAATCAAATTTTAATGTCGATACTTATATGGCAAAAGAAGATGAAGAACAAGTCGAAACGGCTCCAAAAATGATTCAATATTTTACCGGTGTAAAACCTCCTGAATTTGCAAAAATTACTCACTTTGTAAAAGATGGCGATGAATTTTTTATTGGACGTACTAAAATAAAAGCAATTTCTACTCCAGGACATACTCAAGGCGGAATGTGTTATTTGGTGGGAGATAAAGATTTGTTCTCCGGAGATACGTTGTTTTTCCGTAGTGTAGGAAGGACAGATTTCCCTGGAGGAAGCTTTGAAACAATAAAAAAAAGTGTAAAAGATGTTTTGTTTAACCTGTCTGGAGATGTTGTAGTTCACCCAGGGCATGGTCCAAAATCATCAATTGGTTACGAAAAGAAATTTAATGAAATTATAAATATATAAAGGGGACGAGATGAAAGAACAATTAGAAAAAATTTATTCCGATGCTGTTGCCGATATTGAAAAAGCAAGCACTGTTAAAGATTTAGAAGATATAAAATTCAAATATTTGAGCAGAAAAGGTGAATTTAACGAAATTAAAAAAGGTTTAAAAGATCTTTCTGTTGAAGATAAAAAGATTGTAGGTTCTTTGGCTAATGAAATTACTCAAAAATTAGAATCTTCAATTTCAGAAAAATTTAAACTTTTCTATGAAAAAGAATTGAATGAAAAACTTCAAAAAGAAAGAATAGATGTAACATTACCGGGACAATTCATTCCAAGGGGACATGTTCACCCATTAACTTCAACTACAAATGAAATTTGTTCAATTTTCCAAAGCTTAGGTTTTTCAGTTGTTCCTGATGAATTTGCTCCGGAAGTTGAAACTGAATATTATAACTTTGATATGTTGAATGTTCCAAAAGATCACCCTGCTCGTGATATGCAAGATACATTCTACACAAATATTGCTAAAAATGTTGTGTTGAGAAGCCAAACTTCAGGTGCTCAAATTCACGCAATGGAAGGTAAAAATCCTCCAATTAGAATTATTGCTCCAGGTAGAGTTTATAGAAATGAAAATATCAATTCAAGAAAAAATAATTTCTTCCACCAGATTGAAGGTTTGTATGTAGATAAAAATATTACATTTGGTGATTTGAAAGGTGTTTTGAACGAATTTATCAGATTGTACTTCGGTGAAAGTCGCCCAACAAGATTTAGAAGTAGCTTCTTCCCATTTACAGAACCATCTGCTGAAATTGATGTTCAATGTATTATGTGCGAGGGTAAAGGTTGTCGTACATGTTCCGGTACCGGTTGGTTAGAAATCTTGGGTGCAGGTATGGTTGACCCTAACGTATTGAAAGGTGTTGGTATTGATCCAGAAGTATATTCCGGATTTGCTTTTGGTATGGGGGTTGAAAGACTTTCTATGCTTAAATATGCAATTGATGATATTAGATTATTCTTTAATGATGATGAAAGATTTTTAAAACAGTTTAAATAGAAAATTATGAGGAATAAGGGTGGCATATTGCACTCTTATTCCTTATTTTATCGGGGAGAAATATATGTCAATAATAATAATGATTTTGCTACTTAGTTTTTTGGTTTTGGTTCACGAGGCCGGACACTTTTTGGCTGCGAGAGTTTTAGGAATAAAGGTTTCTAAATTCGGTTTCGGTTTGCCAATTGGACCAACTTTATGGAGCAAAAAAGTTGGGGATATTGAGGTTTTAGTTCATGCCTTTTTACTTGGAGGTTATGTTTCTTTCCCTGATGATGAAAAAGACACAGATTTGCCAAAAGATTCAAAGGATAGATTCTTAAATCGCCCTGTGTGGCAACGTATGATTGTAATTTCTGCAGGTGTCATAGCAAATGTCATTACTGCATTTTTCCTTGTGTTAATAACCTCTTTGGTCTGGGGGAAACTTCCATCTTCTGATTTTCAAGTTTATATAAACAATATTGTTGCAGAAAAAGATGCGTCTGTTTGGAATAGCGGAATACAAAAAGGTGATAGAATTATTAATATCAACGGTTCTGAAATAAAGTCAAGCTACGCATTGACTTTATTCGCACAGAATAGCAAACCTTATGATGGAAAAGTTGATTATGATTTTGTTAAAACAAATTTAGACAAGTTGAAAAAACTTAATCCAAAACTTAATGAAAATGAAAGTATTAAAAATTTAACTGTTGTTGCGTTGCCTGATATTAAATCAGAACCGCAATTAAAGATTGATGATGATTTTCTTAGAGGATATAAATTATATAGAGATTCTCAAAATTCATTAACCGAAAAACAAACAAAACTTAGAGATTCTCTAAAAAGTAGAACAACTTATGTTGCAGATGGTACAACAACATTGAAAGATGTTGCTTATGCCATATCAGATAGTTTAAGGCCATTAGATGTCACAGTTTTACGCAAGGATAAAACTGTTCAACTGAAAACATTCTATCCTAACGAAAAAGGTTTGATTGGTGTTTCATTGGAAGCCCGTCAAGTTACAACTCCGACTAAAGGTGTTGGCGCGGCAATTACTGGTAGTTTTAGATATTTGTGGGAGCAAACTTATGTTTTAGTTTATGGTTTGTGGCAATTGTTTACTGGTAAAATTCCAATGAAAGATTTACACGGTATTGTTGTAATTACGAAAATTGGTGGAGATGTTATTTCTAACAATGGATTTTTCTCCGGCTTATTGTTAACTGCAATGATATCAATGGATTTGGCTTTAGTTAACTTTTTACCAATTCCGGCACTTGATGGTGGGCATTTTATGTTCCTGTTGATTGAAAAATTAAGAGGGAAACCGATTGATGAAGAAACTTTAAATAAAGTAAGTTCATTCTTTTTTCTCCTTTTGATAATTTTCATGGTGTTAGTTGTCTTTAATGATGTTTATGCTCTTGTAAGACACAAAATATAGAATAAAGTTTGGTTGTAAATAGAAATATAAAGGAGAAAATACAAAATGTTAGAATTTATTCACTCACATGGAATGATTATTTCCGGAGCGATTCTTTTGATTGCCTACATTTTCATTGCAAGTGAAAAAATCCAAAAATCTGTAGTTGCATTGGTTGGAGCTTCTTTAACGATGTTACTTGGATTGATTCCTCTTTCATTAAATTTGGAGCACAATGTAAAAGGGGTTTTTGAATATGTTGACTTTGAAGTAATATTTTTACTTATTGGTATGATGATTATTGTGAATATTGCAAGTCGCAGTGGGGTCTTCAAGTGGTTGGCGATTAATTTGTTGAAACTTACTAAAGGACACCCAAAAACTGTTTTATTTGCACTTGCTGCATTTACCGCTATTGCATCTGCGTTTTTAGATAATGTTACAACGGTTGTTTTGATGATGCCTATAACCTTTGTTATTGCAAAAGAATTTGAAACGGACCCTGTTCCATTTTTGATAACAGAAGTTTTGGCTTCTAATATTGGTGGTACTGCAACATTGATTGGCGATCCTCCAAATATTATCATCGGTACAAGAGCAGGTTTGAGTTTTATGAATTTCGTTCAAGAACTTACTCCGATTGTATTTTTAATTTTTATGGTATCAATTGGGGTTTTGATTTTCTTGTTTAGAAAAGGTTTGAAAACGACACCTGAAAAAATGGAACATGTTGCAAATCTTGATAATTCAAAAACTATTACCAATAAAAACTTGATGATTAGATCTGTTATTACATTAGGTTTAGTTATTTTAGGTTTTGTAACTCATGATATTACCCATATTTCAGCTTACGTATTTGCTGTTTCCGGTGCATCATTCTTGTTGTTGTTTGAAAAACCTAAAGAAATTTATCGTGATGTGGAATGGCTTACAATCTTCTTTTTCATTGGTTTATTTATTATCATTGGTGGATTTGAGGCAAATGGTGGTATTAAGTTCTTAGCTGACCAGTTGATTGTGTTGACTCATGGTAGTCTTGAATTAGCAACAATGGTTATTCTTTGGGCTTCCGGTATATTGTCCGGTATTATTGATAATATCCCATATACCGCAACAATGGCTCCGCTGATTTCAGAGCTTATCAACCCTGCCAATCCAAATGCAATGACTGGTGCAACTCATGCTCTATGGTGGGCATTGTCTTTAGGTGCTTGCTTGGGTGGAAATTTAACAATTATTGGCGCTGCTGCAAATGTTTTAGTTAGTGAAACTTCAGAATCTCGAGGACATAAAATTTCATTCTTACGCTTTATGAAATATGGTGCTTTAATTACGTTTATATCATTAGTATTGAGCTCATTCTATTTGTACTTTAGGTATTTGCGATAAGTTATAAAAAATAATAATATAAGAGACGGCNNGATTTCTCTCAAGGTCCGTTCTATAGTGATGAATTAAACTATGGACTTTTGTGTTGTAAAAAGAAATTCATTATTTATTCATTACAACCAAAAGCGATAGTAACGTGTTCCCTAGGATTAACTGCGGATATTTTGTATCCACGAGGATCAACAAGGTAAGCAAATTCATCACCTGTTGTTTGGAACAAGCCCATTGTGCCGGATAAAGCTGTTCTTGTTACGTCAACCGGAGCTTTCACTGTTTCGAATAAGCCATCGCCTAAACTACGAGCAGCGGCACCGAATTGCCCTTGAAATGCATGACCTAACATATAGCCTGCATCATTTGTTACGTTTTCTGCAGCATTACCAACTGTTGTTAAGATACCGCCTGCAGTTCTACCAACAACGCCGACAAGTGAACCCGCCCAAGTGAATGGCATTTCAACAAATCTCGCAACTGGGTTAACATTTTTTGATTTGTTAATTTGAGCTTGAAGAATTTGTTTAGGTAATTTAGTTTTACAATCACCGTTTTTAATCTCTGTGAAGGCAAGTTTTAGAGCACCTTTTTCACAACCTGATGGTCTTATAACTTCTACGACTTGACCTGTAACAGTTGAACCGCAAGGATAAGTTACACCATTGATTGTGATATCTTCGAGAGTGTTAGCTCTGAAGTATTGTCCAACGTGTGAAGATTTAGCTGTCAATTGGTCTATCATTGATAATTTCAATGTAGGAATTTTTATGATTTCTTCGTGTTCAATCAACGCATTTTTATCTACCGGACACGCAGGACAAATTGAAGTTGCAGTTTTAGGATTTGTGTCATACCCTAATGCTACACGAACAGTTTGCATCATAGAAGCAATATCAGCACGAGAAGCATCTTTATTTGGCATAATCATGTTTGGATTAGGTGAATCTTTCAAAGCCCCGCTGTCAAGAGATTTAGCTACCGGAATTCTTGCCCATTCAGGAACTTTATTACCGTCTGCATATCTGCTTAAAATTTCATCAGCTTTGCATCTGTCGATATCACACGTCATACCCTTTGCGATTGATGTTAAGGCTTCAACACGAGTTACCGGTGCTTGAGGTCTGAAAGTTTTATTTGGGTAACCTTTTAACAAGTCTTCACCAACGGCTTTTGCAATTGCAGCATTAGCCCAGTTGTGGTTAGGAACATCTTTGAATAATGCTTGATTATGCATATCGCAATTTAAGTTGAAACCTTTAACTAACATTGTTGCAAATTCTGCACGAGAGATATTTTTGTTTGGTTTAAAATATCCGTCCGGGTAACCAACGACAACGTCGTTTATTGCAAGTTTATCAATGTCGCATGCTGCCCAGTATCCGTTTGGTACGTCTGGGAATTGGCAACCACCCAAGTTTGCAGCTCCTCCTGTAATGTTTTGAATTTGTTGTGGAATTTCGTAAGGAATAAGTGTTTTCTTAACCGCATTTATTGAGTTGGCAGATTGAATATCTATAGGACAAGAATTTCCGTCCATTTTCCTTTCATTTCTGTCGATTGTAATACCATTATATTTGTTAGGGCATTCATTCAAGCATGGCATTTGAGTTGCAGCGCCTGTCATTTGACCGTCAGTTGCTACTGTTGCGCCTGAGATGTTTGAAGACATTCTGCTTGATGGACAACCTTTCAATGCTTTTTCTGTAGAAAATACTGAGTTTGCAGGTTCTCCAACATAGTTATTTGTTCCGTAAATAGCTTGAGGATAACCATAAACCTGTTTCATTTCAGCTTTGTCAGGTTTACCTGTTTGTGGGCATAATGCTGTTGATGGAACAGCCGGTTTGTCACAGCTTATTTCATCTGGACAGCCACAATCCGGTTTTTTCTTTTCAGGGCATGGCTCTTGTTTTTTGATTGGGCAAGGTTCTTTTTTCTTGCAACCGCAATCTGGAATTGCTTTTTTACATTTTGGGCAAGTAGCTTGCTGATTTTTTACCGGACAAGCCGGACCAGTTACAACAGGCAATGCTTCTTCAGGAGCTTTGGTGTTGCATGGGCAAGCTGCCATTGCAGAAGTCAAGGAACACGTTGCTATTCCAACGGCAATCGCAGCTGCCACAGTTAGTTTTTTAATTGACATTTTTACCTCCTTGTTTGTGTGAGTTTTGTTTAAAATAAACAAAAGTTTTATTTAAAAAACAAACTTATACCAAATTATGTACTTTTAGGAGGTTTTAAAACATTAGCTTAATTTCTTATCAATGTGGGTAATATTTAAAACTACTAGCTTTGTAACAATTTGTTTATAATTGGCAATATTTTCCCTGTTTATGTTTTATTATATATGTGTGAAGTTTTAAATCGGATAGGTGTGTAAATATGTATAGCAAAGAATTTATGAAGTTTTTATATGGTTATCAAAAAGACGAATTCAAGCCGGTAGAACCTAAATGTAAGGAAATCCGTTTTAAGAATCCACGTTCCGGAAAATTAGCGGAAATCTTATTAACCGTAAAAAAATAGTTTTTATAAACTGAAATTTAGTAAATCTATTAATTTAGAATCAAGGGCCTCTGATATTCTAACAAGAGTTGAATATTTGGGGTCTATTGTTCCGCATTCAATCCTGCTAATTGTACGGGTTGTTAGACCTGTTTTCAACGACAAATCGAGTTGAGAAAAGCCTTTTTTGTTGCGTAAGTATTTAATTTTATATCCCAATTTTAGAAAATCTTCATTATCCATTTTTTTATAATATATTATTGACAATATTTGTGCGATATACTATACTTGCTTTATTAGACATAAAGTATATGAATAAGTAGGATAGTATTATGAATAAAAATAGGAAGTATGCCTTTACGTTAGCAGAGGTATTGATTACACTTGGAATAATTGGTGTTGTTGCTGCAATGACTATACCTATGTTGATTTCAAAAATTCAAAAGGCTCAAATTGAAACTCAAATTCGGGAAAATTATTCAAGTATTTATCAAACGATGAAAATGGCTGAGACTGATGAAGTTGGGGCAATAAATAGTTTAGGTGTGAGTTTGTCTAGTAATAAAAAATGGTTTGAAACTTTTTTAGCTCCATATATGAAGTTTGAGCAAGTTTGCTATTCAACAGGCGGTTGTTGGCATAAGTATGGTGTTGTCAAGACTTTGAATGCTAAAGCCCCGACTTATGAAACAAAAGTTGGAGAAACAGATAGCTTGATAGGTTATGTTGGTGTTGCTTTGGCATTTAGAACTGCAAAAGGTGCTTATTTTGATATTGATACTTCATCTGCAGGTTCGACAAAAAATGCATTTGGGGTAGATGCAACTGGTAATACTATTCAATTTTATGTAGATGTGAATGGAGATAAAAAGCCTAATATTATAGGTAAAGATATTTATATTTTGATATATGATTCTGAAAAAGGATTGGTACCTGCAGGATTTGATAGAACTAAAGAACAGGTTAAAGCGAATTGTGAGACTGGTAATGGCTATTGGTGCTTGGAGTATGTAAAAGACAATAGCTGGAAAATCTCAGATTCTGTGTGGAAAAGAACTAGGTAAAAAAAAGAGCCTTTAGAAGAAAAGGCTCTTGGAATGTAAATTTTGTACCATTCCTCGTAATAGTGAAGTGTGAAGTGTGTGCTTAAGTCTTTTGTGATTCCTCAATAAGCACATCCTCGTGTTTACATATATATAAAGTATTTT
>DABJ01000056.1:5181-30451 GCA_002102825.1 Candidatus Gastranaerophilales bacterium HUM_12 | reverse complement strand
CCTCTTCAAAAAAATAATAAATAAATTAATTATCTAATTGCTTTTTTCTATTTTCTTCTTCTTTAACGTATTTGCAAAGTTCTTCAAGTCTTTTATCTTCCATTGCATTCATCAAGTCTTGAATGTCAGTGAATTTTTTTAGAGCAAAACCTGTTTCTGCAAGTAAAACACAGTCATTACAAAGCCTGTAATCTCCATACTGAATTGAACCGGCAAGACTTTTATTCTTACCACAACAGTCACAGTCAAAGAATTCGTTTTCTAAATCCGGATTTTCTTCCAAATCATCAATAACCATTTGATTGGCAACTTGTTGCATTTCTTCAATTATTTCTTCGTTTGTTTTTTCCATTGTTAAGCCTTTCAAATAATTTATTTAATCAAGTTTTTCATTTCATTAACAGCTTGTTCAAGACCTACAAATACTGAACGAGCAATGATACTATGCCCAATATTAAGTTCGTATAAATCTTCAATTTGTTTCATTCTATAAACATTTTCATAATTCAAACCGTGACCTGCATTAACTTTAAGCCCAAGTGCGTGAGCAAGTCGAGAGGCTTCTCTTAATTTTTCAAATTCTTCTGTCTCGTCAGGTGTTCCAAAGGCCATTGAGTATTGTCCAGTATGAAGTTCAATGAATTGAGCACCTGTTTTTGCTGCTGCATAAACTTGTTCTTTTGATGGATCAATAAACAAACTTACCAATATTCCGGCATCAAGTAACGGTTGAACAAATTCTGTAATTCTATTTAAACGGCTCGCAACATCAAGTCCGCCTTCTGTAGTAACTTCTTGTCTTTTTTCTGGAACAAGGCAAACTGAATGAGGTTTAACACTAAGGGCAATTTTTTGCATTTCGTCTGTTACTGCCATTTCAAGATTTAGATTTGTTTTAAGTATTTTTTTTAGGGTTTTAACATCTTGATCTTTGATGTGTCTTCTATCTTCTCTCAAGTGAGTTGTGATTGAAGTTGCCCCACTTTTTTCGCAAATTTCTGCTGCTTGAATTGGGTCTGGATCAACTCCACCTCTTGCATTTCTTAATGTTGCAACGTGATCTATATTTACACCTAAAAGCATTTTTATTCCTTTCTAAAATTTCATTTTACTAATTTTTAATAAAGCCGTGTATGACGGTAAAATAGTAATTCGTTCTTCTATATTATCAGATTTTGCAGCTAATGCAATAGCTGATTTTATGTCTTCTTCCACAATAATTTTTTCTTGTGGAATTCCTGCGTATTTCAATCTCGTAGCCATATCTTTTGCTCGAATTCCAGAGGTAATTACTAATTTTTGAGCATTTTTCAGTTGTTCAAAATCACTATCCCAAAGCCAAGAAATATCTCTGCCATCTGCATAATTATCATTAATTGCAATTACAATGTTAGAAGATAAATCAACTGTTTTTAGAACTTCGCTTGCACCTGTCGGATTTTTGATTAGTTGAATGAGTGTTTTATGTCCATTGATGATTCTTCTTTCGGCTCTTCCAAAAATTGATTTATAAGTTGAAACAGCTTTTTTTATTGTTTGGTAATCAATTCCGTTTTCCATTGCACAAGCGACTGCTCCCAGTACATTGTAGGCATTGTATAATCCTACTAAATTGATTTTAAATTCGAAGTCTTTGTCATTATGTCTTATTTTTAATTCTGAATAATCAGAATATATTTTTACGTAACCTTTGTAATTAGGCTCGGGACGTTTAAAACCGCATTTCGCACAATAATAATGACCTTCTTGTGCAAAAAATTGCTTGTTATATTGGAGAGGTTTTCCACAAATACAATTAAATACTTCTGTTGGAGCATTTGATGTCGCATTATGAATTTCTGAGCAAAATTCAACTTCTTCAAATCCATAGTAGATAGCATTTTTCCCTTTTCCAAAATTTGTAACTAACGGGTCATCTGCATTTAGTATTAGTTTTAACTCTTTATTTTTATCAATTGCATTTTGTATAAAACTTGCTGTTGTTGAAAGTTCTCCATATCTGTCCAACTGGTCTCTGAATAGATTTGTTACTAAAAGATAATCAGCTTTAAAATAATCATATAATTTTGTTAGATAAGCTTCGTCTGACTCAATTACGGCATAGTCAAATCTTTTGAAAGGTTTGATATTTAGTGCAAAAACATTCGCTATTCCAGTCAGCATATTTGCGCCTTTTACATTGTGAATTATTGAATTTTGATTTTCTTCAAAAATATGCGCAACAAGTCCTGATGTCGTTGTTTTTCCATTTGTTCCGGAAATCGTTATTGCATTATTTTCAATATATTTTCTGCAATGAGCTAAAAAATCCGGACAAACTTTTAGTGTCATCATTCCGACAAAAGATGTTCCTGAAGAGCGATGTAACAATTTAATAGCTAAATATGTTAATCTCGCAAGTACTAATGCTGTATAAAATCTCACTCTGTTCATAAAATAGTCCTTTAGACGTATTCAAAAAAATATTACGATAATATATTATAATTTTAATATAATACAAAAGTAAGAAAAGTTGAAAGATGCTAACTATATTTTTTACAATAATTTTTATAGCTGAACTAATCATTGCAGGGTGGATAATTTCTGCTATTCTAAAGGCTGATAAATGCGTATGCGAAGTTAATCAAAAGGTCTTAGATTTTCAACCTGTATTGAAAAAACAAATAAATCAATTCCAAATTACGGTCAATACTGTTTTGTTGGGTGTTGATTATTTCGCAGCTTTTGTTACTAGGAAAAAAGAAGAATGTGTAAGTGTTTGTTCAAGGAATATTATTACAACAGTGCTTTATCTGTTTTTAAGCACTGGAGGAAAACGAGTTTTTGCGTTTGCTGACTTGATAATTTCTTTGGTTAAATTTATAAAGAAACATTAGTTTAGTTTTTTATAGAAATTCTTTAATCTCAATTATAGAGTTCTTTTAACTTATAATTTTCGATTTCTTCTTGAAATCCATGAAAAAATATGTTACAATTATGAAGAAATTTGAAATAAGAGGTTTACAACTATGAGTAAAAACAAAGCATTTATGTTTTCAATGGGCTTGATTGCCGGTGTTGTCGGCGGTATTGTTGCAGGTGTTCTTTATGCTCCAAAATCTGGAGAAGAATCAAGAAAAGAACTAAAAGATGCAGCTTGTGATTTATATGAAAAACACGCTCCACAAATTGCGGAAGCTAAAAAACAAGCTCTAGAGTCTGTTGATTTGATGAAATACAAATTAGAAAGACAATTCAGAAAATTGAACAATTCCGTAAAATCTAAAAAAATGCAAAAAGCAAAGGAATTGGAAGATATTGAATCTAACAACAGTGATAACGAATTTGATTATTAGTAAGCAGTAAAGGAATAACAAGATAATGAGTGTTGAAGTATCTCAAGTAATCCTAAATCATGGACTAACATTTCTAGCCGTTGCTACCGGAATCGTTGTTGTGGTTGTTGCAGGATTTTTAGTTAAGCTATTGGTTGATTTGTCAACTTTAGCAAAAAATATTAATGAAACATCTATTCTGTTGAACACGGAATTAAAACCGACATTAAAAGAATTAAATGAAACAATGCATTCAATTAATTCTTTGATTCAAAGTACTGATGAGGGTGTTGGAAATGTAAAATTGGGTCTTGAAAATGCGTTAGCAAAGACAAAAATATTTTCAGAAAACATCTTTGGTGGATTTTTGAAAGGTTTTATGACTGTTTATTCATTGTTCAGAAAGAGATAATAAACAATTAGGTGATTAAATCATCTAAGACCGGATTTATAATATGAAAGATTAACAAAAGGAGAATTTAATATGTCAGTATCAAGATTTTTAGCAGGTTTTGTTGTTGGTGGCGCTATTGGTGCCGTTGCAGGTATTTTATTAGCACCAAAATCAGGTGAAGAAACTAGAAAACTTTTATCTGATTCCGCTCAAGACATTGCAAGAAGAGCAGATGAAACTGCAAAACAAATTCAATCAAAAGCAGATGATGCGGTTTCTGATTTGCAAAAAAAAGGTGAAGAAATTAAGGAAAAATTGCAAGATTTAATTAGCAAACAAAAAGAATCAAAAGCTGAAAAAACTGAGGAATAATTTCTTTAATTTTTTAATTAAATTTAAGGCATGAAAAGACCACTTGTGAAAGTGGTCTTTTTCGTCTAATCCTTATATAGTATATATTACCCGCGCCACTTGAAAAATTTTTACTAAGGGTTAAAATTGATATATAAAAATGGAACTTAAATAGGATACTAATATATATGATTAAAAGTGAATATTTGGAGAGGGCGAAAGAATTCGTAACTTCGTCTAAGGTTGTAAAGTTTTTGTACTTAACGAGCTTTACTTTTTTGATTACAGCGGTTGTTGCTTCTCAAAATTTCTTTTTCCAAACTATTATTGAAAATGGTATCAGTAAAAAAGATATTATTGCTCAAAAGACTTTAACTGTAGAAGATGTAAAGCGTACGGAACAACACAAAAGAGAAGTTGCTCAGAAAGTTGAACCTATTTTAGTTCCGGCAGAAGACGATTTTATCAAGACAAACCTTGAAACTATTGAAAATGCTGTTATTCAAATCAGGAAAAAAGACACTTCAAAACAAGAAAAAATTTCTGAGTTAAATGTATTGTTTGATTTGTCTGACAATCCTAAAAAAGATTTTATTATTGATTTTTTGCTAAATGTTGATGATGCTTCTCTTCGAGAAGCTTTTGATAAAGCGTCTTTGTCTTTGGTAAATATTTTGCAAGTCGGAATTACTGAAAAAGACTATGAAAAAGATAATATTAAAACTCTTATACAAAACAATTTAGTAACTAATGTATCTAAACGTCAGATTTCTGTTATCACTGCATTGTTAGAACAAGTTATTGTTCCAAACTTGGTTGTTGATGATGCGGCAACGGAAATTGCGAAAATGAATGCTCAAGATGCAGTCAAACCTTATAAAGTTACTTTCCAAAAGGGTGAAAAAATAGTATTTGAGGGCGAACCGGTTACAAGGCTAAAACGTGATGCCTTGCGTGAAGCGGGTTATAACGTTTATGAGCTTAATTGGCAAGGTATTTTGTCAATTTACATATTAGTACTTTTGGTGACGATAATATATTTGGCTTATTTGAAATTCTTTGAAAAACAGTTACTTGAACCGAGATACTTATCGCTTTCAAGTATGTTAGTTGTTGTAACCTGTTTAATTGCGGTATTATTGCCGACAGGTTTTTCGCCGTATATATTGCCAATTCCTGCGGTTATAATTATTGCAGCAATCTTCTTAAGTCCAAGAGTTGCATTTTTATTATCATCTTTAATCTTAACGATTTTAACTGTAGGTATGCAGTATGATTCTCAATTTTTAATTATATTTACGATTCTTTCTTTGATTGGTATGATTACTGTTTCAAAGATTCGTTATACAAGACGTTTTGATTTAATCAAAGTCGGTTTTAACCTTAGTGTTGCCGGTTTATTGATTATGCTGAGTTTGTATTTTATTGACAAATGCTTGATTGATGTAAGTAATGCATTAATTTTGCGCAATTGTATTTTTATATTCGTAAACGGTTTGTTTAGTTCAATTGTTGCTCTTGGGGTTTCTCCATTGTTAGAGAGTACTTTCCATATTATAACTCCTTATGGGCTTGCAGAATTGGGCGATCATAACCAACCGTTATTGAAACGACTTCAAATTGAAGCTCCCGGTACTTATCACCATAGTTTGATGGTTTCAACTTTGTGTGAAGCTGCTGCAGAAGCTATTGGTGCAAATCCTATTTTGGCAAGGGTTGGGGCTTTTTATCATGATATCGGAAAATTAAAAAGGCCTTTGTTCTTTGTTGAAAACCAATCTTATTTTAGTATCGAAAATCCGCACAATTCATTGAATCCAAGATTGAGTAAGATGGTTATTACTGCTCACCCTAAAGATGGTGTAGAATTGGCTAAAGAATATGGACTACCAAGCATCATCAATGACTTCATTCTTCAACACCATGGAGAGGGTTTGGCTAAATATTTTTATAATCAAGCCGTTCAGGAAGAGGGAATTGAAAATGTTAAAGAAGAACAATTCCGCTACACAGGTCCAAAACCTAATAGCAAAGAAACTGCAATTTTGATGTTGGCTGATGCTGTAGAGTCTGCAGTTCGAGCTATGAAAGGTGCTACGACAGAAGAAATTGAAAATATTATTGATAAAATTATTGTCGAGAGATTAAATGACGGTCAACTTGCTGATAGTCCGTTAACTTTGAAAGATATCAAAATTATTGCTGCAACTTTTAGTAGAATTTTGCGAGGAATGCAACATAATAGAATTAAATACCAAGAAAATATTGCAGAAGAATTTGCAAAAAATAAAATTGAAATCCCGCACAAAGCACTTGATGAAGATTTAGAAAAGAAAATAAAAGCTCTTGAAGACTCTAAGAAGCCTAAAGCCGAAACAAAAGCTGAGGACAATAACAAAACTGATTTGAATAAAGAAAATAATAAAAAGGATTTATGATAAATTTTAATTTATACGTAGAAAATGAATATAACGATTGGCAACCAAATGTTGAAGATATAGTTGAAAAAACAAAAGCAATTTTCAATTATTATATGACATGTGCAGATATTGTGGGGTCTTGTTGCCTAAATGGGTATGATTATGAAACAGTTGCATTTGATTTTTTGTTTTGTAATGCACAAAAAACACATGTAATAAATCGAGATTACCGTAACAAGGATTATCCTGCAGATATTATTACGTTTGCTGTTTTTGCTGACTCTTCAGATGATGAAAAATTCGTTTTGGATATGGAAATTAATTTAGGAGAGGTTATAATAGCATTAGATAAGATAATAGAAGAAGCTCAAAAGAAAGAAATTTCAAAAGACTCTGAACTATTATTTTTAATTAGTCATGGAATTCTTCATCTTTTAGGTTTTGATCATCAAACACAAGAAGAATTTGATTTCGTTGTAACGCATCAAAAAGAAGCTCTAAAAAGTATAGGTATAATTTATGACAAAATATAAAACTCAAAGTTTTTCAAATACATTTAAAAATGCAAGAAAGGGTATGAGATTAACCCTAAAAAGTGAACGTAATATCCGAATTCACCTGTTTGCAGCTACATTAGTCTTGATTACGGCTTTTTGCTTACATTTTTCAATTGTAAAATTTTGCATTTTGTTGATGTTAATTGCAATGGTTATTTCTGCAGAGATGTTCAATTCAGCAATTGAATTTTCTTTAGATGCAATTTTTCACAACAGATTTTCACGAATGGTGGGAATGGCAAAAGATATTGCTGCAGGAGCTGTAATGGTTGTTACTATAATCGCTGTAATGGCAGGTGTGTTGCTCTTTGCCCCTCCGATTATTGGTTTAATTGTTGATTAAATTTATTAGATAAATATTTTTTAATGGAAAAGACCTTACCAGTTAGCAAGGTCTTTTTAGCTTTTACCGAATAAAGTAAGCTTGTTATAAAAATTTAGTTATTACTCAAAACCAAACGGAAAGTAGCCAAATTTTTAATAGATAACATTGCATGTTTGTTATGCTGTTCTTCTGAAATATTAAAAATTCTGATAATCCTTTGAATTTCTGCCAAATCTTGATATGAGTTGATTTTGTAAACATTATTAATTGGATCTGACACTACTGACATTAAAGTGTTTAATTCTTGTTCTTTCATTATATTGATTATCCTCTTTCCTTTATACTCTTATATAAAGTATTTTTTTTTACGAGAATTGCCTTTTTTGAATTATTTGTGTTAACAAAGCTTAATAATTCTTGAGAATTAGTTCTGGTAAGATGTTCAGTAATTTATCTTGGCTTGATTGCTTTGCATTGGCTTGCAATGACGTGTAAAAACATGTCATTCTGAGAAAAATTGTTTCCAATAGTGCTCGATTCACTATATGGAGTTACGTTGTTGCCCATTGAATCTGGTTAATTATTAATTGTCACTTCGAATTTATTTCGGAATTCCCTTAGAATTTTTGCAAAATTATAAAATATTTCAGGGGGTTCAATTTTCTAAATCGACCCACTTTTTAGAATCAAATCTCAAGTCGGTTAATTTCATTTTGAGAGATTCAACGTAAGGTTTGAATTTTACGAGTAATTGTGTTTTTCTTAACATCAATTCTTGAGCTACAGTTGGGGTTTCGCAGGCGATTACCATTATTGAACCTTTTATCATCGAATAGGGTCTGGAATGTTGAGCAAATTTTTCTCCTGCGACTTTGCTCCAAAATTTGCACAAGTTAGCACGTGTAATTGCTTTTCTGATGGCTGCATTTTTCATCAAATCTTCAATTATATCGTCCATGTATTTAATTTTTACATATCGAATTTTTTCCATATTTGGTATCCGGAATTTTTTGTGCTAAAATGTGGCAATGACCATTGAACAAATTGATATTAGCATAAAAAATTCTAAAAATATATTGTTAGTTTCCCATATAAACCCTGATGGTGACACTTTAGGCTCAATGTGTGGATTGTATTCTTTGATTAAGGATAATTATAAGAAAAAGTGTGATATGGTTGCGGTTTCAAAAATTCCATCAACTTATTCATTTGTTCCATATATTAATACTGTTAAAAAGATTGATGATTTTGATTTATCAAGAGAATATGATTTAGTTATAAATCTTGATGTTGCAGCGATTGATAGGTGTGCTGATGCTCAAATTTTATTTAATAAAGCGAAAAATACTATTAATATTGACCATCACGAAACAAATATTGGTTATGGAAATATAAATTACGTTGAACCTTTTGCAGCTGCAACGGCGGAAGTTATTGTTGAAATAGCAGATAAATTAGGTTGGAAAATCTCAAAAGAAACTGCAATTTGTTTATATACAGGGATTGTTACAGATACAGGCTGTTTCAAGTTTTCAAATACAACAAAACGTACGATGGAATTTGCAGGGCAAATGTTAAATTTTGGTGTAAATCCTGCTGAAATATATCAATTGTGCTACGAATCAAATTCAAAAGATATGGTTTTATTCCAAAGTTATAGTGTGAATAAAGCTGAATTTGTAAAAGATGATAAAATTGCATATACAATTGTTTATAAAAAGGATTTAGAAAAATTCAACTACAACGGTGAAGATTTTACTGATGGTTTGACTGAAAAATTACGAGCAATAAAAACAACGGAAATAGCCTTTGTAGTGAAAGAATTAAACTCAACAACTTCGAAATTATCAATGAGAAGCAAATCAAAGGATATTGCAAAAGTTTGTTCCGCTTTTGGTGGTGGCGGGCATAAATTAGCTGCTGGTGCGGTGATTAAGGCTAATCCTCAACACGCAGTAAAACTTATCCTTGAAGAAATAAAGAATCAAAAATTATGCTAAAAAAACTTTTAAAACATAAATCGATAAGAGTTCTTGTCCGATTAATAAAATCTATTATAAAAAATGATTTTTACGGAATGGCTGCAGAAATGGGCTTTATGCTTGTTGTTGGAATTTTTCCGTTTATGTTGTTTTTGATGGCAATTTTTGGTTGGTTGGGAAACCGTTCGTATTTGGATTCTATTTTGAGGGTTTTGTCAAATATTATGCCAACCCAAGCAATGAATCTTTTGAAATCTGTTTTGGAAGAAACAATGATTTTCAATCATGGGAGATTGCTTGCAATTATTGGTATTATTACAACTATTGTTCTTTCAACAAATGGAGTTGCAGTTGTTTTGAAAGGGTTGAATAGGGCGTATAAAGTTGAGGAAACTCGAAACTTTGTTTATACCCGAATTCTTTCATTTTTAATGGTGTTCGTGAATGTTTTAGTTATGTTTTTGACGATTAACATAATTATTTTTGGTAAAGTCATAATAACTTTTTTAGTAACACATTTTGGATTGTCAAAAGGCATTGCAATAACAATTTTAACTTTACGTTGGCCGGTTGCATTCTTGGCATTATATTTAATGGCTTTTTTAAGCTATTATATCTTGCCGGATTTGAGAGGAAACGAATCTTTCAAGAGGAAAAGTGCACTTCCCGGCACGGTATTTTTTACGACTTTTTGGTTGGTCGGATCTTGGGGATTTTCGATTTATGTAAACAATTTGAGTACATATAACCTTGTATATGGAACAATCGGTGCATTTTTTATCTTAATGGTTTGGTTATATTACACCTCTATTTTGCTTTTGATAGGTGGAGAAATCAACTCGCAAGTTTATAACCGATTGGAACATGAGTCTCGAGAATTGCACGAAGAGATTGCAGAGCTCCGTGCAAAAAATGGATTTAAAAAGTAGATTAATTTAGTAAAACGTAAAATTGTATCAATTACTTTTATTTCAGAAAATTTTTCCAATAACTGCCATTTCCGCTTGGGCTTTTGTCTTGTAGTGCAAAATATGCGCATGAAAAAGCCGGTGTGTTTGGTGAGTTTGAGTAACTGCAATTTTTAGCTATTTCTTTTTCATCTGTCTGATTCTCGTTTACTTCGTTCCAACTATCTCCTGTATAAGGAACAACGGCATCTTCTGTAAAAACGAAAACGAATCTGTCGTATCCTAATCTATTTGGTTTATCAATTCCGTTGATATCAACACAAATTTTTGGACCAAAATCAGTGTTTCCGTATACGGAGGTGTCATCTAGCGCATAGTTCCGCCCTACTAAATCTGTTGCAACTGCAGATCTATCACAGGGGTAGCTTGTTATGTTTGTCCCATCTAAGTTCTTTTGATTAATTTTATTTTTATTATCAAATCTAACCCAGCTGTCATTTGCTACGGTTTGTCTTTGAAACCCTTTATAATAAGACATAAATTTATTTAGTAGTTCATCTGAAAAATAAAATGTATTTGTTTTATCCATATCTTTATTTAGCATAATGTCAGCATCATGAACAGACATATCTTCATGTGCATAGAAATTTCTTGCTGCAATATTTAATTCTGAATAAGTTTTCTTTAATTGACTCTCTAGTTTTTTATGTGTTAAATGTGTCATTAAAGTTGGAATTGTCATTGCTGCAATGATTCCGACGATGGCAAGGGTTATCAGGACTTCTGCGAGTGTAAATGCGACGTTCTTTTTAAGTTCTATAGTTTTATAAGTGGATAAGTCTATATGTATTTTCATTTTATTCTCCTTTTCGTTGTTGTTTTATTTTTTTGTTCTGGGGATATTGGAGTTCATATCAATATAATTATTTAACATATTATTGCATATATCAATATTATATTGAAATAATAAATATTAGAATACATTATTTGAATTATCTTTTCTATAATCTATACTCTGGTTATGGATATTACAGATTGGAACAATGACGAAATATTAAGACTGGTAATGGCGAAAGGTCACATTACCCAAAAAATGTTGTTGGAAGATTTGAAAAAAGATAATGGCGAAAAAATACCCCAAAGTACGTTTTCTTGTAAAATTAGGCGAAACACTTTAAAGTTAACCGAATTTCAAAAAATTTGTAAAATATGCGGTTATTCAATAAAACTTGAACGTAATTTGTAAAAAAATCATGTTCTTGTTATTATTTGAAGTATGAAAGATATGTTAGATAAAATTCTTCAAATTGAGAAGAAATATAAGGAATTAGGCGAAACGTTGTCAGACCCTGCCGTAATCCAAGATTATAATCGTTTCAGAGATTTGTCAAAACAAAGAAAGGCAATGGAAGAAACTGTTAATCTTTATTACGAATGGAAAACTACAACTGAAGCTATTGAAGACGCAAAACAAATGCTTCACGAAGAAAAAGATGAAGAAATGCGTCAGTTTTTAAAATCAGAAATTGAAACAAACGAAGCTAAACTTCCTGTTTTTGAAGAAAAAATGAAGGTTTTGTTGTTACCTCGTGACCCTATGGATGACAA
Source organism: Candidatus Gastranaerophilales bacterium HUM_12 (assembly GCA_002102825.1). GTDB lineage: Bacteria > Cyanobacteriota > Vampirovibrionia > Gastranaerophilales > Gastranaerophilaceae > Zag111. The sequence continues at coordinate 18,592 of DABJ01000056.1, read as the reverse complement.
AGATATCATGCTGGAAATCCGCGGTGGCGCAGGTGGTGATGAAGCAAACATTTTCGCAGGTGATTTGATGCGTATGTATTTGAGATATGCTGACAAAATGGGTTGGCAAACTCAAATTTTAAGTAAAACGGATTGTGAAGCTGGTGGTGTTTCAGAAGTTATTATTTCAATGAAAGGTGATAGCATCTACTCAAGATTGAAATATGAATCTGGTGTTCACAGAGTTCAGAGAGTTCCTGCAACAGAATCTCAAGGCAGAGTTCATACCTCAACTGCAACAGTTGCCGTTATGCCGCAGGTTGATGATGTTGAAGTTAACTTGAATATGAATGATGTTGAAATTACAACTGCAAGATCAGGCGGTGCCGGTGGTCAAAACGTTAACAAAGTTGAAACTGCGGCCAGAGTCTTCCACAAGCCTACAGGAATTATGATTTTCTGTACAGAAGAACGTTCTCAATTGCAAAACAAAGAACGTGCTTTAGAAATTCTTAAAGCAAAGCTTTATGATATGGAAGTTCAAAAACAAACCAAAGAAATTACTGATTTGCGCCGTTCGCAAGTAGGTTCAGGTGACAGATCTGAACGTATTAGAACATATAACTTCCCACAAGGTAGATTAACAGACCACAGATTGAATCACAATTTGAATGTATGGACTGTGATTGATGGTGAATTAGACGAACTTATTGATTTGTTGGTTGAATATGACCAAAAATTAAAGTTAGAAAAATTAGCTCAAGAGCAATAGGAGAGATTAATTGACTGATAGGCGCTGTGTTAGTTGTTGGAAAATAAAAAATAGAAACGATTTAATAAAAATTACGGCAAGAAACACAGATGGAAAAGTTATAATTAATCCGGATTCTGTAACATTTGGCAGATCTGCATATCTTTGCTATAATGAGGTGTGTATAGAATCAGTATTCAAGAAAAATAAGCTTGCAAAACACTTAAAAGCTTCTATACCAAACGAATTGAAAGGACAGTTACTAGATGAGTTACGAAACAGTTAGAATAAGTGAATTAGCGAAAGAACTTGGACTCCCAAGTAAGGAAGTTGTAGAAAAGTTCGCAAAAATCGGAGTTACAAATAAAACTCATTCAAGTACTGTTACGATGGAACAGATAGCAAGATTGAAAGATTTTATTGCAAATGGTGGTGTTAAGAAAACAACTAAGCCAAAGGCCTTTGTTGTGAAAAAGGCAAAACCGACACCTGCTCCAGTTGAAGAGAAAAAGGAAGAAAAACCTACTAAAGAAACTTCAATGCATAAAGTTGAAAAAGTAGTAAGACCAAAAGTTGAAGTGGTTAAACCTGTTAGCAGATTGGAAATTGTAAGGAGAGCTCCAAGAAAAGCTCCTGTTGAAAAATCTGATTCGACATCAACCCCAACTCCAACTCGCAAGCCTTACAACAATGGAGAAAGAAAATACACACGTGGTGAAAGACCTCAAAACGGGGAGAGAAAATTTCCACCAAAAGGCGAAAGACCTCAACGTCCTGTCCAAAATGGTGAAAATAAAGATTTTGCAGGTAAAAAGCCTTTACAACGTCGTATAATTCCACAAGATATTTACGAAAATAAAGGTCCTGTAAAACGTAAATCTGACGGAAAGAAAAAAGAAAAAGATTTTAATTCTAAAAAGGAAGAACAAGAAAGAATTTCACTAGAAAAGGCAGCAGCTCAACACCACAAAAAGAAAGTTCAAAGAGTTGAAGAGGTTGAAGAAGTAAAACAAATCGTTGTAACTCAACCGATGACTATTTCAGAATTATCTGAAAAAATTAAAAAAACTCCGGCTGAAATTGTTAAGTTCTTAATGCTTAATGGTGTTATGGCAACAGTTAACCAACTTATTGATGTTGATGTTATTAAGAAAGTTTGTGCCGAATATGGTTTAGAAGTTCTTGAAGAGGATTTAGATGCTTATATTGAACAAGAACTTGAAAAAGAAGAACAAGCAAAAGCATTGACCGAAGTTGATAAGAAATTATTAAAACGTAGAGCACCTGTTATCAGTATTATGGGGCACGTTGACCACGGTAAAACTACATTATTAGATAGTATCCGTGCCTCAAAACACAAAATTGTAGCCTCGGAAGTTGGTGGTATTACGCAGTCAATCGGTGCTTATACTGTATATCTTGGTGATAAGAATGAAAAGAAAATTGTATTCTTGGATACTCCTGGTCACGAAGCTTTCACCGAAATGAGAGCAAGAGGTGCGAAAGCAACTGATATTGCAATTTTGGTAGTTGCTGCCGATGATGGTATTATGCCTCAAACAATTGAAGCTATTAACCATGCAAAAGCTGCTGAAATTCCAATCATTGTTGCTGTTAACAAAATTGATAAACCTGGGGCTAATCCGGATCGAGTTTTGCAACAATTGACAGAACACGGTTTGGTTCCGGAAGCTTGGGGTGGGGATACAATTACTGTAAATGTTTCGGCTCTTCAAGGTACTGGTATTGATGAACTTTTGGAATACATTTTGTTAGTTGCAGATGTTCAAGATTTGAAAGCTAACCCTAAAGCTGAAGCTTCCGGTGTTGTAATTGAAGCAAACTTAGACAAAGGGAAAGGTCCTGTTGCAACATTGTTGGTTCAAAACGGAACATTAAGAGCAGGTAACTGTATAGTCGTTGGAACAGCTTGCGGTAGAGTAAGAGCATTGCTATCAGATAGTGGTGAAAGAATTCAAAAAGCAGAACCATCTACACCGGTTGAAATTCTTGGTTTGTCTGAAGTTCCACAAGCCGGGGACCATTTTGAAGTTGTTAAAAACGAAAAAGAAATGAAAGCAATTGTAGCAGACAGAAAAGAAAAAGAACGTGATAAGAGATTAGAAAATATGCTTCCTGCTCACATTAGACGTGAATCTGTTGCAGGTGATGATGATATTCCACACTTGAATTTGATTATCAAAGCTAATACTCACGGTTCAGCAGAAGCTGTCGCACAGGCTATTGCGGGTGTTGAATCAAAAGAAATTACAACAAAGATTATTCATGTAGGTGTTGGTGATATTTCAGAAGCCGATGTTATGTTAGCAGCAGCTTCAAATGCTTTAATTCTAGGTTTCACAGTAAAAGAAGACGGAAATGCTCTAGCTTCAGCTGAACGTGAAGGTGTAACAATTAAGAAATATGATATTATTTATCAATTGTTAGAAGATATCGAAAAAACATTGTTATCACTTCTTGAACCTGAAGTTAAAGAAGTTGAACTTGGTAAAGCGGAAGTTCGTCAAGTATTTACAATTGGAAAAACGAATAAAATTGCCGGTTGTTATGTTACTGAGGGTAAAATTGTTCGTTCAAAAGATGCTGTTCTTTATAGAGATGGACAAGAAATTTTCCGTGGTGCAATTGACCAATTGAAACGTTTCAAAGATGATGTAAAAGAAGTTGCACAAGGTTTTGAGTGTGGTATTTCTTTTAGCAAATTTAATGATATTCAAATTGGTGATATTATTGAGGTTTCAACAAAAGAAGAAGTTGAAAGAAAAAGCTTATAACCGAATAGAAAGGAGTACGAAATATGATATCTAAAATTACCGGTTCTATGCCACTAAATACAATGAATAGAGTTAATAAATTTAAATCGGTTGCTCCTAAATCGGATATAACTTTACCTAATAATGCACCAAAGAGAATAAATCTTATAGATCAATTCAAAGAAATTATTGCAGAAATTTTTCCAACTTTTGATCCTGATTATAATAAAATGATGAAAAAAGTTAATAAAATTGTCTAATAAAAAGGTGGATAAACAAGTCCACCTTTTTATTTCAAATTTTTCACAGCTTTTTTGAAGTATTCACTGTTATCTTTAGCATATAATGCACCCCCCCAACCTCTTTGTCGTTTTTATTTATATCACAATAGTCTTTACCAACATAATAGGTTTTTCTATCTCCCATTGGATAAACTTCTCCATCAATATATATTGATTTTGATGAAATTCGTTTGGGTCGTTAAAAATTTTTATTTTATGTTATAATCTCTAGTAACAAGGAGATAATTATGTCATTACGAAACGAAAGAGTTAGAAAAGAATTGATGCGTGATATTTCAGAAATATTGCGTAAAGAAATCAGAGGTTTAGAGGGTGTAGTTTCAATCGTTGATGTTGAGGTTTCTCACGATAATTCTTTTGCTCGAGTTATATATAGTGTTTTAGGTTCAGAAGCTCAGATTGAAAAAACTAAAGAAGTTATTGAGAAAAATACTCCAAAAATCAGATACAATGTTGGTAAAGTTCTTCGTTTGAGATTGACTCCGGAATTGCGTTTCGTATATACGAATGGTTTAGAAGAGTCTTCAAGAGTTGTTGATTTAATCAATAAAATTTCAAGAGGCGAAATCAAGTAGCACTTTACAAGGATTATCTTATAAATGAGTTCTGATAAAAATTCAAATCTTTTTGGATTCTTAAATGTTTATAAACCAAAAGGAATGACATCTTTTGATGTTGTTGCTGTGTTGCGCAGAATTACAAAAATTAAACAGATTGGTCATACAGGAACATTAGACCCTTTTGCAGTTGGTGTTTTACCTATATGTATCGGGAAATCTACTCGTCTTATTGAATATCTGAATGATGACAAGGAATATCTTGCAACTGTTCAATTTGGTCAAGATACCGATACTTATGATTTAGAGGGCAAAGTTACTAAATCCTATGACAAAAAGATTACTAAAGATGAAGTGATAGAGGTTTTAAAATCTTTTGAGGGAGAAATTGAACAATTCCCGCCGATTTATTCCGCTATTAAAGTTAATGGAAAAAAACTTTATGAATATGCAAGAATTGGTCAAGAAGTAGAAATCAAGCCTCGTAAAGTCTTTATTTCTAAAATTGAATTGCAATGTTTTGATGAAAAATGTCAGCAAGCAAAAATTTTAGTTGCGTGTTCTAAGGGTACATATATTCGTTCAATTGCTTATGATTTAGGACAAAAAATGAATTGTGGTGGTCATTTGGTTGAACTTGTTCGAACAAAAGCTGGTTTGTTTTATCAAGAAAAAGCAACTAAATTAGAGGATATTAAAACAAAAGAAGATGTCGAAAATTTGCTTGTAAACCCGCTTGATGTCTTGGATTTGCCAAAGAGAATTTTAACAGATAGAGAGAAAGAAAAAGTTTCGCATGGAATGAGTATTCCAAATAACACCGGTGTAAATTCTAATATTGTAATTTTGGTTTATGGTGGTAGAATATATGCTGTAGGTATAGCAGATACAGATAAAGTTTCGACAAAAAAAGTATTCGAGGTATTATGAAGAAGATAGTTTTATTATTGGGAATGTTGTTAATTGCAAATACATCTGCAATGGCAACTTGTAAGTATAATTGTGTAGCTCCTTATGATATGAATAATAAATTCAGATCATTTGTAGGAGCTGTTTCCGGTGTAAATTTCACTGCTGAAAAAGTTGGTCAAAAAGTTGTGAAAAAAGCTTTTAATAAAGTTGCAACTAATGACGATTTAAAAGTTAAACTTGATTCATATAGTGCGAAAGATTTAAAAAATGGTATATTTAAATCTTTAAGTGTTGAGGGTCAAAATGTAAATATTAATGATATTTATTTGTCATATTTGAAGTTAGATACGTTATGTAAATTTAATTATATTAAGCAAGTTGATAATGAAGTTGTATTTATGGAAGATTTTCCAATGTCTTTTGATATAAGAATGACTGCGTCCGATATCAATAAAACTATGCAATCTGAAAAATATCAAAGAATAATTAATGATTTGAACCAATTAGGAAATTCTATTGGTGGATTGAAAATTGCGTCAACAAAAGTTGCGGTTAAATCAAGCAAATTTTATTATATCATTGGTATTGCAATTCCATTTATCAGAACAGAACAAAAAATTGTTATCAATTCAGACTTAGTTGTTAAAAAAGGTAAAATTGATTTTGCGAATACAAAACTCGTCTCTGATGCGTTCAGTATTGACTTGAAGAAGATTGACTTTATTTTGAATTACTTGAACCCCCTTGATTTTTCAGTAAATATACTTGATAATAAAGAAGCGAAAGTATCAGTTGATTCTGTGTCAGTTCAAAATAGTGTTATACATACAAAGGGAATTGTAATTATCCCTAAAGACTAAACTTAAAAAGGATACGGTTGTTATGAATAAAAATCAAAAAATTTTATTAATATTTATCGGTTTTTGTATGTTTGTTGTTGTTGGTTTGATAGCATTCAATGTTTTGATGCCAAAACCTGAAATTAAACCAGATGATATTCAAGTTTCTGAACGTTCTATTGAGGAAGAAGCTCCGGAACAATCAACATCTAAAGAAAAAGTTTATGTCAATGTATACTTTATTGGTAAAAATGAACACAATGAAGAAGTTTATAAGGCTGTTAAACGTGAATATAACAAAGATATTGATGGTTCAAAAATAAAGTTTGCAATTACATCTTTGATACGAGGACCAAGACCGGCTGAAAGACAACGTGGTGTTTATACAGAAGTTCCATCTGGCTCTGAGATTATAAATATTACAGAACAACCTGATAGAGTTGTTGTTAACTTGAATTCTTCATTTGTTAATGGTGGTGGAACTGATAGTTTGTACAAAAGATTGTATCAGTTGATTAAGACTGCAAAATTAAATTCAACTGTTCCTGTTTATTTGTATATAGACGGGCAAAGAGCTGATGTTGTAGGTGGAGAGGGCATAATGTTATCTCAACCGTTGAGCAATTCGTCTTTGGAAAATTAAGAATATAATTTTAGTAAGTAAAAATATGGAAAAAGATTTAGATTATTATTTGAACTTGAATTGGACTCTTATAGAGGGACAAGATTTGGATTTTGATGGAAATCCTTATTATTATATTGAGATTAAGGAGATTCCAAGCTTTACCTTTTGCGCTAAGACATTAGCAAGAGCTAGAGAAAATTATAAAAGACAATTGAAGTTGTCTTTAATGGTAATGCTTGAGAGTGGAGAACATATTATTGAACCTGGGGAAGAACCTGACGAACCGGATTGGGAAAACTTGTGTCCATAAGTTTTTCTTTTCGTAAAGGATGATTATATAATAAAATTAAATTACTCAAATTTTGATAGGGCTGAAAAGCCCTATTTTAATTTTCAATGGAATTTTGAAAAATTTTTCATGCTTATTTGTCGGGAAAATTTCCGACTAAAATTTCAAATTGGATTTTTATGATTTCTCTCACTTTATCCGGTCAAAGGTAAATATACTCTATAACATAGGTTTAGTCTTGTTTCGAAATCTCTCAAGAAAAGCAAAACTCAATCTAACCGAAAATATCAAACTACTCATTAATCTACCCACGGATTACCCACAAAAATAGACAATAAAAAAGAGAGTCTTGAAACTCTCTTTTTTATGGAGCGGGAGCCAAGTAGGTACTATGCCTCTAATGCTCGATAAATCTCGCAAAGAGTCATAGCAACGAGGCTTGTGCTTATGCACATTACCCTCTATCATTACAAATTAAAAAGACCCACCAAATAGTGAGTCTTTTTAATTAGCGGGAGACGAGACTCGAACTCGCGACATCCTCCTTGGCAAGGAGGCATTCTACCACTGAATTACCCCCGCTTATTTCGGTTACTTCTTAATCATACATGCTAAATTTTTTATTTCAAGCACTTTTTTTAATTTATTTGTAAAAATATATTAACTTCATTGAAAAAATGAGAAATTTTTTATATGTTTTGTTTTTATATCAGCAAAATAGTAGGAACAAGAAAGGATTTTTATTATGTCATTTATCCCAAAAATTTCAGAAGCATTTGCTTCTAATGTGGAAAAATTACCTAACAGATTTAATCAAGGCTTTATGAAAATGGGTATTGTCGAACGTACTCCAAGAAATAATTCAACATCTGAAATTATTGGTTCTATCCAAGCATACGCAAAAGAAAACCCCGAAATTGCAGATTTTGCGAAACATTTAAATGAATTGAATCCAAAACATTTAGGACTTGCACAAGATATTATTGATTTATCTAAAACTAAAGAAATGCTTCCGACTCATATTGATATCGCCCAAAAAACAGATAATGGTAAATCAATTGTTGGTATGATTTTAAATAGATTGCCTGAAATTAGCAAGAAAAATCCTGCGGCTCTTGATTTAACTGAAACTGTTTTCAACAATAGTGATACAATCAATTCAAAGTACTTCTTATGTAAGCTTTTTGGTTTTAACTTAGAAAATATGGGAAGCTTATCTAAACAATTGAATGCAACAAAAGAAATAATTCCAGAAATTGCTCAAGACACATTAGATGGCGGTTACACAATGGACTATTCTAAAAACAAAGAGTTTTTCGAATTTGTCAAAGCTTTGAGTTCAGAAGATGCAAAACCGGAAAATGTTAAAATGATAAGACCAATTATGAATGCAATAAATAAGCTTTGCAAAAATTGTCAACCAATTTGTGACCTTAATGAAATAAAAACAGGTGACACCAAAGTTATTAAGAAAAACATGGAAGCTTTACCTTATTTGTTGGAAAATGCTGAAGCTCAAAAAATTCCAGTAGATATTTCTGGATTTCTAACTAAAGCTCCAACTGTTGAAGCTTAAATATAACAAAAAAATGAATTAAAAAGAAGACGCAGTTTATTAAGCTGCATCTTCTTTTATATCTGAGTCCATTGATTTTATTGAGATTCCAATTCTTTCTCCAAATTTGTGCTTCAAAGTATTGACCAAATCGTTTGATGAATTTACCCAAAACATTGATGAAGCAAGGATTTTTACATCGCCTGTTAAGTCCGGTAACTTCAACATTACAGGGTCTGAGCCTTGGAATTTGCACAACATTTGTTTCAACAACATTAATTCTTCAAATTTCAACTCTTCTTTCAATTCAATTGTGAAAATATTTGAATTATCAACAGGCTTTACCGTGTCAATCAAAATAATTGGCGGATCATCATCACTTCGTCTGCTAACTTTACCTGATACAATAATTCGTTGTTCATTCTGAAGAAAATCGTTATACTCTGCAATTTTTGAATTAAATGCCAAAGTATCGATTTTACCTGTCAAATCCTCTATTGTCACAAATCGAACAAATTTTGTCGGGTCGTTTCTCGTTGGAATTTGCTTTGTTGCTGTAACAAGTCCGCAAATCGTAACAATTTTTTCATTTGGAACTTCTGGGATTTGTGAAATTTTATGAGTCATCAGGAATGGTAGTTTATCTCTAATTGTGGATAGAGGGTGGCTTGTTACATAAAAACCTAAAAACTCTTTTTCAAAAATTTGAATTTGTCTAGCATCATATTCTTCATCAGAACCGGACAAGTGGAATTTTGCCTCTTCAACAGATGCAGTATCGCCTAGCATATCAAATAAGCTTCCTTGACCTGATTCTTTTTCTTTGGCTTCTTTTGAAGCGGTTGAAGTTATATATTCAATGTTTTCCATCAATTGTTTACGACTTTTTTCAATTGTTGAAAAAGCACCGGCTTTGATTAATCCCTCCAAAGCTCTTTTGTTTGCACATTTTACATCAACTCTTTTGATAAAATCATAGATAGATTTATATTCTCCATGCTCTTGACGTTCTTTTATAATTTCTTCAATCACACCCTCACCAACTTGTTTGATTGATGCAAGACCAAATCTTATATTCTTTCCATCTGGTGCGTATTCTAAGTATGATTTATTGATATCAGGCGGAAGAACTTTGATTCCATATTTTAATGCTTCTTCAATATATGCTTGTGTTTTTTCTTGGTCACCTGCAACACTCGAAAGCAATGCTGACAAGTATTCTACCGGGTAGTGACATTTTAAATATGCTGTTTGATAGGCAACAAATGCATAAGCTGAAGAGTGTGCTCTGTTGAAACAGTATGATGCGAAGTTTTGAATTTGTTCAAATAAAGTTTTTGCATCTTCAGCTTTCATACCATATTTAGCAGATCCTTTAATTAGTTTATCTTCTTGAGCCGCCATTGCTGCCGGGTCTTTGTGACCCATCATACGACGAACCATATCTGCTTCACCCAATGAATAATCCGCCATCTCTCTGAAGATTTGCATAATTTGTTCTTGGTAAACCATTGTCCCGTATGTATCTTTCAAGACTTTTTCCAGTCTCGGGTGTGGATATGTGATTTCTTGCCTACCGTGTTTTCTGTCAACGAAAACATCAACCATACCGGAACCCAACGGACCTGGACGGAATAGGGCAACCAAAGCGCCTAAATCTTCAAAAACGTCAGGCTGAAGTTTTTTTACCAAGTTCGTCATACCTTGGGATTCAAGCTGGAAGACTCCAACGGTTTCACCTCTAATCAACATTTGATATGTAGGTTTGTCATCAAGTGGAATATGGTTAATATCTAAATCAATGTCTTGACATTTTTTGATAAGTTTGACTGTTTTAGATATCATTGTCAAGTTTCGAAGCCCCAAAAAGTCCATTTTTAAAAGCTTCATTTTTTCCAAAATTTCACGATGATATTGAGTTACTACAACACCGTCTTTCCCGTATTGAACCGGTACAATTTCATCTAGAGGTTTATATGAAATGATAACCCCTGCTGCGTGCATTCCGGTTGCGTTTTTCAAACCTTCAACGTGCAGTGCTGTATCAACAAGTCGTTTAACTTCTGGATCCTCATCATAAAGTTTTTTAAGTTCCATACCATCTTGCAATGCATCAGAAATTTTAGCTCCAGGGTCTCCGGAAATCAAATCTGACAATTGTTTGCTTCTTGCATACGGAATATCGAAAACACGGGCAACACTTTTCATCGCATTTCTTGCTGCTAAAGTATTAAATGTAATAATCTGACAAACTTTGTCTGCACCGTATTTTTGAACAACGTAATCAATAACCTGACCTCTTTTTTCAATACAGAAGTCTGTATCAATATCTGGCATACTGAATCTTTCAGGGTTTAAGAATCTTTCAAATAATAAGTGGTGCTCAATTGGGTCCAAATCTGTAATATCAAGAGCATAAGCGACTAGAGAACCTGCGGCAGAACCTCTCCCCGGACCTACCGGAATATCGTGAGTTTTGGCATAGTGAATAAAATCCCACGTAATCAAAAAGTATGCGGAAAATCCCATCTGTTCAATTACACCAAGTTCGTATTTTGCCCTCTCCATAAGGTTTGGAGCAATTTCTTCTTGGTGATATTTTCTTTTTATACCTTGATATACAAGTTTTTCCAAATAGGTATCTGTTGTAAATCCATCAGGAACTGGAAAATCAGGGAGAGGAGCTTTCCATTCAACAGTAATATGACATTTTTTACAAATATCAACTGTATTTTTAATACATTCATCAAAGGTTTCACTATCAAGCCACTTGAAAGCATCACGCAATTCTGACACTTTTTTTACATAAAACTCATTATTTGAAAAATGAAATCTATTTGGGTCAGATTTAGAAGATTTCGTTTGCATACACAAAAGTGTATCGTGCCAATCAGCATCTTCTTTATTCAAATAGTGAGAATCGTTTGTGATAATCATTTTGATATCAAGTTCTTTGGCAATACGTATCAAATCAGGATTTGTACGTTTTTGATCTTCCAAACCGTGATCTTGAAGTTCAATATAATAATCTTCTCCAAATAAGTCTTTAAATCGTTTTGCAACAGCTTTAGCGCCTTCGTAATCATTTTTCAAAAGATGTTGTAAAACTTCTCCACCTAAGCAGGCAGAAGAACAAATTAATCCTTCGTGATATTGTTCCAAGAGTTCCCAATTAATTCTAGGTTTCATATAAAAACCTTTAATATGAGCTTGAGAAGCCAATTTAACAATATTTTTATACCCTTGATTATTTTTTACAAGTAAAACCAAGTGATAACGAGGATTATGATTTTGGTCATGTTCAGATAAATCACCATCGTGAACATAAAATTCACAACCAACAATCGGATTTACCAATTTGGGGGTATAATTTGGGTCTTGTTCTGCTTTTTCACGTTCTTTAGAGTTATTTTTTTCTGCATCAATATACAAATCCATTGCCCCGTACATGACTCCGTGGTCAGTAACTGCAACCCCTGGCATGTTATTTTCTGTACAGAATTTAACTAAATCTCCGATTCTAATAGCTCCATCAAGTAAAGAATACTCAGTGTGTAAGTGGAGTGGTACATATTGTGGTTGTGTCTCTGTCATAATAGTCTAATTATAGACTTAATAAAAATTTTTTAACATAAAATATTAACAAGTATAAATTTTTTTATTTGAATATTTACAAACCAAATTTTTATCAATAATTCCTTTTAAAAATCATTTTAATTATTAACATTTTTAAATAATTTAAAAATGTTAAATTGAAAATATTAGCCATTTGGGCTATGCTTAGAAAAGCAATACAACATATTGTTTATAATGTTGTATATAGATATAAGGAGAGTTTAAATGTCAGAGAATGATAAATGTATAAATTGTAAAATTTTTTTAGCATATCATAAGCCGGCTGCATTACTAAAAACTGATGTTTTTGTTCCTATACATGTAGGCCGAGATGTCATGATTGAAAAGAATAAAGATGGAATTCTTTCAAATTCTTCTCAAAAATGGATAATAGATAACTTAATTGGGGATAATACTGGAGATAATATTTCAAGCAAAAATAAAAATTATTGCGAATTAACATCTCAATATTGGGTTTGGAAAAATATTGATGCGGATTATGTTGGATTTATGCATTATCGTAGGCATTTAAATTTTAACGTTGAAAAAGATTATGCTACAGATTGTTGGGGATTAATTAGTCGTGAATACTTAGATAATTATTATATTTCTGATTTTAAATTAGATGATGAATCTATTAAAAAACTTGTATCATCTTATGATGTTGTTACTGTTGAGCCTTGGAATGTAAAAAATGCTGGTTCAAAAAATAATTATGATCATTATAAAAATTCAGATAGTAAATTACATATTGAAGACTATGATAGAGCATTGGATATTTTAAGAATAAGATATCCAGATTTTGTTGAAGATATTGAGGCTTATAATAATTCAGAAACAGGATATTATACAAATATATTTATAATGAAAAAGGCGATTTTTAATGATTATTGTAAATGGTTGTTTGATATCCTTTTTGAACTAGAACAAGTATCCGATATTTCAAATTATGATTTGCAAGAAGCTAGAATTTATGGGTATATTTCCGAATGGTTATTTGGTATCTATATTTACCATTTAAAAAGAGTGACGGCTCTAAAAATAAAAGAATTGCAGAGAACTCTTGTTTTAGATACAGATATTATACAAAATCCTAATAGTATAAATGTGTGTTTTTCAACAGATAATAATTATGCTCAGCATTGTGCGGTTTCAATTGCTTCAATGTTGAAAATGACAAAGACAAATAAATATATAGATATTTATATCTTAA
>DABJ01000056.1:3371-5172 GCA_002102825.1 Candidatus Gastranaerophilales bacterium HUM_12 | reverse complement strand
TTCATTATCTGATAAAAATAAAAAAAATATAAGTTCTTTGGTAACACTAAAATCAAATGTAAAAATATATTTTTTGAAAGTAGATAAATCTTTATTTGAAGATTTTCCAACTTTAAAAGGGACTCATTTTACTGAAGCGATTTATTATCGTTACGTGATTCCTAATCTATTAAATAATCTTTCAAAAGTTTTATATTTAGATTCTGATGTTGTATTTAATGAAGATGTTGCGAAATTGTATAATACAGATATTCAAGATTATTATATTGCTGCAGTTCAGGATATTATAGGTCGTGAAAATCAAAAAAGATTAGGATTAAATGTTGGAAAGTATTATTGTAATTCAGGGATATTATTAATGAATTTGGATTTACTTAGAAATGATAATATTCCCAAAAAGTTACTCGATTGGACAATTACTCATAAGAGAATTGCAAAATGGCCTGATCAAGATGCAATAAATGTTGTATTAGAAGATAAAATTTTATATTTAGGTTTGGCTTGGAATTTTCAATATTTCCTAGATGATTCTGAAATGGATTTTAATCCTGAAGAATTTGAAAGAGCAAAACAAAATCCAAAAATTGTTCATTATATAGGATATATCAAACCTTGGGAGGGGAAAATAAAAAGAATGTATGGAGATTTATATTTTAAATATTTAAAATTAACTCCATATAAAAACTATAAAATAAAATATTTTTTAAAACTTTTGAAATATCAACTTTTGGATAATTTATTTTCAATTAAAAATAAAAAGAAAAATGGAAAACATTATAAAGTTATTTCTTTCCTAGGTATAAAAATTAGAATTCATAATAGATTGAAAGATCAAGAGTTTAGAATAACTAAATTAGAAAAAGCAATTAATGAATTGTCCCTATCTATACAAAATGAGGACATAAATAAATGAAAATATCTATTATAATACCTGTTTATAATGTCGAAAATTATTTGAGAGTGTGTTTGGATAGTGTAGTTAATCAAACATATTCTGACCTTGAAATAATTTGTGTTAATGATGGTTCTACAGATGCATCTTTAGATATTCTGAATGAATATGCTAAAAATGATAGTCGTATTCTTGTTGTGTCACAGTCAAATAGAGGGTTAGCTGCAGCTAGAAATACCGGATTAGAATATGTAACCGGTGAGCTTTGTTATTTTTTAGATAGTGATGATTATATTGAAAGAAATCTAATAGAATATGCTGTTAAAATTTTTGAGAATTTTGATGTCGATTATTTTTGTTTTAGTTCAAAAGCTTTTCTTGATGGAGAAAACATATCTCAAGATTTTGATATTATTGCGGATTATATTACAGTCAAAAGAGATGGGGTTTTTGATGTAAATTTTGATATTGGATTAGGAACCAATGTTCATGTTTGGAATAAAATTTTCAAAACGAGTAATCTTATCAGTAATAATATCAAATTTATTGATGGACTTCTTTATGAAGATATTTATTTTATGTGGAATTGTGTGTTTCATTCTAAAAGAGCTTATTTTGATACCGATTTTTATCACTATTACAGAATTCGTTCAAATTCAATAATGGAAAACACAAATAAAAATAAATCATTTGTCAATGCGGTTTCTCATTTATACAATTGGCATGAATTATTTTTAACACTAAAAAATGATATTAATTTATTTTCTAAAAATTATAATAATTTGTTATTCTTACTTAATATGTATAGACAAAGAACAAAAGAAATGGTTAACCCTTCTGAAAAGTATAAGGTTGAAAAATTATACCAATCTTATTTGAGAGAAGTAACAGAGTTTAATAATTATTTGT
>DABJ01000056.1:0-3344 GCA_002102825.1 Candidatus Gastranaerophilales bacterium HUM_12 | reverse complement strand
AGAAAAATTATTTTCTGTTGAAAAAGCCGGTAATCATTGGATTTATAGATTATTATTTTTTAAAATTAAATTTAAGCATAATGTAATTCATAAGATAATTAACCAACCTCTTAGATTTTTGTTGAGTTTAAATCTTGCACTGATGCAATTGGGAAAATCAAAGTTTGATGTATTTTGTAAAACAAATACAAAAAATTCTGAAATGGAAGATGTTTTGAGAAATTTAGGGGAGTTCTATTTCTTACCAAATCGGGGCAATCTTGGTGATATCGCAATCGCAACTTCTTGTTATCAATTTTTTGATTCAAAGAATATGAATTATTCAACTGTTGATATGAGTTTAGAACAACAAAGTTTTGTTGATAAACCATTTAATCTTGTTTATGGTGGAGGAGGTTTATTTACTAAGTATTATAGACAATATTATCAGGATATTTTAAATTTATTTAGGTCAAAGAATTTACAAAATGCGGTTATTATGCCCGCAAGTTTTTATGAATGTCGTGATGTTTTAGCTCAGCTAGATGAAAGATTTACCGTATTTTGTAGAGAAAAGCAAAGTTATGAGTATTGCGTCGCAAATAATTCCCGAGCGAAGTTTATTTTGGCTGATGATATGGTTATTGGTTTAAATACGGATTACTATAAAAAAGAATTTTTAGATAAAAATAATTTAAAATCATTTTTATCTAAGAATGGCAAAGAAAATTTTAAAAATGTTATAGAAAGACTTTGTCCTTTTTATTTTGAGGTTCAAAAACAATTTAAAAAAGTTAAAAAATCTTCCAATACAAATATTGGTTATTTTTTGAGAACTGATGATGAGAAATTCTTTAATCCCGAAAAATCTGGTCTTGAATCTCTTGTTGATTTATCGTTATGTGCAAGTTCATTTTGTGCTGATAAAGCAATGGATATAATGTTGTCAAAATTGTTTTTAGGCATATTAGATTCTTATGATGTTATTGTTTCAGATAGATTGCATATCGGAATTTGTTCTGCATTATTGGGTAAAGAGGTTTATTTATTGGATAACTCATACAAAAAAGTCTCAAATGTCTATAAAAATTCTTTGAAAAATAATAAAAAAGTTCATTTGTATCAAGATGTCGACTCAATGATGAGAGATTTGTCGAAAATAAAAAATAAAATGAATATTAAACGAATAAAAACATTTGGGTTGATGAACTTCTTGTTAGAATACGGAAGTATAAAAAATCAATTTGGTGCTGAAAAAATTATATGGAGAAATTAAATATAATGTCAAAAGATAAAATAAAAAGATTTATAGAATGTATTGTTCCCGTCACGGCTTGTAATTTGAGATGTCATTATTGTTATGTAATTCAAAATGATTATAGAACAAATAAAATCCCAAAATTTGAATATTCTCCAGAATATATTGCAAAAGCCTTGTCTAAAAAACGTCTTGGTGGAACTTGTTTATTCAATATTTGCGGTGCAGGTGAAACATTGTTGCCAGAAGAAGTTGTAAAAGTTGCTTATCAATTATTGAATGTGGGACATTATGTAAATATTACGACAAATGGTACTATCACAGAACGATTTGAAGAAATTAGTAGTTTTCCTAAGGAGTTTTGCGAACGTTTGACTTTTTCTTTCCATTATTTGGAGTTGAGGGATAGAAATTTGTTAGATGTGTTTTTTAAAAATATTAATTTGGTAAGGCAAGCAGGTTGTTCATTTTTAGTTCAATTTAATATGTATGATGAATACATTCCGCATTTAGAAACAATGAAACAGTTATGTATAGATAATGTTGGTGCGATACCACAAATTGCATTGACTCGAGATGAAATGTCTGATGAAATTAAGATTTTGTCTAATTTATCAAGAGAATCCTATTATAAATTGGGAGAATCTTTCAATTCTCCATTATGGAATTTTACTAATAAAAATTTCTTGATAAAGCGTAATGAATTTTGTTATGCTGGAGATTGGAGTTTCAGACTTGATCTTACAACCGGGGAAGCTAAAAGATGTTATTTTGAAGATTATACACAAAACTTTTATAAAGATATAGATAAACCGATTAATTTCTGTGCAGTTGGGTGTGAGTGTGGACTTCCATATTGTATAAATTCTAGTCACTTTATAGCATTAGGGAATATACCACAAATAGAATGTCCAACCTACAGTAATTTAAGGAATAGAAAATGTAAAGATGGTACAGAGTGGGAACAACCACAAATGAAAAGTTTTTTGAATACGAAATTGTACGAAAACAATCGTAGGTATATTGAGGAAAAGAAAAATAATTTTTTAGAAAATATTTTTTCTGTTAAATATTCAAAAGGTGCAGGACTTTCACGTCATACAGTAATTACATTATTAGGAATTCGATTAAAATTTAAGGTTTAATTAAAAATGTCAAATAAAATAATAGTTGCTTTTTCAACAGATAATACGATATTTAAAAGAACATATATTTCATTATTAAGTGTTTTGAACAATTCTAAATCATTTGTAGAATGTTATATCTTGTATTCGGGTTTAACAGATTTTGAGTTAAAGTTTTTTAGAGATTTAGAGAAAAGACATTCTAATTTAAAAATACATTTCAAACAATTTGAGTCTTCAATAGTCACTAAATATCCGGTGTTTAATTACATAAATATGACATATTGGTTTAAGTTTTGGTTTGCTGATATGTTTCCAGAGGTTGATAAGGTTTTGTATTTAGATGAAACAATTATTGCACAAGATGATTTGTTTGAACTTTATTCTACAAATTTAGACGGTTTCTATATGGCTGCAGTAGCTTCTCCTTGGGGAAATATTCAATTAGAAAATTTAAATTTAGAAAATAAATATTATTTTGCAAGACGAGTATTTTTAATAAATTGTCAAAAATGGCGAGTGAATAAAGTTTTAGATAATTTAATTTCTAATTGTTTAAAATCTTCATCTTTGGTTACATCTGATGGGGAGCTTGCTATTATCAATAAATTTCTAGGCAATAAAATTTATCGTCTTGATTGTAAATACAATTATATGGAACCTTGGGGAAATATAAAAGTTCAATATCCTCCAACGGTAATGGCTGAGTATTATAAGGCAAAAAATCAACCGGTAATTATAAATTTTGTCGGTCCATTCCCGGAATACAGTACTTGCTACCATTCAAAGAAGAGAATTTGGTGGGAGTATGCTAAAAAATCTCCATTTAAAATCAAGGAATTGCAATCCTATAAATTATCTGCGACATCGGCTCAAAATTCTTTCAAGTATTCGTGGTTGTTGTCACGAGTATTCCCCTACATAAAGCCGTACCTGCCAAGAATTGTCCTCGGTTTTCTCATGGCAATTCCATTAGGCTTGCT
>DABJ01000021.1:55640-67378 GCA_002102825.1 Candidatus Gastranaerophilales bacterium HUM_12 | reverse complement strand
CATCTAAAGATGTCCGACCTCTTAATTTTTGAATAAATATTACTCTTTCAAAAATGATTCATAATTTCTTGCAAGCAAGTGAGTTCTTACCTGATTAATCAAATCTAATGCAACACCAACCATGATGATTAAAGATGTAGCACCTATACCCTGAAGTGTTTCAATGTGAGTTGCGTAACTTGCAAATGATGGAACAAGTGCAATGATACCCAATCCCAACGCACCGATAAATGTTGTCTTAGATAAAATCTTATCCAAAGCTTCAGCTGTCGGTCTTCCAGGTTTGATACCAGGAATTGATGAACCATATTTCTTTAGATTGTCAGCAATATCTTTTGGCTGCATATTTGGCATAATTGATGCATAGAAGAATGTCAACGCAATAATCAATGCCACATATAAAAGATAATATGTAATTCCGTTCGGGCTTAAATATTGATTCAAAGTCATGACAAAATTTTTAACTGCCATTGATTTGAAGTTTGCTTGTCCGACTAAAGCCAAAATTGTTGATGGGAACAACAAAATAGCAATAGCGAAGATAATCGGCATTACACCCCCCGGGTTAAGTTTAAACGGAATGAATGAATTCATACCTCCGTAAACTTTGTTACCGATTTGTCTTTTTGGATTTACAATAATAACCTTTCTAACAGCTTCCTGCATAATTACAATCAAAATCATTGCAAGGAAAAAGATAGCAAGTAAAACCATAAGTCCAATTTGCATTTGAGAACTTGATTTTACAAGCTGCATCGTTCTTGATGCATAAATCGGAATACCTGATAAGATACCACAGAAGATAATTAGTGAACCACCATTACCAATTCCGTTTTCAGTAATCAATTCAGAAATCCACATTACAAGAACAGCGCCTGCTGTCAATACACATACTGAACTTGCATAAAATGCAACAGGACTAACTGTTGACATTATAGCCCCCGGTAAGTGGTGCAAGTACAACATGAAAATAAATGATTGAAAAATACCAAGTACAACAGTAAATAATCTTGTGTACTGTGATAATTTTCTTCTACCTGCTTCGCCTTCTTCCTTTTGGAGTTTTTCCAAAGACGGAATAACAACAGAAACAAGTTGAACAATGATTGATGAAGTGATAAACGGTCCGATACCCAAAGCCAAAATTGAAACTTTACCTAACGCACCACCAGAGAACAAATCTAAGAAACCTATGATATTATTCCCTTGAGCAATGTTAGAGAAAACTTGGTTGTTAATACCATACAAAGGCATTTGAACTCCAAATCTCCAAACAGCAATCATCAAGAATGTGAACAAAATCTTTTGTTTCAAACCTGATGCATTCCACATTGACATCAAATCATCAGTTGTTGGCATTTTAACACCCTGTGCCATTATACTAACTCAACCTTTCCGCCAGCAGCTTCAATTTTTTCTTTTGCAGATGGAGTAACATAAGAAGCTTTAACTGTAACAGATGATTTGATTTCACCGTTACCCAAAACTCTTAAACCAACGCAAGATGGGTGGATTGTTAATACTTCTTTCAATGAATCTAAAGAAATTTCTTTTAGACCCACCAAATCATCAAGTCTGCCAACATTGATTTGAGCATAGTTAAGTTTAGAATAAACTTGGAAGCCTTTCAATTTTGGCAATCTTCTGTAAGCTGGCATTTGACCACCTTCAAAACCTCTTTTAGCAGAGTTTCCTGATCTTTGACCTTCACCGTTATGACCACGGCAAGATGTTTTACCATGACCAGATGAACGACCTCTACCTACTCTTTTAGATTTAGATGTAGAACCTTCTGCAGGTCTTAAATCTTCTAATGTTATATTTGACATTTTATTTCCTCTTTCTTTGTACTGTATAATATTATATTATTAATGGCAACTACTTAACAATCTCCACTAGGTGAGATACTTTGTTAACCATACCCATGATTGTTGCTGATTCAAAGTGTTCAACAACTTGATCTTTTTTAGTTAAACCTAAACCTCTAACAACTTTGCGTTGAGCTTCAGGAGTTCCGATTAAACTTCTAACAAGTTTAATTTTTATTGAATTTGCTTTCTTATCTGTCATAATTTTATTTCCTTATAATTAAATGTTTTACGTCAAACTAGTTTAAAAATTCAGCCATTGATAAGCCACGTTTTTTAGCAACATCACTGAATGGAGATAAAGATCTCAAAGCAGCAATTGTAGCATTAGCAGCATTAAGAGGTGATTTAGAGCCTAAAGATTTTGAAAGAATATTTTCAATACCAGCAAGTTCCAATACTGAACGAACAGCACCACCGGCGATAATTCCTGTACCTTCTGAAGCAGGTCTTAACATAACTTCACCAGCACCAGATCTTCCTGTGATTGGGTGAGGAATAGTTGTTTTGAAAATAGGAACTGTAACAAGATTTTTTCTACCATCAGCAATAGCTTTTTGGATAGCGATAATAACTTCAGAAGCTTTAGCACAACCAACACCAACTTGTCCTTTTTGGTTACCAACAATTACGATTGCACGGAAGCTTAATTTTTTACCACCTTTAACAACCTTAGTTACACGGCTAATTTGAACAACTCTTTCAGTCCATTCTGATTGAGGTTTTTCTTCAGTAGTTTCGATTTTTTGTTTTCTGCCACGACCTCTTCTTCTAGCAGGTTTTTCTTCAGAAGCAACAGCTTCTTTAGTTTCTTCAGCCTTAACTTCTTCTGTTGCAGCTTCAGTAACATTTAATTCTTCTTTGTTTTCCATTGATTTTAACCTTTCTTGTAATTAGCTTTAAACATTTTTAAAGATTGAATAAATCTTTTATATTTTTGAATACGCCAAAACACAAGCTTATTCAAAGCTATTTTGAAATCGTATTCGAACTTTTAACTTCTGACAAAGAAAATATATAATAAACAATACGTCACGTCAAGAGTGAGACTAAGAGATATTAACGAATTTTAACTTTTTTCGGTTAGTAAATAATCCAAGGATTTTTTGTAAAACTTTGCAAATTTGTATGCGTTGATTAATGAAACTTGATTATGCTTGCCACTTTCAACATTGGAAACATAAGAAGTACTAAAATTCAATTCTCCAGCAACTTTTTCTTGAGAAAATTTATGTTTTAAACGTTCATATTTTAAATTTAAGCCAAAAACGACCAATAATTCTTTATCGTCCATAGACTAAATTTATAATCTTGACTTTATGTTTTCAATAGCCTATTATTCATGTTATATAATCTATAGACTATATAACAAGGAGAACATTATGCTACATAGAGTTAAAGGTTTTACATTGGCAGAGGTTTTAATAACACTAGGAATAATTGGAATAGTTTCTGCACTTACATTACCTACGTTAATGTCGAACTGCAGAAAATACGTGATTGAAACACAATTAAAGGAATTTTACTCAATAATGAATCAAGCTTTAAAAAGAGCCGAATATGATTATGATGACATGGACGGTTGGACTTGGCCTCACAAAACAAAAGTTGACATAACAGATGGGAACCAAACAGTAGAAGCCAATAATTCAGACTATGAGTGGTTTCAAAAATACCTGTAACCATATATAAAAACAAGTACTCTTAAAGAGTCTTTCCACTTATACTGTGTTTGGTATGACGGTTTTGCTGTTGAGTTCATCAATGGTACGGGAATGTCATGCGGAACAGATGAAGGAGGCGGGAATGTAGAAATAGGGAAATTTGTTTGTATGTTCTACCCTAAAGCAGGAACGATAAAAGATATTCAAGACTATAGCACTAAAAGTCAAAAAGTAGTATCAGGAAAAGACTATTTCGTTTTCCAAATAAATACAGAGGGTAAAGATAAAGGATTTCAACCTGTAGATAGCAATAACTGCAAAAAATCTACGGGAATGCGCTATTTACCATCTGTCGGCTGCGCAAAATTGATAAAAGATAACAATTGGAAATTTCCTAAAGACTATCCAATTAAAATTTAAAATTAATTATAAATAAAGCTCCTATAATTTGTGGTATTATTAAATGAGAATAGGGAGTAAATTATATGGGACAAACTTTAGTTGAAAAAATTATATCTAACCACACTGACCATAGTGTTAAAGCAGGAGAGCTAGTTATTGCAAATGTTGATGTTTGCGCTGTTCAAGATGGTACAGGCCCTCTTACAGTTCAAGAATTCAAAAAACTGGGTAAAGACAAGTTGAACAATCCGGAAAGAACAATTCTCTTCATTGACCACGCATCACCTAGCCCGAAAAAAGAATTATCTAACATGCACACCATTCTAAGAGATTTCGCAAGAGATTATGGTGCTGTATTATCAGAAGTAGGAAGTGGAGTTTGCCATCAAAGATTAGTTGAAACTTTTGTAAACCCTACAGAAATCCTTGTTGGTGCCGATTCTCATACTTGCACCTCAGGTGCATTAGGAGCTTTTGCAACCGGCATGGGCTCAACTGATGTTGCGGTTGCAATGGCTTTAGGCAAAACATGGCTCAAAGTTCCACAAACATTCAAAATCGTTGTTAACGGGAAATTCAAAGACGGAATTTGCTCTAAAGATTTGATGCTTCACTTGATTGGTATGATTGGTGCAGATGGCGCTACTTACAAAGCTTTAGAATTCTGTGGAGATACAATCGACAATATGTGTATGGCAGAACGTTTTACTCTCGCTAATATGGCTGTCGAAGCTGGTGCTAAATGTGGGCTTTTTGTTCCAGATGAAAAAACGAAAGAATATTTAAAATCTCGAGGAAGAGGAGATAAATTCAAAGAAATTAAACCGGATATAGATGCTATTTATGAAAGGATTATTGAAATAGATGCTTCAACTATTGAACACACCGTATCTTGTCCGCACACAGTTGACAATACAAAACTTGCAAAAGATTTAAATGATGTAAAAGTTAACCAAGTTTATGTTGGAACTTGTACAAACGGAAGAATTGAAGACATGAGAACGGTTGCAAATATTTTAAAGGGTAAAAAAGTTCATGATGGTGTTAGAATGCTAATTTGCCCGGCATCTCGAGATATTTACAAACAAGCCCTTAAAGAAGGATTACTTGAAACATTTATTGATGCGAATGCAACTATTTTACCTCCGGGGTGCGGACCATGTGTAGGAATTCATGCCGGTATTCTTGCAGATAATGAGGTTTGCCTATCGACACAAAATAGAAATTTCCAAGGACGTTTAGGAAATACAAAAGGTTATATCTATTTGTCATCACCTTATGTAGCAGCTTATTCGGCAATTAACGGATACATTTCTGACAAATAATTAAAAACATTTTTTATTTTGTCAAATAATCCCATTATTACATTCCTTTCCTTTCTTTATCGTTTGATGTTTGTTCATTAAACGTAATTAAAGTTTTACCACTTGCTAGATTTAAAATTACATTATCAGCATTTTCTCCATCATAAGTTNNCTCTCTTAATGATATTTTGTATATTTAGTTTAATGTTGTTTGTAAACTTTCTTTGTATAAGATTCGATATATGGAGTATCAATTTCAAATACGTGAATTCTACCCGGACCTAAATCTACGGCTATTTCACCTTGTGAAACTTGGAATTTACTTTCTTCTCCATAAGATGGTAGTAAGTTTTCTAATTTTTGATTTGATTTTAATGTAGGAACTTCAACTTTGCACGCAGTATGACGATCAACATTTTTATTCGCAATTACAAGTAAAGTTTTTCCGTGTCGATGACGAGCGAATGCAATAACCTTATCTTGCGGATCCTTTTTCTTGTCTAAAACGATATAAGAGCCACGTTTCAAAACTTCACCGTACTTATCTCTAAAATTCAAACACGCAGTCATAAATTTACCGATTTCAGGCTCATTACCTCCAGGTTTTCTTGAGAGATTAAAGATATCAAGTTTCCCGTTATGAACAGTCATTTCGTGGTTGTCAGTACGAGTTTCTGTAGAATATTTATCTTTGTAGGAATAATTGTAATAATCACCTGATTGGAAACCATCAACAAAGTATGGATTCATCATCGGCAAGGTTACTTCCAAGCCAGAAACCAAATTACAATAAGTTGCACCGCCATTGAACATAGGTGACATATCATCATGAGTTGCAAAAGAGCCAATCAAAGATTTACCTCTTTCAACACGATATGACATGTTCAAGTTATCAATCACATAGTCATTAAGTTCTTTTGCAGTATTCCACTCATGGAAGATATGGTATTGACCATAATAAGCATCAAAACCTGCTCTTAAAGAATCCTCAGGTCTATCATAAGGCATATTTGCTTGAGGAGAAGCATCTTCATAAGTATAAGATTCTGCAAGCCAAGCAAACTCAGGATTTCTTTTTCTTGAATATGGAATTAAAATATCCCAAAATTCTACAGGCTTAGCTCTTGCAACGTCTGCTCTAATCCCATCAACACCCGCATCAATCAACATATCAACGAACTTTCTATGATATTCAAGAAGCTTTGGATTCAAAGTTCTTTTTCCTTCATCTTCCCAAGGTTGAAACATTCTGATATCAAACCAGCCTTGAGGAGTTTTAGCTAATCCGTTACGTTCGTGAGCCATCAAATCAGGTCTATCATTATAAAGGTCATAAGATGCGCAACTTGGCATATCAACCATTACTCTAATACCTCTATCGTGGCATGCATCAACAAATGCTTTAAATTGCTCTATATCTGAGCGTGGGTCATTTTTATCAATTAACATCGGGTCAATTTTTAGCATATCAGCCGGTGCATATACAGAACCTGCTGTCCCCATTGCATTGCTTTTCCCAGGGGGATTGATTGGAAGAACATGTAATGTATTAAATCCCTCAGCTTTAACTTCATCTAATCTATCAATCGCATTAAGAAATGTTCCATGTTGCTCATTATTATCAATGTATTCATTACCGTTCAAATCTTTTGCATTAAAAATTCTGGGAACAATTGCTAAAATCTTGGCACTGTTTGTTGTAAATAATGTTCGCAAATCATTTTTGTAAGGTTTTACTTGTTCAGTATTTTGTACGGCATTTGTTTTATTTATAACTGGGGAATTTATCAATGCTTGATTTTTCAAGAAATCTGTCAACAAATTTGATGAAGACATTGTTCTATCTGTTTGTACAGGAGAGTGAGTTTGTACTGTATTATTTTGTTGAACAGCATTTAGAGAATTAAGTTTTTGAGCAATCAAATTATTAGAAACATTCATCATTTTACTTATTCTCCTTTTGAACTTTTGGAACTTTCATTCTTCCGATAAAGAATTGAGACAATACAGTCACACCAAGCAAACCGGCACCTAATGCTCCAAACATCTTGAACCAAACTTTGCTATTATAAGATTGTTTGCACAATTTTGTAAACATTTCATCAGGAGCTGAACCCATCAACAAGAATTTCAGTTCAGATGTTGAATCAACTGCACCATTTACTAAATGGTTAGGTTTTGCAAAATACTTATCTCCGCCTAAAAATTTCAATACAGCTTTTCTGTAGTTTAAGAAATCTTCAAAGAATACGGAATCTTTAATCTTATTCAATGTATCTAAATGCAAATCTCCGTCATACATCAATTTCATTGCATTTGCGAAGAAATCTTTGTCATTTGAGAGTTCAACAAGATCTGTTGCAGGGTGAGTTCCTAAATATTTATTAACAACTTTGCCTGCTTTAGTTTCAATTTGGGAATAGTAATCTCTGAAAGCTTGAGAATTTGTATCCCATGGTGCTTGACGATCTGGATTACGTCTTGAATAGAATTTCACAGCATAATCTGAACTATGACCATCTATTAGAATTTGTTTACACAATTCAACAAGTTCTTCTTTTACTTCTCTAGGCATTCCTTGATTTAATACGTTCTGAACATTTTCAAGTTTTGAAACTCTATGGTACATATCCAAAGTATTCAACAAACGATAGAATGAACTTTTTACACCACGAATTCTGTCATTTACAAATGATAATTGTAAATCTTTTAATGAGGTTTTAGAAGTATCAGAATATCCAACTAAAGCATCAGCAGTTTGCCCCATACGTGATTGTCTTAAAGAATCAGCCGTTTCATTAAATGTAGAATTAACTAAAGTTTGATACAAGTTGCCCTTATCTTCCTTAGCTTTTTCAAGAGTGGCCATTTTACTTTGCAATTCTGAAAGTTTTGATTGAATTTCACCAACTACATTTGAATAAGTTTCATCATTAGATACAATGCTTTCAAATTTGTTTCTTAAAATTTTTCCGGCGATTTCTCTATCAATTCTTGATTTATTAATTTCTTCCGGAGTGAATTGAAGTGTTTTTAATAAACTGCCTGTAATATCGTTCCAACGATTAGCCAAAATTGTTTCAGGAGCTTGCGCTGTTTTAATGTACGCAACACTATCTAACACAGAATTCTTAGCTTTAAAATCATTCAAAATACCATTAACAGATTTTAAATGGGTAATCAAAGATTCTGATAACACCGTAGCAGGTTTGAATTTAAATGCATTTGCAAGTTTTGAATCCGCTCCATATTCTCCGGAGTGAATAAGTTGCTTCATCACAAAACGTAATTTTCTGGCATTCATATTCTCAGGATTTGCTTGTGCAAATTGATTAATTCTTTCGTCAAGCATATTTTGAATAAGTTTTGAATGTTCAGAAAAATCTTTAACATCATTTCTAAGTAATCCGCGGTCTTTGAATCCGTTCAGAATAGATTCTTCATCTGGAATAATTCGCCCTAATTCTTCTTTAGACAACGGAACTGATGCGATTTGTTCTTCTAAAACTTTTCTAACATTTTTCAACGAATCTTCATCAAAATTGTATTTTCCAAAAGATGGAAACATCTCGTCTAAATCTTTTCTCACGCTGGTTGATGTTACAAAATCAAGTCCGTCGGTAAGTTTTGCATGAATTGAATCTAAAATTTCCGGAGTTAATGGTTTTCCTTTATTTTCATTCAATACTTCGTTCAAAGATTCTACTTGTTTAGAGAAATCAAATTTTGTAATTTCATTAGAGAAATTTGAAAGCTTTCTATCTGCGATTTTATCCATTTTTCCATCTAAGTACTTACTTAGAGTTGGAGTTAATCCATTACAAATCAACGCACTCATAATAGGAGTTGCAAAACCTGCCGTCAACATCCACATAGTATTATTTTGAAGTGCAATTTTGCGCATCTTTTCTTGAATGAATTCTCTTCTATTTGGTATATCTTTTGGAACATGCAATCTGTTACCAATTTTATCAATTTCTTTATCTGAATATAAATCCCAAGGAATAAATTGGTGATCTTGATAGAATAATTTTTTTCTGCCATAATTATCTTCATACTTTTGTCTGATATTTACACCATGAACTAAATACGCCGGTAACTGAATAGCTAACTTTGGCCAAATATCCATAGCACCAAAGAATGAACCAAGTCCAACAAATTCCATTACTTTAGTCAACGGAGTTTGTTTTTGGGCAAATAAGCATGTCGCAATTGCAAGTCCGCCTAACTTCATTCCAAAATCATTCAATCTTCCAAGTTCATGATCGTTTGCAGTTCCTTTTACAGCATGTCCAAATGCTTTCGCATCATATTTCAAATCCTTGAACACCTCTGCAGGCATGTCAAAGATGTTATTTCGAACCAAATGACCATTACTATGCAAAGGTTTAATAAAAGTTCTGTTATTTAATTCTTTATTTACATCAAAATCTTTTGCAGCTTTATCTGAATTGTATTGTTGAACTAAAGATGTTCCATTAATGTATGATTGAATTAAATTCGTTCTCATCTAACTCACCACACTTTCTTTGTTTTTATCAAGAACATCACTGCCTTTAACTTTTGATGGTTTATTTGTAATATGACAAGCATTTGCAACACCCAGAATTGTAGTCGCAGCAGCTAAACCGTACAAAGCCTTTCCATAATGTTTTTTGAACAACGAACTTGAACCCTCAATACCATTATATAAATTTTTAGAACTTTCGACAAAACTTTCACCAAAAACTTTTAAAGAATGAACAAATTCCTTTGGTTTCCAGAATTTCATCGTTGCGACATTGAAATAATTATCCCATGGCTTTTGCATTGCAGTCAAAACACCGACTGAAGCCCATAAGAAAGATGAAAAACTTCTTGCTAATGTTGATTTAACCAAAACTTCTTTATACATCGGCTTAACTTCTTGGTCTGAATCATTCAAGTTTTCACCTAAACCGTTTTTCTTTGCAATTTTATCAAATCTAAAGTTCAATTTCTGACCTTTTTTAGGGTCTCCATATAACAATGACCAATAAGGGAAATCTACACTTTCACCAACTTTATGATATTCAATACTTGTTAAATTATAATCATCTGGAGTTTCTTGCAACTGATAGTTAACTTTTGCATAAGGTAATTGAGTATCAACACCCGTAATTGTTTTAACAGGAATATTTACAAAAGATTTTGAAACAGATTTAAATATACCATACAAAAGAACACCTAAAGCCATCTTTTTACCAATAGCATTAGCTGCTGCCTTATCAGATGCTGAGAATTTTTTATTCGGAGTGTTAAATATAGCCATCAATGTAGCACTACCAATCAAATACGGAACAGTACCCATTGTTAAAAATTCATAGAAATTTGAATTTTTGCTCCCTTTCAATCCCTTTGCAGGATAAACGGTAAATGCTTTGGTAAGCTTATCAAGACCAATTCTGGTACGCGTTGAAAAGTTATTTTCCAACAGAGTATCAGACGTAATTGATTCTTCTTCTCCTTTTTTGTTTGCAGTGAAAACAAATTTTTTTTCACTAAAATTACTTATTGGTAAAATCATGATAACTCCAAATTTCTATCATTAGAATACCTGTCAATATTATTTTTTGTTATTTAAGTTTCTCTTTATTTACAATTTTTAACAATACTTTTTATTTAAAAATATTGAAAAATACAAGTGTGAATAACCCCATTATCACACAATAGTAGCCAAATATATTTAATGAAAATTTTGATATAAATTTCATAAAATATTTTATACATAAATATCCGATAATACCAGACACAACTGTACCAACCGAAATAGCTAACCAGTTATATTGAACCGCTTCTGCTACATCAATTTTTATTAGCGGATAAACCATAGAAGCACCCAAAATAATTGGAATACTTAGTAAAAATGAATATCTGGCAGATGTTGCTCTATCTAAACCAGCAAATAAACCGGTAGCAATTGTCCAGCCTGAACGAGAAAACCCGGGAAGAACTGCAACACCTTGAGCTAAACCAATTAAAATAGCTTGTTTCAAAGATACACTTTCTGATTTTTCAGAACACTTCTTAGATAAATATTCACTATAAAATAGTACTCCACCTGTACCAATTAGCAATGCCCCAACTAATGCAGGGTGAAATACCAAATGTTCTGCAAATCCATTGAATGGTAAAGCCAAAGCAATTGTAATCACTGTACCTGCAATAATATACAATGCCAATTTTGCTTTATGCTCTGAGAAATCTCTATTTTTGCAAGCAACAATTAATGCTTTTAAAATTTCCCAAATATCTTTTCTAAAATAAATCAATACAGCTATCAATGTTCCTAAATGAAGCATAATATCAAAGAAAACTTCTTCATTTGATTGAGCTTGAATCGGAATATTTTTAAACACTTTATAAAAATTTGATGTAAAAACAAGATGCGCAGAACTTGATACCGGCAAAAATTCGCTCAAACCCTGAACTATTCCCATTAAAATTGACTGTATTAAATTCATCTATTTATATCTCTCTTT
>DABJ01000021.1:39752-55630 GCA_002102825.1 Candidatus Gastranaerophilales bacterium HUM_12 | reverse complement strand
CTAGAAACTATTATCTATTCGGCTTCAAAATATGAACAACAAGAAGTTTGAGTTTCCCAAACTGTAATCTTGCTTAATTGAACAATTCTTTCCTTTAATTTGTTATAAATATAAGCTGAAATCATTTCACTAGACGGACTTTCACCCTTAAAGTCCGGTAATTCGTTCAAATCTTTATGGTCTAAAGTATCTAAAACAGCATTTAATTCTTTTTTTAGAACTTTATAATCAATCAAAATATTGCTTTTATTTAGGCTTTCACCTTGAACAAAAGCTTCTACCATCCAGTTATGCCCATGTTGATTTTCACACTCGCCATCATAATTTAACAAATGATGAGCTGCAGAGAAAAAAGCCTGCGTTTTAATTTCGTACATAATTCTATCCCCTTATTATTTTTAACCTATAACTTATTTATTTGTTTGATTCTTGTTGTGAATCAAAAACAAAATCGCACAATTCACGAACTGCACCTCGACCGCCACATCTGTTTGCTTTGAAATTACAAACTGATTGAACCTTATCAACAGCATCAAAAGGACATGCCGCAATCGCAACTTTTTCCAAAATACAAATATCCGGTTCATCATCACCCATATAAGCAACTTGTGAAAAATCTAAACCGTATTTTTCCATAATTGCTTCTAAAATAGGTAACTTATTTTTCACCCCTTGAAAAACTTCTGTCACTCTCAAATCAGTAGCTCGCCTATCAACAGTTCCGTTTTTTCTACCTGTAATTATTGCAGTAATAAAACCATTTTTAGCCATTTTTGCTAAACCATGACCGTCTTTTGCATTGAATGTTTTGTATTCTACACCATTTTCATCATAAGTAATACTACCGTCTGTCATTACACCATCAACATCAAATGCAAGTAATTTAATATTTGAAGCGATTTCTGATAAATTCATCTACGCAACACCTGCTCTCAACAAATCATGGACATGAATTACCCCAACCGGAACATTACCTTCATCAACAACAGCCAAAGCTGTAATTGAATATTTCTCCATCAAATTTAGTGCTGAAGCAGCATAAGCATCAGACGTAATTCGTTTTGGATTAACAGTCATAACATCTTTAACCTTGATATTTGAAGTATCAGGATATTTGATAACAGTTCTTCTAATATCACCATCTGTTAAAACACCGGCTAAAGTCTTATCATCATTTAACACCATAGCCATACCTAATTTGTATTCAGAAATAGTATTTATAACATCTTTAAATGATTCAGACTCTGAAACCAACGGCATTTTATCACCTGTAATCATTAAATCCCTAACTTTGTAGGTCAAACCTTTACCAAGCTTTCCTGACGGGTGGAAAAGAAGGAAATCTTCTTTTGTAAAACCTTTTTTCTCCATTAAACAAACCGCTAATGCATCACCCATTGCAAGAGTTGCAGTTGTACTGGCCGTTGGAGCTTTTCCAAGAGGACATGCTTCTCTTTCAACAGAGATATCCAAAACAACCTCACTAGTTTTGGATAGAGTTGAATTTAAATTTCCGGTCATTCCAATCATCTCGCAACCAAAACGTTTGATTAAAGG
This sequence comes from Candidatus Gastranaerophilales bacterium HUM_12, assembly GCA_002102825.1. Taxonomy (GTDB): domain Bacteria; phylum Cyanobacteriota; class Vampirovibrionia; order Gastranaerophilales; family Gastranaerophilaceae; genus Zag111. The sequence continues at coordinate 54,073 of DABJ01000021.1, read as the reverse complement.
TAATAGATTCAATAACTCTTGCGTTTCACCACTATTAGAAATTGCGATAATTACATCATTTCTTGTTATTACACCGGAATCTCCGTGTGTACTTTCTGCAGGATGCAAAAAGTATGTTGGAGTACCGGTTGAAGACATTGTTGCTGCAATCTTTTTCCCGATAAGTCCGGATTTACCCATACCGGTAACGATTACTCGACCTTTGCAATTGTATAAAATATCAATTGCTTTATCAAATTCTTCTCCAATATTATTTTTTAAACGCAAAATTGATTTTGCTTCGATATCTAAAACTTCTTTTGCTAATTCATTTATTTTACTTAAAGACATTGCCACCATATCCACCTCGCCTAACACATGAATGATTATACTATAAATATCATACAAATGCAGTATATTTACAATTATTATTTAAAATGCGTAAATTTATACCGAAATAAATACCAGTAAGGAGCATTATGACAGTTAATTTTAGACAAACTTCACCAATTAAAAGCAATGGAGAAATTATAGATTTGTCAAATCTTAATATTTTTGATGCGACAAAAGAAATCATAATGACTTCTACTTATTTTTTTAGTAAGAATTCTGCAAAAAAGGTTAAATACAAGGTTTCAACTCCTAATATCAAAAATTTGTTAAACGAATTTCCTGTAATTAACAATTCAATAGAACTAATTTTTTAGTCATTTTCATTATAGACAAGTTTTTTTCTTAAATGCCATTGAATAAGAGTTAAAACAAGAATTATTACAAATAAAACATAAGCAATTGCACTTGCTCTTCCAACGTTAAAATATTCAAATGCATTTTTATAAATTGCATAAACTAAAACATTTGTAGAATCAAACGGTCCACCTTGTGTCATCAGATAAATTAAATCAAAAACTTGGAAAGATGAAATCGCAGTGATTATTACAACGAAAAATATTGTTGGAGATAACAGTGGAACTGTCACATTTTTAAAAGTTTGAAAAGAATTAGCCCCATCAATTCTTGCAGCCTCAAACATGCTCTGCGAAATGGCAGATAAAGAAGACAAGAATATTATCATATTGTACCCAATTAATTTCCAAACAGAAACAATAATTAAGGCCGGCATTGCAAATTTTGAATCATACAACCAATTAATATGAATATGTAAAACTTGATTTAACAACCCAATATTAGGGTCAAAAATCCATGCCCAAACAATTCCAACAACAACCATCGGAGTAATAAAAGGTAAAAAGTATGCCGTTTTATAAAAATCACTGCCTCTAATTTTAGAATTCAAAATAGACGCTAAAACGAGTGGAATTATTACCCCTAAAATAGACGTTGAAAGCGCAAAAACAATAGTATTGTTAAGTATCTTATAGAATAAATGAGATTTGAATAACTCAACATAATTTTGACACCCTACAAATTGTATTGGATTCAACAAATCCCACTTTGCAAAGCTTAAACCAAAAGAACAAATAACAGGAACAATAATAAAAATTAAAGTACCTAAAATCGCAGGTAAGATAAAAATCCATGCCGCACAGTTTTGATTATTCACAAATTTATTTAGCAAATTTTTCATGGTATGATTTAATTATAGAATAAATTTAGGGAGATGTGAAATATGCAAAAATATGAACACGCGTTTGGGAAAAATGATATTAGAGGAATTTATACAAAAGACATTACAGAAGAGCTTTTTTATAATATTGCATTTGGTTATGTAAATTGGTTAATAAACCAAACCCAAAAACATGCTAACGAATTAAAAATAAGTGTTTGTATGGATGCAAGACTTCATTCTCCGGCTTTAAAAAAAGCCTTGATTGGCGGGCTTGTTGATTGTGGAGTTCATCATATTGAAGATTTAGGACTTGCTCCAACTCCAATCGGATACTATTCAGAAGTTGCCCACAATTTAGACGGAGCAATGATTATCACCGCAAGTCACAATCCGAAAGAATATAACGGATTAAAAATGACTCACGCAAGGCAAACTCTTAACGAAAAACAAATCAAAGAAGTTAAAGAATTAACATTTGCGAATTGGAAAGAAATGCCTGCAGATATTAAAGAACGAAATTTTGATACTGAAATTCTTCCCGAATATATAAATGAAATGAAAGAAAAATTCGGAAGAATCGGAGAAGGAATTAAAGTTGTTGTTGACAGTGCAAACGCAACAGGCGGAATTGTTGGTCCAAAATTATACCGAGATTTAGGTTGTGAAGTTATTGAATTGTTCTCAGAACCAGATGGAAACTTCCCGAACCATCACCCAAATCCAAGTGTTTTATCAACTCTTGAAACACTTTCTAAAACGGTTGTTGAAAATAAAGCAGATATTGGAATTGCTTATGACGGCGATAGCGACAGAATCGGTGTTGTTGATACACAAGGAAAACCATTGACAGGAGATAAACTTCTTCTAATCTATGCGCTTGACATGATTAATACCCTTGGTCCAAAACTTACAATTGTATCAGAAGTAAAATGTTCACAAGTTTTGTATGACACAATCAACGAAACCGGAGCAAATGCTGTTATGTGTAAAACAGGACACGGTTACATCAAAGAAAAAATGAAAGAAACTCATGCTCTACTAGGGGGAGAAATGAGCGGTCATACGTTCTTTAAAGACAGATATTACGGATTTGATGATGCAATTTATGCAGGTTGCAGAATGATTGAAATTATCGCTAAAAATAAAAAAGAAAATCCGGATTTCAAACTTCAAGATATCTTAGAACCATTCAATAAAGTTTACACAAGTGATGAAGTTCGATATCCTTGTCCAAATGAAAGAAAGACCGAAGTTTTAGAATCAATGAAAAAAGAAGTAAATGAACACCCAGAAATGTTCGGCTCTCCAATCAAAGATATCGTAACTTTAGACGGCATGAGAATTGTATTCAGAGGCGGTTTNNATTAATAAGACAATCTAACACAGAACCGGTATTTACTCTTCGATTTGAAGCAAATAACAAAGAGGAATGCGAAAGATTTAAAAATACAATGATTTCATTCCTTGATTCAAAACTTAAAACAACGGTTTAAAATTGGGTAGCAAAAAATATTTTATTTAGTTTTATTAAATAAAAATGCAAATTAATACTATAAAACAAACCAATCCTCAAAGTTTTGGATCAATATATCGAATTCAACACACTTGCACTGCAGACAAAATACGATTTGACAAATACATCGCACCAATGTTTGCAGAGCAATATAATGAACCTGCAATGTTTTTTCTTGGGAAGAACCCGCTTGAAGCAGTTTTTCACAGCTTGTTGCCAACTATTGCAAAAAATTTAGGTGGCTCCGCATCTTGGTTAAAATTGAACATGTAAAAATTCGGACGAAAAGCTCCAAGTACCGAAGATACAACATCGTGGGTTGTAACCGGAAATAAAGATGTTTCAAAAGCTTTATTGTTTTTATATAAGCATAAAGGTCCAAAATTATCCTTTATAGATAGAATTAAACTAAACATATTTGGCATACCTGAAAAAGATTTAGGAATTCCTCAGCATCTATTTTCTCTATTTAAAATTCTAGATAACATAGAAGCTGCAACCCCAAAATTTGAAAAAATTATGCAGAAAAGTAAAATTGAAGAATGCAAAAACATTGAAGATTTTGCTCTTAAATTTTTCACAAAAGAAGAGGTCTAAAAAGACCTCTTTCTTATTTGTTATTATACTCGCTAAATTCTCTAGCTGTTTCACGCCATTCATCTTCTTGAATACTGTATGCATGATTCCAGAATTTTTCAATTGCATAAGTTTCTCTTTCCTCCTTATGCAAAATATGAACAACAACATCTCCATAGTCAAGCAAATTCCAACGATTTTTCATATCGTTTTCTTGTCTTAGCGGAAGACGTGAAAAAATTGTCTTAACTTTATCTTTAGTAACTTCCATCAATGCTTTAACTTGAGGAGTTGAATCTCCTGTTGCAATTACAAAATAATCAGCCAGTGATGAAACATTGCTGATATTCAAAATTGTAATATCTTTTGCCAACTTATCATCTAAAAACTGTGCAATAGCACAAGCAAATTTATGAGAATCTATATTTTCCAACTATTTAATCCTTTCTTATTCAATCATATCAATACGACGTTGATGACGTCCACCCTCAAATGGTGTGTTTAACCAAATATCAACAATATCAAGAGCCAAGTTTTCACCAATAACTCTTTCACCTAAACATAAAATATTTGAATTGTTATGCGCTCTTGTCGCACGTGCTGAAAAAGTATCACCACACAAAGATGCTCTAATACCTTTAACTTTGTTTGCCGTAATAGACATTCCGATTCCGGTTCCGCAAATCAAAATTCCTCTATCGACTTCACCATTTGCAACTTTTTCTGCTACTTTTTTTGCATATACAGGATAATCACATGATTCTGCTGAATTTGTACCAACATCAACAAATTCAACACCCTTTGATTTCAAATATTCTTCTATAATTCCTTTATATCTAAAACCACCGTGGTCTGAACCGATTGCTATTTTTAATTTATCCATTTCAAAACCTTTCTTTATATCTTTTGCATAACTATTGTACAGTAAATATTCAAAAAAAGGAAACACTGAAACAAAAAGAGGCTTATAGCCTCTTTAAAATGGAGTTTAATATATACGCTAAATCTAAGAACCACTTACCAATTGCATTGCTTGTTGTAACAAATCTTTGTTTGAAGAAATCAATTTGTTTACAACTTCCATTTGCAATTTTGCCATTTGGTAGTATGAAATATTATCTTTGAATGCGGCATTAGACAATTCTAACAATCCAGAACGAATTTCACCACAACCAAGAACAGGTTTTCCTGATTCTTCTGTTTCTAAGAATTGACCGTCCTTGTATTCATAAAGACCTGCTGCATTATGGAAATTTCTAGTTGTAATTCTATATAAAGGTACAACTTTCTTTCCATTTTCCGCCTTACCGACTATTGTACCATCATTTTTAATTTCGTATTCATCGTATTTTCCCAGATATTTTCCGTTATTCGGGTCAATCCACATTTTGATACTAGTTGTTGGAACATCTAATGCTCCACCTTTCAACGCAGTTTGTTGATACAAATCAGAACTGATTGATTTTGTACCTTGCATAATTTCACCTTTATCGTTCAAGATATAACCTTGAACAGTGTTACCATTCTTGGCGCGATAAACACCCTCACCGTCAAAAGTAAATTCACCTAATCTTGTATAAACACTTTTACCTTCAGGGGTTTTTGTCAAGAAAAAGCCTTTGCCTTCTAAAAATACGTTATCATTAGAAGTCCCAGGGGTTGATTTACCTTGGCTCATCTTTTTATCATAATCATCATTGATTGCACCGCCAAGAAAAGTTTTAAAATTAACTTGTTTCTCTTTAAACCCAGGAGTGTAAACGTTTGTCATGTTATCGGCAATAACGTCCATCCAGTTTACGGTTGCATATTGAGTATTTATAGCTGTAATAAATGCATCATTCATTACTGTTCTCCTTGCTGCTGTTTATTTCTTCTTCTTTCATTTTGTTGTTTTGAACTGTTTGAATAAGATAAATCTGTATATGGCAAATCATTTTCATTAAAAGTCGCTTTTAATGATTCAATATTATTTCTTAAATATTGTTCAACTGCCTTATCTCCAGGGATAAAGTTTGCAGCAATTGCGCCATCTTTTCCTATTCTTAAAACAACTGAAACATTTTGGTCAAAATCAATTCTCAACGGTTGATTTGTTTCTTTTGCATTATTTATTGCATCAAGTAATGCTTGTGAAATTTTCACATTTTGTTGAACGTCACTAACTTCTGCTCCACTGTTTATCATATTTTGAGCTTGAACGACAGCATTTTGCACTGATACTGTGTCATTTTGAGTTAAATTAATAAAAAATTGAGCATCACTTTGCGTCATAGAAATACTATTTTTTGAATCATCTCCGAAACTAAAAATAGAACCTGAAACTTTAGAAGCTCCTGAAATCCCAGATATTTGAGCAGTATTATTTATCATTTGTTGTATGTCACTAAACAACATGACATTTGCATTATTCAAAGAATTCAATGCTCCCATTTTAGTCAAATCCATAACATTACTAGCATCAACATTACCTGTTAATGTTAAATTATTTGAATCCTGTTCATTCGTTTTATTTGTATCAGATTTTGAAGCTTCTTTATCTTTTTTATCAGATACGGCATTAACTTTATCATCAGATTTTTCAACTTTTTTATCATCTTTTTTAGATTCAGATTTAGAAACTTTATTCATTTCATCTTTAAAAGAAGAATCTGTTGATGTTTTCTTTGCACTATCTGATGAAGATGCGGCAGAACTTTGAGCCGCTGCAGATGTGCTACTTACTGATGTTGATGATGTTGCTTCTATACCCATATTAAATACCTTCTATTTGCTCTAATTGTTTTAAAACTTCTTTTTCTTCTTCCTCTGCTCGTTCTTGACTTTGTTTGAAGAACCTTGTTACACCGAGTTCGGAGAATTGTTTTAATTCTGCAGCTTTTTCTTCTGCCAAATAGATTTCTTTGTTCTTTTCCTTGTGTTTTTCAAGGACTTTTACGGCCTGCTCACATTTCACAAGTTTTTGAACTTCAATATCTAATTTTTTTTGAAGATCTTGCCTTACAGCTTCAAGTTGCTCTGCTTTCTGCCAAAGATGTTGTAAAAAATTGTCATAAGATTCATACATCATTGGATTTGCAACTCTCATACCTTCTTTCGTATCCAAGATATCTTGATTGTTCTTCTTGATATCTTGTTCTGCCTGATACACTGCCTGTTGAGCTTTTTGAACTTTCATTCTTTGCTCTTCCTTTTGGTTTATTCTAAAATCCAAAATTTTCTGTAGTCGGTATCTGAATGGCATTTGAATACTACTCTTTCTTGATTTATTATGAATTACATTTTAAGAGCGGTAAACATCTAAACGTATGATATTAATTTAATGATTATTTTATATAAGTCAAAAAATACCGGAAGAAATTTTAATCTTCCGGTTTCTAAAATTTTATTTTGAAGTAACACTACTCTTCAGTTGGTTGTTCATTTCCAACTTCGGCAGTTGATTGCTCGTGAACAGACAACGCAATACGTTTATCTGCAGGATTGAATTTCAATATATAAGTTTGAATTTTGTCACCAACTTGAAGAATTGATTGTGATTCATTTTGATAATCAACAACTTCATTATGAGGTAATAAAGCTTCTACCCCAGGGAATACTTCAACAAAAGCACCAAAATGTTTCAATCTAGTAACTGTACCCTCAACCTTGTCACCCTCTTTGATTTTCTTTTCAGCTTCAATCCAAGGATCAGGCTCAAGATTTTTCAAACTCAAAGACACTCTTTGTTTGTCATGGTCAACCCCAATAACTTCAACATCAATTTTGTCACCGACATTCAAGATATCAGTAGGGTGATCAATCCATCTCCAAGAAAGTTGAGATAATGGTAATAAACCATCAATTCCACCCAAATCAATGAAAGCACCAAAGTCAGTTATTCTTACAACTTCACCTTTAACAACTTGTCCTGCTTCAATTTGAGAGAAAATATTTTTTCTTGCTTCTTCTGCGGTATCTTCGTAAACTTTTTTGTTAGATAAAATAAAGTTATTTTGTTGAGCATCGAGAGTTAAGATTTTAAGCTCTAATTTAGCACCAACTTCAACATCTGTTTCTCTAGTTCTTAGTTGTGATGATGGAATAAAGCCTCTTACACCTGAAACTTCAACCAAAACACCGCCTTTAACAACATTGACAACTGTTCCAAGGATTGTTTGATCTTCGGCTTTAGCTTTTTCAAGTTCTTTCCAAGCATAAGCAAAATCGACTTTTTTCTTAGATAATAAGAATTTTCCATCTTCATCTTCTTCTCTGATGATAAGGAATTCACCCTCATCACCTTTTTTGAATTTATCTTCAATATTTTCGCCTTTATCAACAGCTTCATAAGTAGGAATAACGGCAACTGTTTTAGCCCCAATATCCACCAAAACTCCTTGGCTGTCAAATCCGCATACAATACCTTTTACCAAATCTCCTTTTTGAAACTTATAATCATATTTTTCCAATAAAGCTTCAAAATCTTGATCTGATGTTTCCTTTTTTGTAACCATAACTACTCCATTGTCTAATAGACACTATAATCTTAATACTCGTTTATAGTATCAAATTTTTTTTAATATGTAAAGGTTTGTAAATTTTACTTAATATATCAAAGGATATAAAAACAGGAAATCCTCCCTATTGGAGGAGGATTTCAAATGTTTAACTTTTGTTAATTATTAGGCTTTCAATGAGTCAATCAATTCATTAATAGCCCTTTCTTGAACTAGAATTTCTTCAATTCTTTCTTTTGTTTGCTTTATCAAATCCGCAGGAGCATTAGCAACAAATTTCGGATTATTAATTCTGCCTTCTAGCGATTTTCTTTCGTTTTGAAGTTTTCCAAGTTTCTTTTCTTGTCTTGCAATTTCTTCATTGAAATCAATAAGATTTTCCAATGGAATTACAATTTTAGAAGCTGAAACAACTGCACTTGCAGATTTTTTAGCAGCAGGTACGGAGTCATCGGCATAGGTAATTTTTTCAACTTTTGCCATACGTTTGATGTAACTTTCAATAGCTTCAAATACAGGTTGTTCATCTTTTGTTGCACGAATTTCAATATCAAACTTTAATGACATTGGAATATTGAAACTTTGTCTTACGTTACGTAGAGATTTAATTGTTTCAAACACCAATTCCATTTCTTTAGCCTCGGTAGGGAATGACAATTTACCTTCATATACAGGGTATGGGGCAAGCATAATTGCCTTAATATCCGTTTCTTTAGGAATTAATTGCCATACTCTTTCAGTAATATGAGGCATGATTGGGTGAAGAAGCCTCAAAGACATATCAAGAACATATCTCAAAACTCTTTGCGTATTAAGTTTTAATGATTCATCTTGAAGTTGAACTTTAGCAATTTCGACATACCAATCGCAATATGAATTCCAGAAGAAATCATATAAAATATGAGCAGTTTCACCAATTCTGTAGTTTTCAATATTTTCATTAACATCTTTTGCTACAGAATTTAATTTATCCAAAATCCATTTATCTGCAATAGTAAGTTTTGAATAATCAATATCTTTGTTATCAATACCCTCAAGATTCATTAACACAAATCGTGAAGCATTCCAAATTTTATTTGCAAAGTTTCTACCATATTCAAAACGCTCATCGCTAATTTTGATATCTTGACCTCCGTAAGTACAAAGAGAAGTCATTGTAAATCTCAAGGCATCACAACCATACTTATCAATAATTACAACAGGGTCAATTGTATTACCTTTAGATTTTGACATCTTTTGACCTTTTTCATCACGAATTAAACCGTGGATATAAACAGTTGAAAATGGAGCCTTTCCCGTAAATTCAAGACCCATAGTAATCATTCTTGCAACCCAGAAGAAAATAATATCAAAACCGGTAACAAGAACTGATGTTGGATAGAATTTTTTATAATCATCTGTTTCACTATTTGGGAATCCCATAGTTGAGAATGGCCACAAACCAGAAGAGAACCACGTATCTAAGCAATCCGGATCTTGAGTATATTTAGACGGATCGGGATTTTCTTTTGCTACAACCATTTCACCTGTTTCGTTATTATAATATGCAGGAATTTGATGTCCCCACCAAATTTGACGAGAAATACACCAATCTCTGATATTTTCCATCCAACCTAGATAATTTTTTTCCCATCTTTCCGGAATAAATTTAATTCTACCATCTTTGACAGCTGCAATGGCTTCTTTTGCCAAAGGTTTCATTTTTACAAACCATTGTTCAGAAAGTAATGGCTCAATTGTTGTTCCACAACGTTGACATTTACCAACATTGTGCTCGTGCTCTCTTACTCTCAATAGAGAATGGTTGTCTTCTAGCATTTTGACAATTTGTTTACGAGCTTCATATCTGTCTAAACCATGTAAATTAGATGGAACTTCGCCACAAGCTTTCATTTTACCTTCGCCATCAATAACCCAAATTGGTTTTAAATTATGACGTTGACCAACTTCATAATCGTTAGGATCGTGAGCTGGAGTAATTTTAACTGCTCCTGTACCAAATGATTTATCAACATATTCATCTGCAATAATTGGAATTTCTCTTCCTGTTAAAGGAATAACAACTGTTTTTCCAACCAGTTCGGAATATTTGTGATCTGAAGGGTGAACAGCGATAGCAACATCACCAAAAATTGTTTCAGGTCTTGTTGTTGCAACAATAATTGCGCCTGATTCACCTTTCAATGGGTAAGAGATTTCCCACATGTGTCCTTGCTCTGTTTCATATTCTGTTTCAACATCAGAAATTGCAGACTGACATCTTGGGCACCAGTTTACTATATATGAACCTTTGTAAATCAAGCCTTTTTCGTAAAGTTTTACAAAGACTTCTTTTACTGCTTCTGAACAACCTTTGTCAAAAGTAAATCTTTCTCTTGTTCTATCAAAAGAAGCACCCAATCGTTTCATTTGGTCTAAGATTTTACCTTTGTGTTCGTTAGTCCATTGCCAAGTTCTTTCAACAAATTTCTCTCTGCCTAAATCGTTACGAGTTAAACCCTCTTTAGCCAATTGTCTTTCAACAACATTTTGAGTAGCTAAACCGGCATGGTCTGTTCCCGGAACCCAAAGAGTTTCAAAACCGCTCATTCTATGATAACGAACCAAAATATCTTGTAGAGTTTCGTCCAAAGCATGTCCCATGTGTAATACCCCTGTAACATTCGGTGGTGGAATTACAATTGAGAACGGTTTTTTAGGGCTTTTTGAATCGGCTTTGAAAAATCCGTTATCTTCCCAAAATTTATAAATACTTTCTTCCGTTTCTTTCGGATTGTAAACGGTAGGTAAATCTTCAATATTTGTAACTGACATCTAATCTATCCTCTTTTTCTACATAAATATAATAAAAGAATACCACAAAAAAATTATTTAAAATTTATATATGTTACAAAAAATTTCAAATATTGAAAAGAATATATAAATATGCTATAATAATAGAATAATAGTATTGTTTTTAATGGAGTTTGAGTATGAATTCAAATCGTAAGAAACTGGGTTTTACAATTGCAGAAGTAATGGTTGTAATCCTGATTTTAACAATAATTTTTGCAGCTTTTGCGCCACTTATTACAAGTAAAAAAAGATCAACTGCAGCAAACAAAGGTGCTATTTGGTCTTGGCACGGTTCAGGCTTTACAGCTGGACCAATGGACGCATATTTTGATGCCGGAGACGCAAATTATTCCGGAACCGCAGTCATTGGTATCTCTCCTGAATCTAAAGAAGATATCAGCACAGGAATGAAACCCTCATCAAAACTTGTTATAAGATCAGGGGGTATAACTTCTTCTCAAAAAATCCAACGCCAAATTCAATTTAGATATGGAGATGGAACCAGAGACAGAGGTGATTTTGCAGGAACTTGGCTTGTAGATGGGAAAAACATGCTTCTTGGCGGAGAATACCAATTAGGCAATGTTGGGGCAACAAAAATTAAAGCGAAAAACAATACAGCTATAGGTTATGAATCATTAACTAAACTTACAACAGGTAAATATAACACTGCTTTCGGGAGTAACACTCTAGCGAATCTTACAACCGGTGAAAGTAACACCGCACTAGGCGCTTATGCAGGAAGTGCAGGATCAGCCTCAGGAAATTACAATACTTTTGTTGGTTCTTATGCCGGTCAAAATTCAACGAGCGGTTATAACACTTTAGTTGGTTATGCAGCAGGTAAAGGAGCACAAAGCTCGTATAATACTTATATCGGAGCAAATGCCGGTCCTAGCGGGTCATCTTCCGGTCAATATAACGTCGGTGCCGGAGATCACGCATTGATGAACATTACAACAGGACAAAATAACACCGCAATCGGTTCTTATGCATTACAAAATTTAACATCAGGAAGTTTTAATACGGCGATTGGCTACAATGCATGTGGTGAAGTTACAACAGGTTCATACAAAACATGTATTGGTTATAATTCCGGACCTCATTCTGGTTCAACAAGTGAGAAGTTTTTTGAAGCAAAAAATTTCTCTGCTCGTACAGATAGCAGAGATGGAATTGAAAGGACTTATATCGGTTCAAAACCGTATAATTATGGTGGCGATGCTGTATTAGAAATCCATAACATTAATTCATCAAGTCCCAAATTGATTAATGACCCATCTGTTAAAGGTAATACCACAACAGTAATCAATGGAAACCTTATTGTAAAAGGAAAAGCATTTTTTACTATAGGGAATAAACTGGTTGCTTGGCAGCATGATGACGTTAAAGGCTCACGTTCTTATTATACAATGGGAGATTACAAAGGTGGACATAATTGTACAAATAGCCAAACATCATACTCCGGTTGGCAATATTACTGTCCAAAACTATACAGCGACAGAAGAGTGAAAAATATCGGTCAAAAAAGTACTGCCGGATTAAACGAAATAAATAAACTTCAAATTTATAATTACACTTACAAAAATGATAAAGCAAAACTTCCGCATGTAGGTGTTATGGCACAAGATTTGATTAAAGTATTTCCTACCGCAGTATCAAAAGATGCAAACGGGTATTACAGAATCAGATGGGACGAAATGTTCTATGCTTCAATCAATGCAATCAAACAATTAGATAGAAAAATAGTTGCATTAATTGATAGAACAACAAAAGTTGAAAGCCAAATTGCACAACTTGAAAAAGAAAACATTACGTTGAAAACACAAGTTTCAAACCTTTCAGCAAGAGTTGAAAGATTAAAAAATAAATAAGCTTCAGTGAAATTTAACAAAATAAAAGACATCTTTTTAATAAAGATGTCTTTTTCTTATTAAAAATTAATAAAAATTTGATTTAACAAAATCTTTGAACTACACTGGATAGAAATGGAGTGCCGGGTTGGAATTAAAAGACTTACCGGCGGTGAAAATAAATTAAGGAGAAAAAAATGACACCAAAAAACTTTTTATTTACTTCTGAATCAGTTACAGAAGGACACCCTGACAAAGTTTGCGACCAAATATCCGATGCGATATTGGACGAATTTTTGACAAAGGACAATCATTCCAGAGTTGCAGCAGAAACAACTGTAACAACAGGAATGGCTTTAGTTTGCGGAGAAATAACAGCAGATTGCTATGTTGATATTCCACAAGTTGTAAGAAATACTATTAAAAATATTGGTTATGTAGGCTCAAATGCAGGCGGATTTGATGCAAATACATGCGCAGTATTAACAAGTATTGATGAACAATCTACAGATATTGGTAACGGAGTTAACAAAGCTCTTGAATCAAGACAAACAAATGCTGATACCTCTACTGTAGAAACAGAAGAAATCGGTGCTGGAGACCAAGGTATTATGTTTGGTTATGCATGTAACGAAACACCTGAACTTATGCCATTACCAATCAGCTTGGCTCACAAATTGTCTTACAGATTGGCTCAAATCAGAAAAGAAGGACTCGTTGATTATTTAAGACCGGATGGTAAGTCTCAAGTTACTGTTGAATATGTTGACGGAAAACCATCAAGAATTCACACAATATTAATTTCTACTCAACACAATCCTACAATCAACGGTTACTCTGATAACGAAAAAGTTCAAGATATCATTAAAGAAGACCTTAAACTTATGGTTATTGATTATGTATTCAAAAATGAAGCAATCAAACCAGATGAAAATACAATTATCTTAATCAACCCGTCAGGAAGATTTGTAATTGGTGGTCCTCAAGGTGATTCAGGTTTAACAGGAAGAAAAATTATTGTAGATACTTATGGCGGATATTCCAGACACGGTGGCGGAGCTTTCTCAGGTAAAGATCCGACAAAAGTAGACAGATCAGCTGCTTATGCTTCTCGTTACGTAGCTAAAAACATTGTAGCTGCAGGATTGGCTGACAAATGCGAAATTGAATTAGCTTATGCTATCGGAGTTGCAGAACCACTATCAATCATGGTTGATACTTTTGGAACTGGTAAAATTTCAGATGATGAAATTTCTAAACTTGTTTCTGAAAACTTTGATTTGACACCGGCAGGTATCATCAAGAAATTTGATTTAAGAAACCTACCATCTAAAAATGGAGGTAAATTCTATCAATTACTTGCGGCTTACGGTCACATGGGAAGAACTGATATTGATGTTCCTTGGGAACACATTGATAAAGCTGATATTTTAAGAGATAAAGCTTGTTCTTGCGGTTGTGGTTGCAACTAGTTAAGAAAATATAAGTACGAAAAA
>DABJ01000021.1:24592-39702 GCA_002102825.1 Candidatus Gastranaerophilales bacterium HUM_12 | reverse complement strand
AAAGAAATAATTATTTCTTTTCTAATTCAGTTAATTCATTAGCTAAAGAATTTAATTTCTTTTCTAGATTTGCGTTGTCTTTTTTAAGTGTAGCAATTCTTGCTCTATCTTTAGAAACTCGAGAAGCTAAAGCTTCTATCTTTGAATCTAATGTTTTGATAGCATTGATTGCCGCATAGAACATTTCGTCCCACCTGATTTGATAGTAACCATTCTTGTCTTTTGATACAGCATTAGGGAATACTCGTTTCAAATCTTGGGCAATTACACCGACTTGCGGTTGTTGTTCTTCATCTGCTTTATAAGTGTAATTATAAACAGTCAAACGATTAATTGCATTTAAACCATCATCAAAAATAGTTGTTAAATCTTTCAACCTTATATCAGATGCTAAATCAGGACAACAAGAATTTTCTCCTCCATGAGCATAATTTATATCAATATTTAGTGTGTCATGATCTGTTCTATTCGGATTACAAGTTTTACCTAGCGATAAATCTGTATAAGTCGTACTCCATCTAATCCCATCAACCTCAGAACTACCGTCTTTTAACCTAGAAGTCCAATCATAAGAGTATACTCCATCAGTATCGGCACCACATTTTCTGGAGCAAACACAACTAGTATGACCACCCCATTTTGCATGGCGATAACCTCTACGTCCAGGAACTCTTGCATCTTTTCTTGAACCATCTTTACCCATGAAACAATGTAAATGTGTAGCATCTTTAGGTCTTTCCATTGTAAAACCTATTAATGCCGGAGCTCTATCATAGAAATAAGAACGAGACTCTACAAAAGGTTGTCCTCTAACAATTAAATTTCCATTTATTACAACAGAAGAATCTCCAAAGTTAGAAGAACCAATACGAATAGGATATGTTCCTGATTTTGAATTTATATTATGAACTTCTAAAACAGCTCCACCATCAAAATTTTCTGAAGCGGTACTAGATCTGAATAATGGTTTTGTTCCTATAAATATTCGTTCTACGGTATCTTTAAACAAATTAAGATCCTTTGTATATGAAGATGTTAAACTTCCGGCTTTATAGCCGATACAAGTTTTATAACTGGCACCTGACAACGCATTACAAGAATCAGAACCAATTGCTGTATTGTAACTTCCAACACTTGATGTAGTCATTGCTTGATGTCCGACAGCAGTGTTATAATCGCCGGCTTGAGAAGTCATATCTAAAGCTCTATAACCTATTGCAGTGTTATGAGAACCAATTTGCTTTGTTGCTGCATATTCCCCAATTATTGTATTATAATTGGACATTTTAGTACCGGAATAATTACCAATAACTGTATTAGCTTCACCAATAGCGCCAGAACCGGCATTATAACCGACAATAGTATTATAGCTCTTATCTGTAATAGAACTACCGGCATTATAACCGATAAGAGTATTATATTTACCGGTTGTTAATTTTTGTCCGGCATTTGTACCAAACGCAGAGTTATAAGTACCTGTTGTTAAAGAATCTAAAGAACCTGAACCAAAGGCCGTATTGTCTTTTGCCGAATCAGAAATCTTTTTATAATCCCCTCCGAGCAAAATACTTTGATTACCTGCAAACATTGTACCAACGGATTTACCTTCTCGAGAAGATCCATATTGAAATTTTATTTGTTTTTGCTTTTCACTTCCGAATGAAATTCCCAATTTATTACTTGCACGAATTACAAGTTTTGAATGTAAAACATTGTTGCCGGACTTTAGATAGTTATTTACATCAGTTTTATCAGTCGGCTGCATACCAATGAATAATTGAGAAGTTAAGACATCTGATAATGGATTAGAGTAAATATCAAATTCATCGTCACCTTTAACAAATGACCAAACACTTTCTGCTGCTGAGTTTTTATATCTCACAGTAAATACGGGAGCAAATGCTGCCAGTAATACCGTTAAAACTGCAAGTATTACCATAAGTTCTGCTAAAGTAAACCCTATATGTTTTTTAAATTTCATACTCTATGACTCCATTATTTTCTTTCAAGTTTTGTAGCTCTCTCGTTTAGAGAAGCAATCTGTTTTTGGATTTTACTATGACTAGATTTCAACTGCTTAACATCAGATTCCATACCGGTAATATCTGATGCAATTTGTACAACCTTTTTATCCAAAGTTTTAATTGCATTTATCATTGCATAAAACATTTCGTCCCATCTTATATGCAAGTATCCATCTTCACTTTGGTGGACAGAATTAGGGAAAACTTTTTGCAAGTCCTGAGCAATAACACCAACTTGCGGTGTTTTCTTTTTATCGGATTTGAAAATATATTCGTAAGGTTTTAAAGTTAAAATTTCTTTTAATCCGGAATTATTTTCAGAAATATTGTCTTTTAAACGTCTATCCGATGTCGTTTTTAGATTTGTGCAACCTGAAGTACCTGTCGGGTATTTATCCAGTCCGCCACAAGTATTACCTGCTTCAAAAAAGCTTTCTGATTTATCCCCAGGTTTACCGAAAGAGCCTAGGGTGTTATTTGCATGATAGCCACGTTTTCCACTAACGGAAAGATAATAATCACCATGACATTGAAAGTTATTCGTCCAAGCTGGATCTATACCTATTGGATAATGTCCTACCAGTTTTCTAGGAGAATAAGTATATAAGCCCCCACGAACAACAATATTTGAATTCATTACAACAGAATTACTTGGTAAAGACTTCTGATTACCTGCTTCATTTTCCATTAATGCAGTATAAGAGGTATTAATGTTGTGAACCTCTACAACACCTCTGCCATTGAACCCGCCAAGCGGATCTCCACCCAAGAAAACTCTATCATAATCATCTTGAGTAAACGCATCAGGAGTATTATTGTATTCACTACCTGAATGAACACCAATACAAGTTCTACCCGCATTAGCAGAATCTGATTTTACACCTTTAATTGAGTTACATGTATATGCTCCAACAGCTGTAACGTGTTTTGCTGCTTCATATCCGTTGGTATAAGAATTATAACCTAAAATAGTATTTGAATTTGAACCTTCTCCTCCCGGGTATGAAGAACCGAGAATTGTATTATATGCGACATCACTCGTATTTTTTCCTCCGGCTCCTGTGCTATATCCAACGTAAACACTCTTTTGAGGGTGATAGTCAAAAGAGGCTAAAGATTGTCCACCAATTGCAACAGTGTATACCGGATTTATTCTTGATTGATTAGATAATGCACCAATAGCAGTTGTAGTTGAAACTCCTTTTAAATTTTTTGATGATGCGCTACCTATAGCATTTATTATAGTATCATTTGTTGACGAAGTATCTTTATCTCCTTTAAACGCATCTGAACCCAAAGCTACAGAATAAGTAACATTGGAACGATTCGACAAGGCCCCAAGACCTGCAGCCGTTGTACTTTTACTTTTGTCAGCATTTACAAGCTTGTCATTGTTAGATGTCAAATAAATATTATTCTTATCATCTAAAAATAATGAACCTGTACTAATACCGGCACCTGAACCGTATCTGAACTGTATCATTCTTTGCTTTGGCTTAGCTTTTATAATTGTTTTTGCATAAGGAGATTCCAATTTAGATGGAGTGAAACCAAATACTGCAGTTGATGTCCAAGTACGCATTCCGGGATCATAAAAAGCATCCATTTGGTCATCATCATTTACATAATTCCAAACACTCTCGTTTGCAATATCAGCACCATTTCTACGTTTTGTAACAATAGGCGCCATAGCGGCAAATAATATTGCAATTACGACTAAAACAATCAATAGTTCGGTAAGCGAAAAAGCTTGTTTTTTATGTAAAATCATCCTCATCAAACTCCAAAGTATATAACATGAACATTATTATTATATCATATTTTAAAAATCAGTTCAATAAAAAATAGGATATTTTAAGAATAATAAAGGATTTAGGGCATATTTCGGCATTACAAATCTTTACATTTTTTATATAGGTTACGTGATAGAATTAATCTTGTCATGGTAAATAAAAAAATCAAATGGGTAATAACATTACTTATCATTCTCGGCAATTTTATGGGAATGCTTGATTCCAGTACCGTACAATTAGCTCTTTACCCCATTGCAAAAGGTTTGAACATAACATTACCGGAAGTTCAATGGGTGATTATTGCCTATATGCTGGTATTGACGGTATTTTTACCATTCTTTGGGAAATTAGGCGATATTTTTCCTAAAAATAAAGTTTATGCATCAGGATTTTTTATATTTGCTTTAGGTGCAGCATTAAATTGTACAGCGCCAAATTTTGCAATGCTACTAACTTTTAGATGTATAGAAGCATTAGGTGCATCAATTATGATTGCAAATGGGCCTGCTGTTATTGCAACATTATTCAAAGGAGAAAACAGAGGAAAAGCGCTAGGTTTAAATGCCAGCCTTGTCGCTGTTGGAGGAATGAGCGGACCTGCAATTGGCGGAGCATTAATAAACTATTTCGGTTGGAGAACAATATTTCTCCCTTCTGTTCCAATTGCACTGCTTGGAGCTTATTTTTCATACAAACTTTTACCGGCTTACATGAAAAAGAAAAAATTTAAATTTGATTACAAAGGATTTTTGTATTTTACAATTGCATTATTTGCCTTGTTATTAGCTATTTCAGAGGGTCACACTTGGGGTTGGAAATCATTAAAAATAATCTTTTTAGGAGTTTTAACTCTCATCTTTGGAGGATTATTCTATTTCAGAGATAGTAAAATAAATGACCCGCTAATCAACTTCAAAATGTTTAAAATAAAAACTTTCACCTTTGGGAATATTGCAGTTATGACGTCATACATGACAATGTTCACAAATGGAATTTTATTACCTTTCTTTTTGCAAGAAATCGTAAAATATAACGCCTTTATAACAGGTTTGTTAATATTACCATATTCTGTTGCTTCATCTATTGTTGCTCCTTTTGCCGGAAGTTACGCAGGAAAACACGGTAGCAGATTACTTACAATTGTTGGTCCATCTGTTTATATAATTGCACTTACAATATTCACTACCTTTAACATTAACACTCAAATGTGGGAAATTATTCTGGCATCAATAATTATGGGAATAGGTAACGGTTGTTTCCAATCGCCGTCTAACAACGCAATTATTACCAGTGTAAAAAAAGAAGAACTTGGAATCGCAAGCGGAATTCTATCATTGTCAAGAAACCTAGGAAATATTTTAGGTGTTGCAGTTACAATAACATTGTTTGACAGTTTTAGAAATATATTAGTTAACGATGGAGTTAATTATACTAAAGCATTTCTAAACTCTTATCATTGGACAATGTGCTTTGGTATTGTATTTGGTATTATTTGTTTATCTTGTTCTTTCTACGCATATAAAGAGAAATTTAAAAACTAGCAAATTCTATTTTTATGATTTTTATATTCAGTGAAAGGATATAATCATTTAATGATAAAGCTAAGATTTACTCCCAAACAATTAACAAATCCTGAGTCTGCATTCCAAGATTTATCAAAACGAGTCATAAACTCTACAAAAAATAAAGAACAAGTTGATCCATCATCTTTTTACGCAATGTTAAGTTCTATTGGGGATAAATTTGAAAAAAATTCTCAAAGAGAATTGATGAATAATAATTCAAAGAGATTAGCTGAACAACTTGTAAACTTTGGAAATGGAACACTTGCAGGTATTATTTATAGTTTTTTAATAAAATTAAATTATAGAAAAACACATGTTTTAGAACAACTTGCATATAATGCACTTGCAATTGCAAAAAGATTTCATGACCCCGTTCACATCATGGCAAGGTGTGAAGATTTAAACAAAGTTCTTATTCAAAAAGATTCAAAAAGTCCACAACGATTGAAAATCTTATTTGAAGAAAAAAGAGCACTATCTGACATTTGCAAAAATTATGACAAAATTGAAAATCGGTACCAAACAATTACAAGGAAATTAAAACCTGTTGACGTTTATGAAAATATGCTTTGTAATATAAAAATAAGAATTGCAAAATATCTAAAAAATTCAAATAAAGCTCAAGCTTTGCAAGAATTGAGTGAAGCACGCGAAATAGCGACAAAACTTGAAAAAACGGACACTCTAAAATCTATCACAAGAATAACTAACGAAATCAAAAAATAATTATTCAAATTAATATAATGTAAATATTCTTGAAAAATAAAAATCTCTGTTTTATGATATAAGTGTAAAAATTACACTAAACAAATTACGAATGGTAGGGAATGTATGACTTGTAATGAAAACATTAGAAATATAGCAATTATTGCTCACGTTGACCACGGTAAAACTACATTAGTTGACTGTTTGTTAAAACAAGCAGGTGCTTTCCGTGAAAACCAACACGTAGAAGAACGTGTTCTTGATAGTAACGATTTGGAAAGAGAAAGAGGAATTACAATTCTTTCTAAAAACATTTCAATCAACTATAAAGGGACAAAAATTAACGTTGTTGACACCCCGGGACACGCAGATTTCGGAGGTGAAGTTGAACGTGTTTTAGGTATGGTAGATGGCGCATTGCTAATCGTTGATGCCGCTGAAGGTCCGATGCCTCAAACAAGATTTGTATTATCAAAAGCTTTAGAACTAGGATTGAAAATTATTGTTGTAATCAACAAAATCGACAAACCTGCAGCGGAACCTCTTACAGCCTTAGATAAAGTTTTTGATTTATTCACAGAGTTGACTGACAGAGAAGATTTGATTGATTTTCCATTCATCTTTTCCAGCAGTTTAAACGGTTTTGCAATTAAAGATTTGAACGACGAAAGAAAAGATATGACACCGTTACTTGATTGCATTATCAAAAATATCAAAGCTCCAGATGGTGACGAGAACGAACCATTCCAATTCAGAGCTACAACTCTCGACTATAACGAATATGTAGGAAGAATCGTTATTGGTCGTATCGCTCATGGGAAAGTAAGTTCACAAGACCAAGTTTGCTTAATTCACGCAGACGGCTCTCAAGAAAAGGGTAAAATCGTTAAGCTTTTCGGATTTAAAGACTTAGGCAGGGTTGAGATTGAATCAGCATCTGCAGGTGATATCGTAGGTATCGCCGGTTTTTCTGATATTCAAATCGGAGAAACAATTTGTGACCCTAATACTCCAAAAGCCTTACCTTTAATCAAAGTTGACGAACCAACGTTGCAAATGAACTTTTCTGTAAACGATAGCCCATTTGCAGGAACTGAAGGCAAATTTGTTACCTCAAGACAACTTAGAAAACGTTTATATACAGAACTTGAAAAGAACGTAAGTTTAAGAGTTGAAGACACAGATTCAACAGATTGTTTCAGAGTTTCAGGTAGAGGCGAACTTCATTTGAGTATTCTTATTGAAACAATGCGTCGTGAGGGTTATGAATTTGCAGTATCAAAACCGGAAGTAATCTACAAGACCATAAATGGAGAACACTGTGAACCTTATGAAAACTTGATTATTGATGTTCCGGAAGCTTATGCCGGTAGTGTTATCGAAAGATTATCAAACAGAAAAGCTGAAATGAAAGATATGCAAACTTCTAAAGGAAGAACAAATCTAACATTCCATATTCCTGCAAGAGGTTTAATCGGTTTCAGAAGCGAATTCATCAGAATGACAAGAGGTGAAGGTATTATGTATCACACATTCTTGCATTACAGACCTTATGCCGGAGATATTCCTCGTCAAAGAAGCGGATCAATCATCGCTTTTGAACAAGGAGAGGCTATTCCATACGCATTGGCTCAATTTGAAGATAGGGGAGTATTCTTCATCACCCCTAAAACAAAAGTTTATAGAGGAATGATTATTGGTGAATGCAACAGACCTCAAGATATCCAAGTTAATATCTGCAAAACTAAAAAACTTACAAATATGAGAAGTTCAACTGCAGATGTTATGGTTACTCTTCAAGCTCCTAGAATTCTATCTTTGGAAGAAGCCCTTGAATATATTGGAGATGATGAATTAGTTGAAATTACTCCAGAAAATATCAGATTAAGGAAAGCTGATTTAACTAAGAAAATTTACAACTAATAAAACATCAGCCAATATGCCCGAAAATTATTAAAAGACGGATTAAGTTTTATGCTTAATCCGTCTTTTATTTGTAAAATCATAATCACCCGAGCAATACATTAAAATCTTTTTGTGATATTCTAATGATATGACATGGAGAGGTTTTAGGGTTTTAATCGCAATAATTTTAATTGCATTGTTATGCAAAGCTTGTCTCGTAAAAGATACTGTTCCAAACAATCAAAAAAGAATTCAAACAGAATCCGACAAGTTGCAAGTTAATTATCCTGCGCCTAAAAATGTTACAATTAACGGAATTGATTACCTTGAATCTACTGCACCAATCGGAAAATTCGGTGGAGAATTAGTTTCTTCTACAATTGGCGAAGGCCCTAAAACATTTAATCCTTTCAACTGCAAAGACAACACTTCTCAAACAATGGCAAGCATAATGTATGACGGATTATTGACATCAGACCCGATTACAGGTCAACCGACCCCAAAACTTGCAAAATCATTTTCAATTTCTCCTAATGGAAAAACTTATACAATCAAATTAAGATGCGGAATAAAATGGTCAGACGGAAAACCAATAACAGCAGATGATGTCGTTTTTACGTGGAACGATATCATTTTTGCAGGTTTGGGCGATACCTCAACCAGAGATTCTATTGTAATTGACGGGAAACTACCAACAGTCAAAAAAATTGACAATTACACTGTTGAATTCACAACCCCAAAACCTTTTGCACCGTTTATAAGAATGTTATCAACTTCAATTGCGCCAAAACATGTATTCATGCCTGCAATAAAAAAAGGATCTGCGTATTTTGATTCATTTTTATCAACAAATACAAAACCATCAGATTTTGTAGTATCCGGAGCATTCAAATTGAAAGAATATGTACCGGCGCAAAGAGTTGTTTTTGAACGAAATCCTAATTATTATGAAATAAATTCAAAAGGACAAAAATTACCTTATTTAGATAAACTTGTTTATTTAATTGTAGGAGATTTGAATAACGAAGTTCTGAAATTTGAAGCAAAAGAACTTGATGTTATTTCTCTACAAGGTTCAAAAGTTGCAAGATATAAGTCATTAGAACCTCATTCTGATTTTAAGTTATACAATCTTGGACCTGATACTGGAACAATGTACCTATCTATGAATTTGAATAACAGAAAAAATAATAAAGGCAAATATTATGTTGATCCAGACAAACAAATGTGGTTTCAGGATTTGGACTTTAGAAAAGCCGTAGATTATGCTATAGATAGAAAAAATATGGTTCTAAATATTGCAAACGGAATTGGCGCGCCATTATTTACTCCGGAAAGTTTAAATTCTATATATTTAAACAAAAATCTTAAACCTTATGATAAAGATTTAAATAAATCAAAACAATTACTAAAAAAATCAGGTTTCTACTTAGACAAAAAAGGGAAACTTTTTGATAAACACGGACACAGAGTAGAATTTGATTTATATACAAATGCAGGAAACACCGAACGAGAAGCAATTGGGGTAATGGTAAAACAAGACCTTGAAGATTTAGGAATGAAAGTTAATTTCAAACCTATTGAATTCAATTCTCTTGTAAATAAACTAGTAAGTACTTATGATTGGGATATGGTAATTATGGGTTTGACCGGTTCTCCTCTAGAACCTAACGGAGGCAAAAATGTTTGGTTATCAGATGGTAGGCTTCACATGTTCAATCAACGAACACCGCAAGAGGGTAAAGCAAAAATTTTACCTTGGGAAAAAGAGCTTGATTATTTATATACACAAGGGGCATTAGCAACAAAATTTGAAGACAGGAAAAAATATTATGACAAGTATCAGGAAGTTGTCTATAACGAAAAACCAATGATTTATATTTATTCACCAATTAGAATTGTTGCATTACGAAACAAGTTTAAAAACATTTATCCGTCCGGTCTTGGCGGAATTACACATAATATTGAAGAAATTTATATAGGAGAATAATTAAAAAGTGGAAACATTAAAATACATATTAAAACGAATAATTCAAACAATCCCGCTTCTTATTATTGTATCTTTAATAAGTTTTTTCATAATAAGACTTTCTCCTGTTGATCCATTAGCAGAATTAAAATTAAATTCATCTGTATCACCTGCAACAGTTGAAAAAGAAAAACAAAGATTAGGTTTAGATAAACCGATAATTGTACAATACGGAAAATGGGCTTATTCTTTTGTCCGAGGGGACTTAGGTGTAACTTCAACCGGAGAAAAAGTTAGCCAAAAATTAAAAGAAAGAATTCCAAATACCCTACTTTTAACAAGTATAGTAATCTTTTTAACATGGATTGTTGGAGTACCGCTAGGAATTATCGCTGCTGTCAATTGGAAAACACCTTTTGATAGGTTATTAACGGTATTAACAAGTATTGGAATGGCAATTCCGTCATTCTTCTTTGCCGTTTTATTGTTGATATTTGCAGTAAAAACAGGGTGGTTCCCAATAGGTGGACTGACTAGTCCAAGTTTTTCTGAAATGACTTTTGGTGCAAAATTTTTGGATATCACCCACCACTTAATATTACCTGTACTGGTATTATTTACAATTTCTCTTGCAGGATTACAAAGACAAATGAGAGCAAATATGCTTGATGTTTTAGATAGTGATTATGTAAAATTTGCAAGAGCCAAAGGTTTGCCGGAATTCACTGTTATTTATAAACACGCACTACGCAATGCAATAAATCCAATGATTACACTGTTAGGTTTTGAGTTCGCAGGACTATTAAGCGGCGCAGCACTAACTGAATACGTTTTTCAATATCCGGGGCTTGGAAGATTAATCCTTGAAGCCGTTATGAAATCAGATATAAATCTTGTTATGGCATCATTGATGATGGGTGCCGTAATGCTTGTGTTAGGAAATTTAATTGCGGATATTCTTTTAATCATCACAGATCCGAGAATTAGGGTGAAATCATGATTAAGGAAGTTTTACAACAATTATGGAAAGACAAATTTGCAAGATTTGCCCTTATTATTTTAGGGTTAATTTATCTTGCGTTATTTTTGGCAGATTTTATCGCTCCTTATACAAAAGATTTTTCTGATAGAACAATGGCTTACGTTCCACCATCAAAAGTTTTTACTATTGACCAAAATGGGAAATTATCTAAACCTTATACTTATAATTACATAAGAGAATTCAATCCTCAAACTCTTGAAATAGAATACAATTTAGATAGAAGTCAGAAACATTATATAAAATTCTTCTCTCAGGGAGAACCTTACAAATTTCTTGGACTAATTCCAATGAAAAGACACCTTGTTACAACAGATGCAAATGGAAGATTGTTTTTACTTGGAACAGATATAAATGGGCGAGATGTATTTTCACGACTTCTATTTGGGGGACGAATTTCTATGACTATCGGATTTTTAGCTTTATTTGTTTTATTTCCGATAGGATTGTTATATGGCGGAATTTCCGGTTATTTTGGCGGGAAAATCGACATGATTATGATGAGATTTGCAGAAGCCGTAATGTCTATACCTAGCTTTTACTTACTTATAATTCTTGCATCAATCTTACCATCAGGCATGACAAGTACTCAAAGGTTTTTGCTCATTGTCATAATTTTAGCACTTATCGGTTGGGCAGGATTTGCAAGGGTCGTAAGGGGAATGGTTCTATCTATAAAGAATCAAGAATACATTCAAGCGGCTCAATCAATTGGAGCATCTAAAATGCGAATAATAACAAAACACATCTTACCGCAAACCACGAGTTTTGTTATTGTTGCAATGACATTATCAATCCCGTCATATATTTTATCTGAATCAGGATTGAGTTTTTTAGGTTTAGGAATTCAACAACCAGATGCAAGTTGGGGTAATATGCTCAAAGAAGCACAAGAATTCACAAATATTTTATACAGACCTTGGCTTTTAACCCCCGGATTTTTAATTTTTGTATCAGTTTTGGCATTTAACCTGATAGGTGATACGATAAGAGATGTTTTAGACCCACAAAGCAAAGTTAGATAAAACTCAAAAGGAGGGCTATGGAAGTAAATCTGGATCATTTAACAAATATAATAAACCTTGAATATATGCTAAGAATTTTAATTGCTGTTATTTTTGGCTTTTGTATAGGATTAGAAAGAGAATTAACAAATAAATATGCAGGTTTAAGAACTCATATATTAGTTTGTTTAGGTGCTTGTGTATTCACGCTTATTTCGATTTATGGTTTTCCTACTTTTGCAACCGGGGATAACGTAATTGTTGACCAAGCAACCGGTATAAGAGACACCTCAAGGGTTGCAGCTCAAATCGTTACGGGTATTGGTTTTATCGGTGCTGGTACTGTTCTTAGAAATGGTCCTATCGTTTTAGGATTAACAACAGCAGCAACTTTGTGGATTGCAGCAAGTATCGGTATGGCATGCGGAGCAGGAATGTACGAAATAGCTTTTGCAGGAACTCTTTTGTCAATTCTTACACTTGTATCCATCAGAGTTTTTGAAAGAAAAGTTATTCCAAACAGCATCAAACGAACAAAAAGGATTAAAATCTCAATAATTTGTAAAAACGAAATTGCTAAAAAAATTCACGAATTTATTATCGGCAAATATCAGGAAATCAGAGAATTAACCGAAAAGAAAATGAATGCCGATGAAAATAATACTAAAATAACTTGTGTTATAGATATTATTACTAAAAAACCGGTAAAAGATTTGTATAAGGCTTTTCAAGAATTTGATGGTCTTGAATCAATTTCAATTCAAGAATACAATGAATAGTGATAACCGCTTTACATTGTACCTATTTTAAGCTAGTATAATATGAAGAGAAATGATATTTAGTTTAAGGGAGAAAGAAGTTGAAATATAAACGTATTTTGCTAAAAATAAGCGGAGAAGCATTGCTTGGAGAGCAACAATTCGGAATTGACCAAGCTCCGGTAAAAATGATTGCAAATGAAATTAAAAAAGCATTAGAAATGGGAGCAGAAGTTGCAGTCGTTGTTGGTGGCGGGAACATTTTTAGAGGAATGAAAAACAGCGCAAAACTTGGAATGGACCAAGCCTCTGGTGATTACGTAGGAATGCTTGCAACCGTAATGAATGCAATAGCTTTGCAAAGTGCGTTAACCCAGATTGATGTTCCATGCAGAGTTCAAACAGCAATTACAATGAATCAAATTGCCGAACCTTATATTCGCCATAGAGCAATCAGACATCTTGAAAAAGGGAGGGTCGTAATATTTGCCGCAGGAACAGGAAATCCTTTCTTCACTACAGATACGGCTGCAGCTTTAAGAGCTTCCGAAATCAATGCTCAAGCAATGCTTATGGCTAAAAATGGTGTAGACGGTGTTTATACTGATGACCCGAATACTAATCCGGAAGCTAAAAAACTTGAAAAAATCACCTATGACGATATCATTAAAAACGGATTGAAAGTTATGGATACATCAGCTTGCGCTTTATGTAAACAAAATAATATTCCTATTGTTGTATTTGATTTCAAAAAACAAGACGGAATTAAAGAAATCCTTAGCGGAAAAGAAATCGGAACATATATTAACTAGTTAAATACACGAAAGAGGTAAAAAATGTCAGAAGCTTTAGAAGAATTATTTTTATTCGGCGAAGAAAAGATGGAAAAAACAGTTGCCCAACTTCAAAAAGAATTTGGAACAATTCGTTCAGGTCGTGCGAACCCTGGAATTTTAGACAGAGTAATGGTTGAATACTACGGAGCTCCGACTCCTCTAAGACAAATGTCACAAGTATCAGTTCAAGATGGTACAACTCTTGTTATCACTCCTTATGACAAAACTGTTATGAAGGAAATAGAAAAAGCAATTATCAAAGCTGAAATCGGAATCACTCCAAACAGTGATGGTGTTTGTATCAGACTTCCTTTCCCTCCTCTAACAGAAGATAGAAGAAGAGAAATTGCTAAAGATGTAAAAAAACTTGGTGAAGATGCTAAAGTTGCTATTAGAAACATTAGAAGAGATATGACTGACGGTTTAAAGAAAGTTGAAAAAGGTGAAAATCTTCCGGAAGATATGGTGAAAGATAATCAAGATAAAATTCAAAAATTAACAGATAAATATACTGCAAATATTGATAGTGCAGTTGCAGTAAAAGAAAAAGAGGTTATGACAGTATAATGATTGATTTAGGCTTGAATAAAAATGCAACCAGAATGTTGACAGGTTTTATAATGGGAACCATTGTAATGCTTTGCATTATGTGGGGTGATATAGCATTGTTGTGTATGCTTGCGGTTATGTTAATTGCGGGCTCGAGAGAGTACGTAAAAATGCTTAATCACAAGGGTTTTTATCCAAGCCTTAAAGTCATTTATTTTACAGAAGTAATTCTTGCTACTGTAGTTTACTTTAAAAGATTTGACCTCGTCGCAATAACTTTAACAATTTGCGCTATGGCATCTTTTATGTGGGTTTTATTTAGAGGAAGACAACCATATATTGCAAATGTTGCAACGACCTTACTCGGTATGGTTTATTGTGGTTGGTTTCCGCTTCATTTAATCTTTTTAAGAGATTTATCTTGCCCGAGATATGATAGCGGACTTGGGTTCGTAGTATTAATGTTCACATCAATATTGTTAACTGATGTCGGCTGTTATTATATCGGAACAAAATTTGGGAAACGAAAACTTGCACCTGTAATTAGCCCAAACAAAACTATAGAAGGCTCAATGGGCGGAATATTTTTCGCAATTCTTGGCGCTCTAGTTATCGGATACTTTATAGATTTACAATGGTACTTGTCAATATTTGCAGGTCTTATTTGTACCGTATTTGCACAAATCGGTGACCTTTGCGAATCTTTAATTAAACGTGATGCCGGTGTTAAAGATTCTGGAACGAGTCTTCCTGGACACGGAGGATTTTTAGATAGGACAGATAGTTTTATTCTAACAATTCCTATTATGTATTATTTCTGCAAATGTTTCATTTTCCATACTGAATGGATTCAAACATTAATTCATGCAGTGAAAGGATTATTCTAATGGTTTCATCTGTAGCTGAAATTTTTGGAATAGAAACGATTACACCTGAATATTACAAACACGCATTAACTCATTC
>DABJ01000021.1:20997-24583 GCA_002102825.1 Candidatus Gastranaerophilales bacterium HUM_12 | reverse complement strand
AAAAGAAAAAAATCTTCCATATACTCAATGTTACGAGAGATTAGAGTTTTTGGGCGATGCTGTTTTGAAATTAACAATTTCAGATGTATTATTCAAAATGTATCCAGACTATCAAGAGGGTGAATTATCTAAAATCAGGAGTATTATAGTTTCTGATAATACACTTGCGGATATTGCAAGAAAAAACGGTCTTCAAGATTTAATCATAATGAGTAAACATGAAGAAAAACAAGGTTGCAGAAAACTAAATTCGATTTGTGCATGCGCTTTTGAAGCAACTCTTGGCGCTTATTATCTTGACGGTAAGTATAACGAACTTGAAAAATATATAGAAACGACTTTCAAACCATATATAATTGATGTTAAAGACCATTTTGAAAAATTTAATGCAAAAGCAGTTTTGCAAGAATATACTCAAGGGAAAACAAAGAATACTCCTATTTATACGGTAATTCGAGAGATTGGACCTGAACATAAAAAAGAATTTGAAATTGAAGTTAAATATAATAATGAAGTCCTTGCAATAGAAAAAGGGTTAACCAAAAAAGAAGCCGAACAAAAATGCGCTTATTCCGCATGTAAGAAACTGGGGATTATTTAAAATGACAAATATAATTGTTTCACCATCAATACTTTCTGCTGATTTCGCGAATTTAGAACGAGATATAAAAAAGGTTGAAACAAATGGAGCGGATTGGATTCACGTTGATGTAATGGACGGGCATTTTGTCCCAAATATTACAATTGGAATTCCCGTTGTAAAATCTATCAGAAAAGTCACAAAACTCCCGCTTGATGTTCATTTAATGATTGATAACCCTAAAAAATACGTCGAAGATTTTGCGAGCGCAGGGGCAGATGTCATTACTTTCCATTACGAAGCAATAAAAAATAATTCTCCAGAAAATTATAAAGAAAAAATAATTGAACTAATAAATAAAATTAAATCAATGAATATTAAAGCGGGAATATCAATAAAACCTAAAACGTCCCCTTGTGAAATTATAGAATTTTTGTCAAAAGTTGATTTAGTTTTGGTTATGACCGTAGAACCTGGGTTTGGCGGACAAAAGTTTATGCCAGATTGTGCAGAAAAAATTCCAACAATTAAAGAAAACGCATCAAATGATTTGATAATCCAAGTTGACGGCGGAATAAATGATGAAACAGCAAAGTTTTGCACTAAACTGGGTGCAACATCACTTGTTGCAGGAAGTTTTATTTATAAAGCTGACGATATAAAAAAAGCTATCAATTCACTAAAAGATTAAGCATTTAGACTTTCACCTTTACGAACTTTTCGTTTCAGAATTTCATTTATATCGGTATTTAATTTGTCCTTATCATCTGTCCCGTCATTTTCAGAAGTTTTAATCGTTTTTTCAGATTCTTTAACTTCGCCATCTTGAGCATATTTATTCTCTTTATTAGATAAAGATGCACTTGGAACACCGGTCTTTTCAGAAACTTGACCTTTATAAGATGCTGCACTTGATTTGTTTTCAGAATTTACTGACTCAGCCTGCAATTGAACATCAGCAGTAATTTCAGCTTGATTGACCGCATCACCACCTGATTGAACAGCTTGTTTTCCCGCAATATAATCAGCAATTCTAAACAATGGAAAACCTTTTATAGATGTTAACAAGTCATTTCCAATACCGATTGTTTCAGAGCCAAAATCCTGAGCTGATAATATTGAACCAGTTTGAGCTTTGATTGTAGAATCAAATTGATTGAATTCTGATTCTGATACGGAAATTGAAGTTTGTCCGGCATTGCCATATTCTTGCAACTGTTGTTGAAGTTTATTTATTTTAGAAAGGGAAGAAACATCACTTTTATCAGAATTTATTTTATCAACTTCACTACGCAATTCAGATTGAGCAGCATCTGCTTTTGACAAAAGTTCTGACATGTAGTTTTCAAGATTTTGAATTTCATCTACTGATTGAGCTTGGACAGAAGAAATAATAGATGCAGATTCTGCTGCAGCTTTTGTATTTTCTTTACTATCTCCAGTAAATATTTTTGCTTGATTACGCAAACTTACATTAGCATTTTGTAATTTTTCTCTTTTTATTTGCGCTGCACTCTTATCTTGCGGGACCGTTGTAGAATCAGTCGAATTGGTTTCATTTTGTTCTTCTTTTGTAATATCCGGAGGAGTTGAAGTTTCAGAAAGCTCAACTCCAACCAAAGAATTATCTACAACTTTTGACTCTTCTGTCTTTTTATCCGTAGTTTGAGTCGTTGATTGAGCCATTTCATAAGTAGTTTCATCGTTTGAATCTAAAGTTGCACGAAAATCCTGTGCCCACTGTAGATACACTGATGGCACATCAACACCTTGTCTTTCATATTTTATAATTTGTTTTGCCGTTAAGTTTCGCCAATCAATTTGACGAGGAGAAACAGCACTTATTCTTGCAACGTCCATAGTACGTCCTTGTTTTTCTTACATTTAATTATTCGGATAGCACAACAGAAAACTTTAAAAATCGGAGAAAATATTAACAAAAGTTAAAGCTTTCATTCAATTAAATGATACCTTTTTTGAAAAATATTGTATAATATTAGGACAAGAAAAGTGAGGATTTTATAATGACCTACGAAGAATTAATGGAAAAAGCAATAGAAGTTTCAAAAAACGCATACGTTCCGTTCTCAAAATTTCCGGTAGGAGCTTGCGTTCTAACCGAAAATGGAAAAACTTTCTGCGGCTGTAATTTTGAAAACTCAAGCTATGGATTAACAATATGCGCCGAGAGAAATGCAATAGGTTCAGCTATCGCAGCAGGCGAAAGAAAAATAACGGCTATCGCAATTTACTCTCCACTTATGGATAAATGCATGCCATGTGGAGCTTGCAGACAAGTTATTGCGGAATTTACAGACCCTGATGCGGTCGTTTTACAAAAAATTGGAGATGAAGTGAAACCTTATACAATAAAAGAACTTCTTCCGGAGGCTTTCTTATTATAAAATGTACATATTTGAACTGATCTTCAATACATTCAAAAAGAAAAAACAACCAATTTCGACCTACAATCCTGTAGATACAGACGGAACAGAACTTGAAGAAAATTCTGAAGATTGTGAGCATCTTTTTATGCCTTTGGATTCATCAAATGAGTATTTTGCTTGTAAATACTGCGGATTAGTTGTCCATAAAAGCAAACTTAAAAACAAAAACATTTTTGAAAATAAATCCTTTTAATAGATATTTGGAGAATTTAAAAGCTCTTCTTCTTTATTAAGGTATATAAGAAGGAGGGCTTTTATGTCTAAAAATCTAGGTGAAATCATCAATAACATTATGGAAGAAAATTCCACACACAAAGTTTTGATTTTAACAAATCATTTACAAATCAGAGGAACTATCCACGATTATAATGAACAATGTGAAAACTGCCACGATTGCATTATTTCATTAAGAGATGCCCAAATCACACGTATTGAAGAACTTTGTGACTGTAACAACAACGACTGTGAATGCAATATTCCATATTTTGCAGAATACAGATGGTTTAATATTTCGGCGAATTCAATTGTTGGTTTTAGTATTATTAAATAAAAAGAGCGG
>DABJ01000021.1:0-20981 GCA_002102825.1 Candidatus Gastranaerophilales bacterium HUM_12 | reverse complement strand
ATCGCCACTCTTTTAACTTTTATTGTAAAATCTTACACTTTTCTCTTACGAGCAGCTTCAGATTTGTGTTTTCTTTTAACGCTAGGTTTTTCATATCTTTCACGTTTTTTTACTTCAGATAGAATACCGGCTTTTTGAATTTTTTTCTTGAAACGTCTTAAAGCGCTTTCAATACTTTCGTTTTCGCCAACTTTAACTTCTGCCATTTATATTTTCACCACCTTTATAGCTTAATTTATGTATCCAGTATATTATAAAACCCGAAAAATATCAACTTTTGCGACTTTTGTTAAGTTTCTTGAAGCTAATACAATTAAACATATTTATTCTTTCCTTTCATTTTCAAAATTCGAGAATTAAAAAGCAAAAGGAAGAGAAAGTATCGGATTTTCCACTTTTATAAGGCTTGCTCAAATATTTAATGTTTCACTTGACGAATTGGCAGGATTTGAATCCTCTAAAGAGTCCAAATAAAATTAACAACTTCTTCGAAAGAATAAATATTCTTCTGAACATAAAACTTTTTACCGGATTGTTTTTTTACATAATCAAGATTTTTTCCGTCTAAAAAGTCTTCAGTATAAGGTCTTAGCATTACAGTCGGAATAACAACGACATCGCAATCAACATCTTTGACTGTACGGATTAAATCCTCTGTAGTAATAAGCCCTGCAACCGTAATGTCTTGCCCCCAATAGTTTGATTTTACAGGACAAACCGTTACAGACAAGTTTCTAATCTTGTTTAACTTTTGTGCTACCTCTTCCAACATATTTTTTGCAGCATAAGAACACCCAAAAGCAATCTTGTAAGGTTTTGATATTGATTTTGGTAATTGACGTTTATTGAAGTCATCTAAAGTTATTCGCAAAGAACCAACACCATCTTCAAGCAAAGAAAAATTACCATAATATTTGGCAGGAGGAATAGGCATATCAGCAAGCAAAAAGAATTCGTCTGAGCAACAAACCCTTTTATATTTTGAAGAAATTTCAATAACTTCTTTGGCACACTTGCTATCTACTCGTTTCAATTCTCCGTCGGGTCTGAATTGTGTAATTCCAACAGGAACAATTGCAGTTGATAAAACGGTATTTTTAAGTTCTGCTAAATCAGATAATGTTCTTTCAAGTTCCGCTCCATCGTTTATCCCCGGACATAATACAATCTGAACATGAAACGGAATTTTATTTTTTCTAAACCATTTTAAATTTTCCAATGCCTTACCTGCATTTGGATTTCGAAGCATTTTGACCCGCAATTCAGGATTCGTTGTATGTACAGATACATAAAATGGGCCTAAATGCATTCGCTTAATTCTGTCTTTATCCTTTTCTGTGAGATTTGTCAATGTTATATATGTACCTTGTAAATAAGACAATCTATAATCATCATCTTTTACATATAAAGTATCTCTCAACCCTTTTGGTTGTTGATCAACAAAACAGAATAAGCAATGGTTTAAACAAGGTTTAATTCTATCAAATACTGCACTTTCAAAAACAATACCTAAATCTTCATCATAGTCCTTTTCTACTTCAATTTCTTCAATTTCACCATTTGTTTTTTTGATTTCAACAGTAATCAATTCTGATTTCATATAAAAATTATAATCAATCATATCAAGCATTTTATTACCATCAATTGAAAGAATTTCATCACCTTTTTCAATTTCAAGTTCTTCTGCTATAGAATTTTCTAGAACACTGTTGACAATTGCAGGCATTATTTTTTCTCAAACCCCTCAACCATAGATATTAAATTTTTGTACTCACATATTGTATTATCTAAAACAATTCGTTGATAAAAATCTGTCGGAGTGTATTCATCTGCCAAGGTTTTTTCAGCATTTGCTTTGTGAAATAGTGCATTTGTCTTAACCTCTTCAAACAATTCTTGAAGACCTTCTCCACTTAAAAAAGAAGCACAAGATAATTTTACTCTAGCATCTGACAAAAATTGTAACGGATTGTTTGAAAAGGGTTTAATCAAAAGATTATTCAATTCTTTCATTCCGTCTTTTGTAATAGAATAAAATATTGACAATTTACCACCATCTGACATTATTTTTTCAGCAGTAATAAATTTGTTGCGTTCTAATCTGACAAGGGCCGGTTTTAAAGCTCCAAAACTCGGATTTGTATAAGCTCTAAAATACTCCATAATCCGTTTATGTATTGAATACATCGTCAAATCTTTTTTCAACAATATGTACAAAATCATTAAATCTATCATAGTTTTAGAATAACATTAATAATTACATTTAACAAATATTAAAAAATTAACAAAAAATTTCATGTCGGAATTTAATACAAACATGCAAATTTTAAATAAATTATCTCCAACAGTAAAAATTTCATATTCAAAAATTAGAGGAAGTTTTGAAACTCGACAAAACAATGCAACGAAAATGGTTGATAAATTATACAAAGAAATTCTCCCAAAGTTCAATAAACATGGGTATATTACAATGGAAACATTGCATAACTCAGTAAGTAAAGTATTAAATAAAAACATTAATATAAGTATCAGAAAAAATAATGATGCGATTTTTGATGGGGGAAATGATATATTATATTCTGAATTCACCGGAAAAATTTCAAAAACAACTATTGACATTAATACTATTAAGAATAAAATTAATCGTGAAAGCCTGATTACTATTTTACATGAATTTCAGCATGTTGTAGATGGATTGTTTCACCCCAAATATCTCAGCAGAAATCAGAAAATGGCAAATGATGGATTATATACGAAAAAGTATGACATATTATATGATGATTTAATCTATACTAGGGATTTTCCAGACGGGAAAAAAGATAAAAAATATATTTTAAATAGACTCAGACATAAAATAGAACATTTCTTCAGAGGAATGCCCGCAGATGTTAAAATGGATTATATCCAAGATGCAAAGTACTGTTTATTGTCAGAAAAATATGCCTATAGCACACAACGGAAATATGCAAAAATTGCAAAAAAGAAACATTTTCCATTCAATGCTGACGAACTGGAAAACGAAAATAAGAATTTCATGTTTGATGAAAAAATAAAACTCTTAAAAGACATGGGTTTTGAAATCATAAAGAAAGAACGCTCAGAACACGCAAGAAGACTTAAAGAACATAAAAAATTAACAAATGTAAAGACAAAATAAAAAATAACGCAATTAATATTATTCACAAAACTTAAGTGAAACGTAAATAAAACAAAAAAATAAGGAAAGGATAAAATTATGGTAGAAGCAGTTTCAACAGCAGCCCCAAAACAATTTACAACAGTTCAATACAACACAAAAGATGGGGAAACAATTACAGCGACTAAAAAAGATGGAGTAGTTACTCTAGTTGGAGATAAATCAGGTGTTCGTAAAATGCCAATTGAAGATTTCAAAAAAGAATTGGTTGCAAATGTTCCACACTTAGAAAAAACACCAGCAAAAGATACAGTAGAAATTTCTAAAGACGCAAAAGCCCCTACAGAAGTTCAAGACAAAGATGCAAAAACTCCAGCAGAAGCAAAAGTAAAAGATGCTAAAGTAGATAGCAAAGAAGTAAAAGTTGCTGATACTAAAAAAGCTGAAGAACCTGCAAAAGCAGAAAAAGAAGTTACAACAGACAAAGCCCCAACTGAAGGGAAAACACCGGTT
Organism: Candidatus Gastranaerophilales bacterium HUM_12; assembly: GCA_002102825.1. Taxonomy (GTDB): domain Bacteria; phylum Cyanobacteriota; class Vampirovibrionia; order Gastranaerophilales; family Gastranaerophilaceae; genus Zag111. Next base: position 17,332 of record DABJ01000021.1, on the reverse strand, counting down.
GAAGAAGCTAAAAAACCAGAAATCGGTAAAAAACTTGATGTAGCAGCTTAGTCTATTGCAAAATATAAAATTTAAGAAGCCCTTAGCAAATTAGCTAAGAGCTTTTTAAATTGTTCAATCAACTGGTCTGCATAGCTTTTTATAAACATTAGAAACCGCTGTGCCACCAACTATCGGTTGAAATTCAGCATACTTGTTATAATCACCGGTGATAAAATTATCTTGTCTCCCGTATGAATCCATCACACCAATTTTGTATGACCTTTTAGCACAATCTATGGTATATTGTGCTAATGTATAAAAAATAAATTTACCATTAACCGGTTCATATTGACCTTTATTGTAGGATTTAAGTAAAAAAGTAAACCCATAAATATCTTCTGCCCCAACAATTCCATCAGAATCAATATAAGAATTTTCATCAACCCTTTTCCACTCTGTATATTCTTCCGATTGAGCGAAAACAATAGAAGTCATTGAACACAAAAAAAATAAAATTGATAAAAATATCTTTTTCATTACTAGCCTCTTAATTCATTTTAATTACTTTTTCTGATAAATCAAGAACGTATAATTATCTTGGGTGTAACCTTTAATAAAATTAAAATCAGCATCAAGCATTGACCTTGTGTCAATCAAATATTTTTGAAACATAATACCGAGCAAATTTTTATTAACATCATCCTCTAGATGAATAGGAGCTTTCATCTGCTCAGGTGTAACTAAAGATTTTGCATCATCACCATACAATGCAAGCATTACATATCTACTTTTCGGAACAGTCATATTCACATTTTCTACAAAATATTTAAAATAATTCTGAGAAATTACACTATCTGACATTGCGGCAAAATATACGATTTTTGAAACCTTATTGTGTTTAAGTCCGTCTTGTTGTGTTTTATCATAAAAATGGTTATTATAAGGATTTCGGACCTCTTTATGGAAGTCAAAATTAAATACTCTAGGCGAAGTTAAATTTCTAAAATAATATGGAGCATCAGAAGCAAATGGCATAATAACCATATCATCTGAATTTAAATTCCATCTATCCGCTTCAATTCGAACAGATTTCAATGCTCGTGTTTTAGAAATTCTAAATGTTTTTACATAACTGAGTGTAAATATAGTAGAAAAAACAATAAATAAACTTAAAAATATTACACAATGTTTTTTTGATAACCATTGAAACAAACCAATAACAGACAAAATAAATAACGGAGGAAGTAAGTATAGAATATATCTTGATGTAAACACATTAACTTTAAATAGTGAAAAAATTACAGACAAAGTAAAACTTGTCACAAATATTGTTGATAAAATTCTGACAAATTTATCCTCATCTTTAAAACTTTTGATTAAACCAACTACAAAATAAACGCACGGAACAATTACAAAAGTCGTAAATAATACAGTAATTGCATAAGGTTGTTCTGACGGCCAATAAACATTATTAACGAGTATTGTTCCAAAATAGTTACGAATAACGTCAACGATATGGAAAAATTGAAGTTCGCCCTCATGAGTAATCACAAAAACACTCCTCATTTTTGCATAGTAATTTATCAAATAAAAATACGGAACCAATAGAATAAGTTCAATTCCTACAGCTTTTATATAACTTAAAAACTGTTCTTTTTTGTTTTTAAATAAATAGATACTATAACAAATGTAAACGGAGAAATTATACAAAAACCCTCCGACCAAAGTATAAGGAATTAAAACATCTGCAATAATCAATTTTAAAAGAGATTTTTTATCATTTTTTTGTTCAAAATCAATTAAATAATTAAGAGAAACTAAAACTAAAAATACCACAATCGGATACATTCGAACTTCTACCGAAAACAATGTAAGTATTGGGCTAACAGCAGCTAAAGCCGTTGCAAAATTTGAAACAATAGATGTCGTGATTTTTTTTGAAACAAGATACACCATAGGAATAGTTGCAACTCCAAAAATCAATGACAATATTCGCATTGAAATTTCAAAATCACCAAATAATTTTATCCAAAAATGCAATAAGAAAAAGTATAACGGAGTGTGTTGCAAATCAAGTGTTAGCAAGTTGTGAATAATTCCAACAGGGAATGATTGCTTTGCCGTAAACCACGAACAAGCCTCATCATACCAAATATCAGTATTCAAAAATAAAACTCTCAGTCCAATTGCAACTGCTAAAATACCTACAAAAAATACAATATTTAAAAGCTTTTTCTTATCCATCTTAATCAAACTCTCCCTTTTTGGATAATACCATAAATTAAACTCTACGTCAGCTTTTTCACAATATATTGAATTTCATCATCGGACAATTCAAATATTTTAAAAATATAATCATCAATTTTTTCTAAAATATCCGCATTTTTTGAGGTCATATAGTCATTAATAAATTCTTCAAGTTTTGTTTTATCTTTTTTACCTAGTAACGGAAATGGCAATTGAAGCAGATTTGATTTTAAAACCTTTAATTCATTAAATTTTGTATGATAAACATACTGAAATAACTTTGAATTCAAAAATGCTAAAACTGTCTTTATTGAATGATTTTGAACCTTTGGAATTAAAATATTTGCACTATTCAGAAACAATCGCTGTTGATTATCATAAGCAAAAACCAAATTTTTTGATACAAATTTATAAACCAATTTTTCCTTCGCACGATAAATTAAATCCGGTGCAACTTGCTGAAACATTTCCCTTTTATAATCAATATATTTTTTACTCTCTCTAACAAAACATTTTGACAAATTTTTACCAGAATAAATCTTTTCAGAATTCTCAGATTTGCCTGTTATAAATTTATCATTATCTCCTGTAACAATTCCCAAACCCCAAGTGCTATCCTGAAGTGTCTTGTAAGGTTTTGAATAAATTTTATTTAAAATATTATAATCTTGAATTCCATACAAAGAAAAAATATTGTTAATGTTATTTTGATAAACTTCAATTGGAATTTTCTCTTCCGTTGTTGAAGTCTTTATATGAACCAAACCGTCACCTTTTCCTTTTTTAAGTTTTAAGGAAACAACATCAGATAAAACAGACTCAAAAATTTGCCCATAACAAATGATTTCTTCAACTAAAAAGTTCTCTAATATGAATTTTCTAATATCAGAATGAACCTTAACATTCAAAATAGAAACCGGTAAAACAAAAAAACATCTTCCATTGGTTTTGAGATAATTAAAAGAATTTGCAATAAAATAAGAAAACGATTCTTTTGATTTTATAAACGGGAAATCTTTAGAATAAACATTTTTTGCCATAGCTCCCCACGGAGGATTTGTTGCAATAATATCAAAATCATTTTGTTGAATTTCATTTTTCTGTAGAAAATCTAAATTATAAATATTGGGCTTAAATTCAACATTTTTAAACTTCGTAATCAAATTAATTTTTGCAATAAAAACCGCTATTTCATCTAAATCACAGCCGTAAATATTTTCAGGATTTTTAATTTTATCCGAAATTGATAACAAAAAACTTCCCGTACCACAACATGGGTCAAGAAATTTCGTATTCAATTGAATATTATCATTAAATGACCTTATAATTTGTTCTGGAGTGTAATATGAACCTTTTTTGTTTTTCGTACCTTCTTTGAGTAACGATTGATAAACAATTCCTAAAAAATCTTTTTCATTTTTAGGAAATTCAAAATTTATCAAAAAATTATCAATTTTAAATTTTCCAAAAGCTATTAAAATGTCATTTAAATAATTATTTTTTGTTGAAAAACTACCATCACAAAACACCAAAATTCCAATACTCGACAAATAATTCAATGCTAAATTATAAATGACTTCACGAATCGAAAGTTGATTTTCTTTTAAATAATCCAATATCAAATTTAAAATAGAGAGATTTGAAGTATCTGAAAAATATTCAACAGGAATAATACTCTTTGTTGAAAATCTTTTATTTGCTCTTTTAGACAAACGATATTCAATGTCTGAATCTTTGACATTTAATCTTTTCCAATTATTTTTGGTTGCATAAGAAATAATACTTTCGTCCATTGGTCCCCCAAAAGTATTTTAGCAAAAAAATTCTACACGTAGAAGTTTAAAATATCCCCGATATTATCAAGGCAGATTTTTTGAGCATGTGAAGTGCATAAAAATTTTTCATAAAGAGGAGTGAATTCTTCCGCATTCGTATCAGGTCCCATATAAGGTAAAACTGAAGAGGTTTGAAATCTATTATAACGTCTGAAATTGTCGTATACATAATTTTCTTTATAATATGGTAAGAGCTTACTTGTAAGAATTACATCTTTTCCACTACGGTTTGCAATATTTTTTATGTACGTTTCCATCTCACTCTTTCCGGCTCTTGTAGAAATTACAGGAGCAAAAATGAAATTTATATCATTATCCTTTAAGAATTTTTCCTTTAATGAAATTAAAGCTTCATACGGGAATTGTTCTCTTCTCATAGACAAACCTGATAACAAATAATCGTCCATAATAACAATAGTAGAACCTTTTGGCATTACTCTTAGACAATCCATAGTTGAACCAAACTTGTCATCATCAAGCAAAATATTAAATGTGGAATCAATATTATTTACTTTTCGGTACATATAATTTGTTAATGAAAAACTTTTATTTGAATCCGGAATAATATGAAATAATTGATTTTTATCTCTGTGATATTCATTCATATAAGAATCAATTTTAAAATTCAATTCACTCAACATTTTAGAATATCTGCGAGGAGTAATAACATCTGTCATTGATTTGAGAAAATCTGCAACATATTTTTCTCCATCTCTTTTAGATAACTGCCCACCAATTGCAATATCCTTAGAGATTTGCAAAAATGTTTTAAATTTCGGCATAATCGGATTTAGATTATCTGCAATTTTTTCGGGAGTTACGGGTTGTGCATTCTCTAACCTTAAAATCTTTGGATTTATTCCATATTGCTTGCATCTTTTTAGAACCTCGCCGTTCAAAACATAATCCAAATTATAAAAAATATCTTTTTCATTTTTATTTTGGTATATTTGAGCAGTTTTTAATTTTTGAGAAACAAAATTTTCAAAACTACAAGCTTGATTTAAAAAATTATATCCATTTTCAAATGAATCTATATAAACAGCTTTCTTCGTTTGAAAATAATTATGAGGCTCGACGTTACATTTTTTTAGTGTATTCAAAATATCAGAATCTACAAGTGCTACAGGACTTTGTCCTGTTCCAAGAGAGTTAAAATTTTTCATAGAAAGATAATTAAAAACATCAGAAAGACAGATATCACGAGTCAAAAATTGAGAATCATCAATCGGTAAAGTTTTGAATGAGGTTGAATTCATTTTGCCCAAAGCTTGTTCTATCTTTTTCAAACTTTTATAGCTAGAAAATTGAGATAAAATATCCATTGATTTGTAAACAGTATCTAAATCTAGACCTGTATTCTTTTTGATAGTTGTAGCCATTTTGGTAACATTTTGAACAGACACAATACCCATTTTGTGGTACAAATCCGAATAATAAGCCATAATTTCTTTATCAAACTTGGATAACCCATGATTAAGCGAACCAATACGACCGACGAAAGAAACATTCTTATTCTGTTCAATTCTATGATTGTTATTAAGCTGATAAGGGTATATTGAATTTGTAATAACTTGAACTCTCATACTTATATCAAATCCAAACAAAATTTTTTTTGCACAATTTGTTAGTAACAATTGATTAAACAAATGGCAAAATTTAAAATTTACGAGTATTCTATATGTAAAGAAAAGAATTTAGAGGAATATTATGAGTAGAAATTTCGTATCAAAAATTATGGCAGGAACAATTGCCTTAACACCGGTATCCTGTATAAAAAAAGAACCACTACACCAAATTACGGATAAAAATATTCACCCAATTATAGAAAGGGTTGACTCTTTTGCAAAATCAAAAGCAAATAAAATATCAATAGATTCACTCAAAGAATTTGCAATAGACACACTTGAAATTTCTAATAACGAATTAAATAATCAAAAAATAGCTACAACTATACAAGATATGGCACAATTCAAAAATCCGGACGTTGTTGTCGGCTCGAAAATAGAATATGGCTACGGGCTGAAAATGACTGGCGGAGTAGGTTGGGGAATGGTACATAAAAACGTAACCGAACCGAAAATGCTACCATCAAGTGTGGTTGGAGTTATGGAGAATAAAGTATTTTCAAACCCTAAAGAAAATAAATACTTTGTCCCAGTAACCTACTACGGACTACCAAATCCTAAGTTGAAATAATTTAGATAATAATGCAGAATAAAAATTAGCTGTTACATTGTTTTAATATCAAATTTATACATTTTTCTTCTGGAGTATTTTGGAAAAGTTTTTGTAAAACTTGTGCGACATTAATTTTATCAAAATAATTCTCATTCATTTCTTCAAAAGCTTTCTCCAAATTAAAACCAGAATTAGCCTCTCCAATTTTTATTACGTTTTGGATTGGGATATCTGTTTCATTGATGTATTCAAGGGGTTCCTTTTTACGAGTGTAGTGCCTTTGATTTGTAGCAAAATCACCATTATTGATATGCCAATCATTTTTAGATACTTGGCTTCTGCATTTTAATTTTTTTGAGGATAAAAACCTTGTTGGAATTTTCAAAACAACAATATTAGAGTCATCTTTAGATACTTGCATAAGTAGGGCTTTGGCAAAGGTTAGTAATTTATCCCCGCAATCTACACCCATTGAAACCCAACGTTGGGTAAAATTTTTTAAATCAAACATGAAAACGCCACTCAAATTTGAGCATAAATCAAGATCATGATTACTTTTAATATATCCATCTTTGAGTATTTTATTGTAGTTATTTTGTGTTGTCAAATGATATAAATATCTAGGCACATTTCTTCTACCTAATTGAGTTCCACCTATTTGACAATTATCTAAACTATTTACAAAACTATGAATACTTGTCATTTTAATTAGTCTTTTCACGCAATTCTATTACAATATATAGAAATAAAAACAAACAAACTTTTTTTTGCCCCTAAAAATATTAAAAAGACCTCGTTTGAGGTCTTTTAAAAATGGGGCGGAAGATGGGATTCGAACCCACGCATATCGGAACCACAATCCGAGGTCTTAACCGCTTGACGACTTCCGCCATTTCGTATAAAACTATTTTAACAAAAACAGACTTAAAATCAAGTAGTATTTTTATCTTTTTACTTTGCAAGGATAAGGACCATGTTCAACACAATTCATTATCCTTTGTTTTGCGTCATTAGCGTCAGCATAATTGGAATAATTTCTAAAAACAACAAAATCTTTTTTATCCCTAGAGACTAACCGAACAAGATGACGAGGAACAAATCTTGTATGCCTTCGTCCCCCCGTACTTGCACGATAAGTTTCAACATAAACTGCCTTAACCTCACTAGGAGCAAAAACTTTTTTAGAAGTCTTAATGTTTAAATAATTTATTTTTTCTAATGTACAAGATGTTGACGAGTTTTTACAAACAAAAGAAATATCTTTAAATTCCGAACCAGCAACAAAACAACCTATAACCACCAACCAAACAGTTATTGGCAATAAAGTATTCATAACCCAATTTTTAATATCATCGAACAAATTGCATCTCCTATCAATTATTCCTTCACCTTACAAGGATATGGGCCCTTTTCAATACATGTCATTATTCTTTGTTTTGCATCATTTGCACGAGCATAATCAAAATAATCAGTAAAAATAGTAACTGATTTACCTTTTTTATCAAGAAGCTTGACCAAATATCTAGTTTCTGTCCTGCGATGATATCTTGAACCAGACCGTACTTGATAAGACTCAATATCACAAAACGCAACCTCCTTAGGAATAAAAACTTTTTTAGACTTCTTTATATTAAAATAATTGTGACTTTCTAGTGTACAATAACTGTATTGACTTGTACAAACAAAAGTTTTATCCAATTGCAAAGAGCCACCAAAGATTAAAAGGACGATAAATATAATAAAAAAACGAGTACCCCAAGGAAGAGGAATTAAATCATCTCCAGAATATCTACTTGAAGAGTTAGAAAACAAACCGTTATATAAATTCAAAAATCTTTCCTCATACTAAAAAAGGCTCAATGAAGAGCCCTTTTATTAAACTAGTTAATTCTTTGGAACATGTAACCAATCCCACGAGCCGTTAAGATTAGCTCAGGATTTGCAGGATCGGTTTCCAATTTAGAACGCAATCTTGAAATGTGAACATCAACAACACGAGTATCAATACGATGATCAGGCGGATATGCCCAAACATGTTGAAGAATTTCATTTCTTGAGAATGCTTGACCAGAATTATTAACCAACAATTCTAACAAGCTAAATTCCATTCCTGTAAGTCTAATTCTTTCATTCTTTCTATAAACCTGACGACGTGCTGTATCAATTTTGATATTACCGGTTGTAATAACGTTCTTAGTTACTTTACCTGATGGAGTAACCATTTCACGGTTATTTGTACGTCTTAAAACAGCTTTAACTCTGGCTTCAAGTTCTTTCGGGCTGAAAGGCTTGATTACATAATCATCAGCACCTAATTCCAAACCGGTAATTCTTTCTGAAACATCACCTAATGCTGTCAAAATAATAATTGGAACGTCTGAAGATCTTCTAATTTCTCTAGTTACACCATAACCGTCCATTTTTGGCATCATTACATCTAAGACAACTAAATCCGGATTGTACTTATTAAAAGCGGCAACAGCTTCTTCACCGTCTTGTGCGGTATAAACATCATAACCTGCCATTTTCAAACGAGTTTCCAAAATACGTCTTATACTAGATTCGTCATCTGCCAAAAGGATTCTTTGACGATCTTCGGTTTCATTAGGCATTTCAACATTTTCTGACATAGTCTTTTCCTTACTTACTTAAAAAAATATTACACAAAATAATACGAAAAATAGAAATATTACGATTTGTTTATTTTTCTATATTTTTATAACATTATGTTACACTAAGTTACGAAAAATTGCAAGCATGTATTTTAGATTTTTGACAACTTTTTCTCGACTATTTGTTTGAATTTTTCCAAATCTTCCCTAGTATCAATACCTACAGGAACAAAATCAACAACAGAAGTTTTAATTTTCATACCATTTTCCAAAGCTCGCAATTGTTCTAGGCTTTCAGTCTTTTCTAATGGTGTTTGAGCAAGTGTTGTCATAGATTCAAGGGCTTTTCTTTTGTAACCATAAATTCCTAAATGTCCATAAAAAGTGGCAATACCGGTATTGCGTTCAAAAGGAATTTTTGAACGAGAAAAATACAATGCAAAGCCATTAATATCTCTTACGCACTTGACAAGATTTGGATTATTTATCTCTTCAACATCAGTTAAAACTCTTACAAGAGTAGAAATATCAGCATTATCATCTTCTTTAACATTTTTGATTACCTCATCAATACTTTCAGGCTTGATTAAAGGTTCATCTCCTTGAAGATTACAGATATACGCAATTTCAGGGTGACGGGAAACAACTTCCATAATTCTATCTGAACCGCATTTATGGTTGACAGAAGTCATTTCAACTTCGCCGCCAAATGATTTAACTTCATCAAAAATTCTTTGGTCGTCAGTTGCAACAATAATCATATCAGCAAGTTTTGACTGTTGAGCTTTTTCATAAACCCAATGAATAACAGATTTGCCTGCAACTTTCAATAGCGGTTTCCCTTCTAATCTTGATGAACCGTATCTTGCAGGTATAATTATTGCAGTTTTTGTCATTTTATATTCTCCTATTAATCAATTCTCTTTACAACAAATGAAGTCCACTGATCTTGGTGAATTTCTTCAACAAGTTCTAAATTCTCTTTTTCATAAGCATCAATAACCATTTGTTTCTTTTCGTCCAAAATCCCACTTAAAGACATTATTGCACCTTTTTTCATCAAATTTTTAAGATCGCCCATAATTTCAGCCAAAACAAAATGTAGAATATTTGCACAAACAAAATCAAATTTTTCATTCACTTTATCTGCTGTTCCAAGTTCAAATATGGCATCAACACCGTTTTTCTTTGCGTTTTCTTTAGCTACTTCAATAACCGTATCATCTGTATCACAACCATAAACGTAAGAAGCCCCAAGCTTTTTAGCTAAAATAGATAGAATTCCAGAACCCATACCAATATCTGCAACTTTATCATTAGGTTTCATATATTTTTCCAAAGCCTTCATACAAAGTTGTGTTGTTTGATGAGTTCCCGTACCAAAAGCACACCCCGGTTCAAGCTTAATTATAACCTCACCTTTCTTTGGTACATAATCAATCCAATCCGGAACTACAGCAATTTTATCAGTAACATGCGTTACGTCCCATTTTTCTTTCCATTTTTGTGACCAGTCTTCAGATTTCTTTTCTTCCAACTCAAAATCCCAACTGCCGAGTTCTTCATCAGTTAAACCTCTTGATAAAAATTCTTCCCTATACAAATCAAGAACATTTTCAACATCATACTCCATATCTTCAAAAGTGGTTGAATCATCATCTTTTAAAAATATTTTCAAAGTTCCCTCTGTTGTTGAAACCATTTCCAAGTCTTTGTATGTTTCTTCTGCTAAAACAACACCCTCACAATCAAAATTGTCAAAGAAGATTTCAGAAATCAAATCTTCCATATCCGGATTAATTTTTAGCCTTAATTCAAAATAATTTTTATCCATATATTTCCCTTATAAAATTGTGTCGGGATTTGAGTCCCGACTATCAATTTATTGTTTAGTTTTTGTATCTAATTAGCCTTCTAAGAAAGCGCCCATTTTTCTGAATTTGTCATAACGTTGAGTTCTTAATTCGTCACCACTCATGCCGGCCATTTCGCTAAGAGCATCAAGAATTGTCTTTTTCATCTCAGCAGCCATAAATTCATAATCAGTATGAGCACCTCTTGTAGGTTCTTTAATTGCACCATCAATAATACCGAATTTCAACAAGTGTGGAGCAGTGATTTTTAGTGCAGTTGCAGCTTCAAGGTTTTTAGAAGCATCTCTCCACAAGATAGAGGCACAACCCTCTGGTGAAATTACGGTATAGTAAGCATGTTCAAGCATATAAACCTTATTAGCTACGGCTAAACCTAAAGCACCACCGGAACAACCCTCACCAGAAATAATTGCAATAACAGGAACTCTCAATTTTGCCATTTCTCTTAAATTCATAGCAATCGCAGCACCTTGTGCATGTTCTTCTGCACTAATTCCTGGGTAAGCTCCAGGAGTATCAATAATTGTTACAATCGGAATATTAAATTTGTCAGCATGCTTGAATAGTCTTAATGCTTTTCTATAACCCTCCGGTTGTGGCATACCGAAGTTATATTCAAGATTTTCTTTAGTAGATTTACCTTTCATTGTTCCGATTATCATAACCGGTTTGCCATCTAATTTAGCCAAACCGCCAACGATTGCTCTATCATCTGTACCAACGTGATCACCATGAAGTTCAACAAAATCAGTACACATAAGATTTACATAATCCAAAAATTTTGGTCTTTCCGGATGTCTTGCAATCTGCATTTTCTGTGTCGGATCAAGATTTGCAAACAATTCTTTTTTGAAATCTTCCGCTTCCTGTTCTAATGTTTCAATATCTTTATTCAAATCCATGCCGGACTCCAAACTCATTTTTTTTAGTTCCTCAATTTTTTCCTGAATTTCCAATATAGGTTTTTCAAAATCCATAGCTGTTGCCATCAATCATACTCCTTATTCATGCATAGCCAAAATATTAGCGATAGTGGCTTTTAAATCTTTACGAGATGAAACAACATCGACCTGACCGTATTTCATCAAATATTCAGCAGTTTGGAAATCCGCAGGCAATTTTTGTCTGATTGTCTGCTCAATAACCCTTCTACCTGCAAATCCAACTCTTGCTCCTTGCTCAGCTATAATAATATCTCCAAGAGTTCCGAAACTTGCAGTTACACCGCCAAATGTCGGGTCGGTAATTAAATTCATATATAACAAACCTGCTTCATCTAATCTTGCACAAGCACAAGAGGTTTTAGCCATCTGCATTAAACTCAAAGCGCTTTCTTGCATTCTTGCGCCACCTGAAGAAGTTACAACTAAAACAGGAAGTTTCAATTCAATTGCTTTTTCCATAATGCGTGTAACTTTTTCACCAACGACACTACCCATTGAACCGCCCATAAAATCGAAATCCATAACGGCAGTTGCAACTCGATGCCCGTCAATTAAACCAACACCGGTAATTACGGCATCATCTAGACCGGTTTTCTGTTGAGCTGCAGAGATTCTGTCTTTGTAACTTTCAGTATCTACAAATTCCAAAGGGTCTGTAGGTTTGATATGAGTAAACATTTCTTCAAATGAACCATCGTCAAACAATAACTTAATTCTTTTTCTTGCATTTATTCTAAAGTGATAATCACAAACAGGACAAACCATTTGATTATCATCTATATCCTTTTTCAACAATTGAGCGTTACAATGAACACATTTCGTCCACAAATCCGGATTTGCTTCAATTTCAACTCTAGCTTCCAAAGCTCTACGTTGAATTTGTGCCTCTTTACGCTTTTCAAACCAATCTTGAACTGTCATATTTTATATACCTTCTTATATCCCTAAAGATAGAAACGAATCTATCTAACAATTTTATTATACATAAAAAATATTTATTGGCAAAAAGGGTAAATATTGTTTACAAAAAATCGAACTTACCGGTTCATATCTCGATAATTTTTGCGAATTTGTTCAGTTAAATCATTTGATATCTTAATGTTTTGAAGAGCCATGTGATATTTTCGCAAATTTGCAATCGCTTCTGATTCTTCTAACAAATTTCTCTGTTGAGTTGGTTCAACATTATCTTTAACCTTTTCAAATTCTGTTTTTGCCTGTTTTGAAATAATTTTTGCAACAACTTCATCTATGTCACTTCCTCCAACTCCATATTTCGAAGCAATTTCAGCCACAGATTTACCCTGCGGAAATGTATATAACCAATTTATTGAAAGCCTATCTCCATCACCAACATGCATAATTCCTTTTTGGTGAGGAGTGTACATAATATCTCTTTTAAAAGGACTATGCCCCAAACCTACAGCATGCCCGATTTCGTGCAAAATAGTATGATAAACCTCTTCTTCGTCCATATAATCGGCATGAACAAGCCCCTCAGTAAGTCCGATAGCAACTTCTGCACTATACAAACGATTAGACTTATCGTATTGGAAATAACAATGACCTAAAGCTTGACGCTCAACTCTTTTCCAATCAATGTTAATATTTGAGGAAAGCAAATTATCTACAACAATAAAAGATACCTTACCATTAGAAACCTTATGCCATTCATCTAAAGCTCGTTTTACATATTGGCGATATTTCAAGTCCTGCCCCTGTTTTGAATAAAATTTCATTGGGGCAATATAGACTTTTAGAGGCATCATATTCCAACGCATCAACCGTCCGTTTTTTATTGATTCTTGTAAATATGTTTTCTTCTCCATATTTTTATTGTATAATAAAATGTACGAGAAAAAAAGTAATGATATTAACAGACTAAGGAGAAAAAATTATGGGTATGGATTTAATGAACATCATGAAACAAGTTCAGAACGTTCAAAAAAAAGCTAACGTAATGCAAGAAGAACTTGCTAATCTTGAAATCACTGGAGAAGCTGCTGGAGGAGCGGTAAGAGTTGTTTGCGACGGTCAAGGAAAATTCAAATCAATTGCGATTAAACCGGAAGCAATCAACCCTGAAAACCCATCATCAGTTGATTCTGAAACAGTAGAAATGTTAGAAGACGTAATATCTTCTGCAATGAAAGAAGCAAGTGACAAAGCTTCTGCAGAAATGCAATCAAGAATGACTCAATTAACTGGCGGAATTAAAATTCCAGGGTTATTCAAATAAAAACATTTAACAAAATACTTCTCTCAATTTTGGGAGAAGTATTTTAAATAAAAAGCAAATCAAAAGAGAAAACAATGATATATCCAAAATCAATAGCAACACTAATAGAACAATTTCAAAAATTTCCGTCAGTAGGACCAAAATCTGCACAAAGAATGGCTTTTCACTTGTTGAGAATGCCAATGGAAGAAATTGAAAAATTTGCAAAAGCAATAATTGATGCAAAACAAAACACTCATACTTGTGAAATTTGTTTCAATTTATCAGCAACAAGTCCTTGCGAAATTTGTTCTTCCACCCAAAGAGATAGGTCAACAATCTGCGTAGTAGCAGAAACCAAAGACCTCATTGCCATTGAAAAAACAAACGAATTCAAGGGATTATATCACGTATTACAAGGCTTGATTTCCCCCATGGACGGAATCGGAGCCGATGATATAAGAATAAAAGAATTATTAAACAGATTAACAGATGACGAAGTTAAAGAAGTCATTTTGGCATTAAGCCCGTCTGTTGAGGGAGAAGCAACAAGTCTTTACCTCACGAAATTAGTAAAACCATTTGGGATAAAAGTTTCAAGAATTGCATTCGGACTCCCTGTCGGCGCGGATTTGGAATATGCTGACGAAATCACAATTGCCAAAGCAATTGAGGGAAGAAGAGAAATAAAATAAGAATGTCAAATAATTTTTACAAAGAACTTGGGAAAAAGATTTACAAACTTCGAAAAGAAATGAAATTGTCCAGAGAAAAATTTGCTGAAATAGCAGGAATTAACGACTATTATCTTGGCGAAATCGAACGGGGTGAAAAGAAAGCTTCTCTTGACATTCTTTTCAAAATTGCAAATCAATTTAATTTAGAAATTCACGAACTTCTGCATTTATAAAATTATTACAACCATTTGTATAATTGATTTTGACTAAGGATTAAGCTAAAATTTTCTTATGAATTTACTGGAAATAAAAAATCTAAATGTAACATACCAAACTAAAAAAGGTCTAATCGGCAAAATCCAAACCGTTCATGCTGTGAATAATGTATCTTTAGATATTCAGAAAGGGGAAATTCTTGCAATTGCAGGAGAATCTGGTTGTGGAAAATCCACTCTCGCAAAAGCTATTATGAAACTTGTCCAGTCTGATAGTGGTGAAATCCTTTTAAATGGAGAAAATGTCCTTAATCTTAAACACAACAAAGATTTGAAAAAATTTTATCAAAAGGTTCAAATGATTTTTCAAAATCCATATTCAAGCTTAAACCCTAAAATGAAAATTGGCGAAATTTTGAAAGAACCGTTAATTATAAATACTGACTTAAAAAAAGAAGAAATAACGAAAATAGTAGAAGAGAAAATTAAAAAAGTAGGACTGGATAAAAGCGCTCTAAACCTTTATCCTCACGAATTTTCAGGAGGTCAAAGGCAGAGAATTGCAATAGCTCGTTCACTTATCCTTAATCCGGAATTTATTATTGCAGATGAACCTGTAAGCGCACTAGATGTAAGTATTCAAGCCCAAATTATAAACCTATTAAAACAGTTAAAAGAAGATTTCAACTTAACATTTTTATTCATATCACACGATTTGAGTGTTATTAAATATCTATCAGATAGAATTGCAATAATGTACCTTGGAGAAGTAGTTGAAATCGGGAGGACAGAGGAAATTTTCAAAAATCCGAAACACCCTTACACAAAAGCATTACTAAGTTCGGTTCCGGAACTTAATCCCCAAGATGAAAAGGAAAGAATTCACCTGCAAGGGGAACTTCCATCACCAGAAAATCTTCCAACAGGTTGCAAATTTCACACCAGATGTCCTTATGTTATGGAGATTTGCAAAACTTCTACCCCCCAAGTAAAAGAATTTTCTGACACACACAATTGTAAATGTTTTTTATATAACTAGCAAAAATTATTTTCAGAGGATTTATAGATTGTACTATGGCAATAAGAATCGATCACATAAAAACGCATTTACCACTAAGTAAAATTAAAGGAACCCCGCAAGCTCGCTTAAACCAAACAATTAAAATGAGCGACAACTTTTTTGAAAATGTAAAAGGTAGTTTTGGCTATCAGAATATTTCAACAGGAATTCTCTCAAATATTTTCAAAAAAAGCTTAAATCCGGAAATAGAAGTTAAAGTTTTTGGAAAACCAAGAGCAGTCAATGAAAGTTCAACAGATTTAGCATTCAATGGTGGAGGTGTAAAAGCGGAAACAATTGGTTATGAAGTAATTTTACCCGTTGAACCTTATAAACAACGAATTGAAAAAAGTTCAATTAAACTTATAATGAAAGAGGCTTTTGGAATTTTTTACAAAGTGACAAATCCTAAAATTCTTCAACGAGAAATTAATATTGTTAATAAACGCTATGATTTAACGAATTTAGCAGCTCTTTTAAAAGAAAAAGGACTTAACTCGAAGAAAATAAATGAATTTGATATAGATAAACTCCTTGCAGGGAGAAAAGTACAAGAAAAAGTTGACTTGCTTCAATCACTTCGAAACCATTTGAAGCAACAGTTCTATATGTTAGAAAATAACGCAAAGTATCAATTAAGAAATGGAAAAATCTTAAAATTAAAAAGAACAACAATAATGCATAAGCCACACACAAGTTTTAATCTTCCTGAAAAAATTGAAGTAGTGGAGAATAAACTTGCTCAAATTATGAAAAATGAACGAGATAGGATGGCAAAATCTTAATTTTTCTGTGATATAATTTGGTTATGGATAAAAAAGTTATCACAACAAACAGAAAAGCATTCCACGACTACACAATTTTTGAAAAATTTGTAGCCGGAATTGTTTTAACCGGAACAGAAATCAAATCAATTAGAAAAAATGCAATAAATTTGAAAGATAGTTTTTGTAAAATTGAAGATAACGAAATTTTCCTATACAATTGCCATATTTCGCCATACGAACAAGGCAACAGATACAATCATGAAGCTGAAAGAACAAGAAAACTTCTTTTAACCAAAAAAGAAATTTTAAAAATGCATTCTAAAATCAAAAAAGACGGTTACACAATTGTTCCACTAGAAGTTTTCATAACAAAAGGTTTTGCAAAAGTTGAAATCGGTCTGGCAAAAGGTAAAAAGCTCCACGATAAACGAGATGATATAGCGAAAAAAGACCAAAAACGAGAAATGGACAGAGCCAGAAAAAATAGTTACTAGGGAATATATTATTTGTAGTCATTTGTTGTTGAAAACAAAAATCATGTCATTGTGTAAGCCGAGCAGAGTGCGAAGCAGCCTGCCGAATTGATTGGCTGTCTGCAGGACCAGTCGGCAGGCTCGGAGTCACGTTTAATGCGAGGCGCAGTGGTGAAGTGACGTAACAAACCACTACACAGGGATAATTAATAATAGTCATTCTGAGCGAATGCGAAGAATCTCATAA
>DABJ01000038.1 GCA_002102825.1 Candidatus Gastranaerophilales bacterium HUM_12 | reverse complement strand
TCATAATTTTTATTATAACACTAATTTTTACTGTGGTATAATTTAACTATGGAAGAGAAAAATTTGAAAATTTCTATAGCTCATTTATACCCGAAATTATTAAATTTATACGGTGATATGGGCAATATTATAACTTTAAAAAAACGTTGCGAATGGCGTGGAATTGACGTTGAATTTGAAGAAATCAATGTTGGCGATAGAATAAAAGACCACGATTTATATTTTATTGGCGGAGGTCAGGATAAACAACAAGAAGAAGTAGCCGGAGAGCTTTACTCTCACAAATCCGAACTTCACAGACAAAGAAATGATGGTGCAGTATTTCTTGGAATTTGCGGAGGGTATCAATTATTTGGTCATTATTACCAACCTCACGACAAAGACAAACTCCTTGGAATTTCTTTACTTGATGCCTACACCGTCGCAGGGAAAAAGAGATTTATCGGCAACGTTACAATCAAAACAGACTTTTTAAACCCAAACACACTTGTAGGATTTGAAAATCATAGTGGGTTAACTTATCTTCAAGGCGAAACAAAACCTCTCGGACAAGCCGTTGTCGGAAATGGTAATAACGGTAAAGACGGCTTTGAGGGTGGCAGATATATGAACGTATTTGGTACGTATTTGCATGGTTCTCTACTGCCTAAAAATCCTCATTTTGCTGATTACTTGATTGAATTAGCGCTAGAAAAACGTTATGGCGAAAAGTTTAAACTATCACCTCTCGATGATAAATTAGAAATCGAAACCCACAACTCACTGATTGGAAAGAGTTATTAAGGTTAAGAACTTAGAACCATATTGCCTTGAGTTCCTCTGAAACATTAACTTACGTTACACAGCTATTAACAAAATCAAAAAAATATGCTAGAATACATACGAACTAGAATGAAGAGGGATAAGTTATGAAAAATAAAATCTTAGCAACGGTTTTAACTATATTATTAGCAGCTCAAGTTACTCTTGCAGCGCCATTCAATGCAAATGCAAAAACAAAGAGAATTCCTGCAGGAACTAAATTTGCTTTGAAAATGTTAACACCAATTGATACAGGATATAGCAGTAAAGGATCCGAATTTACAGCCATGCTTGTTACTGATCAAAAAGCAGATGACGATGTAATTTTGCCAATGGGTTCAATTGTTCGTGGTAGTATCAAAGAAATTACTCCGGCAAGACGTATGTCTAAAGGACCTATCTTGTACTTGGATTTTGACCACGTCGTAACTCCGAACGGAAGACAATTACCTTTATCACTTACAATGGTTGGAAGAGCAGACTTGACTAATGATGGCGGTATTACAACTACTAAAGGTTACTTTGATGCTTGGAAACAAACTTGCAAAAAATCAGGTCAAGTGACAACAAAATCTATCAACTGGGGAAAAGATGTAACTGATACAGGTTGGCAATATGTAATCGTTCCGGTTGCAGCATTTGGCGGAGCTTTCGGAACAGCAGGCTACTTCGTTTACGACAGTGTAGCTGATGCTATCCGTTTAGGTAAAGATGTTAATATCAAATCAGAAGAAGTTCTAAATGTAATCTTGACCGAACCGATTGACGTTCCGGTTATCTAAGGGTTGTATGTCTAAGTTAGATAAAATAGAAGAATTACAACAACTTATCAAAGAAGATTCATCAAATTTTCAAGCAAGAAGACAGTTAGCAGTGCTTCTCATGGATTGCGGATTCAATGAGGAAGCATTGCAACATCTTCTTTATTTAGCTAAAATGTTCAGCTACGATGACGGTATTTATTACAATTTGGGCATCGTTTATGAAAAGATGAAGAACTTTAAAAAAGCGAAAGAATCATACGAAAAAGCTATCGAATTAGAACCTGAATCCATTGATGCAATTTATAATCTTGGACTTGTAAATACCGAGTTAAAAGATTATCAAAGCGCTATAAAATGCTTTGAAAAAGTTATAAATGAAGATAATCAAGATTCAAATTCTTATTTCAACTTGGGGTTGGTTTATTTCAAAACGAAAGATTATGTCAAGGCTATTGATTATTTCCAACAAGCCATTGATATAAATGACGAAGATATTTATGCTCATTTTTATATCGGAAATATTTATAAAGAAATGGGCGATTTAGAATCTGCAAAAATTGAGTTTGAAAAAGTTATTTCTCTTTCGCCTGATTATAGTTGGGCATATTTTAATCTTGCGGTAATTTATCACGAAGAGGGTGATGATGATAGGGCAATTGAAAATCTTCGCCAAACCATTGAACTTAATCCGATAGACAAAGATGCATATAAAATTCTCGCAAAGCTTTTGGCTAAAAAAGAAGAATTTGATGAAGCAATCAGTGTTATGCAAGACGGATTGGCAAATTGCAACGAATCTGGAGATATGTACTATATTACAGCCCATATTTACAAAATGATGGACGATTATCCCGATTATGAATTGAATATGAATGATGCAATAAGGAATTTTCAAACCCTTTCTATTCCGGTTACGGAAGTTAAAGAAGAATTAAGACGGAATAAAGAAAAATTTTAAATATCATTTAACATTTAACCCGATATAATCAATTTTTGTGATAATATAAAGTCATTGAATAATATATGAGGAATTAGCAGTTATGAAAATGTCAAAATTATTTGTACAAACAATGAGAGAATTTCCGTCTGATGCAGAAGTTGTATCTCACAAATTTTTGGCTCGTGCCGGATATATAAAAAAACTTACATCAGGGGTTTACAACTACTTGCCTTTAATGTGGAGAGTTCTAAAAAAAGTTGAAAATATTGTAAGGGAAGAAATGGATAGAGCAGGAGCTCAAGAACTTTTAATGCCATTTGTTCAACCAAAAGAATTGTGGATTGAATCAGGTCGTTGGGAAGCTTACGGAAAAGAATTGATGAGATTACGCGACAGACACAACAGAGAAATGTGTCTTGGACCGACTCATGAGGAAATTATTACTTCAATCGCAAGAGATGTTCTAAAATCTTACAAACAATTACCTACAAATTTATATCAAATTCAGTCTAAATTTAGAGATGAAGTTAGACCAAGATTTGGACTTCTGAGGGGTAGAGAATTCATTATGAAAGATGCATATAGCTTCGGAACATCTCAAGAAGAACTTGAAAAAGAATATAAAAATATGGCTCAAGCATATACAAGAATTTTCAAAAGATGCGGACTTGATACAAAAATGGTTCAATCTGATACGGGTGCTATTGGGGGTAAGATTGCTCACGAATTTATGGTAATCACAACAACAGATGCAGGTGAAAATGACGTGTTCTATTGTGATGATTGCGATTATTCAGCAAACTCAAACCATGCAGTTTCAAAATTGTTACCTGCAGTAGTTGACGGTAGTGAATATTTCTCAAAAACAGAAATTATTGATACTCCAAACACTCATTCAATTGAAGAATTGTCAGCATTCTTGAAAATTCCGGCAAGTATAATTCTAAAATCACTTGTTTATATTGTAGATAAAGAACCTGTAATTGCTTTGATTAGAGCTGATAAGACCGTAGAAGAAACAAAACTAATGAACGCTGCAGGCGGAATGGACATAAGAATCGCTTCATCAGCGGAAATTGAAGAACTTATGCAAAATCACGGTTTCAATGCTATTCCCGGGTTCATCGGACCTAAAGGAATGAACGGAGTTAAAATAATTGCAGATGAAACTGTTAAAGATATGAAAAACTTCGTTGTTGGAATTAACCAAACTGACAAACACCAAGTTGGTACAAATCTTGAAGATTTAGGTTTAGACGAAATTCAATATGCAGATTTAAGACTTGTTGAAGCAGGTGAACTTTGTCCTCAATGCGGAAAACCGCTAAAAGTAACAAGAGGTATAGAAGTTGGTAATATTTTCCAACTAGGAACAAAATATTCTGAACCAATGAATGCAGTTTATCTTGATGCTGACGGCAAAGCAAAACCATATATTATGGGTTGTTATGGTATAGGTATTTCAAGAACTGCTGCCGCTGCAGTTGAAGCTCATCACGATGATTGGGGCATCAAATGGCCTCTAGCAATTGCTCCATATCACGTAACAATCGTTCCAGTAAGTACAAAAGACGAACTTCAAATGTCAGTAGCAAATAAAATTTATGAAGAATTACTTGCAAACGGTGTTGAAGCAGTAATTGACGATAGAGATGAAAGACCTGGAGTTAAATTCAAAGATGCTGATTTGATTGGTTTCCCTTTCAGAATTACTGTTGGTAAAACAATTGTAGATGGAAATGTTGAATTTGTAACTCGGGAAACAGGGGAAAAAGTTCCGATGAAACCGGAAGAAGCTGCTCAAAAAGTTATTGAAGCGGTAAAAAGTTTAGAAAAGTAAGTTTAAGTTATAAGTGGTTTCTACCGTACGCAGAACAAAATTCCGTGTACGGTTTTCTTTATGTATCAAACTATTCTACATTTCACATTACTAAGGAAACAAGCCGAGCAGAGACTGAAAGGCTGAGCCAACGCAAGAGCAAAGCCGAAGTATCTCATTAACTCAGAATTTCCAAGTGTCAAAGATTACGACGTCGCTTTGTATGATAAATTGTACTCTGTGGGAAATAATTCTCCTCGTAATGACATTATTAGGGGTTCGGGGGCAAAGCCTCTGATAACTCGTTCCATTTAAGTAATTTTCTTTAGAATATTTCCCAATTTTACCATTGCCGGTAACAAAGCTACGTGCGTAGCCCCTTAATACATTTATCATACAAGTTTCACCATGGTTGGTAGCGAAACTACGTGCGTAGCACCTTTTTGCATCGAAAACAAAAAGAAAAAGTGAACAAAGAAAGTTATGAGATACTTCGGTCACGTTGTTCCCTCAGTATGACGGAATTATTAATTATACCGTTCGTAATGACACCCCTCCTCGAAATCAAAGATTTCGGTCCTCCCACAAGGGGTGGACACATTAGAGAAAATAAATTAAAACGTAATGAACAATTCTCCACTCCCTTTTCACCTTTCACCCCATTAGTGCCTTGTAAACGCCTATAGACTTCAAAGCTGTTACCCAACATTGTTGGTAGCGAAACTATGTGCGCCCCATTATCAGTAGCCATACAAAGCCCACCGTTGTTGGTAACATAACTACGTGCGTAGCCCCTTAATACATTTATCATACAAAGTTCACCATGGTTGGTAGCAAAACTACGTGCGTTTTTCATTATCAGCAGTCTTACAAAGTTCCACCATTGTTGGTAACATAACTACGTGCGTTTTTCATTATCAGCAGTCTTACAAAGCCAACCATGGTTGGTAACATAACTACGTGCGTAGCACCTTGACGGATTTTGACTTCGTATGGTATAATAGAGTTATCGGTTAAGGTTCAAGCTCGGGAACAATAAAAGTTCCTAAAGGTTAATCCTTTTGATAGTAAAGCTGTTTGCCGATGAGACGGTTCTTTCTTGTCCGTTTGTTTTTTTATTGTTATTTCGAAATTTCAATTATTTTATCAGAGACAAATTCTTTGTGAAGATTTGTTTATGGTTTGAAAATTATTCTTTTGTATTGTAGAATTACTTTATTCTTACTCTATAAAAGAGTGTGTATCGTAGTTAGACTTGGAGATTAGAAAATATGGAAATACTTGATAAAGCAGATATCGGTGTATTTGGTGGTTCGGGTTTTTACAGTTTCTTAGAAAACATTGAAGAAATTGAAGTTGAAACACCTTATGGCAAAACTAGTGACAGTGTTTTCTTGGGTAAAATCGGGAATCACAGAGTTGCTTTTATGCCTCGCCACGGAAGACACCATTCTATTCCGCCTCATTTAGTTAACTTTAGAGCTAACGTATGGGCAATGAAACACTTAGGTTGTAAGAGAGTTATCTCACCATGCGCTGCAGGTAGCTTGCAAAAAGAAGTTAAACCGGGAGATTTTGTAATTTGCGACCAATTTGTTGATTGGACAGATGGAAGAAAAACAACATTCTTTGAAGGACCTGTTGTTCAACACCCATCACCTGCAGATACTTATTGTCCGGAATTGAGAAAACTTGCTGTTGATACCGCTAAGAAACTTGGTATTCCGGTACACGAATCAGGAACTGTTGTTGTTATTAACGGTCCAAGATTTTCAACAAAAGCAGAATCAGCATTCTTCACAAAACAAGGTTGGCAAGTTATCAATATGACAGCATTTCCTGAAGCTTATCTTGTTATGGAGATGAATATGTGTCCGTTGAATATTTCATTGATTACTGATTATGATGCAGGCTTGGTAGGAGATGTTCCTCCGGTTTCGCATGATGCAGTTATTAAAGTATTTAATAATAATTTGGCTAATTTAAAATCTTTATTATTCACTATGATTGAAAATATTCCGGCAGAACAAGCTCATTGTGAATGTTCTCATTCAACTAAACTTGATTTATAAGAGGTTATTTTTAATGAAGTTTGGTGCTAAACTTATTATATTTTTAGATAAAATTCTAAATTTGTATTTATATTTTATACTTGGAGCCTGTGTTTTATCATGGGTTCCGAATATAAATCCTGATTATCCATTGTTTCATTATTTGTTTGTCGGAGCAGGATTTTATTTAATCCCTCCAATTATGGATATATCTTTTTCTCCTGTAATCACGATGCTTGTTGCAGGAATATTATCAATGGGGTTGAGAAAACTTTATGATAAATTTTATAAAAAAGATGAGCCTAAAATCGTTGTAATAACTCCGGAAGAATTCATGCAAAAAATGAACGAGGAAAAAAGAGAGGACAAGAAAGATGATAGCAATTAAAATTATTCAAGCTATTGCAAATTGCTTTTATATTTATTTAATGATGATATTTGTAAGATGTTTGTTGACTTGGTTCCCTGTTAACTGGGAAAACCCTATTTTAAAAGGGTTAAAAACATCTGTTGATTTATATTTAGATTTATTTAGAAAATTTATTCCCCCATTTGGAATGTTTGATTTATCGCCTATTGTTGCAACTCTTGTTTTGATTGTATTGAGAAACGTAGTTTTGTATGGTGCAGTATTCTTGTTCCAAATTCTCGGAATAATAGGGTAATTGGTGTATGAAAATTGTAATTTACGGTGCGACAGAAGTCGGTTGTCTTTTGGCTACAGAATTTTTTGAAGACCACGATATCACTGTCATTGATAAAGAAGAAAACAGAACTGAAGAATTTGACAAACTGGATATTAGCTTTGTTCAAGGTAATGCTTCCGATATAAAAATATTGAAGGCCGCCGATATTATGAATTCTGATGTGTTTATCGCATGTACTACTTTAGATGAAGCAAACATCGTTTCTTGTCTTTCGGCAAAAAAAATTAGCGGAATTCGAACAATATGTTTTGTGTCAAAAGAAGAATATCGTAATGCAATGGAACTTGACAAAGCGACTGATTACCTTGAAGACTTCTTCATTGATTATGTTATTTGGCCTGAAGAACTTTTAACACAAGAAATTTTTCGAATTGTAACAGTTGCTCACGCACTTGATGTTGAAAACTTTGCAGACGGTAAAGCTCGCTTACTTGAATACAAAGTTCGCCCGAATTCACCAATCGTTGGAAAAATGGTTAAAGATTGCGGTTTTACTAGAGACACAATTATCGTTGGTATAAAACGTGATGATTTACTGTTTATTCCAAATGGTTTAACTGAAATCAATGCAGAAGATAAGTTGATTTTCATGGGTACTTCCCATTCTTTAGACATTCTGGCAGGTACTTTCTTCCACGAAAAAGAACAGGTTAAGACCGTTGCGATTATCGGTGGCGGAAGTGTTGGCTATATGTTAGCTAAAAGTCTTGAAGATATGAAAATCAAGACTAAAATCATTGAAATGAACTACGAAAGATGCGAATTCTTGGCACAAGAACTTCAAAAAGCTCTCGTAATAAACGGTGACGGTACAAACCTAAAACTTTTAGACGAAGAAGAAATCGGTTCAAGTGATGTTGTAATCTCTGTTACAAATAATGATGAAAGAAATCTTTTATGTTCACTTCTTGTTAAACAATTGGGAGTAAAACGTGTTATTTCAAGAGTTTCTAAGGTATTAAATATCCCTCTTTTTGAAAAAGTCGGTATTGATATTGCGGTTTCTCCAAAGACATCTGCTATCAACGAAGTTAAGAACGACTTAGACGAAAATGATGTTGACATTCTTGCAACGGTTGAACAAGGAGAAGCAGAAGTTCTTGAAATTTTGGTTAAGGAAGACTTTGATTCTAAGAAAATTATGGATTTGAGATTTCCTGCACCTGCAATCATTGGCGTTATCCAAAGGAAAAATCAAGTTATTATTCCTAAAGGAGATACAACAATGAAAATTCACGATATTTTAATTATTTTTACAAAAGCTGAAAATGCTCAACGAATTAAGGATTATTTTAAGGTAGTATAAGATTATGCGATTAAACTATATATCAAGTGCATTAAGTTTAATATTGAAAGATATCGGAATAGTTACTTTTATTCCTATTTTGGTGGCTTTTTTCTATCACGAACACCATTCAATTTTGCCTTTCACTACTGCGGGTTTTTTAGCTTTATTTATTGGAATGCTACTGAAAAAAGTTATCAAAACTACCTCCGCATCGGAGTCCTTGAATGACATTAAACGTTCCGAAGCCTTGATGGTAGTGACTTTATCATGGTTGTCATTTGGTTTTATAGCAGCTATTCCGTATTTGTTTTATGAATTCAGTTTTGTAGATTCGTTGTTTGAAGCGGTTTCCGGTATTACGACAACCGGAGCTACCATCTTTCAAAACTATGCTTATCCGCATTCTTTAATTTTTTGGAGATCGTTTACTCAGTGGTTAGGAGGTATGGGAATTATCGTATTATTCGTAGCAATTTTGCCACAGTTTGCAGTTGCCGGTCGTCAAATGTTCTTCGCTGAAACACCTGGACCAACTGAAGACAAATTCACTCCAAGAATTAGGAATACCGCATCTGCATTATGGATTGTGTATGCCGGATTGACAATCGCTTGTGCAGGGTGTTTGATGATTGCCGGAATGCACCCGTTTGATTCAATTTGTAATGCTCTTTCAACCCTTTCAGCCGGAGGTTTTTCTCCAAACGCGTTGAGTATATTTGGTTATCACTCAAACTTAATCAATTGGATAGTTATATTTTTTATGTTTATTGCGGGTTCAAGTTTTGTACTTCAATCCCGCGTTATTACAAAAAGAAAACTCTCTTTGTTTTGGAAGAGCGAAGAATTTAGAGTTTATACATCTTCAATCATTATTTTGTCATTGATTGTCGCATTTGTCCTATTTTTTAGACAGCACTTTTCATTTTTCCACTCTATAACAGCTTCTTTATATCAAGTTTTGTCACTTGCAACTTCAACCGGTAGTGCAAGTGAAGATTTTTCACTCTGGACGTATGATGCAAAAGTTATTTTGTTTATCACAATGTTTATGAGTTCTTGTTCGGGTTCTGCCGGTGGTGGATTGAAGATGACTCGTTGGATTTTGATTTTCAAATATATGAAAAACGAATTGTATAAAATTCTTCACCCAAAAGCAGTTTTATCAATAAAAATTGACAATAAGGTTGTAGCACCAGATGTAATCAGACAGACAATATTTTTTGCTCTTTGTTTCTTTGGTTTATGGGTGTTAACTGCAGTTATTTTAACTGTAACAGAGCAAGATAGCTTGATTGGTTTAAGCTCTTCAATTTCATCTATCGGAGATATTGGTCCGACACTGGAACCGGCAATTGGCCCGATGGGAAGCTATGCCACTCTAAAAGATCTATCAAAAATTATTTTAATTTTTAATATGTTAGTTGGTCGTTTAGAAATTATTCCATTCTTAGTTTTGTTTCATAAGGACTTCTGGACAGTTAAAAGATAATTGACAAGAGGATAAATAATTGTTCCAAGTACCAGAGATTACGACATCGACTTCGTA
The DNA here is from genome assembly GCA_002102825.1 of Candidatus Gastranaerophilales bacterium HUM_12. Lineage (GTDB taxonomy): Bacteria > Cyanobacteriota > Vampirovibrionia > Gastranaerophilales > Gastranaerophilaceae > Zag111. The sequence goes on along the minus strand of DABJ01000038.1, from coordinate 373 downwards.
TTGATCAATATTTGGTTCCTGCCCCTCGTATTAAACAGCTACGGCTCCGCCTTTCAACCTCTGCCCAGTGCAAAAAAAAACGACTGTTTTACGAGTCGTTGAAAATCAATAGGAAAAAGGGAAAGGAAATTTTATTATTTTTTTTGTTTATTATTTGTCTTAGTTGTTATTTTTTTTTATTTTCCCTCGCCATTTTTAAAGGGAGAGGGGTAGGGTGAGGGTTTCACCCCATTTAACAATTATTCATTTATCTCTCAAATCTCAAAATGGTTGGTGGCATAGCTACTTCCTAGGCATTGAATGTTTTGAAACTTGATTCTACGTTCTTTGAAATTACTTTCTTAACTGCATCTATTTCTGTTGAAATTGCATT
>DABJ01000044.1:33853-48205 GCA_002102825.1 Candidatus Gastranaerophilales bacterium HUM_12 | reverse complement strand
TTTTGTTATGCTTAACTCATATTTGTATATCTATTATAAATGATTTTTTAAAGCTTTGCAAGAGAGGATTTAAAGAAAAATATAAAGAACTATTCACCTGTCACCATTCACTTGTCCCACATAGCAAATTATTTTTTCATAAGATTTATATTCTCTATGAATATTCAAAAATACCCTCAAAATTCTCCACAATTTACATCAAGACTTAACCCCATAAAACCATCTACAATCAAAACAAAATGGGGCAAACTTACAATCTCCGAAGCCACAAAATCCGAATACTCTCAAAAAGGCTTCGCAGAAAAGTTATCTCGTTTTTTCAGTAATAATTTTGCATCTAACACTGACGACCCTTGTTGGCTAATTTATAATGACAAGTCTCAAAAAAATATCAAAAATTTAATGATTAAAACTTTTGCAAACAACATACAATCAATTTTAAAAAATGATGATGGAAATATGACTTTGTTACTTGCAAAAGACAAATATAATAAAATCCAAGGAGCATGCCTGTCTTATGGATATAACTTAACAGACAACTGTCAAAAATACGCCCTATATATTGACTCAATTTGTGTTAATAAGCCGTTTCGTGGTTTCAAACTCGGCAATATTATGTTAAATAAAACATTAAAAGCCAGTGAAAAATCAAAATTTACAGATGTATTTTTGACAGGGGAAAAGAAAGCTGCAGGATTTTATACAAAAAATGGATTTTCAGAATTAAATCCGACTGATAAAAATCAAAAAAAAGTTATTAACCTCATCGCAGAAGATAGAAGTGATTATCCTCAATATATCCAACTGTTTTCAAAACCCCTGAAAACAGAACAACCACGTTGGTATGATAAAGCCGCTCAAGAAATTCCGGAAAATTATTAAACAGTTCTAGTGAAGAAATTTATACATAAAATATAAAATAATACAAATTACCCCAAATAAAGTTGGACCATCACAAAATGGGGTTTTAAAATATTCCGGTTTATCATTCAATTTGACATAAGGTTGCATTGTTTTAAGAATTTTATATATTTGAGCTTTTGATACCACTTTATATTTTATACAATCACCATTGTTCAAATTAAAGGAAAATTCTGCAAAATAATGGTTATGTGAATATCGAGTAAAGTATCTTTCACAAGTTGAGGGCTGCTCCTCATCTTCTAAAACTGAAATAGAATTAATATCAGAAAATCTATAACGAGTATTTTCTATTTGCACATATCGTTCTTTTGTATTTATTTGAATATTTTTAGTATCAGATTTTTTCAAAAACATTTTTATTGATTTAAAATTCAAACTTACAATAATAAAAACAAAAATAATCGCTATTATCAAAAAACAATTAAACATCTTTACTCCTTAACTCCACCTTGTAATATATCATTTATAAAATATTTTTTGCCTAAAAGAAATACACCAACAACAGGAATGGTACAAATTACTGAACATGCCAACAAATCACCCCACAAAGTAATTTCCCTAAAGCTTCCTTTAAAAATAGCTAAACCAACAGGCAAAGTCCTCATTGATTCACTATTTGTGACAATTAATGGCCACATAAAACTATTCCAACTTGTTACGAACGTGAATATTGAAAGTGTTGCAACAACAGGAATTGCAAGAGGTAAAGCTATTTTGAAAAAAGTAGTAAAAATATTGCACCCATCAATTTTAGCAGATTCTTCCAAATCTTTTGGTAAACCTAAAAAATACTGACGCATCATAAATATTCCAAAACCGCCAAACAAAGCAGGTAAAATCAAAGCTTGGTATGTATTTATCCAATGAAATTGACGCATTAAAAAAAATAATGGAATAATATTAACTTGCGGAGGAACGAGCATTGTTATTAAAATAATTAAAAATAATGTATCCCGAAATTTGAATTTCATTCGAGCAAAAGCATATCCTGCGAGTGCAGAAATTATAACTTGCCCAACAGTTGTAACAAGGGCGACAAACAAACTGTTTATAAAATATTGCCACAACGGAATTTTTTGAAAAACACTTACATAATTCTTTATTGTAACCGGAGAATAAATTAATTTTCCACCTTGATTAAAAATTTCTCCATTGGGAACTAAAGAAAGATTCAACATTGCAAAAAAAGGATAAAGCATACTAATTGCAATTAAAATCAAACAGAAATAACCTAAAATTTTTCTCCAACTTTTCATAAGATAATTATAGCACGGCACAGTATAGAGAAAAATAAAAAACAAATTGTAACAAAAGAATACAACTATTTTATTTTTATGTATTTTTTAATTTAACTATAGTATATTGTGAGTAATATATTATTTAATTAATGGTTATACAAAATTAGGAGGGAAAATAATGGGGCTTACTTTAGAGAAGAAAATTTATCCAACAACTGAATTTAATTCAGGTAAATGGCAATCAGAAATTAATGTTCGGGATTTTATTCAAAAAAACTACACACCTTATGAGGGAGATTCTAGTTTCTTAGCCGAACCAACAGAAGCTACAACAAAATTATGGCAAGAATGTTGTGATTTACTGAAAAAAGAAAGAGATAACGGTGGTGTTCTTGATATGGACACAAAAGTTGTATCTACGATTACATCACATGGCGCAGGTTATATTGATAAAAACTTAGAAACAATTGTTGGTTTACAAACAGACAAACCTCTAAAACGTTCTATGCAACCATTCGGAGGAATTAGAATGGCTGAGGGTGCTTGCAAATCTTACGGTTATGAAGTTGATTCGGAAGTTTCTGAAATCTTTACAAAATACAGAAAAACTCACAACCAAGGTGTTTTTGATGTTTACACTCCGGAAATGAAAGCCGCAAGACACTCTGCAATTATTACCGGACTTCCTGATGCTTACGGAAGAGGTAGAATTATCGGTGATTATAGACGTGTAGCTCTTTATGGTATCAATAGACTTATTGAAGATAAGCAAGAACAATTCAAATCTCTTGAGGGTGAAATGACTCCTGAGAGAATTCAATTAAGAGAAGAAATCGCTGACCAAATCAAAGCTCTTAAAGAAATGATTGAATTAGGTAAAATCTACGGTTTTGATATTTCTCAACCGGCAAGAAATGCTAAAGAAGCTGTTCAATGGTTATACTTTGGTTACTTATCTGCAGTAAAAGAACAAAACGGCGCAGCTATGAGTATCGGTAGAACTTCAACATTCTTAGATATTTATATCGAAAGAGATTTGAAAGAGGGAGTTTTGACAGAAGCAGAAGCTCAAGAATTAATTGACCACTTTATTATGAAATTAAGACTTGTGAAATTCGCAAGAACTCCTGAATATAACGAATTATTCTCTGGCGACCCAACTTGGGTAACAGAATCAATCGGAGGTATGGGAATTGACGGAAGAACTTTAGTTACAAAAAACTCATTCCGTTATCTACACACCTTGGAAAATCTTGGAACGGCCCCGGAACCAAACTTGACTGTTCTTTGGTCTACAAGACTTCCTCACAACTTTAAACAATATTGTGCTCATATTTCAATCAAAACTTCATCAATTCAATATGAAAATGATGACATGATGAGAGTTACTCACGGTGACGATTATGCCATTGCTTGTTGCGTATCTTCAATGGTTGTTGGCAAAGAAATGCAATTCTTCGGAGCAAGAGCGAACCTTGCAAAATGTTTGCTTTACGCAATCAATGGTGGTATTGATGAAAGATTAAAAATTCAAGTTGGACCTAAATATCGTCCTGTTACATCTGAATATCTTGAATATGATGAAGTTATGGACAAATACAACGATATGATGGAATGGCTTGCAGGATTGTACGTGAATACGTTGAATGTAATTCACTACATGCATGACAAATATTGTTATGAAAAAGCTCAAATGGCACTTCATGATAGAGATGTAAAACGTTATTTTGCAACCGGTATTGCAGGTTTGTCTGTTGTTGCAGATTCTCTTTCAGCTATTAAATATGCGAAAGTTAAAGCAATTAGAGATGAAAATGGAATTGTAGTTGATTATGAAGTTGAGGGTGACTATCCAAAATACGGAAACAACGATGATAGAGTCGATCAAATTGCAGTTGATTTAGTTAAAAACTTTATGTCAAAAATCAGAAAACACTACACATATAGAAATTCTATTCCAACAATGTCAATTTTAACAATCACGTCAAATGTTGTTTATGGAAAGAAAACCGGAAACACTCCAGATGGTAGAAAAGCCGGAATTCCTTTAGCTCCGGGGGCAAATCCAATGCACGGAAGAGATTCAAATGGTGCGGTGGCATCTCTTGCATCAGTAGCTAAACTTCCATTTAATGATGCTCAAGACGGAATTTCAAATACATTCTCAATTATTCCTAATGCATTAGGAAAAGATGAAGTATTTATGGGCGACTTGAATATTCAACTTGATGCAGGTTGCTGCGAAACAAATATCTAAGCTTTTGAAGTCTTCCCTAATCATGGGAGGACATCAAAATTGTGAAAAGTACAAAATATAAAGGAAAATAAATTATGACAACAATGCAAGAAGAAAACTTAATAAATTTACTTGACGGATACGTAGAAAAGGGCGGACATCATTTGAACGTAAATGTTTTCAATAGAGAAACATTACTAGATGCGCAAGCTCACCCAGAAAAATATCCACAATTAACTGTAAGAGTCTCTGGTTATGCAGTTAACTTCATTAAACTTACAAAAGAGCAACAAGATGACGTAATTTCTAGGACATTCCACAAATCAATATAAATAAGTAATCTATAAGTTCAAAAAGAGCGAGGTGAAAGCCTCGCTTTTTTGTGCAATTAGTGGTAAAGAGCAATTTTTCTAGCTAAAATGTTTTTATATAAATATCAAGGGAAAAGAATTTTGGATAAAAACAATTTAGTTGGAGCAGCCCAACTTGCAGGTGGTACATACCTCGGGTATCAAGGAATAAAACACGGATTACCTCGAGCGCTGGGACTTAGAATTGAATATCATACAACAAGTAAATCAAATGCAGATTTAATTAAAAAATCTGGAAACTTTTTAGCTCCAAAATTCGGCGGAAAAAATGGATATGCTCAAAAAGGTGCAAATTTTAGCCTTATGTTGAACGGTTGTAAAAGCAAATCCGAAAATTATGTCCATATTACAGGACTACATAAAGATTCAAAATTCAACAGTATTGTTAAAAATAAAAAATGGTTAACTCCACCTCTGCGTACAATTTACAGAAAAACTCAAAACGTTATGTACCGAACTCTTGAATTGTTGAATGCAGAAAAATGTGTTGCACCAACAAATATAAAAGAAGGACTAAAAAACATTGGTAAATTATCAAAAAATATCTTTTTACCAAGCAAGTCTAAAAAATTCTGCATCGCAGGTACAGACTCATATTTCTACAAAAATTTCATTCCGGATAGTGATGATATTGCACTAAAAACGAAAAATAAAGTCAAAGTTTACGACAACAGATTTAGCGCAACAATTACAGGATTAAAAGAATTTGGATTAAAAGGAATGAAAGAAAATAAAGGAAGAGTTGCTTTTGGTGTCGGACTTTTAGCTCTTGGAACCTATGGAGTAATAAAACTATTTCGAAAAGGAGTTAATAATATTTGCAAAACCTAACATGATTATATAAAATATAATTATGAATAAAGGTATTTATGGGAATATTCACTCCATAGAAAGTTGTGGAACAGTTGATGGTCCTGGAATTCGCTTTGTAGTTTTTATGCAAGGTTGTCCATTGAGGTGTAAATATTGCCACAATCCTGATAGTTGGTCTACTGAAACAAATAAAAAGATGTCCGTTGACGAAATACTTGAAAAGTATGATGGAATTAAAGAATTTGTCAAAAGTGGTGGAATAACCGTAACCGGAGGAGAACCACTTCTTCAAATTGAATTTGTTACAGAATTATTCAAACAAGCAAAAGAAAAAAATATTCACACAGCACTTGATACCTCCGGAATTCTTTTCAACCCGAATAATACGAACAAAATTGATGCGCTTTTAAAATATACCGATTTAGTTTTACTTGATATAAAACACATTAACGATGAAGAACATAAAAAACTTACGGGAATGTCAAACAAAAACATATTAGAATTTGCCAAATATTTATCAGATAAACAAATTCCAATATGGATAAGACACGTGGTTGTGAAAAGCATAACTTATGATAAAAAATATCTTGAACAACTCGGAGAATTTTTGGCTAAATTAAATAATATAAAAGCTCTTGATGTTTTACCATATCACGATATGGCTATCCCTAAATACGAAAATCTCGGCATTGATTACCCACTAAAAGGAATAGAGCCAACAACAAAAGAAGAAGCCTTAAATGCCCGAAATATAATTTTTGAGAGCTATAAAAGAAATAAAAATATCCAAGTTCAATAAAGAAACGGACGGAAAACTATCCGCCCGTTTGGTTTGTATAAAGGAATAATTATATTTAGGAAATTTTCTTTTAAGCAGTAACTTTGCCTGTGATAAATGACATTGTTGCTGCGATTGCGCCTGCTGCAAGTCCGATAATTCCGGCTTTTTTAAATTTTGCTGCTTTTGCAAGTCCGTATGCAATACCGCCAAATATTCCTGAACCAGCAACTCTACCGAAGTTTTGACTTGTCTTTTCTCCTGAACCTACAGGTTGACCGGTAATTTTTGAGATGTTGTCTTCTGAAGAGTGTCTACAATATGCACCTAGAGTTAAGGTTTGTAACAAGCCCTGTGTGAATGAGCCGTGAGAATTCTCTCGCAAATCTTGTACAAGTGTTTTTCCTCCATTCATCTGTGCATATAAACTTTTTGCTCGGCTTTGAACTTCTTGTTCAGTTCCATCACCATAAGCTGCTCGAACACTATCTACATAAGCTTTATATGCTTCTTGAATTTGGTCTTGTTCATTTTGTAAAATCTTATCTTTTAAATTTGCAGCCGCACCTTGAACACCTTCAACAGATGCATTGATTCTCAAATCTGCATTTCGCTGCATTTTTTGTTGGTCAACATTATAGTCAATGTTGAATTTTTGATATTCTTTCATGTTGTTAAAATAATCTTGATTGCTATATCCACCCATACCCATCATAGGAGATACCATTGGTGTTGCAAATCCGCCATAGCCACTGAAAATACTACCATTCATACCCATTGGATACATACTGTAATCAATGTCTAAATCATCAAAATCTGATACTGCGTATGGGTTATACTGAAACGTACCTGAAGCATTAACGCCATTTAGTGCATTTACATTGCTGTCCATACCTAACCTCCAAATATATAATTAACCTTTTAACCTACCTTACTTATATAAACAATTTTTATTTTGCAGAATTGCTTTTCATGTAATGTTTGTAAAGTTATGTTACATTATTTAGTTGATGTGAAGAATGTTATTCTTGTTTATTATGTAGATGTACAAACTATAAGGATATCCGAATCTTGAAAAAGTTTTTATCAGCATTATTTTCATTATTTGTGTTGGCTGCAATTTGTGTTGCCATTTATTTTAATCAACAGTTTGTAAAAACTCAAGCTGATAAAATTCAAGGCATGTATTATGTTTATAAAGGGGATAAAGCTTATCAAAAGATGAATATGCAAAAAGCTATTTCCTTTTACAATAAAGGACTTCATTTGTACCCCCAACATTATGGAGCTTGGTATAATTTAGGAAATATTTATGTTGAATACGAAGACTACTATTCTGCATTATATGCATATTCACAAGCTTTTAAATACAATCCTAGAATGATGATTGCAAGAATGAATTACGGAATTATTGCAACAGAAAAACTTGGCGATTTTGATTCGGCTCTAAATCAATACAACAAAATTTTAAAAACAAAACGTTATCTGTTAGAAATACCGTACGTATTTAACAATCGTGTAAGTTACAAAGCGAATCGAGCAATTGCTTATTATAATATTGGGGTAACTTATAGAATGAAGTCCTTATACTCCAATGATAACTGGGAGTTACAGAGAAAATATTTAGCAAAAGCAATAAATGCTTATAGAAAATCTTTAGAAATCAACCCCAAAAGTTATGACACCCAATTCAATCTGGGTTTAGCTTACCATATTTCAGGTAATTATGATGAAGCCGGAAAATGTTATTGTCGTGCAATTAATATTGCACCAATGAGTTACGAAGCTCATTACAACTTGGCTGTCCTTTTGAGAAAATTAGGACATTACAAGGAAGCTTATGACGAAATAGATAAAGCATCAACATTGATAACAGCATTAGATGAAAATTCTGCAACTCAACAGTATGTTGCAATTGTTATGAATGACATTACAAGAAATGTATATCAAAATGAAGAATATAAAAAGTACCTTCAATCTATTTTAGTCGAAGAAGAATCAAAAACAAAACAACACATGACAAAAAATAAGAAAAAAATAGCTTCTAAAGAAACAAAAGAAGATAAAAAGAATGATTCTATAACTTCAACCGGAATAAATTTTGTTAATGGGAAAATAGTTGCAACAGAAGAATTAGATAAAGCAATGTTAGAAAACTTTGGGAAATGTCCGTCAATGAGTTATTTTACATCAAATTATGACGATAGTGACGTATTTTAAAATTTTAGAAAAACAAAAGGCGGTAGTGATGTTACCGCCTATTAACCAGATTTACACTATGTAAGTGTTCAGAAAGGAATCATTTAAAATCCTAATTTTTAGGATTAACCTTCTCCCAAATTCAATTGAGAGAACTGTACAATTTTATTTTTTCCACGCTTTTTAGCATTATATAATGCGTGTTCAGCATAACGAATAATTGTATTCGCATCTTCTTCTGTATCAGGAAGACAAGGATAAGTTGCAATACCACCAGAAATTGTAATCGGGTGACGTTCTTCTTCCCCTGCAGGAATAAATTCCATTTTTTCAATGTCTTTTCTGAATCTTTCCGCAAATAAGAAGGCATTATCTTCAGATGTGTTTGGAAGAACAACAACAAATTCTTCATCTCCATAACGGGTAAGAATATCTTCTTTTCTTATTAAACCTTTCAACTTGTCTGCGATAGATTTCAATAATACATCGCCCCATTCATATCCATAGATATCATTTACAACTTTGAAAAAGTCTAAATCAAATAGCAATAATGACAAAGCATTCCCGTAACGTTTTGCTCTAGAGATTTCTTGATCCATTCGTTCAAGTAAATATTTTCTGTTGTGCAAGCCAGTTAATTCATCAGTTGTAGCAAGAGTTTTCAACTTTTCTCTCAACTCTCGGATTTTTAACATATTTTTTACACGAACTACTAATTCTTGACTATCAACAGGTGTTTTGATGTAATCAAAAGCAACTGCTCTAACAGTACAACCTTTGAAAGTTTCACCGATAAATAAAATAGGAAACTTGAATTTAGTTACCATTAAAACATCTTTAATATTCGGAACACTCTCAATGATAATTACCCCTGGGTTTAGAGTTTCGTAGTCTTTTAAGTTGGCAGCATCTTCAAGTCTAACATTTGCATCTTCGATATTTGAAATTACCTCTGCAAGATTTGAAGAATTTTTATCTGTATATATAACAATATTTTTCATAAGCTTTCCTTTCTACTACAAATTAACATATTGTTTGTAATCTAGCAAAATTGTTACGTTTGTTAATATATTCAAAATCGACTAAAAAGATGGGGGTATTTCTCTTTGTGAATGGTAAAATTACTATTATTTATATTATATAAGGATAGAGTTTATGGATTTCAAAAAAGAAAATGATTTAGAAAGAGAATTTTATAATCAAGATTTTTCTGCAATGAAAGAACTACTTGAAAGAATTAGAGGCTCTTTGGCTTCAAAATTTCCGGTAAAAGTTAATGATTTGAATTTAAAAGGAATATTTGATTATGACGATAATATTTCTTTTACATATATAACTCTTTTTCAAGCCGGAATGAAACCTATTCGCTGGGGTGCTTGTCGAAAAACTTTGGAAGAAACAATAAACCGTGATATTCAAAAATTAAAAACATACAAAACATTCCCTGAATTTGAAGTCTGGAATGATGATAAATGCAGGATTATGATTGAATACGTAACAGAACAAATTCCTACAAAAATCGAAGATATAAAATCCTTTTCTTTTGTACCAACAAGATTTGAACCTGGGATTACGGGATTGAAACTTGTGATGAATAACACTCCTTATATCTATATGCCAACTGATGCTTGGACTCAAAGCCAAATGGATTTGAAATCAGCACTCAATACAGTGATTAAGAAAACCTCTATTAAAAATATGACGAATAAAATATCAGAGAGAATTTCTATTTTGAAACAATCTCCTTATGATGCTTATATTTTGAAAAGCAGAGCTTTTGTAACTTATAAAGAGGATATTTTACCATTGTATCGTGGAAATATTTTACAGGAATATTCTCCGGAAGAAATTCGAGATGAAGCAATCGCAGGTGCGGATTGGATAGTTAAAAACATTCAAGAAGACGGTAGATATTTATATTATTATGATTGTAAAGATGACAACTATAAAGACCATGAACACCCTAATGCTCCGGAAGATAACTTGTATTACAATGATTTACGTCATTGTGGCGGAATTATTACGTTAATTAGAGCTTATCAATTAACGAAAGACAGAAAATATTTGGATTTTGCAAAACGAGGTATTGATTTTATTACAACAATTACTCAAGAGCACGAAGTTGACGGCAAACCTGCAGCGTATGTTTTCTATAACAGTAAAGCAAAACTTGGTGGAACTGCAATGATTCTTGTTGCGATGATGAAATACCGGAATGAAACCAACGATAGAACTTATGATGAATATATCAAAAAGTATACAAGACATTTGCTTTCCAGAATTTATAAAACAGGTGAAATGCTAGGATATTACATCAATCCGAATTTCCAAAACGGTCAACCGCTACTTGAAATGTCAGAAGAAGAAAGACGAGCAACATTTTCATTCTATTACCCCGGAGAAGCATTGCTTGGACTGGCATTGTTTGCTAACTATTTTAAAGATGATGAAGAATTAAGACAAGAAGTTCTTGCAAAAAGTGAAGTTGCGCTGGATTGGATTGTCGAAGAACGTCCAAAAATTTATGCAGACTTATTCACATCTTTGCCATCTGATAGTTGGTTAATGCAAGCAATTGAAGAATGGACAAAAAATCCAAAATTTCAAAAAGAAAACTATATTAATTTTGTTTTTGGCGATGCTGATACAATGGTTGAAAAAACTTATAAACGTGATGATTCACCATATATTGATTTTGAGGGCGGGTATTATTATGAGTATGGGGACCATTTTTATCCAGATGGCGCAAGAAGTGAGGGCTTAGTTGCTGCATATTATCTTGCAAGATTTTTAGGCAACCAAAAATTAGAATCAAAATATTTAGAGGCATGCCGCAAGACCGCACAATCACAGATGTTGTTATTTAACTCTGACAAAAACAATTATGCACACTTAAATCCTGAAAAATCAAAAGGCTCAATCAGATTTAAGGCAACACGCCAATGGGTAAGAGTAGATTCAATCCAACACGTAGCTTGCTTCTTCTTACGATTGTATTTTGCAGAAAAAAATATTGAGGTGTTATAAAAAAGTTGAGAATAACAAAAGACCTTAAAAAAAATTAAATAAAAGTTAAGAGAATGTGACTTTTGCAAAAACTACGTTAAGATAATAATGTGGAAAGAAAAATTCCAAATTTATCTTGAATGGAGTTGGTGTATAAATGTTAGATTTTGATAAATTTACAAATTATTCCCAAGAAATCATATCAAGTGCAAACGCATTAATGGGCTCATACAAAAATCCGCAAATGGAACCGGAACACATTATGCTTGCAATGATTAAAGATAATGGGATTATTAAAGATTATTTAACAGAATTAAAGCTATTAAATCAAGGATTTATTAACAAAATAGTTTCTAAAATTGAAAGTTTACCAAAACTATCCGGACCGGTAAATAGTCAAGGCTTATATTTAAGCCAAGAAACAATGAGATTATTGGAACTTGCAATGGAAGAAAGCAAGAAATTGAAAGATGACTTTGTAAGCATTGAATCAATTCTTCTTGCAATGACAGAACTTGATAACAGTAATATCAAGGAATTGCTTAATGCAAATGATGTAACATCAAGTTCAATACTAAAAATTATGAAAGATATAAGAGGTAATAATAAAGTGGATACAAAAAATGCAGAAGAAAATATGAAAGCTTTGGAAAAATATTCTACTGACCTTACCGACTTAGCAAGAAAAGGAAAGCTTGACCCTGTAATCGGAAGAGATGAAGAAGTTAGAAGAATTATCCAAGTATTAAACAGACGTACAAAAAACAACCCGGTACTAATCGGAGAACCTGGGGTTGGTAAAACCGCAATTGTTGAGGGGTTAGCTCAACGTATTATCAGAGGAGATGTTCCAGAAAGTCTTAAAGATGTCAAATTGATATCTCTTGATTTGGGGGCATTAGTTGCTGGTGCAAAATTCAGAGGAGAATTTGAAGAACGTTTAAAAGCAGTATTAAAAGAAGTTGAAGCTTCAAACGGAGAAATTGTCATGTTCATTGATGAATTACATACCGTTGTCGGAGCCGGTTCAACAGAAGGTTCTATGGATGCAGGCAACTTGCTAAAACCAATGTTAGCTCGTGGTGTTTTAAGAACAATCGGTGCAACTACAATCAATGAATACAGAAAATACATTGAAAAAGACCCTGCATTAGAAAGACGTTTTCAACCTGTAATGGTCAATGAACCATCAGTTGAAGATACAATCAGTATTTTACGTGGATTGAAAGAAAAATACGAAGTTCACCACGGAGTAAGAATACTGGATAGTGCAATTATTGAAGCTGCAAAATTGTCAGACAGATATATTACAGACAGATTTCTTCCAGATAAAGCAATTGATTTGATTGATGAAGCTGCAAGCTCATTACGTATTGAAATTGATTCAATGCCGGAAGAAATTGATACAATGATGCGTCAAAAAATTCAACTTGAAATTGAACGTGAAGCATTAAAAAAAGAAGACTCAGAAGAAGCAAAGGCAAAAGTTGAAGATATTACAAAACAAGTAACCGAACTTGAAAGTAAAATTAATGTTTTAAAAGCTCAATGGGAAAAAGAAAAAGCATCAATCACATCAGAAGCAGACATTAAAGATGCAATAAACAAAGTTAAAACCCAAATTGAAGAAGCTGAAAGAAACACTGATTTACAAAGAGCTGCAGAACTTAAATATGGAAAACTTCTTGAACTTGAAAAGAAACTAAAAGCTTGTCAAAACAAAGAACACACCAATAACAAACTTCTAAAAGAAGAAGTAACAGCAACTGATATTGATGAAGTTGTTTCAAAATGGACTGGAATTCCGGTTACAAAACTTGTTGAATCAGAAATGAAAAAATTACTTCACATGGAAGATATTTTACATAAACGTTTAATTGGACAAGATGAAGCAGTTGATACTGTATCAGATGCAATTCGTCGTGCTCGTTCAGGATTAAAAGACCCTAAACGTCCGATAGGGACATTCTTATTCTTAGGTCCTACCGGTGTTGGTAAAACTGAATTAGCTAAGTCATTAGCAGAATTTATGTTCAACGATGAAGATTCTCTTATCCGTATTGATATGTCTGAATATATGGAAAAACATAATGTGGCAAGATTAGTCGGAGCGCCTCCGGGATACGTAGGATATGAAGAAGGCGGACAACTTACAGAAGCAGTAAGAAGAAAACCTTATTCAGTTATCTTGTTTGATGAAATCGAAAAAGCTCACCCAGACGTTTTCAACATAATGTTGCAAATCTTTGATGATGGACGTTTGACAGATTCAAAAGGAAGAACTGTTGATTTCAAAAATACATTAATAATAATGACAAGTAACATCGGTTCCGATATTATTCTTGAAGATACTTTGAATTCATTGATTTCTCCGGAACAATTTAATGACACTAAAGAAAAAGTTCTTGCTGTTTTAAGACAAAGATTTAAACCTGAATTTTTAAACAGAATTGACGAAACTATTTTCTTTAAGGCATTGAATTTACAACAATTAAGTCAAATCGTTGATATTCAAATGGATTATTTGAGAAACTTGTTAAAAGATCAAGAATTAGAATTTGAAATCACTGACGATGCTAAAGAATTCCTAGCAACTCAAGGATTCAATCCTGTATATGGGGCAAGACCACTGAAAAGAGTAATTCAACAACAAGTTGAAAATCCGTTATCTAAATTGATTTTGGCACAAACATTCTTGAAAGGTGACAAAATTAAAATAGATGTTAAAGATGATAAATTAACATTTGAAAAAGTCAAATAATTTATTCTTTATAACTCTAAAGTTTG
>DABJ01000044.1:24567-33797 GCA_002102825.1 Candidatus Gastranaerophilales bacterium HUM_12 | reverse complement strand
CAAAATAAAAATGAACTTTTTAAAATTCAAATCGTTCTATAAAAGTAGGAAGAAAATAGAAGAAGAAAAAGGAGGTTCATTATGATGAAAAAGGTTATTGCAACAGCACTTTGTTTAACTATAACAGCGCCATGCTTTGCAGCAGGAAGATACAAAAATTATTATCCGAACCCAAATAGAATGGACTGTCCTAGATATGAACAAGGATATGATTGCCGAAGAGATAATCATAGATTACCTAGACCTGATTGTCGTTCCTCACAAAGAACAAAAACACTTGCAGCGGTAGCCGGAATTGCCGGAGTTGCAATGTTAATTTCAGCAATAGCTGATTAAAAAGAAATCTATACAAATAATCCAAAGTAAAACAAATATACATTTTCCCCAAACATTCTTAATCTCAATACTCTATAAGCCCTCTTGTAAGTACACATACAGGAGGATTATTTTTGCAACCAAAAAGGAGAGAATAAATCTCTCCTTTTATTTATTAAGTAATGCAGAAAATTAATCTTTTTTCTTCAATGTTGGAAACGCAATTACGTCACGAATAGATGGGGAGTTAGTCAACAACATAACCAATCTATCAATACCAACACCTAAACCACCCATTGGAGGTACACCGTGCTCTAATGCACAGATATAATCTTCATCAATAGGCATCGCTTCCTCATCACCTGCAGCTTTTGCAGCCATTTGAGCTTCAAATCTTGCTCTTTGGTCAATCGGATCAGTTAATTCGGAGAATGCATTACTGATTTCCCAACCATTAACACGAGTTTCAAAACGTTCTGTTAATCTTGGATTATCTCTATGAACTTTTGCAAGAGGAGAAATATCTCTTGGGTAATCGTAAATATGAATTGGTTGAATTAATGAAGGTTCAACTTTTTCTTCAAATACACGTTCAATTACTTGACCCCATTTGTCGCAATCATCTGCATCAACATGAACAGATTTTGCTTTTTCTTTAGCTTCTTCAACTGTTTCAACTTTATTGAAATCAATACCGGTAGCCTCTTCAACAGCACCTAACATAGTTTTTCTATCCCAAGGAGGAGTTAAATCTATTTCATTTTCGCCATAAGTAATTTTTGTTGTACCAAGAACTTCTTTTGCAACATGAGCAACCAAGTTTTCTGTTAAAGTCATCATATCGTTATAATCAACATAAGCTTGATACAATTCCATCATAGTGAATTCAGGATTGTGACGAGTATCAATACCCTCATTACGGAATGAACGGTTGATTTCAAAGATTTTTTCACTTACACCACCAACCATCAAACGTTTCAAATAAAGTTCCGGAGCAATTCTCAAATACATATCCATATCTAAAGTATTGTGGTGAGTAATGAAAGGTCTTGCATTCGCGCCACCTGCTTGAGGGTGAAGCATAGGAGTTTCTACTTCCATAAAACCTAAACCGGTTAAATATTCTCTTACTTTTTGGATAATTAAACTTCTTTTTTTGAAAGTTTGTCTAACATCATCATTAACAATCATATCAACATAACGTTGTCTGTATTTTGTTTCAACGTCAGTTAATCCGTGGAATTTTTCCGGCAATGGAAGAAGTGATTTTGACAAAATTTTCAAAGATGTAGCTTTGATTGTCAATTCTCCTCGAGGAGTTCTTCTTACTGAGCCGTAAAAACCAACAATATCACCTATATCAATTGTTTTTAAAGTTTTTAAATCTTCTTCTGATAAGTTTTCTTTATGGGAGAAAATTTGAATTTTTCCTGAAGCATCTACCAAGTCGATAAACATTCCCGTGTTACGATTTGCCATAACACGTCCTGCAACGTGGTAGAAATCTTCCGTTTCTTCACCTATAGGTAATTCTTTATATTTTTCTTGCAAATCTTGAGCCATAATGTCTTTGTCATATCCATAAGGATAAGGATTTAGACCTCTTTCTCTCAAGTTTTCCATTTTTTGAATTCTAACTTTACGAATCTGGCTTTGTGAAGAGCCTGATTCTTGATTTTTTTCTGGTTTTTGAGTCATATTTTTCAATCCTTATATTTAAACTAAACTCTGTACTTTGATTGTACCATGAATATACAAAATTATTTGAATAGATAAATAGTTATTTTCATGCTAGGATTTTCTAGGAGTTAGGAGAAAAGGAGAGTATATGACAGTTTTAAAGATAAAAAGATTAGCACACAACGTTAACGTTCCCAAATACCAAACAGAGGGAGCAGCAGGCATGGATTTATGTGCAGCTATTTCTGAACCAATTGAATTAAAACCATTAGAAAGAAAACTTATTCCAACAGGATTGAAAATAGAACTGGAACACGGATACGAAGCCCAAGTAAGACCTCGTTCAGGCTTATCTATCAAACACGGAATTACACTAATCAACTGTATTGGTACAATTGATGAAGATTACCGTGGAGAAGTTTGTGTTCCAATTGCAAATGTTTCAAATGAAGCTTACACAATCCAACCACAAGAAAGAATTGCACAAATGGTAATTGCAAGAGTTGAACAAGCAAAAATTGAAGTTGTTACCGAATTAAGTGACACCGACCGCGGAGAAGGAGGTTTTGGTTCAACAGGGAAATAATAACTCCATTTAATGAATGATTTTATTTAAATCTCCATTATTTATAATGTAAGTGTAGTTTTCACAAGCATTTAAGTAAAGGAGATTTTTTATGGCAGAAGAATTAGACACGCAACAATTAGCTGGTAAAAACTGGATGGCTACAATGATGTCTTGTTGGGCACTAGGTTCATTAGGCGCTCACAGATTTTACACAGGCAAAACAACTTCCGCTTGGATTATGTTTGTAATGACAATTATTGGATTTTTGGCTCCAATTAGCTGTATTTGGGCATTGATTGATGGTTTTATGATTGCTCTTGGCAAATTCAAGGCGGCAGATGGCGAAGAATTATACGAAAGAATTGATTGGGTTGGTTATATTTATATAGCAATAATGATTCTTTCTATTTTAGCAGGTATTGGATTTGTATTCCTTATGGGTGCAGCTATGGCAGCAGCAATAGCCGGAACAGGTGCTATGCCACCGGTTGCTCCATAGAATTGACTCAAAAATTTCTAAACAAAAAACTCTCTCATTTTTTTTGAGGGAGTTTTTAGCCAATAAAAAAGGAACCGATTAAGGTTCCGTTTAGTAGTAGTGGAAAAGGAGGAAAAATTTATTGGTTTCTAATTACATTTTATACATCGGCAGATTTTAGCAAGAACTTTAGCTTTTGAGTTCAAATATTACAAAATTGTTACAATAGATTAAAGTATCTACTATATCAACGACTTTTAAAGTTTTCTATTTTCTCAAATCAGTAAAAAAAGAGTTCAAAAGTTCATCACACTCTTTTTCCATAATTCCGCCATAAACATTTGGAGTAAAAGTTGAGAATTTTCTCAAATCAACTTTAGAAAAAAAAGCACCATAATTTGTATCATAACTTCCAAAATAAACATTTTTAATTCGGGATTGCAAAATTGCCCAACCACACATTGGGCAAGGTTCTAACGTCACATATAAATCACAATCATCAAGTCGCCAATTACCTAAAACTTGTTCAGCTTTTCGAATTGCCAAGATTTCAGCATGAGAAGTTACATCATTATCTAATTCTCTCTCATTATGAGCGGTTGCAATAACGTCACCATTTTTAACAACCACAGCTCCTACAGGAACATCTCGCCCTGATTTTTTCGCCTCATTTATTGAAATCGACATAAAGCTATTCATAAATTACACCTGTTCAGAAATTTGTGTCTCAGATTTTGCAGTATGCAATACAATAGTTGCGCAAAAGCCATATTCATCATCAGACGTCAAAGTAATAGTTCCCTCCATAGCTTCAACAAGTCCTTTAACAATAAACAATCCCAACCCAGTACCACGAGTAGTTCTTGTCATTTCATCATCAAGTCTTACAAATTTTTCAAACAAACTATTCAACTTCTTAGGAGAAATCTTATCACATTTATTTTTTACTTTAATAACAACCTTATCACCATTAACCGCAGTATCAACAATGATTGGAGTATCCGGATAAGAATATTTTATAGCATTTTCATAAAGGTTAACGAAAACTTGTTCAAGCCTACCTTTATCAGCATAAATTTGAGGAAAATCATCAGCCAAATTAACAATTATTTCATGCCCGTCACGTTTTCTCAAAAGGAGTTCTGATTGTTCAAATACTTCATTTATCCAGATATTAGAATTAACAGTTCTTAAACGCATTCCCTCAATATCGGGAATAGTAAGTAAATCTTCAATCAATCGTTTCAATCGTTCAGATTGTTCTTTTATTATGCGCAAAGACTTTTGTTTTGTTTCTTCGTCAATAACAATATCTTGACGCATCAATCTTGATGTATAACCTTGAATACTTGTCAATGGAGTCCGTAACTCGTGACTTACTGTATCTAGAAGATTTGAACGGAATTCATTAAGCTGTTTCAATTCAACGTTTTTCTTCTTCAACTGTAAATAAGATTTATGAATTTCTGTTGCCATATTATTGAATTCATTCGCCAAAAAGATAATTTCATAAGGAGTGAACGAAGTCGTCAAAAGACGAATTTGTCTTTGATAGTTACCTTTCGACAATGCAATAACCGCTTTGAATAACTGCCTTATATTAATATACAGGTAATAAATATAAAAACCTATCAAAACCATCATTGAAAGTATTGCGAACAATACCGACAAAATAATTTTAACCCTATTATCCAAAATCGCTTTCTTTGCAATATTTTGAGTCGTATTTACAACAATAGTTAAATCCGGATTTTTTCTATGTAAATAAACAATCGGTTGGTTTTTCTCATCACCAAAAACAATAGGTTCTTCAACTTCAAAATACGGAGGAAGAGAATCTACGGTTTCTTTAAAAACATCTGGTGTAAAGTTGTGAGAAGCTAAAAGATGTTTCTCTTTATCAATAATATAAATTTGTCTATTATCATCTTCCAATGATTTAAACAGTTGATTATCCCAATTGTTAGAATTAAAAACAATTACAAGAAAAGAACCGTCTTTCATTTGAGTTGAAAGAATTGGTTTTTCGTTCAAATGAGCATCTGTTGTAGTTTTAGCAAGTTCTTGCGGATTTTTTGCAATAATAATATCATCACAATTAGGATAACGCTTTGCAACATCTTTTATAAACTTTATTTTAAGTTTTTTAGACGGAAGATATTCTAATGTGTCAGCAATTTGAGCAAGTGTTGATTCATTGGTTTTTAAAAAGAAATCAACTTCGTCAGAAACCATACTCGCAACAAGAATCGCAGATTCTCTTAACTGGTGTCTTACTGATTGTTGGTTAATATTATTAATAATAAAACCACTTATAGACATCGGAATTACTACCGCAATAAAAAATACAATTGCAATTTGTTCAATTATTTTTAATCTTTTAAATCTATACTTTTTCATATCTAATCTTGCGCAAATGGTGTCAACTTATAACCTACATTAGTTACAGTATGCAAATATTTTGGTTCTTTTGCATTTGGTTCAATTTTATTTCTCAAACCTCCAACATGAACTCTCAGCATTCTCACATCTTCATTACTATCATAGCCCCAAACTTCATCTAGCAAAGTTGCAAGAGTAACAGGGTGATTGAAATGCTGCATTAAGCAATACAAAATTTCAAATTCAGTCGGAGTTAATTTTGTCTTTTTATTAACAATTACAGCCTCTAAAGATTCCGGAAAAATCTCTATATCTCCAACTCGCAAAATTTCATTTGATAAAGGGGTTTCTTCAACAGGTACAGAATTTCTTCTCAAAAGAACTCTTATTCTCAACAAAACCTCTTGAATATCAAAAGGTTTGACTAAGTAATCATCGGCGCCATAATCAAAACCGGTAGTTTTATCATCAATTGTACCTTTTGCAGTAAGCATCAAAATAGGAATAGAAAGTTTCGCTTGTCTTATATTTTTACAGACATCAAAACCATTCATTTTTGGCATCATAACATCTAGCAAAATTAAATCATAAGTGTTATTTAAGGCTTTATTAAGTCCTTCTAAACCATCTTTTGCCGTATCTACAAAATATCCGCTACTGCGAACATCAAATTCCAACAAATCTCTGATTTCATCGTCATCATCGACTATCAAAATTCTTTTTTGTATTTCTCCCATAAAACACTCCTTTTATGCAATCATTGTACAAAACAAGATAAGTTTTTTCAATCTAATATAAAGATACTTAATATTTCATAATAAATATTTTACAAACCGCAAAAAAAAATCTTTAGGATTTTTTAAGCATGCGATGAAAAAGAGAAAGGGCAAAAATGGATAAAGTTAATTTCACCGCAAAAATGGACATCTCAAGTATAAAAAATAATACTAATCGTTGGGTAAACATTGCAAAAACATTTGAAAAACATACCCGAGAATATCCGTTTGATACTTTTAAAGTTTCAGAGACCCCAAATGGAATTGACATTTTGAATATAAATTCAAAAACTAAACAAGATGCCCTTGTTAATTTTGAGAATGAAAATTTAAAAGAATTGCTATCTATTACTGATATCGCAATTGTGCAAAGATTTAAAAATTTATTATCATTATTTGAAAAACGAGACAAATGTTATGAAAAAACGCAAAAATATTTAGCAAACGAAAGGCTAAAACAGACCTCTAGTCCGATTTTTGAAGATAAAGTATGGGATTCTGCTGTCAATAAAATTCAAAAAGAGAAAAATAAAATTACAAAATCTGATGAAATTTTGAAAAATACTAAAATCTATTTGTAATTTTCAGATAATCTTAAAAAGTCGGCTTAAAAAAGCCGACCTGCTTATGTTTTAAATTTCAGGACTTTTACTTATCCTAATACAAACCAATGGAATAAATAAGCAAAGCAAATACCAAAAACGGCTCCAACCAAAACTTCTAATGGTGTATGACCTAAAAGTTCTTTCAATTTTCCCCCAACAGATTGCAAGTCGTGGTGATAAAAATCTTCCATCATTTTATTTAAACATGCTGCAGTTTTTCCAGCGGCACGTCTTAATCCCGCAGCATCATACATAATTATTAAAGAAAACCCTAATGACACTGCAAAAATAATCGAATCAAAACCCTGTAAAATTCCAACAATTGTAGATAAACCCATTACCCCAGCGGAGTGAGAACTTGGCATACCTCCGGTAGTTGAAAATATTTTAAAATTCACTTTTCTATTTTTTATTGTAAATAAAACAAACTTAATCAATTGCGCAAAAAAAGCAGATGCCACTCCGCAAATAATTACTTCATATCCGTTGTTCGCAATAGCAGATTTTGCTACGTCTAAAAACATTAAATACCTACTCTCTTATTTATTTTCTTAATCATATCTTCAAAAATTTTTGATTTCAAACTTTGTTTTTCCATTATAACACGGCATTTTTCAAATAGGCAAGAAAGTTTACATTTTGCTTCATCTAAGCCATACAATGAAACATAAGTTAATTTACCCTCAGCCTTATCTTTGCCTAATGTTTTACCCATTTCTTCAAAAGTTGAAACCTCATCTAATATATCATCTGCAATCTGAAAAGCTAAACCAAAAGTTTTTGCAAATTCAGTAACCGCATTCAATTTTTCATCATCAGCACCTGCAATTATTGCTCCTGTTCTCATTGATAATTGGAACAAATCAGAAGTTTTATGAATATGCAAATATTCTAAAATTTTTGGCTTATCCGCCTCTATATAATTATTATTTTCCGATTCAATATCAACAACTTGTCCTGCGATAACACCCTCGGCACCTGCATAATGAAAGAATTCATTCAAAACTCTAATCAATACAGATGGAGATAAACTTTTTGAATATTTTGTAATTATTTGCGGAGCATAAGTCAATAGAGCATCACCTGCAAGAACTGCCATTGCTTCACCAAAAACTTTATGGTTTGTTAATTTCCCACGACGATAATCATCATTATCCATACAAGGTAAATCGTCATGAATAAGCGTTTGGGCATGCAGCATTTCAATTGCACAAGCTGTTGGAATTGCATTTTCAATTTCTCCGCCAAGCATTCTACAAGTTTCTAGACACATAACAGGACGTAATCTTTTCCCTGGAAGTGTAACTGTGTACTTCATCGATTTGAAAATCTCTTGCGGATATCCAATAGGAATAAAATCATCTAATTTATGATTTATTAAATCTATATAATCATTCATCTGCATTTTCTTCTATTTCCTTATAAATCATCTGTTTCATTGTATTTCGTGCGGCTTGCCGTTTTTTGCCACTAATCTTTGCAATAACTTTATTGTTTTTAACTTTTTGAGAAGTTTCTTTTTTAATGCCGTTATATTTAACTCTTTCTTTGTATTCTAAAGCTTCATTAACAAATTCTATATAACTCTCATAACGCGTCGGGTCAATTTTATCAAGGTTTTTCAAAACCTCGCAACCGTCCTCATTTATATGAAGACAATTTCCATATTTGCAAAACTCTCTATCATAGAGCATTTCATTAAACAGCAAATCAACCTCATGTGGCAAAATAAAATCAAATCGAATATTGCTAAACCCCGGAGTATCAACAATACTGGTTGTACTATCAAGCGAAATAATTTCGCAATGTCTTGTTGTATGCGTACCTCGTTTCAATTTATCACTAATCGACTTTGTTTTAAGATTAACATTCGGATTTAAAGCATTAACAAGACTTGATTTGCCAACTCCTGAATTCCCGCATAATGCAGAAATTTTACCCTTTAGTACTTTACCGAAAGCCTCAATACCTCGCTTTTCTAATGCAGAAGTGAATACAATTTTATACCCTAATGGTTCATATATAGAGATAATTTTGTCCTGCATATTTGAATTTAAACCCAAATCTTCTTTATTAAAACACAGAACTGCAGGAATTTTATAATACTTCGCAAGAGAGATATATCTATTCAACTGATGAAAATCTAAATCAGGGTGCTTTAGAGCGGATACAACAACAAGTTGGTCTACATTTGCAACTGCAGGCCGAGAGATAAATGTTTTTTTAGGTAAAATTTTAGAAATAACACCATTATCAAATTCTACAAAATCACCAACAACAATTCGTTCTTTCTGTTTTTTCAAAACCTCACGGACTTTGCATTCAAAAGTTTTTCCGTCCATTTGAACAGAATATAAATCTGAATGAATTTTATAAATTTGACCTTGCATAAAAGAATTATACTACCAACACAAATAAAAAGCCGC
>DABJ01000044.1:11716-24549 GCA_002102825.1 Candidatus Gastranaerophilales bacterium HUM_12 | reverse complement strand
GGCAGGGAAAAAGTTACGAAAATTAATGTGTAGGGGAAAAAATATAAGTTAAAATATTTTATGCATTGAAGATGTTGAAAGATTTTTCAACGTTTTTACTAATTACTTTAGCAACTGAATCATATTCTGTTTGAAGAGCAGAATGTTCTGATTCCAATTTTGTTAATTGCATATCAAATTTCTTTTCTTCGTTTTCTATACGATCCAAACTTGTGTTGTATTCTTGTTCAGCAATAGCAATTGCAGATTTATCTTCTTTTTCGGTAATTGATTCATCATCATCAATTGTTGTTCCTACAAATGCTTTTTCACTTGCTGAGTAGTAAGATAATACAAGATTTCCGGATTTTAATTGATTTACAAACCATTCTGAATCTTGGAAAATTTTATTTTCACTTGTCATATTTGAGGTTGATTCAGTTTTTGACAATTTATCTGAATAAGATTCTTTCAAAGTTGTAAAACCAGATGTTCTCATCTCATCAAAAATATTCTTATAGTAGTTTAATTTGCCGGTATCATTGTAATCAGAATTTTTAGCTTTCAATTCTGCCAAAGTTCCTGATTGACCTTGGTTATAATAAGCTTCAGTTAAAGATAATGCATAATCATACAATTCTCTTTGAGCAGATGTTGTACCTTCAAAATTCAAAGCTGTAACATTTTCAGTAACTTTATAACTATGACCTGATTCTGAATCATATAAACCTGTATTGTTGTTTAAAGTTAAATAGTTCTTTTCATTTTCACTAACAATAGCTTTACCGTTTTTACCTAAAGAAGCATACAAAGTTTTTGTTTTAACTTCTTCCTTATCATCATTTTTATAGGTAAATTCACCTGTTGCTTTGTTATAAGTAACATCTAACAATTGAGTATATTCATCAGTTCCTTCTTGTTCAGGAGTTTGGAAATATACACCTGTTTGAGTGTCACCATTTTCATCAGTATATTCTTTAGCTACTACAGTTGAACGAGTTGTGTAATAACGTCCACCCTCTTTTTGTAAGCTGAATGAATCACTGCCATCTGATGAAGCCGCATAAGCAGTGTTATAAGTAGGGAAGCCATCAAAAGACTCTTTGCTAAATGATGTATAACCAAAAGATAAGATATGTTGACTATCCATATCATTTATACTTTTACCAACAGATACAAGGTATTTATCCCAAGCTTGGTGAACAGCTTCTTCTGCAGATGCAGAATTTGATAAATCAATATTTGCTTGAGAATAACCTAATTGATATAAGAATTTGTTATAATCTCCGTTATTCTCTCTGAAAGCATTTGCAATAGCCTCAGACACCAAAACTTTACCTTGATTGTTTTTAACCATATATTGTTTGCCGGTAGCAACAGTATTAATGCCTGTTAATTGGTTGTAGCTCAAATCTTCATAACAAGCTTCTGTTCCGTTGTAACCTGTTAAAATTTGATACTTAGTTTGATTTAAAGCATCAAGGTATTTGTCATTAATTTGTTCAGAATCATCAGAAAGACGTTGTTTAGAATAAGCAATGGACTGCTGTTCAAACTCATTGTTTGACAGTCTGGCAGTTATGCTTAATAATCTACCTTGTGAAGCAGCCATTCCCATAGTGTTGAGCCTTTCCTTTCATAATTTTCGTACTCTTATTCTTATTTACGGCTCAATTGCAAAAATCTTTAAAAAATCTCTGTGTTTTGTTACGAAATATTAACAAAAGAAAAAAACTACTTAGGTTCGGATTACTTAAATTCTCTAACCAAATCCTTAAAATAATCCGAATTTATTTTTGCTTTCTGTGCACATGTTACATTTGATTAAAAAAAATTCCTGCTAAAAGGAGTAATAGCAGGATAAGTTCAGTAAAAGAGACATCACCAACATTATTACCCCTTTTTAAAAATCGTCAAGTATTATTTCAAAAACTACTTAATTTTATCTAAAGGAATTAGCTTATCAACAGAAATATTCAAAGCTAAAGCGAGATTAACAATAACAATCAAAGATGGACTATATTTTTCTTTTTCGATTCTTGCAAGATATTCAGGAGTAATATCAGCC
The DNA here is from genome assembly GCA_002102825.1 of Candidatus Gastranaerophilales bacterium HUM_12. Lineage (GTDB taxonomy): Bacteria > Cyanobacteriota > Vampirovibrionia > Gastranaerophilales > Gastranaerophilaceae > Zag111. The sequence continues at coordinate 22,502 of DABJ01000044.1, read as the reverse complement.
ATTTCTGCCAGTTTTTCTTGAGAAAACTGTTTTCTTGCCCGTTCCGCCCTCAAATTCTCTGCAAAGATTTTAATCACTTCTTCTCTATCCATATTGATAGTTTATATTAGTTGACAAAAATATCTTATGACTTATAATTCATGTATTATGATTTATAAGTCAGTATAAAAGGAATAAAAGTCAAGAAATGAATGGAATAACAATTAACAATAGTGCAAATCACAAAAAGAATAATAAAGATGTAAAGAACTTAGGGCCTGTGTGCCTTAATGCCCTAGTGCAGAATAAAAAGAAACTTGCATTTACATTGGCGGAAGTCTTAATCACCCTCGGAATAATCGGTGTCGTTGCTGCATTGACAATTCCAAGTTTAATTAATAACTACAAGGCAAAAAGATTACACACTCAATTCCTAAAATCTTATTCAACTGTTCAACAAGTTTTTAAACAAATGGAAGCTGACGATGTTTCATTAGACCCAAATACTTATCCACATGGAACATTTTATTTGACATTTATGAACTATCTTCAAGGGGCTTTTGATTGTGGTTCAGATGCGACTAAAGTGAACTATTTACTCCCTTGTTACGGCTACAAATGGAGTACCGCAGATAAAAATGCCAAACCTTATAAGTCATTAGACGGTAAATCCAATGTTAGTGGTTCTTGGTTTGATGATGGACAAATTGCACTACAAGATGGAACATTATTACTATTTGAAAATAATAGCGCAAATGATGGTAGAATCTGGGTTTCTGTTGATTTGAACGGCTATAACAATCCTCCAAATCGTTGGGGGTACGATTTATTTACATTTCAATTTGTTGATGGAGAACTTAAAACAATGGGAGATAATGGAACTAACTACACAAATATGACTTCATATTGTAATTCTCAAACAACAAATGTATTAAATGGTGTAACTTGCGCACAGAAAGCAAAAGCAAGTTCAGACTATTTTAAAGATATTATTAAAGAATTTAAATAAAAAATTTTAGTGGAAAAATTTAAAAATTTATTCTATAATTTTTGTATGAAAAAAATTATTTTAACTTTAGTTATATTAAGTGGAGCTTTTTTGAATGTTGCAAACAGTGCAACTTTGCCTTGGCAAAAGCAACAACCCGAACAAGTTCAAGCTGATCCGATTTCAGAACAGGCAAAAGTCCTTTATGCTCAAAACGATATTGATGGTGCTCAAAAAATATTGCTAGGCAAAACAGAAGAAAGTCGTTCTGCAGAAGATTGCTTACTTCTTGGAAACATTTTGCAAGACAAAGACAAAATCAACGAAGCAATTTATATGTTCAATGAAGCAATCAATAAAGACCCTAAATATTATAAAGCACACTACAATTTAGGATACATTTATTTTATCCAAGATAAACCAAATTTAGCTCTGGCAGAATTCAAAAAAACAGTTAAACTTAAAGACGATTTTTCTTACGGATATTATAATATGGGTTGTGCGTATTTAAAATTAAAAGACTATCGTAACGCAAAATACAACTTTTTCAGGGCTTTAGATTCTGGGAATAGCGAACCATCTATTTACTACAATTTAGCATATTCTTACAAAATGCTAAACAAAGAAAAACAAGCTCAAACATATTTAGATTTATACAACAAAATTATGGAAAAGCAGTAAAATGACACAATATAAAGGAATTATTTTTGATTTTAACGGAACTCTATACTGGGATTCACCAAAGCACAAAGAAGCATGGGTTGAATTTTCAAGACGACTTAGAGGAACACCTTTTTCAGATGAAGAGATGCTAAAATACATGTTCGGTCGAACTAACGAAGAAATCATCAAATACGCAATCGGTAAACGCCCAACACCGGAAATGGTTGAGAAATTAGCATTTGAAAAAGAAGAAGTTTACAGAAACATGTGTTTGAAAGACAAAGATAACTTCCATTTAGCGGACGGAGTTGTGGAATTTTTAGACTTTTTAAAAGAAAATAATATTCCTCGAACTATTGCAACAATGTCAGAAAAAGACAATGTGGACTTTTATATCAAACATTTTCATTTAGCAAACTGGTTTGATTTAGACAAAATTGTTTATTCTGACGGAACAATTCCTGGGAAACCAGCTCCGGATATTTACGAAATTGCAGCAAAAAATATTGGCTTGAAACCGAAAGAATGTATTGTTGTTGAAGATGCAATCTCTGGAATTGAATCTGCCAGAGCCGCAAAAATCGGAAAAATTATCGCAATTTGTTCAGAAGAAAGTCCTGAATTATACAAATCAATTCCTGCGGTGAGTGAAATTATTAATAGTTTTAGAGAATTTAACAAAGATTTATTTGCCATAAATTCAATTGTGAGATAGAAATGATTACTAAACCGGAAATAGATAAACTCGTCAAAACTTACGAAACAGTTGATTTTATTAAAGACGACCCCATACAGATTCCTCATAGATTTAAAAACAAAAAAGATATCGAAATTTCAGGTTTTATCGCATCACTGGTTGCTTACGGGAGAAGAGAACTTTTTATAAAAAAACTCAACCAGTTGTTAGAAATTGCACAAAACGAGCCACTAAATTTTATAGAAAATTTTGAACCAAAAATTCTTGAAGATTTTAATTATCGTTTTGGAAAACCGGAAGATTTTTCAGCAATTTTTTCTATCCTAAAAGACTTGTACACAAAAGACGGTGGACTTGAAGAACTATTCAAATATGGACATTCGCAAGATAAATTATTTGAAACAGTGACAGACTATTTCTATGCAAAGACTAGCAAAAATTTAGGACAAGGCTTTTATTTTATGATTCCAAATCCAAGAAAAGGCGGTGCAATGAAGAGAATGTGCATGTATCTCCGTTGGTTAGTAAGAAAAGGTCCTGTAGATTTTGGAATTTGGAATTTTATGAAGCCGTCAGAATTATATATCCCACTAGATATCCATGTCGGCAGAATTTCACGAAATATGGGATTATTATCCAGAAAAGCTAACGACTTCAAATCTGTAATTGAAATTACTGAAAACTTAAAGCAGTTTGACCCAAATGATCCTATAAAATACGATTTTGCAATGTTTGGCTACGGCGTAAACCAAGAAAAATAGTTATTTCAAGAGTTTACCTGTTTGCAAAACATAGTATGCACACCCCCAGCCGGATTTCTTTTTATCGCAATTTCCGTCGGCCTCTGACCCTGGAGCACCGTTTGGTCTAACAGAACCTTTACTATAATTAAAATCAAACAAATCTTTTCCTACAGTATTTGGCGGTTTAGGACCATTTACATCAACGTTAAAATTGATATAGCCTTCATCATTATCAGTATTATCAGAATAGCTTTGTATAAAAATAGAAGCACCATTATTCAAAACGATTTTGTAATAATAATCACGATTTGCATAATTAGGAGATTTATTTCCATTTAAATAAGTATATGTAGTATTAGGGAAACAAAAACCATTCGTATCAGGTTCTGTTCCACAATCATGAGCTACTTTCATGTGTTTTAGGAGTTTTTCTGCGATAAGTTCCGCATCTTCCTTGGAATGATCTTGTTTCAGCCCCCAACCCTCAACCTCGCCATCTTCTGCTTCCGCAGCTTTTATTGCCTGAGCAAGAATTGATTGAACTGCACGCAATTGAGTAACTGTTCGTTTTTCGTATAATTTTTGTGAAAGAGTTGGAATTGTAATTGCCGCAACAATTCCAATAATTCCAAGAGTGATTAGTACTTCTGCAAGTGTGAAAGCAAATTTTACTTTTGTTGACGGCATGGCTACGTGCGTAGCACCACTCACCATAACCCTCTTCCATAAATGGGCGAGGGAACAAATCTCGCTGTCATTACGAGGAGAGTTATTGTTCTTGAGACACAATTTACTATACGAAGCGACGTGATAATCTATTGCCCTTGGATTTTTCAGGAATTCTTCCATTTTTACACCTCTTTATATTATAACCTGTTATAAACATGTTATAATATAAAACACTTCTTATCTTTTGTAAAGTACATGTTATAGACAATGTAATAGATAAGGACAATTATGGAGAGAAAATTTTTCAGAACAGGTAATGGCTGGTCACTTTTCATACCAAAAGTAATTATTGAACTTTTAAAAATCGACCCTGAAAAAGATACAATTGAAATGCAAATCGAAAATGATGTTTTAAAAATCAAGAAGAAAGAAAAAGAGTAAATTTAACAAAAATTTATTAAAAAGTAGAAATTATTAAAGTTTTTTGCTATTTTACCGATATAGTAAACAGTCGAGAGTCTGTAAGGTTAAAAGTGTTTATAAAGGCAAAAACATGAGAGTTCCGGCGGTAAATCTAAACAACCTGAATAGTCAAATTAAATCAAACTCCGCAAACCATGGAGTAACAGGAAATAATTTGGCTAATGAGGAACGTCAAATTTCGGACTTGAAAGGCATGCCTTATGTTTATCCCGTGAATTTCACAGCTATTCAGAATTCCTCAAAACTTCGAATTCTTTTTAGTTACGGACTTCCTTGTATGTATAGTGGGATTCAAATGATTGATCCTAAACAACTTTCCCGAATGTTGAAAAACCAAACATTTTTTCAACCGTCATCAAGTGTTGTTGAAATATTGAGCAAATATAGAGAAAGCTTTACAGGGATTGAAGCTAAGGTTTTTGATATTTTGAAAGATAGGGCGGTTGTGCATCCGGACAAGAATATTCAGGAATTACTGCAAGAAGTTGAACCGATTTATCGCCGTCGTCTGCGTAAAAAACAAGCTCCGATTTTCAGAAAACTTACAGAAGCAGCTTATGCATTGCCGGAAAAATACAAACGTCCGTTCAAAAAATTGATGGACGACACGGATAAGAAATTGAATGAAAAACCGATTATCATACCATTTTCATCTTATGAATACAAATACAAGCTCACAAAAATCAGAGAAGACATCGTAAACAAAGGGACTCTAAAAGAGAAAAAAGTTATGAATAAACTCATAAAAGAGTCTAAACGGTTTGCGAATTCAACAAATGCGAATACAATTGAAAACCAGAAAAAAGTTTTAGCTTTTCAAGAGTTAATTCTGAGAAAGTCTGTATTAAAAAATAACGAACAGCTAAAAAACTTGATAGAACTTTCTAAATCGAGATTGAATAGAGAAGAGGTAATTTTGCCATTTTCTAGAAAATCATTTTTGTACGATTTGATAAAAGTAATCGGAGATGTTCCGAATAAAAAATTGCAAGACAAACTAATTGCGATTGCGCAAACTCTCCCTACATCACAAGAAAGTGTTTCAGCTTATGTAATGAAAGTTGCAGCAGAAACACCTGACAAAATCGGACATAGACTTATGTGGCCATCGCTTGCATCTATCGAACACATTTTGCCGAAATCTTGCGGAGGTCAAGATGCGTTGTCTAACTTCGGAGGAGCGACAACAAGAGAAAATTCCACAAGAAAGAATATTGATTTTGTAGAGCAATTGAAACGTCGTCCGCAAGCACGAGAAAATTGTCAAAAATATGTTGATAGACTAGTCGAACTTTATCGCCAAGGTATATTTTACAAAAATGGAATTAGTCCAAAATACATTGTCGATTTCAAAAATACAATTTACCAACAATCAAAACACACCCTTAATTTAGATATACCAAAGATATAATTTCGTTATATAACTTAACATTTATTAAATTATTACGAATTGTAAATACAAATTTTTAGGGCCCAAATCCAGTTATAATAGAAAGAATACGATTACACATCAAATATTTGTTTAAAGAACCTTTCAAATAAAACCGTAAAAATTCATATAGAACAAAATTATTGAAAGGTTTTAGAAAATGGCAGATTTGAATGTAGGGTCTTTTGGAAAGAAATCAAACATTGATTTGAAAAAACTTCAAGCAGGTATGAAAGCAGAACAACTTCAAACCAAGGAAGAAAAATCTATCTTTAACAAGGTTGATAAAGATGGCAATGGAGTTATTGATGCAGATGAATTAAAAGCTTTCAGTGAAGGGCTTGATAAAACCACAGATGGAAAAGTTTCTAAAAAAGAAGCTAGAAAATTCATCAAAGAAAACGGATTAAAAGGCGAAGTTAAGAAAAAAGATGTTCTTAAATTCTTAAATGCTAATGTTAAAAATACTGAGAATGTAGAAGATGCAAAAGTAGTTGAACAAAACGGTCAAAAACTTGTTCAAGTAACTTACAAAGACGGCACAAAAGAAATAATTAATCCTGACAAATCTTCTCAATTAATTCAATCTGACGGAAATGGCAACAAGACTACAAAATACTTAGATGAAAATAAAAAATTATTAAAAGATAAAGTTGAAACAAAAGACGGTGAAACAACACTATCTACTGTTGTAACAGAATATGCAGAAGACGGTGCAACTCCAACCCAAAAAATTGAAACTAATTATCAGAAAAATTCTGAAGCAACAACAACTTTCACTGACGGAAAACCAGAAACTAAAGTTGAAAAACAAGGTACAACAACTTCAAACTACACTTTTGATGGAAACGGCAATGAAGTTTTGAATTCAAAAGTTGAAAATGAAGGAATTCCGGCAAAAGAAAAGCGCACAGAATACACATATTCTGAAGACGGAACAACAACAGAAAACATCTCCGAACCAGGAATTAAGAAAACAACTACCAGAGTAAGAAAAGGTGATGTTATTCTTACTGAACACATCAACGACAATGGTAGAATTGCAGATAGAGAGTACTCCGAAGAAGGTTATACCGAAAAAACAACCGATGATAATGGTAACCCAACTACAAATATCTGCAACTTAGATAACAAAAAACTTGTCCAAAAAAAAACAGTTAGGGGTCAAAAATACCAAGCAACTTATGATGGACAAGGCAACACAACAGGTATCATTGTTCAAAATAAAGAGAGTATTGCTGATATTGCGAAAAAATTTGGTGTTTCTACAGATGATTTGATGAATGTAAACTCTGATAAGCTACAAGGTAAAACAAAAAAATATTTCAACGTTGGCGAAGAAATAAAAATTCCAAAAGAATTGGAAGCAGATGATAAAGCTTTACAAGGAAGAAAAACTGCAGACGAAGCTAAGGCTGATTTTGCAAAAGACGAACAAATAAGAGCTAAACAAAGGGCAATCGCCGAACAGAAAAGAGCAGCCGCAAAAGAACGTGATGCAAAATTAAGAAAAGATTTAGGCTTAACAAACTATGCCGGAGCGGGGCGACCAGTTACAGGTGATTACTATAACGGCAATAAAAAAACAAGATCCGTTACACTTACCAAAATAGGTAACGCAACTCACGGAAGAACTATTGCCAAAGATAATTCTGGTAAAGTTTATGTTATAGCACACAATGGTGTAATATTAAAAGACACTTGGGTAAATGTTAGTGCCCATAGAAAAACTGTTGTCGTTGGTAAAGGTCGTTATGCTGTTGATGGTTCAAGAGGAGATGGACATGGCAGAACAAATCTTATAGATGCCGATGGAAATCAACGTGTAATGTCACATGATAATAAAATTCTCAAAAATAGTTATGTGCAAAAATCAGATAAATCAGATGTTGTAAGAAAAGACTACAAAACAGCTCAAGCAGAAACACTTAATATGTTAACTTCTCAATTAGACAATGCCAAAGCTGCATTTAATGAACAAATGAAGCAAGACGGTTGGGCTGGAGATGTAGCAGATGGAATTAGTGTTCTTTGGGGATCCGAAAATAGAGCTTCAAAGGTTCGAGAAGATATTGCAGAATATGGAAAAACACTAAAAGAATTAAAAGGTTGCAAAACAGAAGCTGAATTCAACAAAAAATTTAAAGAAAAATTTGGTATTGCTTATAATAAAAATGCTATAGCAAATTATATGCTTAAACCAAGTGCCGCAAATTTCAAAAAAGCTTTTGGCTCTAAACAATCAATCGGCGAAAGAGTAGCAAAATATAATGAATCACAACAACAAGGAGCTGCTGTAGTTAAAACAGGAGCAGAAGTTGCAGGAGCAATTGCATTGACAGCCGCTACAGTTGCAACAGGAGGAGCTGCCGGTGTTATTGCAGCCGCAGCAGTTGCCGGAGCAACTACAATGGCAGCAGATGTTATAGCTGAAGAAACTGACAGAATGAAAATAACCGGACAATATAAAGATGCAGATGGAAATATCGTAAAAGATAATAAAGGTGTTTTCAGAGACGGAACAGACCATGGCGAAATCATGAAAGACGGTCTTATTGATGGTGGAATCGCTGCTCTAACACTAGGCGGCTCAAAAGCTTTCACAAAAGCATATAAAGTCGGAAAAGCAGCATATAGTGCAAATAAAACCGCAAGTGCTGCCGAAAAAGGGATTACTCAAGTAGCAAAACAAAGTACAAAAGTTGCAGAAAAAGGACTTGCTAAAGTTAGCGAAACCACTGAAAAAGGCTTAGCTAGAGTTGGTACTCAAAGTGCAAATGCTACCGAAAAAGGACTTGCTAAAGTTGGCGAATCCACTGAAAAAGGTCTAGCTAGAGTTGAAAGCCAAGGTGCGAATGCAACTGAAAAAGGAATTACTAAAGTTGGTAAATCCACTGAAAAAGGTTTAGCTAGAGTTGAAAGCCAAGGTGCAAATGCAACTGAAAAAGGACTTGCTAAAATACAACCTCAAATACAAGGCGAAAATACAGCTACAAATGCAGCATTTAATGCCACAACAAAAGCCCAAGGAGTAACTATAAGCAAAACAGAACAAGCTATTATTGATACTGCAGTTGATGCTGCGGTTGGTGCAGGTGCAGAATATATGCAAACAGGTCAAGTAACTGTTGAGGGTACCGCAATGAATATGGCAATCGGTGCCGGAGGTCTTCTTGGTGAAAAATTAAGCACTAAACTAAAAGGTTCTAACTTATACCAAAAAGCAAGTGACAAAGTTTCAAATGCATATAATAATGTAAAAGATAAATTTGCTTCAAAAGGTACAGCAGCTACACCTGAAACAGGCTTAGCAAGAACCGAAAAATTAAACACTTCTAACTCTTCAACTCGAGCAGAAAAAACTGCAGATAATGCTTTTGAACAAAAAACCGCAAGAAAAGCAGATAGCACAGAATCAAGAAGAAGAGCAGAAGAAGCTAAAAAGACTGAACAAGCCAAGAAAGCTGAAGAGGCTAAGAAAGCTGAACAAGCCAAGAAAACCGAAGAGGCTAAGAAAGCTGAACAAGCCAAGAAAACCGAAGAGGCTAAAAAAGCTGAACAAGCCAAGAAAGCCGAAGGGGCTAAAAAGGCTCAAACTCAATCAGCAGAAAAAATCCAAACTAGAATGGAAACATTAAATGCTGAAATTAAAGAAGGAGAATTAGCTAAAGATTTCAAAGAAAAATATGCAGATATCTTTGATTCAAACTACAACATCGATTTAAATGATCCAAAAGCCGAAGCAGCATTGAGAAGCAAAATTCGTCCAATGATACTTGCGGTACATGGTGACAGAAGTCAAGGAATTTCAAAAGATTTTCAACAAGCAGTAGCTAAAGTTTTTGATAATTTGAAGAAGAAAAATGCTACAGGAGTAAAATCTTCATTAGCCCAATTAAATAATGTTCTAGATAATAGAGTTAGTACATTAACAAGAAAAAGAGCAGAATTAAATAATCTAAAAGCTCAATTTGGTGATTTGGATGCTAAAAAAGCAACAGCAGAAAATAAGGCTGAACAACCTAAAGCAACTAATGAAACAGGTAAAGCTCAAAATGCTGAACAACCTAAAGCTGCTAAAGAAGCAGGAAAAACACAAAATACCGATAAAGCCCAAACTGCGAACAATACTGAAAATGTAAAATCAGAAAAAAAGAAAGAAAGAAAGGCATTTGAGAATTTATCTGATGAAATTTCTGATACTTTTGGATATAAAACACAACAAATTTTATCAAACCTAAAAAATGGGCAACAAATGGTTTTAGATAAAGGAAATCTCCATTATTTAGCAAGAAATAACAATGGTAAAATCGAAATTATATCTAAAATTCCAATGGAAGTAAATTTTAATATTCCATTATCTAACAGAACCCCTAATGGAAAAAGAAATACAGGAATAAAAATGAGTGATGCTCTAACACCAGAACAAAAAATGGTATATGACTCATCATATAAAGCATTTATGGATTCAAAAGGAAAGAAAATTCAACACCGACATTCTAGCAATATAACAACAGATAATATTCTTCATGGTACTGGATATGACTCATTATTAGGCATTTTAGATAATGGAGGAATTGCTCCTAGAGAAATTACAGGTAAAAAATCTGCAGCTTATAGAGATGGAACAATTCCTGATACATTAACTCCTCTATGTACTGATACTTGGGACGTTAGAGCAAATGCATCTATTAGAGATTATTTTGATGCTAAAAACTCACACTGGAACAATGCAGGAGAAGCAAACTTTCTACCAAACACAGACCACACAAGTTCTCGTTTTATAATAGTTATGGATAAAAAATCAATTGACCCAACTATTATGAAAAACTCATTTGAGGTAAACCAAAGAGGAAAACAACAAAGTGTTCTATTTAAAAATGGAAATATGAGTACCGGTCATGATTACCCAACTCATAGAGCTATCCCCATTGGTGCGCCTGCAAATTCAATTGAAAAAATTGTTGTTGATACAAGAATCGTAAATAAAAAAGAAATCAAAGCAATTAAAAAGAAAATCGCACAACAAGGCTATGATATCAAATTGTATGACTTTAATGGAAAAGAAATATAATTTAAGAAATCTCAATTTCTCGCTGTTTATGATACTATAAACAGCGAGAGAAGAAATAAAT
>DABJ01000044.1:0-11705 GCA_002102825.1 Candidatus Gastranaerophilales bacterium HUM_12 | reverse complement strand
GTAAAGATGCTCTAAAATTATTAAATATGTTTACTGAAGCAACTCAAATTGCAAGAAAACAAAACAAATTTGAGTGCAAATGGGAAGTAGACGAAACAACATTTGCAAATTTATTGAAAAAAGCATTCCCTAAAATAGAAGATGCTAATAAAATGGCAAAACGGATTTTAGAAAACAACTAACCCTTAATGGCGCCGTCGTTTTCACCTGAGATGAAGTACTTCTGCATAGCTAAGAAAAAGATGATTATCGGTATGGTTGAAATTATTGAACCGGCGGCGATAAATCGCCAGTTTGAGGAAAACATTCCCTGTAAGTTATTTACTCCAACAGGAAGTGTGTACATCGCTTCTTTTGTCAACACAATACTCGGCCACAAGAATTCACCCCACGAACCGATAAATGTAAAGATTGCAAGCACGGCAAGTGACGGTTTTACCATAGGTAACAAAACTTTCCAAAACACCTGAAAAACATTACAACCATCAACAATTGCAGCTTCTTCCATCTCTCTTGGAATTGTCATAAATGCTTGTCGCATCAAAAATATTCCAAACGCACTCACAGCAAACGGCATTACAAGTCCGATAAATCCCATTGTATCGTTTACACTATCAACCAAATGTAATTTCAATGTTATCAAATAAACCGGCAACATAATTGCTTGAAAGGGTACCATTATAGTCGCAAGAATTGAAAAGAAAGCAATCTTTTTGCCTTTAAATTCCATTCTTGCTAAAGGATAACCGGCAAGTGAAGATAAAATCAAGTTCAACAAAACCGTTCCACCTGCGACAACCATACTGTTTACAAAATATCGCATCAAATCGACTTTATGCCAAACACCAATATAATTTGCAAAAGTAAAATCTTTCGGAACAATTGTCGGAGGATAAGCAAAAATATTTTCCCCAGCACCTTTCAAAGATGTTGACAACAACCATATAAAAGGAAAAATTGAAAGAATGGATACAAAAATCAAAATTGCGTGTGTCCATATATTTTTTAGTTTAATTTTATCTCTAATTTTTCCTAATATATTCAAAATTACCTCTTTTTAAATTTGATATTTATTTTTCTCAAAACACAAAATATTGACTAGCGAAAATGCCATTACAATAACAAGCAAAATTACCGCCATTGCAGAAGCATAACCTAAATCAAGATTTTCAAATGCTTTTTCATATATATAATAAACAATTGTTTTGGTAGAATTCAATGGTCCGCCTTTTGTCATAACATATATTTCAGCAAATATTTTCATAGCAGAAATTGAACTTATTGTTGTAACTAAAGCAATTGTAGGCATTATATGAGGAATAGTTACGGTCAAATGTTTCGTAAAAAATCCAGCACCATCAATATCACAAGCTTCATAAAGTTCTTTTGGAACACTCATCAAAGCTGCAAGATAAATCATCATATAATATCCAATACCTTTCCATATTGTCACAATTATTACGGAATAAATAGCATATTTCGGATCGGTAAGCCACCCAATAGAATGTATATGAAAAACATTCAACAAATAATTCAAAATCCCTTGTTCTGCATAAAGCCACTTAAAAGCAATAGCAGCAACTACAATTGAAACAATTACAGGCAAATAAATTAATATTTTATATAAAGTTATTCCCTTAATTTTTTGGTTAATCAAAATTGCCAAAAACAAAGGAATAATCGCAAGTACCGGAACAGCCACAACAAGATAAATTATTGTATTCAACATAACTTTGTAAAAAACAGGATTATGTAAAATCGCAACATAATTTTGTAACCCGGCAAAACTTGCATGATAAATATTGTTTGAATAATCTAAAAAACTTAAACCAATTGTTTGAAAAAATGGAATAAAAAAGAAAATTAACAAAACAATTCCCGCAGGCAACAAAAACAAATATGGCGCAGTTTTTCCATAATACTTGAACATACCCTGATTATCTCATTTTAAGCACAATTCGTCAAGTATTCTATATTAGAAAGAGGGCAAAAAGACTTCGCCCTCTTCTTATTTAAATACTTATTTCTTCGGAATTGGTCGTTTAATAATTCGTCCTCGTTCTTCAATCCTCTTTTGGTGGTAACCATAAAATGCGTAGATTAAAACACCAACGGCAAGCCATAACAAGAAATAAACTGAAGATGTTTTTAAAGTTTTAAGTGAGAATATAATCAAAACACCGCAAATCAATATTCCCAAAATTGGGAACCAAGGACAGAACGGAACCTTGAATGGTCTTGGTCTATCAGGAGCGGTTTTTCTCAAAATAAGAACAGCCAAACAAATAATTACAAAAGATGTGAATGTTCCAAAATTACACAACGCAGCAGATATATTCAAATCCATAAACAATCCGCAAACAATTACCACGATACCTGAAATCCAAGTCATAACGTGCGGTGTTCTATATTTTCGATGAATTAATCTCCAAGATTTTGGTAAAAATCTATCACGACTGATTGCATATAAAATTCTTGTTGTACCTAATTGATAGATTAAAAGAACAGATGTCAAAGCACACAACGCACCGATAGAAATCAATCCGGCAAACCAATCTTTACCGACATAGCTCATGGCATGCGCAATTGGGGCTTGAATGTCAATTCTCTCAATTGGAACAATCCCAGTTAAAACCAAAGCAACACATACATATAAAATTGTACAAATAACCAAAGTTCCTAAAATTGCAATAGGCAAATCTCTTTGTGGATTTTCGGTTTCTTCTGCAGTTGTTGAAATTGCATCAAATCCGATATAAGCAAAGAAAATCAAGAATGCCCCCATAATTACCCCTGTTGGGTCACTAGGGAAAAATGGTGTCCAATGTTCAGGTTTTACATAGAAAGCACCGACTACGATAAAGGATAGAATCATAAACATATTTACCCCAACCATAATACTTGCAACCCTTGTAGATTCTTTTACACCACGAACCAAGAGCATTGTCAAAACTAATACAATTGCAACCGCAGGCAGGTTAACCGCAAACGGAATATGACCAAACAAATACGGGATTTTATCATGAATATCCCAATGATTATTATTGCATAACGCAACCATAGTTTTATAATCATATCTTAGCCACAATGGAAAATTAACAATAAAATCCGGTAAACAATGTTTAAAACCTTTTAAAAATTGTATAAAATATCCGGTCCAAGCACTTGCAACAGTGATATTACCAATTGCGTATTCAAGCATCAAAATCCAACCAACCATCCATGCCATGAATTCACCCATTGTTGCATAAGTGTAGGTATAAGCACTACCTGCGACAGGAATCATCGCCGCAATTTCAGAATAACAAAGTGCTGAAAACACACAAGCAACGGCAGCTAAAACCATTGACACTACAATAGCCGGACCAGCTCCTGCACTTTCAGAACTACCTGTGATTGCAGTACCAATAATTGTGAAAATACCGGTACCAACAACTGCACCAATTCCGATTACGATAAGGTCAAAAACATTTAACGTCTTCTTTAATTCTGAACGTTTGCTAGTGTTTATCAAATCGTCCATACTTTTTCGCTTAAATATATTTCGGCAAATCTGTTTAATATCCATTTGTTATAATTCTTCCTGATTTTCAATCGTACCGTGGACTATTTCTTTATGGATTTTATTTTCATTATTTCTATTTTTAATAAATCCGTATAATAAATAAATTATTGCACCAATTCCAAGCCATACAGGGAATAATAAAGCAGAGCCACCTGATTGCATTGATTTGTAAATCATCAAACCTCCACAGCAAACTATACCCAAAGCCGGAGTTAGTGGTGAAAACGGAACTTTGAAAGGTCTAGGTCTGTCTGGGTCTGTTTTTCTCAAAATTAAAACTGCAACACATACAATAATGAAAGATGTAAATGTTCCATAATTACAAAGTTCAGCTGCTACATCTAAATTCAACGTCAAAATTCCAACAACCGCCAAAAGTCCAACTGTCCAAGTTAACAATGCAGGTGTTTTGAATTTTGGATCTAATTTTTGGAATCTTTGAGATATAAAATGATCTCTGCTCATTGCAAATAAAATTCTTGTTGCTGCCATTTCTAATACCAAAAGCACAGAAGTTAAACCTGCCAAAGAACCAATTGAAATCAAAAATGCCAAATGGTCGTGATGAATAAGTTTCATGCAATAAACCATAGGAGCTTTCAAAAAGCTCAAAGAAACAGGTCCTGCAGTATTAACCATACCTGTAAGAACTAATGCAACTAATACATACACGATAGTAGTTATTAATAATGAACCGATAATACCAATCGGTAAGTCTTTTTGAGGGTTTTTACATTCTTCTGCTGCCGTTGCCAAAGCATCAAATCCGATATAAGCAAAGAATATCAAGAATGCTGCAGACCAAATTCCAGCCATTCCATTTGGAGCAAAAGGTTGCCAACTTGGTGGAGTATGGAAGAATGAAATTGCACCAAAAACAATAAACAAACCAATTACTGCCAATTTGATAAATACCATAGCTCCTGCCATTTTTGCAGAGTCTTTTGTTCCTTTAACCAAAATTGCGGTAATCAAAAGAACAATAGCAATAGCCGGAACATTTATACAGATAGGAACACCTAAAATTTTCGGAATAAAAGTATGAGGGTTTTCTGCAACTATTTTACCTGCAGCAAAAACATCATTAGTAAGCCATGCCGGCGGGTGAGCAAGCCAAGCAGGTAATACTTTGTCAAAACCTGCCATAAATTGAACGAAATAATTTGACCAAGCACAAGCAACAGCGATAAAACCAATTGCATATTCAAGCATCAAAACCCAACCTACCATCCAAGCAGCAAATTCACCTAATGTTGCGAAAGTGTATGTATAAGCACCACCTGCAACAGGAATCATTGTCGCAAATTCTGAATAACATAATGCTGAAAAAATACAAGCAATAGCAGCAATTATCATTGATACCATCAATGCAGGTCCCGCCCCTAAACTTGAACCGTCAGCACTTCCTGCAGCAGCAATACCAACAACTGCGAAAATACCGGAACCGATAATTGCACCTACACCTAAAACAATTAAATCAACAACCCCAAGAGTTTTTTCCAAACCTTGAGATTTTGCTTCTGCGAGCATTTCATCGGGAGCCTTTATTCTCGTAATATTTTTCAAAAAATTACGGGTAAAGGTTGCTCTGTTAAATTTTTCAGCCATTTAAATTCCTTATTTATTTTTATTATTAAACTACACTTGTTTCTTTTTTGATAAGAGGGAAGCCCATTGCTTCTCTTTGTTCAACATACAATCTAGCAACAGCAGATGCCATTGTTCTTACACGACCAATGAAGTTGTTTCTTTCATCTTTACTGATTACACCGTGAGCATCTAGTAAGTTGAATGTATGAGAACATTTCAAAACATAGTCATAAGCAGGCAAAACTAAATTTGCAGCTAAACAATTATCAACTTCTTTTTGATACAAATCAAACATTTGGAATAATGATTTAGTATCTGAAACTTCAAAATTATATTTAGATTGTTCAATCTCGTTTTGAAGATAAATGTCACCATATTTCAATGTATCATTCCACATAATATCATATACAGATTCTTTATTTTGAAGATACATTGCAATACGTTCCAAGCCGTAGGTCAATTCTAAGGCAACCGGTTTAACCTCAACACCGCCAACTTGTTGAAAATAAGTGAATTGGGTAACTTCCATACCATCAAGCCAAACTTCCCAACCTACACCGGCAGCACCTAAGGTTGGAGATTCCCAGTTGTCTTCAACAAATCTTACATCGTGTTCTTTCAAATCAATCCCCATAGCCTCCAAACTTTGTAAATAAAGTTCTTGCGCATTATCAGGAGAAGGTTTCAAGATAACTTGAAATTGAAAATAGTGTCCCAATCTGTTAGGGTTTTCACCATATCTAGCATCTGTTGGACGTCTGCAAGGTTCAATCATTGCAGTATTCCAAGGCTCAGGACCTAATGAACGCAAGAATGTTGCAGGGTTCATTGTTGATGCACCTTTTTCTATGTCATACGGTTGTTGAATTATACAGCCATAATCTGACCAAAACTTTTGTAAATTAAAAACCAATTCTTGAAAATTTAATGCCATAACCTAATCCAATATTGTACTATCTACACTCGTTACTTCATCTTATTACCGACATAGTATAATTTCAATTACTTTGCGGTAAATATTAAAAATTATTCACATAACTTTTTCTATTTTATGAGATTCTTAGGTTTTACATATTTGAATTAAACCTGTTTTATTTGAGAAGTTTGCCATTTGTTAATACATAATAAGCACAACCCCAACCTGTAGAAGTTAAACTACAAGCCCCACTATTTAAGTAATGTGGAGTTCCGGCAACTCTTAATGAACCTTTTTCATAATAAAAATCAAAAACATCTTTTCCGACCATATTAGGTAAAGCCGAACCATTCACATCAACAAAAAAATCAATATACATTTCTGCACGTTTTTCTGCAGCAATAGAATGATTACCACTTCTCCACCATAAAGAAGCACCATTATTCAATTTAACTTTATAATAATTAGGAAGTGCTGAATAATTTCCCCAAACAGTACCTCCATTAAGAGTGTTATATTTTAAATATGGAACACAAATACTTTTTTCGTCCGGTTCAGTTCCACAATCATGAGCGACTTTCATGTGTTTCAATAATTTTTCTCCAATAATTTGGGCATCAGATTCTGAACCGTCAAGTTTTAATTCCCAACCCTCAACTTCACCATCTTCTGCTTCTGCAGCTTTAACAGATTGCGAAAGGATAGATTGCACGGCTCGTAATTGAGTAACCGTTCGCTTTTCACACAACTTTTGTGAAAGTGTCGGGATTGTAATTGAAGCAACTACACCAATAATGCCAAGGGTAATTAATACTTCTGCTAACGTAAATGCAAATTTTTTTTTAGGTAATCTGGAATTAAGGAAATAAGGGAATAAGTTCTTTACCTTTTTATTATCTTTCTCACTATTTATTCTATTACTTACCACTATTGGAGAAATAGCTTTATTAAAAATTCTACTTTTATTTCTCATTTATCTATTCCTTTCTTTAGTTAATTTGTTCTCTTTAAGACTACATACTTCAACACCAAGATAACATAAAATAAATTTGTGAACAATAAGACTACAAAAATTTACAATTTAGGGCGAAACATATTTACTCGAAGAAAAGAATTAGGAATGTCACAAAACTCATTAGCCGAAAAACTCGACATTTCAAGAGAACATTTAGCAAAGATTGAAACCGCCAAACGAACAGTTAGTCTTGATTTACTAATTGAAATCGCTGATGCTTTAAATACGAAAGTCAAAGATTTAATAGACTTTTAAACTTCGTGATAAGATTAAGAAAAAGGAGTTTTTAATGGTTGATAAAATTATAATATTTTCTGGGAAACAATACTCTGGTAAAGATACCGCAGCTAAAATTATGCTTAATAAAATGCCAACATTTAAACGTTGTGCTATGGGCGATATTATCAAATTGACATACGGGGAAAAAATGAGTTTAACACTGGAAGAAATTGAGAAAAACAAAGCTCAATATAGACCGGATTTGATTGAACTAGGAAATTGGGGACGAGCACAAGACCAAGATTATTGGCTAAAAAAGATTATTGAACAAGACGGAAATATAATTGTCACAGATGTACGAGTTCCACATGAATATGAGGTTTTCAAAAATGCAGGAGCTATAACTATCAGAGTAGAAGCTACTCGTGAAACCCGTTCTCAAAGAGGAACTCTTGTTGGCGAAAAAGATATTACAGAAGTCGGACTAGATAACATAACTGATTGGGATTTTGTAATAGATAATAATTCTGATTATGAGCATCTAAAAGAACAAGTTCTAAAAATTATTAAAAAAATTAAATAACATTATTTAAAAATCAAAACAGCAATCAAGGCTGAAATAATTATTGGAATATTATAAATTAAAAATGTTGGAACACATGTATCCCAAATATGATTGTGTTGTCCGTCTGCATTTAATCCTGCAGTAGGCCCTAACGTTGTATCAGAAGCAGGTGACCCCGCATCTCCTAATGCGGCAGCAGCAGATAAAACAATTATTATTGACGGAATACTAAAACCTAATTTTAAACAAATTGGGATATATAAAACTGCTAAAATTGGAATTGTACCAAAAGAAGTACCTATTCCCATAGTGATAAACAGACCAACAAATAACATTGCAGCCGCCGCAACAACTTTGCTAGATCCCATAAATGGAGTGATTGAATTTACGAGAGAATCAATTCCGCCGGTTGCTTTCATAACACTTGCATATCCGGCTGCAACAAGCATTACAAATGCCACATAACCCATCAAGCCAACACCCTCATTAATTAATTTATCCATTTTGTCATGATCAATTGCTTTAAAACCAAAGATTACGGACAAGCCAACCAAAGCACCTAATGGCAAGGAATTTGTCCACAACTGAACAACCAATGTAATAACAGCAGCAACAAGTGTAATATAATGACTTCTATTGAGCGTCAAATCTTCATTTTCTGACTGTTCTTTAACTTCAATTTCTTTATAAGTTCTAGGTTTTCGATACAAAACAAACACCGCTACAAGCAAGCCTATAAACATTCCAAGCCCTAAAATCCAATTGTATTTCCAAATTTGACTTTTAATTACGTCAACTCCGTTTTGCATCATATTTTCTGCAATCAAACCTTGGAATATTAAACCAAAACCTGCAGGAATTGCAATATAAGGAGCTTCCAATCCAAAAGCTAGACCACAAGCAACAGCTCTCCTATCAAGTTTTAACTTATTCATTAAACTCAACAATGGCGGAACTAAAATCGGAATGAATGCAATATGAACAGGAATCAAGTTTTGTGAAAGGATTGCAATACAAGTCAAAATTGCTATTAATAGGTATTTATTAGATTTAATAGCATGTGCAATCTTTTTTGCCAAAATCGGAGCTAGTCCGGTATGAGTCATAGAAGCAGCAAAAGCACCCAATAAGATATAACTCAATGCAGTTTCAGAATTACCACCCATACCGTGAATAAAAATATTCATAACTTCATTCAAGCTAATATGTCCAACAATTCCACCAACTACAGATGAAATAATTAATGCCAATAAAACATTTACTCTACATAAACATAAAATGCAAAGCAAAATAACTGAAACTATTATCGGATTTGTAATAAATGTGAGCATAATATTCCTGTCAGAATTAGACTAACATAAAAATACTACAATTACACAATTCTATTACAAAAATCATCTTCTGATAGAGATTTGCCAGTAATTTCAATCATCAATTCTTCATCTGTTTTAGTTGAACCTAATTTAAATAAACTAGAATTCAAAAATTCTGCGGTTCTTGAATTTTTACTAATTTCACCCAACTTATCTGCTAAAGAGTTATACAATTGAGCTTTAATCAAAGCGGCTCTAAAGTAATTTTGATAATACCCCGGGTGAGACAAATAATGAGGAATTGTAGCCCATTCATTATTTAAATCAGTATTTTCACCACGAGATAAGTATTTTTGCTTCATCTTTTTCCACAACAATTTCAAGTCTTGTTCTGGATTTTTGTACATTTCCCATTCAAATTCAATAATTTGTAATGAACGATTTACAAATCTTGCATCATCTTTTTTCAATTCAGCTTTAAATTTTGCTAAAGTATCAGTTGGTACAATTTCAGATAAAATATTTTCTGTTTTAGGTAAATCACCCATCATCATTGCAATAGCTTCTGTCATTGCACAAGATGACGGTTCTTGATCTAAAAATGGCATAGTCGTATCTAGTGCAATATCATAAACACAATGTCCTAATTCATGCAAAATAGTATCTAAACTGTTTGCATTATTGGTTAAATTAGCCAAAATTCTTGCATCTTTCCCCGGTTTAATGCAAAATGCAAATCCGTGAGTATTTTTACCTTTACGAGGGAATAAATCTAAAGTTATCCCAATATTTTCAACATCATAACCCATATTGTTGTAGACTGATTTTGCGATATCAACAACTTGTTCTTTTGTTTTAAAGCAAGAATTTATAGCTTTTTCCGGAGTGTCATCTGTCAAAAGCCCATAATGATAATCACGTAATTCACTAGAATTTATACCAAAACTTTTTGCTAAAACTTCTTTTCTTTCTTCATCAAATTTTGCGGAAATATCTTTTGTTTTAGAGTAAACGCCCAATAACAATTCATCTAATTTTTCAGGAGAAATTTCATAAGAATCATCAATCATATAGTCAAAATATGTGACATACCCTTTATTTTTAGCATAAGCATTTCGCATTTTAACAAATTCAACCAAGTCATCAGCAATAACATCTCCGGCTTTAACTTTAGCTTCATAAGCTTTTTTACGAGTTTCCGGATTTGTTTCAGTTTCTAAAATTTTGTTAATTTCAGCCTTTGAAATTTGCTTTCCATCAAGCGACATTACATAAGAATTAAATTTTGCAGCAATTTCATTTTCTTTATCTCTCAAGGCTTTTAGCTCGTTACCTGATTCAATTTCATTATAAAAAGCTTTGACTAAATCTTTCAATTGCTTTGCTAAATGTTTATCTTCTAACCCTATATTTTGGAGTCCTTTCAAATCTTCATATAAGGCTTTATCTTTAAATAAATCACTCATTTTTTCTTGAGAAATTGTATATTTTTTCAAATTTTCGTCTGTAGAATTTATATAAAAATTCCACGCAGCAAGTTCTGACTCATAGCTTTGAGCTTCCAACTTAGAACTAAATTCATCTCTTAACTTTATATATTTTTCAAGATTATTCATAGGAATATAGAACCTTTCTTTATTATTAGCTGTACGATTTTATTTAACATTTATTTCATAACAAGGATAGGCCTTTGAGCAACCCTCTAAACGTTGAATTTTTATAGTCACATCGGATTTTTTAATTCTAAATTGGTTTGAAAAACATCCAAGTTCCATTTTTTTGCTATCATTTGGTACGATATAATACTTGTAAAAATCATCACCGGTATCATTCAAAACAACAAACCTGTTATGCAATTTAGATTGCTTTAAGTTATATGTTCCTTTTTCCAATGTTGAAACATCAATAATTTCATAACCTTTTAAGAGTTTTGACACCTCTTTTTTAGATAATTTTCTTTGTACAAATTTTACACCATTAAATAGCACCTCATAGTATTCAAAAGTTTTCGGATAATAAGAATACAATTTTTTACCAACTAAAAATTCTTGACTACCCTCTCCAATCAAAACAGGTTCTTTCGGAACTTGAGCATTACCGGTCAACAAGTGATAAGATGTTAAACCAGTATTATCAATAGATTCTTGAACTTGTAAAATAATATCCTCTTTAGACTCATCAGAATCTGTTTCTTTATATCGGTACCAAGAATGTGCATTCATATTATATGTCCACAATTTTTGTCCAATGGACGGAATCATAGAATTTGCTTGCTCTTGCTTTTTACTATCCGTATAAACCATAAACCAAGAAAATAGAACAACAATTATCAATAATATAATAGAACCGATTATATAATTTTTCTTCATTTCTCTCCTCTTCACCCAATAATGACACCAAAACAATAGCACAAACAACCAATAGATACTATTACTTATTACTAAAATATAATTAGCCATATAGAGAATAGATTAAAAAGTTCTATAAGAGTTTAATATAATTAATCTTTTTCATACTTCCAG
>DABJ01000029.1:223074-223924 GCA_002102825.1 Candidatus Gastranaerophilales bacterium HUM_12 | reverse complement strand
TGTGGTTGTGCCGTTAGGGTTTGTCTTATAACTTCCTGTTTTAGATCCATATTTATCGTATGTGGTGTAACCAGATGTTGTCTTTTTGATTGTGCCTTGTCTTGAACCGTACTGGTCATATTTTGTGGTTGTGTTGCCGTTGGTTTTGTAAGAGCCTGTGCGTGAACCGTATCTATCATAAGTTGTGGTTGTAGAGCCATTTGTTCTATACGCTCCTGTTCTACTGCCGTATTGATTGTAGGTGTTGCCAGCAAATGCACTGCTAGTCAATAACAAAGAAACAAATATAATTGCAAAAAGTTTTTTCATAATTTTCTCCTAATATTAGTGCTATTAAGAATGATACTTAATTAATATATTTATAAAAATTATGATTTTCTTCATATAAATATTTCCAAAAATCCATTAATGCCTGTTCTAAATGATTTAACAACGATTCTTCTAATATAGGGTATTTTATTTTTAGTTTATTATAATTTTTCTCTATATTATTAATATTAAAAATACTTTTAAATTGTATTATTCGATTTATTTCAAATTCTAATTGGTTTAAGGACTTATAAAATTTTTTAGTAATAGCTTGTTGTTTAAAACTTGGAATAATCCAGTTGCTAAGGTGTTCAAGTTCTATATAATACTCATTGGTAAGAATCTTCAGATAGTTTACTTCTTCATGTCCGCTCAAATTTTCATGAATCTCAAAATTTGGGAATTTATCTTTTATACTCGGAGTATTTATATTAGAACAAGGAACAGTATGATTATATGATTTTCCATTTTTTATATATCCAAAACTATTGATAATACTATTAAGTGTTTCAATGTAAATATTTTTAGTTAATTCAAATTT
>DABJ01000029.1:221645-223018 GCA_002102825.1 Candidatus Gastranaerophilales bacterium HUM_12 | reverse complement strand
GTAATCAAAACATTAGTGCAAGAGCTAATTAGCAATATACAAACCGCATGTAAATAGCGAACATTTGCATAATATAAACCTATAAGTATAAATATTATAAGAAAAATAAATCCTGAGAGAAGAACTTCTATATTTTCTTCTATATTATTAAATAAAATTTTGAAAAATAATGTTAAATTTTTTGGGAACTTGGAAAATCTTTTTATAAGTTTTCTTATTCCATATAATCCATAAACTAAAATAATAATATTACAAATAGAAATTATTGCTGATGAAGTGAAAAGATTTATTAGCTTCATATGGCTCCTTTTTTATTTATATTCCTTAGTATCCACAATTGCATTTTTCAACACTATAACGACTTGCCCCATTTACATAAATTGTAAATTTATAAGATTCGCCAGAATTCAAAGTATTAATTGGTATTGGGTATTCACCAACTCTATTCCCAGCAGAGTCAAATGTGTATATTTCTACATTAGGATTGAAACATGTTTCATTTGAATTGTTTTTTACAATACCTTCTATTTTTTGTGTTCCATATCCCATATTGAAAAGATGACTATTTAGAACTTCAATCGTAGCTGTTGGTTGAGTTGTTTGTTCTATTTCAGAAATTTGAGATTTTGGACTTGAGAATAAAAAAACAATAAAAAAATTAAGCAGTAAAATAGTGGCAATAATTACATGTATAAGTCTCACTCCAATGCTTTTATCCTTTGAGTTATTATTTTCTTTATTTAGGATCTTTTTACCACAATATTTGCAAAATTTTGCATCTTTTTCAATCTTCTTGTCACAATTAAGACATTTAATATATTTTTCATTTTCCATTTTTTCCAAATATTCTTTTATATTTGTTCCACAATTAGAACAAAATTTAGAATTGTCTGAAACTTCTTGTTTACATTTTGGACACTGCATATAGAGACCCTTCTAATTTTTTAATGGAGCGGGCAACGAGACTCGAACTCGCGATCTTCTCCTTGGGAAGGAGACATTCTACCACTGAACTATGCCCGCACAAAATTACATATTTATTATACCACAATCTACTTTTTTGAAAAAGTAAATTTCCACTAAAATTAAGGTCATAAACCCTGAAAAATTCTACATTATTTCTCTATTTTGAAAATTTTCTTGTTGAACAATGCAGATAAGCTTATTCATAAATGCTTTATATCTTGCTCTTACAGCTTCACCGGATAAGACAATATCAGCATCTTTTTTACAAGGTCTAATATAGATTTCGGCTTTTTGTGATGCATTTTTATAAATGCCATCAGCTGAATCGCCTAAATCTCTTTCGGCAGCCCTTACATAGAATCTATCTTTTTGAACTTTCTCTTCTATATCAACATATATTTTGAAAT
>DABJ01000029.1:210517-221574 GCA_002102825.1 Candidatus Gastranaerophilales bacterium HUM_12 | reverse complement strand
TCGCCAATGTATAATTATCAAATCTTTTTGCTGTACCTGACATGTCATATTTTGGTAAATAAACAGATTTGCCAGACAATAATTCTTTAATATGTTTACTCATTAATTCCAATTCAAGAGCATGAGGAACATCAAGGTCATAATGTTTTGCAAATTCGGCAAAGCTTCCTGCAGCTTTTACCATGTCAGAACGGTCATAATAATAATCGTCTGTATTTACTCTTGTAATGGCATTTTTGATTTCAAACTCAGTCGCGAAAGAGTTAATTGTTTCTATAATATCTAATGTAACAGTAGATTTCCCGCTTGCTGTTTCCCCCGCAATCCCAATAGATGCGGAACGAGTAACGTGTCCGGATAAAAATCTTGCTAATTTAGAGATAACTTCCGGTTTATAACTCAATAAAATCGACCCATCAGAATTTATTTCATCATTAAAAATCTTTTTTAATTTCTCTTCAACAGCCTGAACTCTGTTATATGGAGTGGAAACGTACATTTTTCTAGAGTGTTTTGCAGCTTGTTCAGTAGCATGTGAATTGTGCAGTATGTATTCTACCATTACTATCCTTTTTCGAAAATTATTATACTACATTCATAGTCTTTTCATGACTATATCAGATTTAAGTGAAAAAAAAAATATTTTTTGACTAAATATTAACTTTAGTAAATATATTTTAACAATTGCAAAATTTTCAATAATATATTCCAAATTTTGTATATTTCTTTTATGTTATAATCTTTCCATAAAAGTAAGTAAATACGGAGAGAACTTATGAACGTAAATAAAAATTATCAAAATATTGCAGATAGCTATTTGTTTTCTACAGTAGCTAAAAAAGTTAGTGAATTTTCAAGTAAAAATCCGGAGAAAAAAGTTATTAAACTTGGTATTGGTGATGTTACTTTACCTTTATGTAAAGTTGTTGTTAAAGCTTTAAAATCAGCTTCTGAAGAAATGGGTGTTAAGGAAACATTTCACGGATATGGTCCGGAACAAGGTTATGACTTTTTAAAATCCAGTATTCAAAAATATTATCAAGGACATGATGTTAATTTAGATTTAGATGAAATATTTATTTCAGATGGTGCAAAATCTGATTTGGGTAATATTTTGGATTTGTTTGCAGTTGATAATACTGTTCTAGTTCCAGATCCTGTTTATCCCGTTTATGTTGATACAAATACAATGGCAGGAAGAAAAATTGTTTATATTGATGCTAATGCAGAAAATAATTTCTTACCATTGCCGGACAAATCTATTAAAGCTGATATTATATATATTTGTTCTCCAAACAATCCTACCGGTGCAGTTTATAATAAAGAACAACTAAAAGTTTGGGTTGATTATGCTAATGAAAACAATTCTATTATTCTTTTTGATGCGGCTTATGAATGTTTTATTACAGATGAAAATCTTCCTAGAAGTATTTATGAAATTGAGGGCGCAGAAACTTGTGCAATAGAATTCTGTTCTTTTTCAAAAATGGCAGGATTTACCGGTACAAGATGTGGTTATACAGTTGTTCCTAGAACATTGGTTTTTGATAAAATGTCATTAAATAAAATGTGGCTAAGACGTCAAACAACTAAATTTAATGGTGTTCCTTATATTGTTCAAAAAGGTGCAGAAGCTGTATTTACACCAGATGGACAAAAAGAAATTCAAGAAAATCTTAATTACTACAAAGAAAATGCAAAGATTATTTCTGATACCTTAATAAAACATAATATTTGGCATATTGGTGGAAAACACTCCCCATATATTTGGTTAAAATGTCCAAACAATATGACTTCTTGGGAATTCTTTGACTACTTGTTAGAAAATGCTCAAGTCGTAGGTACTCCGGGGTCAGGTTTTGGTAAAAATGGCGAACATTATTTTAGATTAACTTCTTTTGGTAGTAGAGAAAATACAATTGAAGCTACTCAAAGATTGGATAAATTATTCAGTTAATCTTTGAAATAGAACATATTGACAAATTTACACGCTCCTGTTACAATCATAGCAGGAGTGTGTAGGGTATGATAAATACGTTAGCAAAGCAAGATTTAATCAATAGAAATTATAATCATATTTATGCTCATGAAATGGCCCATAAATCTGCAGGCGGACAATTCGCCGGTGCAATTTCTATTGAAAGAAATTCTGAGGGAATTCCTGTATCTGGTCATGTTCCAATTCAAATGCCAACTTTGAATAAGAAAAACCCACAACAAACAATTGACCATGCAAATACTGTAATTCGTGCTGCAATGGCTCCATCTGACCCATCAGGTCAAGATTATAAGGTTGCAAATCAAGCATCGCAAATCAAAATGCAAGCTCAAGCTCTTAAAAACAAAAATCAGGGTAAGAAGTTAGACGTTCAAGCTTAGGTTTACCACGGGTAGTCATCTGGAATTTTCCAGTCATTCATTTGAATCATTTTTGTACAATAACCACAATTTGTACAACCCTTAACACATGCCCACGTATCCTTTTTTAATCCTTCTTTTGTACCGTCCCACATAAATACATACGGTTCGACAAAGTCTGCAGATTGTACCACCTTATCAGAGGAATTTTTATACTTTGCAAATTGAAATGAAAAATAATATCTTGGTTTATTAATATTTTTTGATTGTTGACCATCGCTAAACTTTTTTGCATCAGTCCAATAATCAATATCCCCTCCATTATTATCAATAGAGAACCGCATTAAACCACCATCAATAAGAGTAATGCATACTGCGGTTTGAGAAATAGTACAATCTTCATAGCCTAAATGTTTCATATAAGGGAAGATATATTGCTTTAAAAATTCAACTTGTTCATCATAAGAATAAGCTTTTCGTTCAATTAAGCCATCAATATCACCGTTTTCAGCCGCAGACATTTTTAGAGTTTGATTTATTCTTGAATAGAATGATTTTAATTGAGTTTCGGTTCTTTGTTTTGCATATTTTGTCATAAGTGTTGGTATTGTCATTGCTGCAACGATTCCGATGATTCCGAGGGTGATTAATATCTCCGCAAGCGTAAATGCAGACTTGCGAGTGAATAGTGAATGGTGAGAAGTGAATAGTCTGTGACGTTTCATATTTGTGCCTCTTTCTTTGTTTTGTTATTTATTATCATTTCAAACTCGTTTCAGAATTTTCTTATAAACTAAATAAGATAAAAAAAATATTTGAATACAATTAATAATATTCAAATACGAATATAATAATAAGTAATTTTATATTAAAAGTCAATAATATATATAATTGTTCTGTTATGAACACTATTAAAGCAAAAATTAAAATGTTAGCTGTTTCTCGGGGTACAACTCTCAAAAATTTAGCGATTAGATTGAGTGAATTGACCGAAGAAAATTATTCATATAATAGTTTGTTAGGCAAATTGAATCGTGAAAGTCTTTCATTAAAAGAGGCACAATTTATTGCAAAGATTTTGGATTATAAGTTGGAGTTTATTGATTTGCAAAAGTAGTTTTTAACTCTCTAGACTTCCATTTATTTTTAAAATACAATCTGATTATGAAAGAATATGATTTTTATGTTGTTCCGACACCTATCGGAAATTTAGGGGATATAACACTTCGGGCTATTGATGTCTTGAATTCGGTTGATTTGATTGCGTGTGAAGATAGTAGAGTTACGCAAAATTTGTTAAACCATTTCAATATCAAAACAAAATGTCTTTCTTATCATAAATATAATGAAAAAGAACGCATTTCGCAGATTGTTGAATTTTTAGAAGGCGGTAAGAAAATTGCGTTGGTTTCTGATGCCGGAACTCCATTAATTTGTGACCCCGGGTCTGTGATTGTTAAAGAATTACGTAAAAGAGGTTTTTCTATTACTTCGCTTGCAGGTGCAAATGCTGTTGTAACTTTCTTATCTCAGGTTTCTCGAGTTGATGAAAAGTTTACTTTTATCGGCTTTTTACCAAAAACCACGGCTCAGATTGAAGATGTTATTAAAGAACATGAATTTCAAGATACTGTTTTTTATGAATCGCCAAATCGAATTATGAATACGTTAAAAACTATTCAGTCCGTTCGACCAGATGCAAAAGTTGCTGTTGGTAGGGAATTGACAAAAGTTTTTGAAGAAGTTGTTGTTGATGATATTACAAAAGTTATTGAACATTTTGAAAATAATATTGTCAAAGGTGAATTTGTTGTAATGGTTTTCCGCAGTGACGATAATTTTGAAGATTCTGAAATTTTAAATAAGGTTAAAGTTTTGCAAGACAAGGGATTTAGTGCAAAAGATATTTCCGTAATTCTATCAGAATTATATTCTTTCAATAAGAATAAAATTTATAAAATTGCAATTGGTAAATAGTTGTAAATAATTTGTACTTTTTTGCGATTTATGCTACAATTTTGTTGGAGAATAGTGAGAGAGTTTGTAAGGAATATATTCTTGAAATTTCATATATCAAAAAAACTTTTATCAGCAATAATCTTGGTCTTATTGACTCAAACTTCCAGCTTTTCAGCAGATGATGTTTGGGGTGAAATGGGCTTGATGGACGATGCTGTAAAGAGCAATACGGATTATGCAAACACTATTTTTGACAAATATACAAGTTACACCGAAAACCAAAACTCTAACACTCCGGATTATACGCAGGGCAAGTATCCTACGGATTTGTCAAGTCAAAGTTCTTCTGGCAATACCTCTTTAGATAAAGAAAATAAGACTATTAAAAATATTGAATTTTATGGCTTGAATTCTATTCCTCCACAAGAATTGTTAGAAAAAATGCAGATGAAACAAGGTAGCGAATACACCAGAAGTAAGATGCAGTCTGACTTAAAAACAATTTATGAAACAGGTTATTTTACTGAAAAAATGAAAGCTATTCCGTCTGTAAATGGTGATGGAACTGTTTCTATCAAGATTGTTGTAGAAGAAAATATTCCGGTAAAAGATTTTACAATTGAGGGCAATACTGTTATTCCAACAGAAGATATTTTAGCAACATTTAATGGAATGAAAGGTAAACCTCAAAATATTTCCTTAATCAATCAAGCTATTGCTCAAATTCAAGATTTATACAGCTCAAAAGGTTATATTCTTGCAAGAGTTGATTCTGTAACAGATGACCCAGATGGTACAATCAACGTTAGTATTAAAGAGGGTATCATTGACAAGATTATGATAGAGGGCAACGAAAAAACAAAAGATTATATCGTTGCAAGAAATATTCTTACTGAGCCGGGAATGATTTATAACGAAAATTTAATCAAAGAAGATTTGGTTAGGTTGTACGCAACTCAAGCATTCAAAGATGTAACAAGAGAAATTGAGCCTAGTGAAGATGTTCCTGATGCTTATGATATTACGATAAAAATTCAAGAACAAAGAACTGCAAGTATTTCTGTTGGCGGTGGTTTAGATACTGTTACCGGTTTGTTTGGGTCAATGGGTATTTCAGAAAATAATTTCCGTGGAAGATGTGAAAGACTTTCTTTGACAGGCTTGGTTGGTACCGGTGTAATTCTTAATGATTCATCTGTAAAAGACCACATGAATATTCAAGCGGAATTGAGTTATTTCAAACCATATTTTTACAATGCTGATACTTCATTGAATACAAGATTATTCTTTAGAGATTTTGGTTCTTATCAAGTTCCGTTGGCGGTTGAAAGAAGATATGGCGGTGAAGTTACTGTCGCTCACAAGTTGAAAATAAACAGACATGCAAATGCTACTTTCAGTGTTGGTGCTGAAAATATTAGTGTTAAAGAGGGAGATTTCAACGGAATTTCAGCCTTGTATAACAGATATAATATTCCAATTTCAGAACGTGCTAAACAGTTAGAGGGCGGTTTGTTCTTATCTTTAAGTCCTGCATTATTGTATGATACAAGGGATTCTGCTACTGTAACAAGACATGGTACAATGGCAAGTTTGAGATTTGATGAAAACCTTGGACTTAACGGATTTGATAAAACTAACGGCAAGTTAACAGGTATGATTAAACAATATATTCCTGTTGCAAAGAAATCATCTTTATCTTTCACTGTTAAAGGTGGAGGTGCAATTCATGGGGATATACCTGAAGTTATGGCATATCGTTTAGGTGGTCCTTATACTGTTAGGGGTTTCAAAATGAGTGGTGTTGGTACAGGTAACGCATTCATTATGGGTTCAGCAGAGTTTGCAACTCCAATCCCGTTCTTGGATAGAACAAGGATTGCTTTCTTGAACAACTTACGTTTCACTGTTTGGGCTGATGCAGGTAAAGTATTTGACGGAACAATTTCAAACAAATTGTATGACAGACCTGAGTACGCAGTATCTGCCGGTATTGGTTTGAAAGTATTTATCCCTGGAATGGGACCGTTGTCAGTTGATTATGGTATTCCACTTACAAATCCTGGAAATAACGGTTCTAAAAACGGATACTTTACATTTGGTGTAGGTGATTTACTATATTAATATATAAAATAGGAGGAACTATGAAAAAATTAAAATTAATGGCAATATTAATGGCTGCCGGTTTGGCTCTTTCTTTTGGCAATAGTGCAAATGCAGAAGTTGGATTTATTAATTACCAAAAAGTTTTAGATAATTATCCTGCTGCACAACAAGCTGTTAAAGATTTAGATGCCAAAGGTCTTGAATTGCAACAATATATGCTTGAAAAAGAAAAACAATACAAATCTTTGGACACTCCATTAAAGAAACAAAATTTTGAAACTCAAACAGCAACAGAATTCAATACAAAACAAGATGCATTGATGAAGTTGAGAAATGATAAAGAAAATCAAATTATGACTCAAATTCAATCTGCTGCTAAAGCTATTATGGTATCTCAAAGACTTGATGCAGTTCTTTCTGATCAAGTTGTATTTGTTGGTGGTGTTGATATCACTGATTTAGTTATTCAAAAATTAAAAGGACAATAGATTGAATAAAGGCACTAAGACAAAAGGTTCTAAGGCTCTAAGAAAATCTTAATGCCTCAGTACCTTTGTATCTTAGTATCTTAAAGGTGGTATTATGAAATATTCAGATGACGGAACGCAATATCATATCGGATTAAAAGAGGGTGACGTTGGTAAATATGTAATTTTACCGGGGGACCCGAAAAGATGTCAAAAAATTGCTCAATATTTTGACAATCCTCAACTTGTAGCAGATAGAAGAGAATTCGTTACATATACAGGTTATCTTGACGGAGAAAAAGTTAGTGTAACTTCTACCGGTATTGGTGGTCCATCAGCAGCTATTGCATTGGAAGAACTTGTAAAAGTTGGTGCTGATACATTTATTCGTGTTGGTACTTGCGGTGGTATGCAATTAGATGTCAAAAGTGGTGATTTAGTGATTGCTACCGGTGCAATTCGTATGGAGGGAACGAGTAAAGAGTATGCTCCTATTGAATTCCCTGCTGTTGCAAATTTAAATGTTGTTAATGCCATTGTTGATGCTGCTAAGAAATTGGATTTTCCTCATCATATAGGTGTTGTTGAGTGTAAGGATTCTTTTTATGGTCAACATAGTCCGGAAATTATGCCTGTTTCTTACGAGTTGCAAAATAAATGGGAAGCTTGGAAACGTTTAGGTTGCTTGGCTTCTGAAATGGAATCTGCGGCATTATTCACTGTTGCAAGTTATTTGAGAGTAAGAGTCGGTTCTGTATTTTTGACGGTTGCAAATCAGGAACGTGAAAGGGCTAATTTGGAAAATCCTGTGGTCCATGATACAGAAAAAGCGATTAAAACAGCAATTGAGGCTATTAGAATTTTAAAAGGATAAATTTATGTTCGGCAAAAATAGAATGGAATATGTTATAAAATCTTGTTCAGCAGAAGATGCTCAAGCATTGCAAAATCTTTTGAATGAGATGTCTATGAATGGTTGGGAACTCTATAGTATGCACGAAGTTGGAGATGAAGAAGAGTCAGCTCAGTTGAATTGCATTTTTATGAGGGAAGCTAAACCAAACAGCAGTTCTGATGGTGATATTATTAACATTTCCGATTTCAAAAGCCAAATGGAAAAAATGCTTTCTCCCAAATTGACCGAATATGAAAATTGTCTTGAAATTCAATCAAAAATCAGACACGAAAAAGAACAGATAAATAAAATTAAGGCTGAACTTGAGGGCGAAGCTCCTGCGTCTGTTTCAAGAAAAAAATTGAACGACAAAATTTCTGCAGGATTGAAAGAATTAGAAGAATTAAGACACCAGTTGAATAAGGCGACTTCACCTGATTTGATGTATGCAAAACTTCACGAAGAGAAATTGGCTATATATTTGAGTGAAGAGCTTTTGAATTACATTGATACCGATAGAGATTATTCTGGGGAAGAATTGGTTGCGGAAACTGTTAAATCCAGATTGAAAATAACAGAAACTATCGGTTACGTAATTCCAAAGGTCGTTTTTAAAGATGATGAAAACTTAAATACTTGTGAATTCAGTATAAAAATTCGAGGAATGGAAGTATTTAGAGCTGGTGTTTGTCCGAATTATCTAATGTTTTATGCTGATGAATTGCACACAGAACACAAGATTAAAAATTCAATTACCTTAGAAGATGAAATTACTGGAAGAAAAATTATCTGGGTTGAAAAAGATAAAACCAAAGATTTTTGGCAAAAAGGGATTACTCCATCTGAATATATTGCAAAAGCATTAGAGTATGTTGCGGTTAAATATGTTGACGATTTGTTGGATTATGAGGATATTGACAAATATTTAGATGTTGTTGAAAAAGAAAATGAATTCCTTGTAGAAAACATTGTTCCGGATATTTTGACATATTCTGATTTGAAATATTTAATGACAAGTTTGATTAAAGAAAGAGTTTCAATTAAAAATATCACTTATATTTTTGAAAAGATTAATGACTTTGCAGATGAAGGAAGTAAAGTTGATATTCTAAATAAAATCAGATTGTCTTTATCAAG
Organism: Candidatus Gastranaerophilales bacterium HUM_12; assembly: GCA_002102825.1. Taxonomy (GTDB): domain Bacteria; phylum Cyanobacteriota; class Vampirovibrionia; order Gastranaerophilales; family Gastranaerophilaceae; genus Zag111. Next base: position 212,652 of record DABJ01000029.1, on the reverse strand, counting down.
ACAAATTTGCAAATCTTATGTAAATGAAGACGGTGAAACAATTAGTGCATTTGAGATTTCTGAAAAAACATATTCAGATTTAGTTATGAGTTGCGATGAAACTGAAGATAGTTTGATAAAAATTGACGGAACTTTGGCGGAAAAACTTGCAAATAAATTGATGAAACAAGCAAAAAAATTAAATATTTATGCTCCAAAATTAATTGTTCCTATGGAATACAGACAAATATTTTTCACCCTTTTGTCTTTGTACATAAATAATATTACAGTTTTGGCACCGGAAGAAATCGGTTGCAATTATAAGATTGAAAGTCTTGGTGAAATATAGTCTTGTAAGTTAGTAGGATAATACGGCACGATTTTCTTTTTTGTAGTACAATGTAGCATGTAAACCACGTATTACAAAAGGAAAGGACTTATTAAATGACTAAACTTTCACCATTACAAATTGAAAGACTTAAGTATCAGCCAAAACTTCCTGCAAGTTTGCAAAATGGTGTTAACTCACTATCTATGGTAGAGGGTGCTGCTACTGAATCAGTTAGGGATCAAGAACAAATTAAAGCTTTATTTTCTAACACTTATGGAAAACCTACAGTAACTTTTGAATCTTCTCCGGTTTCAAAAGAATCTGAAGTTAGAAACGTTGGTGTTATTCTTTCAGGTGGTCAAGCTCCTGGTGGACACAACGTTATTGCAGGTTTGTATGATGCATTGAAAAATGCTAATTCTTCAAACAAATTGTATGGATTCTTAGGTGGTCCATCTGGTATTATTGAAGGTAAATATGTTGAATTTGATGACGAGTTTATCAATGCTTACAGAAACACAGGTGGTTTTGATATTATTGGTTCCGGTAGAACTAAATTAGAAACTGAAGAACAATTTGAAAAATCATTAGCAGTTTGTAGAAAATTAAACATTTCTGCTGTTGTAATTATTGGTGGAGATGACTCTAATACAAATGCTGCTTTACTTGCTGAATGGTTTGTAAAACATAATGCAGGTATTCAAGTTATTGGTTGTCCAAAAACAATTGATGGTGACTTGAAAAACGAACAAATTGAAATTTCTTTCGGTTTTGATACAGCTACAAAAACTTATGCTGAACTTATTGGAAATATTGAAAGAGATGCAAATTCAGCTAAGAAATATTGGCACTTTGTAAAAATCATGGGAAGAAGTGCTTCTCACGTAGCTTTGGAAGCAGCTTTGCAAACTCAACCAAACATCACTTTGATTTCTGAAGAAGTTCAAGAAAAGAAAATGTCATTATCTTCAATCATTGATTATATGACAGATATCATTGTTAGACGTGCAAATGCTGGTAAAAACTTTGGTATTGCCGTAATTCCTGAAGGTTTAATCGAATTTATTCCTGAAATGGGTTCAATGATTTCTAACTTGAATGATATTATGGCTTCATTGGAGAGTGATTCAGAATTCGTTAACGCAACAACCATCAGAGATAAATTTGATATCGTTGAAAACAGATTAGATACTGAAAATGCTAAAGTTTACAAATCATTACCAGCTTTGATTAAAGGTCAATTATTAGCAGACCGTGACCCACACGGTAACGTTCAAGTTTCAAAAATTGAAACTGAAAAATTGTTGATTGAAATGATTTCAACAAAACTTGCTGAATTGAAAGAAGAAGGTACATTCATTGGTAAATTCTCAGCACAATCTCACTTCTTTGGTTATGAAGGACGTTGCGCATTCCCATCAAACTTTGATGCAGATTATTGCTATTCATTAGGTTTCAACGCATTTGCATTGATTAGTTTTGGAATGACTGGCTATTTATCATCAGTTAGAAATTTGACTGAAAGTGCCGATAAATGGATTGCAGGCGGTGTTCCTCTTACAATGATGATGAACATGGAAAAACGTCACGGCGAAATGAAACCTGTTATTCAAAAAGCTCTAGTTAGACTTGACGGTCCTGTATTCAAACAATTACAAGACAATAGAGAAGATTGGGCTATGAATGATAGATACTTGTTCCCAGGAGCAATTCAATACTTCGGACCAAGCTCAGTTTGCGATATAACTACAGTTACTTTACAATTAGAAAGAGCTAAACAATTAGCTTCTGTTTAATTGGATAGATGACATAAAATACTAAAAAA
>DABJ01000029.1:208770-210489 GCA_002102825.1 Candidatus Gastranaerophilales bacterium HUM_12 | reverse complement strand
CGGTTTTTGTCAAAATAAATTTTTTATTATTCGTCGTCTTCTATTTTCCAACCGGCATTCATAACTTTCGTCAAACAACCTTTTGCAAGGTCTATGATAGGAGAATTATCATCTGGAGCATTACAATCATCTTCATCAGAAGATATATCCGTTATTGAGCCGTCACTTGCTACTTGCATTACATAAACATCACGACCGGTGATATTTGGCTCCGATGTTCCGTTAACATCTACTATAATTTTTGAGGTATTACTTTTTGTATCAAAAAACATACAAATAGCTGCGCCATTTACGGTTTGAATACAATAAGATGAATTAAATTCATTTGCACTTTTACCTTTTGTTGAATGATAAGCAGCAGCAACACATTGTCCATCACCATTAATACAATTTTGTTTCATACTTTTGAAATAATTAGCCAAGAAGTATGCAGAACCTTTGCAATCTTCTGAATCAGTACTGGTACAAGAATCTTTTACCCCTCCGGTTGTTTCATAAAAATTCTGAGCATGTTCATCAGACATAATAGAACTTGTTGCATTTGTAAGTTGGGAATAAACTTTTTTCAATTCTGAAACATACAATCTGTTTTTGTAGTTTTTCATAATGGCAGGAATAGTCAATGCGGCAACAATTCCGACAATTCCAAGAGTAATCAAAACTTCTGATAATGTAAAACCGAATTTTTTATTAAAATCTTTTTTCATAAATATCCTTTTATTAGTATTCCATCTTCCAACCGGCATTTCGAACTTTGTTGAAACAGCCTGATGAGTTTGGGTTGCTACAGTTACTCTCGTCTGTATTTCTATAATCCGTAACCGTTCCGTTTTCTTGAACTGTTAAGTAAAAAACATCACGACCGGTGATATTTGGGTCAGCTTGTCCATTAACATCAATGTTTAAATCAATAAAAACTTTGTTGTTTTCGGTATTTCTTTTCATGCAAATGGCTGCACCATTTGTTGTTTGAATACAGTAATCTCCGGCTAATATTCCTGCATTAGCTCCACCAATTGATTTGTATGATGCTGCTGCACATGCATTTGTTCCGGAAGCGCAATTTCTTTTGACTACTTTAAAATACTTATTCAAAAAGTAACCTGCTCCGGCAGTGCAATCTCCACTATCTGCATTCGTACAATTGTTTTCTAAAGATGCTTTTGTTTCATAAAAATTACCTGTATGTTCATCTACCATAATTGCTTGAACTGCATCTGAAATTTGAGCATAAGTTTTTTGTAATTGGGCAACATAAAGCCTGTTTCTGTAGTTTTTCATAACAGCAGGAATTGTCAGAACCGCAACAATACCGATGATTCCTAGGGTAATCAAAACTTCTGATAACGTAAAACCAAATTTTTTATTAAAATCTTTCATAAAAATCCTTTATTAGTATTCCATTTTCCAACCGGCTTCAATAATACGGGTTAAGCAGCCAGCCGTTTTCTCGTATATTACATTTGCATTATCATTACTACAATTTGTAGCTGGAGCACCAAAACTATTATTTAGAACGAACGGTTTATCAGCTAAATGACCACAACCACTTGAATAATCTGAAATTGTACCATCATTTTGGACGTCCATGGAGAATAAATCTCTTCCTGTAACGTTTGGTCCCTCAGCACCATTTACATCTACTGCAAGGCTCATGCAAGTATTACCTCCATTGAAAAATCCGCAAATAGTTGCCCCTTTTGCTGTTTGGATACAATA
>DABJ01000029.1:170074-208713 GCA_002102825.1 Candidatus Gastranaerophilales bacterium HUM_12 | reverse complement strand
AATCCTCCAATACATAATTTTCCACCTTTTCCACAATCTTTTCTAATAGGTTCAAGATAATTATTTAAAAAATATGTCAAACCCTCTGTGCAGTCACCATTTATATTTCCGTCACTTTTAACACAAGATCTCGCTCTTGTTTCATAAAAATCATCTACGTGTTCATCATTCATGATTGCAATCGTTGCATCGGAGAGTTGATTGTAGGTTTTTTGCAATGCTGCTGTGTACATCTTGTTTCTGTAGTTTTTCATAACAGCAGGAACTGTTAATGCTGCTACAACTCCAACAATGGTTAATGTTATTAAAATTTCTGATAGAGTAAAACCCTTTTTCATAGTTATCCTTTTTCAATTTATTAGTATGTCATTTTCCAGTTGTCATTAATAATTTTTTGTAAACAACCGGTACCCAATTTATCTGTACCGCAAGTTGCTGCAGTATCCCCGTCGTAAATTTCATTTTTTGCCGCATTGATTTTGAATGTGAACAAATCACGACCACCAACATTTGGACCGTCTGCAGCATTGATATCTAAAAGAATTGTGCAAACGGATATTGATTCGCAGTCCATGGAAATAGTTTCGCCACCTTGAAGCTTAATAGTTGCACCGCTTATGTTACTTGTGATTGATTCACCATCATTATTTTCAACATTTGAAATGGTTCTATAAGAATCAGCAAAAGCTGCTCCTGCAATTTTTTTTGAAACTTTAAAGTAATTTTGTAAAAATTCTTGAGTATTTGTTATATATTTTGTTTGAGCAAAATACGATACATTACTATCAATACTTGCTCTTTCCAGTGCATCTGAAATTTGTTCATAAGATTTTTTCAATCTTGTTGTATATAATCTGTTATGATAATCCTTCAAAAATCCCGGTAATACTAACATGGCAATAACACCTATAATTGCCATTGTAATCAATAATTCACCAACAGTAAGGGCTTTCCTCATACTCTTAAAATTTCCTGTCTTTAAATACATATTATACATAGATTATACAACTTTTTTTACCTCTTTTCAAGTGTAGAGATGAGTTTGAATTTGTTTGGGCAATCATTTTGTAAACAATTCGTAATATACAAATTATGGTGTTTCGTATTGTAAATTTAGTTTTTAAATATCAATCTATGGATTGAACTTTTTATTTTTTTTCTATTTTTTTAAATGAAAACTCTTGATATAAAAGGATTTGAACCTATTTTCAAATGTAAAGTTTTGTAAAAATTATGAATACATGTTTAAAGAAAATCCACAAAAACACCGAAACATGTAGTATAATATATATAGAAGATATACATATTACCAAGTCGCATTTAATAGCCATTAAATATTTTGTTATAATCAAAATAGAAAGGCGGCGAATATATGAGCAACCTACAATTCCAAAATGATTTAGAGAAGTTAACAGAAATTCTCCCCGACAGAATCAGACAACACATATCTTATGAAAACATGCAAGATGTTATTGAAATTGTTTTAGATATTGGTCGTCAGCCTGAGATAAGACATTCTAACGGTAAGATAGAATACATTGATGTTTCAAATGTAGATTATGATGATATTTCATATATTACATCTAGAGTTCAAGAATTCACCTCGGATAACCGTTCAGGTATCCCTGGAACATTACACAGAATTAGTGCAATTCGTAACAGACAAGGTAAAATAGTAGGTCTTACTTGCAGAATAGGTAGAGTTGTAACAGGTACAATTTCTTGTATAAGAGATATCTGTTTACAAAATAAGAGTATTCTATTTTTAGGTCGTCCCGGGGTTGGTAAAACCACAAAATTACGGGAAATTGCAAGACTTATGGCTGATGATTTGGCTAAACGTGTTGTAATCGTTGATACATCAAATGAAATTGCCGGTGATGGCGATACTCCGCACCCTGCAGTTGGACATGCAAGAAGAATGCAAGTTCGACAACCGGAATATCAAAAAGATGTTATGATTGAAGCGGTTGAAAATCATACTCCTGAGGTTATCGTGGTTGATGAAATTGGAACAGAAGCTGAAGCTCAAGCTGCAAGAACAATTGCAGAACGTGGGGTTATGCTTATTGCTACTGCTCACGGTAATAGTTTGGAAAGTTTGATTAAAAACCCAACATTATCAGATTTGGTCGGTGGTATTCAATCGGTTACTTTGGGTGATGATGAAGCAAAACGTCGTTCTTCACAAAAAACTGTTTTAGAAAGAGAGAAACAGCCGACCTTTGATATCGTAATTGAAATTCTTGACAGAAATACACTTGCGGTCTACAAAGATACTGCAGAAGCAGTTGATTATATTCTTAGGGGTTGGCCAATTCGTCCGGAAATCAGAAAAGTTGACAAAGTATATAATTTCTCTACCCCTGCTTCGGTTGAACCTGTTCCTGCCAGAGTTCCAAATGTAATTGATAAAATCAATGCTCTTGATAACAAAATTGAGCACCCTGAAAGTTTAAAATTTAGTTTTTCAAGACAAAAATATGTCGATGAAGTTAAAAAGTTCAAAAAAATCTACTTATATGCAGTATCTAGAAGTATTGCGGAAAAAGTAATTGAACGATTAGATTTAAATGCAGAAATTACAAGAAATCTTGATGATGCAGATATTGTAATTGCACACAAAAACTTTGTCAAAGGTGGGGCAAAAGTTTTGAGTACGGCAGAAGAAAACAGACTTCAAATTTTCTATGTAAAGACAAATTCAATGGCTCAAATTCAAAAAGTAATCAAAGAAGCTCTTGATATCGTGGAATTGAACGAAAAACAAACATTCTATGATATTACGGAAAAGGCTCTTGATGAAGCAAAAGCTGCAATTGAAAAAGTTTTGGCAGGTGCTAAAGATATTGAGTTAACTCCACAAAATCAACAAATCAGAAAACTTCAACACGAACTTGTTGAGCAACACAACTTGGCAAGTACATCAATTGGCGAGGGTGAAAACCGTCACTTGAGAATTGTTGGTGGTAAAGATTACAAAGAAAAATTGGGATAACCCCCATAAATAAATAACAAAGTTTGAACCCTTTCTTGAAGTACGAGGAAATTACGTCATTCCATCACTCTTTGGGGAGGGGTTCCCGTTTGTATATATAAATTTATTCCCTTGTGGTTTAACTTGCGTTAAGTTTTTTTTTAATATAAGATACCTTGTGTAAAAGTGGTACTAAAAAGGAGATTAGACTATGTCAAGAAAACCAATTATTGCAGGAAACTGGAAAATGAATTTACTTCAAGCTGATGCTAAAGCTTTATATGAAGGTATTAAATCATTCGTAGATAAATTTGATGCACCTCAATTACCTACAGTTATTATTGCTCCTGTATTTACATCTTTAAATCAAGTTGCTGAAATTCCTTGCAACTGTGGTTGTGGAGAATCTAAATTATATGTTGCTGCTCAAAACTGTCACTGGGAAAAATCTGGTGCTTTTACTGGTGAACTTTCTGTTGAAATGTTGAAAGATGCAGGTTGTTCTTATGTAATTATCGGTCACTCTGAAAGAAGACAATACTTCTCAGAAACTGATGAAATGATTAACAAAAAAGCTAAAGCTATCTTGGCTGGTGGTTTGATTCCAATCATCTGCTGTGGTGAAACTTTAGAACAAAGAGAATCAGGTGTTACAGATTCTCATATCGCTTCTCAAATTAGAGCAGCTTTAGACGGTATTTCTTCTGAAGATATCGCTAAATCAGTTATCGCTTACGAACCAATCTGGGCTATCGGAACAGGAAAATCTTGTGATTCTGATGAAGCTAACAGAGTTATCAAAATGATTCGTGGAGTTGTTGCAGAAATTGCCGGTTCTCAAGCAGCGGATTCTATCAGAATTCTTTACGGTGGTTCTGTAAAACCTGCTACAATTGAAGAACAAATGTCAAAATCAGATATCGATGGTGCTTTAATTGGTGGTGCTTCATTAAAAGCTGATAGCTTTAACGATATCATTGAAAAAACAATGAAAGTTGCTGTTTAATTATTGAACAAAACTAAAAAAGATTGATTGACAGTCGAAAAGATAGAGGTTCAAAATATTTGAGCCTCTATTTTTTAGTTATTTTACTCTTTATTATTGACATGCATTTGTCGTGCCATAATAAGTTATTCCATTGCAAGTTACAATTTTATTAGAAGAAGAGGTTTGGTATCTTTTATCAAATCTTGAAATAGGTGTTGCTGTTGTTTTTTTTGTCACAGTTGTATTTTTTTGATATCTTCTTGGGTAATAATCATACGGACAGTATGAGCACATACTAGAACAAGAATTATATGCCGGATAATATGAATACACCCTTGGATATCTATATCTTGGTTGTGGTGGTGGATAACCATTATTCAAATTTGGCGGATTAGGTGGCAGTATTTGTCTTCTGTAAATGTTTGGAAATGGATTTGCTGAAAAATTTCTCATTTCAATTGGTTGACCAGCACTATTATATATAACACTTGTCGTGGCATTTGCATTTAGAATCGTAAATCCGATAATTAAAATAGTTAGAAAAATTTTGTGCATATCCATTTCCTTTTATTTGTCAATATTAAATCATAATTATAATTTTTTGTATATTGGACAATTGTTTTTAATTTCTCCTATATAATTAATACGAAAAAAAGAACAGAAAGTTCAAAATCCCTGCTCTTTTTTATAAAATAAAATTTAATTTTACTTATTAGTTGTAGTAAGTAACACCGTTTCTTGTGTAACTTCTTGTTGTTCTTGCAGGAGTGTAATTTCTATCAAATCTTGATTGTTCAACAACTGCTGTTCTGTTTACTGATCTTTGAGAATAATTTGCATACATTCCAGAGTTCATTCCTCCATTGTAGCTATTATTTCTTCCCATTGAGTTGATTGCATTTGTAATTGCATTTTCTCTTGCAATTGCTCTGCGTCTTGCTTGTTCTCGTCTAATATTTCGAGGAGTAAAACCTGCATTAGAACCAAAATTGTTAATGGAATGACGCATTCCACCGCCGTATGCTCTTGAAATTGGAACACCACCCGCATTAAAAAATACTTGATATGTTGCATTTGCTGGAACACAGCTAAATAAAACCATTACCAACATTACTAAAACTTTTTTCATACACAAATCCTTTTTCTTTTGCTTTTTCGTTTTACTCAAAATACCGCTGAATAGTTTTTTTTGCTAGTTTAAAGAAAAAAAATTTACTGTTCTTAATAAATTTACTCAACAAGAGTAAACCTTAATGTCCCTTTATCATCAACGACTTCATTCCACATTTTGCGAGGTCTAATCCAGACATGATTGTTTGAAAGGGATTTATATACGACCATTTCTTCCATATTTTCAGAATTTTTTCCCAGAGCCATAACTCTGTATAAGTTCCCTTTGAAGTGTCTGTAAGTTTTTCCAATAATAATTTTTTGCATAATTTACCTCAACTTTATTACTGCACTGTGACGATAAGGTGTTGCATTCTCTTTCCTGTATGAGAAAAATAAATCGTTGTTGCAGACTGTACAATATGGACAAACATCAATTTTATTTACCCCAATTTCTTCAAGTTGTTTTCTGTTTATATTTTTTAAATCGACATAAATATTTCCCTGTCTGATTTCATAAAGACCACTAAAATTATTTACAGTTTCAGATAGTTTTTGGTAAACTTCTTCTCCTACATTATAACAACAAAATCCAATAGTAGGACCAATTACTGCAACAATATTTTCTGGTTTTGAATTGTATATTTTAATCATTTTTTCAACAGTTTTGGGTGCAATTTTTTCAGTTGTTCCACGCCAACCGGCATGAGCTACTGCTCCGACATTTTTAACTTCATCATACAAAATTACCGGAGTACAATCTGCAAAATTTAGGAAAATTCCAAGATTTTGATTTCCTAAAATTAGAGCATCTGTATCCGGATATGATTTCTTTGTTTCCTTTGCTATATCTATATTTGAGGTATGTGTTTGAGTTGGGAGTAACAGATTTTCTTCTTTTATATTTAAGTATTTGCAGATTGTTTTTTTGTTTTGTTCTAGGGAGGTGTCTTTTTGCGTAAGTTCAATATTTTTACAACAAATGCAGATATCTCGTGTTGTAAAAAAGGCTTCCATATTTTTAATAAAATTGGATTTTAAAATTCTTTTCCCGTCAATTTTTTCAAAATAAAACATGCATTTATTATAGCAATTTTTTACAATAAGTGAAAATTTTAACAAATATATAAATTAAGGGGGCAAGGGAAAAGGAAATAGGTAAAAAAGGAAATATAAATTTAAATCCTTATTTGCGTTTGATTTTACCATTTCGAATTAAAAAACACAATTGTAACAGAATGTAAAGTTAAATTTTAAATAGGCTCAAATCCAGTTATACTGCCCTATATGATATGATATGATATGATGTGAGGGGACTTAGCAATAACTTTTGCCAAAAATTTTTTATATGGGAGTATAGGAAAAAATGAAAGGGGAAAATGTTATGAGTATTGGAAAAGTTTTTGGAAGTATGTGTGGGTACGGAAGTATTAAAAGTGCAGTAAATTTTGCAAAGAAAAAACCTTTGATTGTTGCAGGTGGTCTTGGTCTTGTCGGATTAATCGGTTATAATATTGCAACATCTTCACGCAAGCAACAAACAGAGGCTATGAACCAGATGTTGTATTTGAATAATCCGTTTTTAAATCCGTTTGGTTGGTTTCAACATGCAGTAAATCCGAATTTAAAACCAAATGCTTTGGATGGCCCGTTAGTAAATTATATGGTTGAACGAAATAATGAAAATTATAATAAATATTCAACACCGGAAGAAATAAAAGAACATTATAAAAATGGCGGTAGGGGTGTAATTTTTGATTCCGCAGCATAGATTGAAAGTTTGATTATATAAGGGTTTGAGGTGATTAGCCTCAAACCCTTTATTTATGCAATATTCAAAATTATCAAAAGTTTACTTGACGACCTAAACCCTTGCGTAGTCAAACTTACAGTCATTTGATATTTTTAAAAATTCTGTCTTGTAAAAAATTATTAAGAAAAGTGAAAAATTTTTCCAAAAAACATGGCAAATTTGCTTGACTATGAATATTGATGTAATAAGATGAAAGAACATGCAAAAGTAAGTTGGGCGAAGTGTGCCTAAATCTTGGAAGTTTGATTACAAGCGGATTTCACTAACTGACAGAACATTAAAAATTGCAGACATTTACCATTTTGGTAGAGGGTTTACAGCCTTAAGTTAGAAAAATTTTTATAGTACGTACACCATTTTAAAATGAGGTGAATTGATGTCTAAGACAAAATATGCAAAAAGAGTAACACCAATGGGTATTCCTCATACTCGTTTGGATGATTTACCTGACCTTATTGAAGTGCAAAAAAAATCGTTTGAATGGTTTTTAAAAGAAGGTTTGAAAGAGGAATTGCTTTCATTCTCTCCTATTAAAGATTATACAGGCAGATTAGAATTACACTTCTTACCAAATTATACTTTCGACAACGCAAAGTACACAGTTGAAGAAGCAAGAATTCATGACGCAACTTATGCAAAACAATTGCGTGTAATGATTAGACTTGTTAACCGTGATAGCGGTGAAATTAAAGAACAAGAAGTTTACATCGGCGATATTCCTACAATGACTGACAAAGGTACATTCATTGTAAACGGTGCGGAACGTGTTATCGTATCACAAATCGTTCGTTCTCCGGGTGTTTACTTCAAGTGTGACCCATCTCCTACAGGAAAACGTTTATACAACGCAACTATGATTCCTAACAGAGGTGCTTGGTTGAAAATTGAAACAGATTCTAACGATATTATTCACGTTAAAATTGATAAAAACAGAAAAATCTTAGCTACAACATTGTTGAAAGCTATGGGTATCACTGTTTCTGAAATGGAATCTAAATTCACTCACTTTGAGTTCTTGAAAAAGACTTTAGAAAAAGATACAACAGAAACTACAGATGATGCATTAATTGAATTATACAAAAAATTAAGACCTGGAGATCCTGCTTCTCCTCAAGGCGGACGTCAAATCTTGGAATCAAGATTCTTTGATGAAAAGAAATATGATATCGGTCGTGTTGGTCGTTATAAATTAAACAAAAAATTAAACTTAAATATTCCTAAGAACCAAAGAACATTAACAGTTGAAGATATCGTTTCAACAATTGAATATTTAATCAACTTAACTTATGATGAAGGTCAATTAGATGATATTGACCACTTAGGAAACAGAAGAATTCGTTCAGTTGGTGAACTTCTTCAAAACCAATTCAGAGTAGGTTTATCAAGAATCGAAAGAATTGTTAAAGAAAGAATGACACTTCAGGATTCTGAAACATTAACACCATTGAACTTGTTGAATACAAAACCGTTGGTTGCTTCATTGAAAGAATTCTTCGGTTCTTCTCAATTGTCACAGTTCATGGATCAAACTAACCCTCTTGCTGAATTAACCCACAAAAGACGTATTTCAGCATTAGGACCTGGTGGTTTACAAAGAGAAAGAGCTGGATTCGCAGTTCGTGATATTCACCCATCTCACTATGGACGTATTTGTCCGATTGAAACTCCGGAAGGTCCAAACGCAGGTTTGATTGGTTCATTAGCTACACACGCAAAGGTTAACGACTATGGTTTTGTTGAATCTCCATTCTTTGTTGTTAAAGATGGTGTTGTAACAAATGAAGTTGTTTATATGACAGCAGATGCCGATGAAAACTATCGTTGTGCTCCGGCTGATGTTAAATTAACTAAAGACAGAAAATTTGTTGAAAAAGTTGTACCTGCAAGATACAGATCTGAATTTATCATGTGTGATGCATCAAAAATCGACTTTGTAGGTGTTTGTCCAATTCAGATTATCTCAGTTGCAACATCAATGATTCCGTTTATTGAACACGATGATGCTAACCGTGCATTGATGGGTTCTAACATGCAACGTCAAGCAGTACCTCTATTGATTACTGAAAGACCAAGAGTTGGTACAGGTCTTGAATCTCGTGTTGCAAAAGACTCTGGTATGGTTATCGTTGCAGATGTTGACGGTACTGTTGAAAGAGTTGTTGGTGAAGAAATAGTTATCCGTGATACACATGGCAAACCACATATTTATACTCTTATGAAATATGTAAGATCTAACCAAGATACTTGTATCAACCAAAAACCAATCGTTCACGAAGGTGACAAGGTTAAAGCCGGTGATGTAATCGCCGATGGTGCTTCAACTTGTGGCGGTGAGCTTTCATTAGGTAAAAACATTTTGGTTGCATATATGCCTTGGGAAGGTTATAACTTCGAAGATGCTATCTTACTTTCAGAAAGATGTGTTCACGATGATATCTTCACTTCATTACACATTGAAAAATTAGAGATTGAAGCAAGACAAACTAAATTGGGACCGGAAGAAATTACACGTGAAATTCCTAATGTTTCAGAAGATGCTTTGAGACACTTAGATGAACGTGGTATTGTAAGAATCGGTGCCAGAGTTTATGCAGATGATATCTTAGTTGGTAAAGTTACACCGAAAGGTGAATCAGAACACCCACCGGAAGAAAAATTATTGAGAGCAATCTTCGCTGAAAAAGCAAGAGATGTTAAAGATAATTCACTTCGTGTTCCTCACGGTGAAGGTGGTAGAGTTCTCGATGTTAAGGTATTTGATAGAGAAAAAGGTGATGAATTACCACCAGGTGCTAATACGGTAATCAGAGTTTACATTGCACAAAAACGTAAAGTTTCTGTAGGTGATAAACTTTCTGGACGTCACGGTAACAAAGGTATTGTTTCAAGAATTTTACCTAAGGAAGATATGCCATTCTTGCCAGACGGTACTCCTGTTGATATCGTATTGAATCCGCTTGGTGTTCCATCTCGTATGAACGTTGGTCAAACTTATGAATTATTGTTAGGTTTGGCTGCATATTTGACTCGTGATTACTACGAAGCTCCAGCATTTGATGAAATGTACGGCGAAAACCAATCAGAAATTGCAACAAAAGCTGAACTTCTTAGAGGTATCAAAGAATCAGGTTGTGATTGGGTTGGCGAAGACGGTAAAGTATTACTAATTGATGGTAGAACAGGTGAGCCTTTTGACAGACCTGTTGCTGTAGGTTGGACTTACTTCCTTAAACTTGTTCACTTGGTAGATGATAAAATCCACGCAAGAAGTACAGGTCCTTACTCATTAGTAACTCAACAACCATTGGGTGGTAAAGCTCAATTCGGTGGTCAAAGATTCGGTGAAATGGAAGTTTGGGCATTGGAAGCTTACGGTGCTGCATATACTCTACAAGAAATGTTAACAATCAAATCAGATGATGTTAACGGACGTAACAGAGCTTATGAAGCAATCGTTAAAGGTGATAATATTCCAAGACCTGGTATTCCAGAATCATTCAAGGTACTTGTAAGAGAATTACAAAGTATTGGTCTTGACATCACAGTTGCGAAGAAAGACGGTCAGGAAGTAGATTTGATGACTGATATGGACGATTTGAGAAAAGCAGCTCCAAAACGTACTTTATCAGACGTTGATTCAGAGTTGTTGAATATCAATTTCTTTGAAACACCAACTACTTTCGGTGATTTATAATAAAAATGAAGTGTGAAAAGTGAATAGTGGATAGTCTGGTTAAGACTTTTCACTTTCACAATTCACAAGATAAAAAAGGAGAACATTATAAATGTCAACAAGCATTGATTATTTTGATTATATACGAATTAGTATAGCTTCTCCGGAAAGAATTCTTCAATGGTCACACGGCGAAGTAACAAAACCGGAAACTATCAACTACCGTACATTAAAACCGGAAAGAGACGGCTTGTTCTGTGAAAGAATTTTCGGGCCAACAAAAGACTGGGAATGTTATTGCGGTAAGTATAAAAGAGTAAGACATAAAGGTATTATCTGTGAACGTTGCGGTGTTGAAGTTACAGATTCAAAAGTAAGACGTCACAGAATGGGACACATTAAGCTTGCAGCTCCTGTTTCTCATATTTGGTTCTTAAAAGGAATTCCATCTTACCTTGGTTTACTTTTAGATATGACTTTGAAAGATCTGGAACAAGTTATCTATTTCAACAGCTATGTTGTAATTGATGGCGGTGATAGTGATTTCAGAAAATTACAATTACTAACTGAAGAAGAATATGAAGATTACATGGCTGAAAACGAAGAATCAACTTTAAAAGTTGGTATCGGTGCAGAAGCTATTAAAGAATTGTTATCAGAAATTGATACTAAAAAGTTAGCAGAAGAAATCAGAAATGAACTTGCTGGTAACGTAACTTCAGTTCAAAAGAAATCTAAATTAATTAAGAGATTAAGATTATTAGATAATCTTATCTCTTCTGAAACAAGTCCTACTTGGATGATTATGGACGTACTTCCTGTTACACCTCCTGATTTAAGACCAATGGTTCAATTGGACGGTGGTAGATTTGCTACATCTGATTTGAACGACTTATACAGACGTGTAATTAACAGAAACAACCGTTTACAAAGATTGTTAGAAATGGGTGCTCCTGAAATTATCGTTAGAAACGAAAAGAGAATGCTTCAAGAAGCGGTTGATGCTCTAATTGATAACGGTCGTCGCGGTAGAACAGTTGTTGGTCCTAACAACAGAGCATTGAAATCATTATCTAACATTATTGAAGGTAAACAAGGTCGTTTCCGTCAAAACTTGTTAGGTAAACGTGTTGACTACTCAGGTCGTTCAGTAATCGTTGTTGGCCCGTCATTGACATTGAACCAATGCGGTTTACCAAAAGAAATGGCGATTGAATTGTTCAAACCATTTGTTGTTAATAAATTGATTGAACGTGGATATGTTCAAAACATTAAATCAGCGAAGAAGAAAATTGAACGTTCAGAGCCTATCGTATGGGATATCTTAGAAGAGGTTATTGATGGACATCCGGTTATGTTGAACCGTGCTCCAACCCTTCACAGATTAGGTATTCAGGCATTTGAACCAAAATTGGTAGAGGGTCGTGCAATTCAACTTCACCCATTAGCATGTACAGCATTCAATGCTGACTTCGATGGTGACCAAATGGCTGTTCACGTTCCATTATCAATTGAAGCTCAGGCAGAAGCAAGAATGTTAATGTTAGCAACTAACAACTTATTGGCTCCTGCAAACGGTAAACCTATCGTAACTCCATCTCAGGATATGGTACTTGGTATGTATTACTTAACTACTATCAAGGATCCTAACCAAGAGATTAAAGGTTACTTCTACAACTTCCAAGATGCGATTTCAGCTCTTGAAGTTGGTGTAATCAAGTTACACGATAAGATTGTCGTAAGAGACGAAAAAGGTGAAAAATTAGAAACTACCGTAGGTAGAATTATATTTAACGAAGAAGTTAGAAAAGCACTTGTTTAAGTGGTTTAAAATAAATGGAAATAACTAATTGAGGAAAAATTAGAATGGAAAACACATATACACATACTAAAAAATCACCTGATTTCATTAACAAACAAATGGACAAAGGTTCATTGAAAAAATTGTTAGGTCAGATGTATTTGGAATACGGTGGTGCTAAAGCTGCATCGTTAGCTGATGCGTTGAAACATTTAGGCTATAAATATGCAACAGTTTCTGGTACAACTATTTCAATTGCTGACTTGTCAGTTCCGTCTATTAAAAAAGACTTATTGAAATCAGCAGAGGAAGAAATTGAAAAATCAACAAACAGATACCTAAAAGGTGAAATTACAGAGGTTGAAAGATATACAAAAGTTATTGATACTTGGTCTGAAACAACAGCAAAACTTACAGAACAAGTTGTTGAAAATTTTGATAAATTAAACCCTGTATATATGATGGCATTCTCTGGAGCCCGTGGTAACTTGTCACAGGTTTCACAGTTGGTAGGTATGAGAGGTTTGATGGCAGACGCACAAGGTCAAATCATCGACTTGCCAATTAAATCAAACTTTAAAGAAGGCTTATCCGTTACAGAATACATCATTTCATCATACGGTGCTCGTAAAGGTCTGGTAGATACAGCATTGAAAACAGCTGACTCTGGATACTTAACAAGACGTTTGGTTGATGTTGCTCAAGATGTAATTATCAGAGCTGATGATTGTCACACTGAAAAATATATTAATATGAAACCAATCACTGATGGTGATGCTGTTATCGTTCCATTAATCGACAGATTGTTGGGAAGAACAGTTGCTCAAGATATAGTTGATGCTGATGGTAATGTACTAGTTGCTAATGGCAAAACAATGGACAGAGATGACATCAAGAAGATTTCAGGTTTAGACTTACATGAACTTAAAGTTCGTTCAGGTTTGACTTGCGGTCTTGAATACGGTGTTTGTCAAAAATGTTATGGTTGGGCAATGACAAGTCAAAAACTTGTTGATATCGGTGAAGCAATTGGTATTATCGCTGCTCAGTCAATCGGTGAACCTGGTACTCAGTTAACAATGAGAACATTCCACACCGGTGGTGCTGTTGGCGTTAAAGAAGCTAAAAAAGAAATTATCGCTCGTGAAGCCGGTAAAGTTGTTTCAAAAATCAAAGCCAGAGAACTTAGAACAAGACACGGTGATATTGTTCAAGTTTCTATGTACGAAGCTGATATTGAAGTTAAAGGCGAAAAGAGAACAACTAAATATCACATTCCTGCAGGTGCTACATTATTTATCACTGATGGCATGGAAGTTGCTAAAGGTTTCAAAATGGCAGAGCATGCTCCATCATCTCAAAGTGATAGCAGCCGTTTGACAGAAAAAGCAACAAAAGATATTACAACTGATATAAGTGGTGAAGTTGTATTTGAAGATTTTAAAGCTGATGAAAAGAAAGATAGACAAGGCAACGTTCTTAGAACTACAAACAAACAAGGTATTGTTTGGGTTTTAGGTGGCGATGTTTATACATTACCTGGTGGTTCGAAAGTTCTTGTTAAAGATGGTCAAAAAATTTCTAAAGGCGAAAAATTGGCTGAAACTTTAACAATCTGCGAACACGGTGGTGAAGTTAGAGTTGGTGATGATTTAGTTGTTGAAGAAGCTAAATTTGACGGTAAAAAGATTAAAAAGATTGTTCAAGGTAAAGAGTTAACAATTGTTATTGCTTCTTTACAACCGGAAAATGCATCTTTCGAGCAAACTAAAAAAGAACAGCTTTGGACAGTTGACAAAACTGGTGAAAAATACATCGTTAAAGCTCCTGTTGATACAACAGTTGAAAACGGCATGATTATTGCTGAACTTATAGATGATGATTGTACGGTTTCATCTTCTGGTGAAATCAGATATGTTGATGTTGAAGTTGATGAAAATCAAATCATTACTAAAGCTGGTAAAGTTGTATTCATTCCGGAAGAAGTTCACCAAATCAATAAAGACAGCACATTGAAAATGGTTGAAAACGGTACTACAGTTACAGCTGGTACTGAAATTGTAAAAGACGTTTATTGTCATATTGATGGTGTTGTTGAATTCAAGGAATACAATGATGTTATTCACGAAATCACTGTTAGACCTGGTGAAGTTCACACATTGTCAAATATTTCAGAATTGAAAGTTGACGAGGGTGAAGTTGTTAAAAAAGGTACAGTAATCGCTGACGGTATCAAAGCTAAAGAAACTTCAATTGTTACAATTATGGATTCTACAGCTGATGAATTACCAATTGATGATTTAGATGAAGAAATTGATTCTTCTTTATCATTAGATGAAGATTCAATCGCAAATCAACCTGTACAAATTTTAATCAGACCGGTTCAAGTATTAGAAGTTAACCAAAAAGATGTTTCAATCCAATTCAACACAACTGATGAATTGATTGATATCGTTCCTGTGACTCAACTTCAATACAAAGATGGCGCAAGAGTAAGAAACGTTGATGGTGCAACAATTACAAGAACAAGCTTAGTTCTTCAAATGCAAGGGTACTTATCACACCTTAAAGGTATGGTAGAACTTGATTCAAACGGAAACTTGAGAATCGTTGTATTGGAAAACTTGATTGTTCGTCGTGAAATTGAAGGTGCTGCAAATGCTGCTTTACAAACTGAATTGCTTGTAAAAGACGGTGAAACGATTGACCCTAGAACACCGGTTGCGAAAACTCAAGTTCTAGCAGTTAACGATGCGGTTGCTTCAATCAAAAATGCAGAAGAAGATGCAAGAAGACTTCTTTTAATTTCTGATAGTTCTTCAACAACTGTTTCAGTTAAAGGAACTGCAGTGGTTAAGAAAGGTCAGTTTGTTAAAGCTGATAAAGTTTTAGCAGAAAGCGGAGAAACTTCTCCTGTTTCAGGGCTTGTAACAGCCGTAAATAAAGGCAAAATCCAAATTAGAAACGGTCGTCCTTACTTAATCAGCCCAGGTACAATGCTTCAAATTGATTCAGGTGCTTTGGTACTTAGAGGAGACTTGATTGCAACCTTGGTATTTGAAAGAGAAAAAACAGGCGATATCGTTCAAGGTTTGCCGAAAGTTGAAGAACTTTTGGAGGGTAGAAAACCTAAGGATTGTGCAATTTTGGCTGAAAATGATGGTACAGCTAAGATTGAAATTGATGATGATGGATTCCCAAGATTGTTCTTGTTAGATGAAAACGGTTCATCAACTGAGATTAAATATGCAATTGATGCTAATGTAATTGTTTCTAACGGACAAAAAATTACAAAAGGTCAACCATTGACATCTGGTCCTATGAATCCGCATGATGTAATGAGATTATGTGGACCTGAAGCAGCTCAACAATACTTGGTAGACGAAGTACAACGTGTATATCGTTCACAAGGTGTTGAAATTGCTGATAAACACATTGAAATCATTGTTCGTCAAATGACTAAGAAAGTTAAGATTACTGATGCAGGTGATACAAAATTATTACCTGGAGAGTTGATTGAAATGCAAACATTTGAAAAAGAAAACAAAGCTGCAGAAGAAGCAGGTAAGGCTCCGGCAACTTGTGAATACATGTTGTTAGGTATTACAAAAGCTTCTTTGAACACTGAAAGTTTCATTTCAGCTGCTTCATTCCAAGAAACAACAAGAATCTTGACAGAAGCTGCAGTTGAGGGTAAAAAAGACTTGTTAAGAGGTTTGAAAGAAAACGTTATTATCGGTCGTTTAATCCCAGCCGGTACTGGTTTCCATCATTTGATAAACGCAAATGAAGAACGTGATAGAGAAGAAAGAAAACGTGCAGTTGCTCAAAGAAATCAAGCGAGAAAACCATCTGCAATTTTGGAAGAAATTGAAGGAATGTTTGGTTCTCCAGATTTTAATAATGACGACAACCACTAATCTTCTTTGAAGTTAGAATAAATAAAAGCCCCGACTAACAAATTATTGACGTCGGGGTTTTTTATTGCAATATTTCAAAAAATCTTGTTTTCCTTACAATGACATGATTTTGGACTAAATATCCACACCTTGCATCATATCAACAAGTTGTTGGATTGTACCCTCCATTGTTACGCTTTCAGAGGTTCGTTGTTGCAAAAATGCATTAACTTTTGGCATCATTTCAATTGCAATATCAAGTTTTGGGTTTGACCCAGGTTGATACATACCAACATCAATCAAATCTTTATTCTCTCGATACATAGACATAATTGTTCTCAACTTCGCTGCTGCTGCTTTATGTTCCGGAGATGCAATTGCGCTCATCAAACGGGAAATACTTCCTAATACATCAATTGCCGGATAGTGGTTAGATTCCGCAACTTTTCTTGACAAGAAAATGTGGCCGTCTACAATACCACGCACAATATCAACAATCGGGTCTGAAATATCATCACCCTCCATAAGTACTGTATATAAAGCAGTAATTGAACCTTTTGGACTGTTTCCGGCTCTTTCAAGTACTTTTTGAAGCCATGAAAAAATTGATGGCGGATAACCTTTCATTGTCGGTGGTTCTCCTAATGACAAACCAACTTCACGACCTGCCATAGCGCAACGAGTAACAGTATCTGTCATAAGGAAAACTTTTTTGCCTTGATCTCTAAAATATTCGCAAACTGCTGTTGCTGTTAACAAAGCTTTTTGACGAATCAATGGTGGCTGGTCGCCTGTTGAACATACCAAAACGGATTTTGCCATACCAACCTCACCCAAAGAATCTTCAACAAACTCTTTAACTTCTCTTCCACGTTCACCAATCAGTGCAACTACGTTGACATCAGCATCTGAATTTCTTGCAATCATACCCAGAAGTGTACTTTTACCTACACCTGACCCTGCAAAAAGCCCCAAACGTTGTCCGCAACCCATTGTCATACAACCATCAATTGCACGAACACCTGTTGAGAATTGTTCTGTAATAATAGGTCTTTCGAATGGCCCTGGGGGAGGTCCTTCAATTGGTCTCCATAAGGCATTTGTGGTATCAAGTGGTTTTCCGTCTATCGGATTTCCAAGTGGATCAATTAATCGCCCTAATAAAAAATCTCCAACCGGAACAGTAATCGGTCGTCTTGTTGTTGTAACTAAACTCCCTTGACCAATTCCGCTACCGTCTAGCAAAAGTGATAATTGAGCAACTTCACCTTTGAATGCCTGAACTTCTGCAGGTTTTTGTTTTCCATCATAAGTTTCAATATAGCAAAGGTCACCGATTTTTAGCCCCGGAAGTTTAACTTCTACTGTCAATCCTAAAAGTTTTGAAACGGTTCCCTTGTACGAAATCAAATGAGTTCCGTCAAGTTTTTCTTTAACTCTCTGCTTTAATTCTTCTAAATCACTTTTATCAATATCTGTCATAATTTTTATTATAACAAAATTTTCAAATAAGTGAATAAATACACATTTTTTAAATAAAAAAGACGATAAGTTTAAAAACCTACCGTCTTTTTATATTTTTAAAGAATTTCAATTAGTCGTTAATAACTTTCAAAAGTCTTTCCCAAACTTCATCAATTGAACCCTCTGCGTTGATAGTTCTAAGAACACCTTTGTTTTTGTAGTAATCAATTAATGGAGCTGTTTCTTTGAAATATGTATCAAAACGAGCTTTTGCAGTTTCTTCATTGTCGTCTTTTCTTTGAGTTAATTCAGCACCACATTTGTCACAAATTCCTGCAACTTTTGTAGGTTTGAATTTAGTGTTGTAGATTTCTCCACATTTTGGACAAGAACGACGATTTACAATTCTTGCAATCAAAATTTCCGGATCTAAATCAAAATAAATTGCTCTGAAATCAGCTTTGTCGTTACCGTTGATTTCTTTGTTGATGTCTTCAAGTAAGTCTGCTTGTTCAACACTTCTTGGGTATCCGTCTAAGATATAACCATTTTTGCAATCGTCTTGAGCTAATCTGTCTTTGATAATAGATGCAACAAGTTCAACAGGAACAAGGTTACCTTTATCAATGTAAGATTTAGCAATTTTACCATTTTCAGTGCCATTTTTAATTTCAGCTCTCAATAAAGAACCTGTATCAACGTGAGGTAACTTCATTTCTTCTGATAATCTGTTTGTTTGAGTACCTTTACCACAAGCAGGTGGCCCTAAAAAAATCATTTGTTTTCTAACATTTTCAGTCATAGTGAAATCTCTTTTCCTTTGTCTATTTTTAACCAACAGGAATATTCTACATCAAGAGATTTTCTATTTCAATATTAAGTTAATTATGGCTTTTTAATTTTGGACGCAATCCATGTGAACGGTTTTTTGATATAGTTTAAAGCTGTTGCGCCCAGACCTTTTGCCGAAGATGTAACTTTTGAAGCGCCAGAGGCAATTTTACCTAAGAATGGAACTTTACCTTTAAATAGTGCAAAAGCACCCGCACCAATCAATGTTGTAACCAGTCCGCCAAATGCCCATTTCTTCCAAGAAGTGCTTGCAGACGGTTTTTTGTTTGACCCACTATATTCGTCCATTTGTGGAACATCTTTCAATTTAACTCCTTGCGGTAATAGTGATGGGTTTTCTAGTGGCAAGCCCTCAATTTGAGGATTTCCGACATATCTTGCCGGTTGATCAAGCAAATAAGCTGCAGCATCAAAATCAATAACACCGCCAGCTGCTAACATATCTAAATTTGAAACCCAATTTGAAGACATAATATTTTCCTTTATATTTCAACCTACATATATATAAAGTATTTTTTGTCTTAAAAATTGCCTTAATATTAAAAAATAATAGATTTTATGGCAAGAAGAATTAAAATTACACCACCAGAGATTTCAAGATATTTAGATGGGAGATTTTTTAAAAAGTTTCCACTCCAAAAACCGATAACTGATAATAAAAATGATGCCAAGCCAATCAATGTTACAGATAACAAGAGGTTTGTATGAGTTAATCTAATAGATGCGCCAGATACCAATGCATCAATACTTGTGGCAAGTCCTAAACTCATCAAACATTTGAAACCGATACACTCAACTTCATCTGCTTTGGGTTGAAATGCTTCTATAATGAATTTCAAACCTAAAACAAAGAAAATACCAAAGACTATCCATTTGCTGTATGGAGCTAAAAGTTTTGCAAGGGAGTTTGCACCAATGTAACCGATTACGGGCATTAATCCTTGAAATAATCCCATTGTTAGAGCTAAATTAAAAGAATTCTTTGTTCTGTTTGCTGTAAAAATTAATCCTTGAGAAAAAGATACTACTAAACAGTCTATTCCCAATGCCACTGCAAGTAATATTAAATCAATTAAGTTCAACTTCTACCTCAAACAATCTATTCCACGGGAATTTGTATTTTGCATTTATCTTTTGATTATAAATTCCCTCAATAATTTCTTCAAATTTTTTCATGTCATTTGTTAATTCTTCAATGTTTGGACGTGAAAGTTTTTGGCGTATATTAGCTTGGTAAGCCCAATCATCTAAAAATCTGATTATTCCTAACTTTTCAAAATTTTCTTTGTCATAATTTTTTGCTAAAAACTTAACTTTAGCTCCACAGATTAAACTTCCCAAAGTATTGGCAGATGTATTCCAAGCCGAATACCCAAAGAAATTTTCATCATCAATTTTATTTTCAAAAAATGCCTTAACAAATCCATTATCTGAACCATTTGCAAATCTGACATCTGCAACCATATACGGTGAATTTGGTGTAACAAATTTGGAATTAAAGTGTTCGGTGGCAATTTTCATAACAATTTCGCCCTGATGGTCTTTGAAATTGTTTATATAGAGAATGATATCTGCTTCTTCTTGTGTTTTAACAGCTTTGCAACCACACAAATCAATTTGTCCTAATACAGATTTTTCAATAGAAATATCTTCGTAATTTGAAATTAGGTTCTTATATTCCGGTGCTAAAAATATCGGACAAATTTTTACATCACCTTGAATTGCTCTAGCAAGTAAACTCAACGGAATTTCATCTGCTCCGGTTTTTGTGAATGCTCCCATTTTTTCTAAAAATTGAGCTTCTTGAACATTGAAACCATATTCAGCGCAATCATCTTTTGAAAATACTAAAGTATCAAATACTCCTTGTTTTTGCCATTGGTAATAGATTTTGTTAATTTCAAAATTTCTACGACGTGTTTCAATGTAATCATCTAAAACATTGCTTGGAATGTCATGAATTTTGCAGCCATTTCGACCGGATTTGTGGACATTATAAGAGTACTCAAAAATTTTTTTCCCCCATTCAGACCAATATTCTTTTTCTTCTTCATTAATATTATTATTTGAAATTCTCATAATACTAGAAAAAGCATATACTTTGCAACTTTTATCTTCAAGAATTTCTCGCAAAATTTCAATTCTTTTCTTAATTTGTTCAAATGTTTCAGGACATCTTCTTGATGGAATCAATCCTCCATAAGCAACTGTATCAAGTGACAAAACAATAGCATCAAGTTTGGGTAACTCCATCAGCCATTGAAACAATCCGTCAATATCTGCGCTATGAGTTAAATCTCCTAACAGTTCTCTTTTAGGAATATAAAATTCGATTGAAGAATCTATGCCTGCAATAAGTTTTGGCAAAGAATAACAAACCGGACGATTATCTATTGGTACGAATGCGATTTTCATAATATAATTATTGTAATTAAAAATAAGATTGAAGTAAATGGAAAAATTATGAGCATTAATAAAAATCCCGAAAAAATAAAAAATATGTTTGATGAAATTTCTTCATATTATGATTTTATGAATAATGTAATTTCATTTGGAATGCATTATGTAATAAAGTTTTTAGCGATAAAAGAATTAAAAATTGAACCACGTACAATGATTCTTGATTTATGCTGTGGAACAGGAGATTTCACTAAAATCATTTCAAAATTTTATCCAAGAGCAAGAATTATTGGATTTGATATTTCAGAAAAAATGATAAAACTTGCAAAAATTAAAAATCCGTTAGGTGTTTTTATGCAAGGTGATTGTACGGATTTGCCATTTGAAGACGGGGAATTTGATTATGTAACAATGGGTTTTGGATTGAGAAATATCGAAAATAGAGATGAAGCGATTTCTGAAATTTATAAAGTTTTAAAGAAAGGTGGAAAGTTTTTGCAACTTGATTTTGGAGAACATAATTTTATTAGCAAAATTTTTGATTTTGTTGTGCCATTAGAAGTTAAACTTTTAAAAAAAGAACCACAAAATTATGAATATCTTTTAAAATCAAAAAATGAATTTCCAGAACCTGATGAACTTATAAGAGAATTTGAAAAGCATGGGTTTAAATATGTAAAAAAATGCTGCTTTTTATTTGGTACAATTTCGGCGCAAATTGTTGAAAAATAAGGTGGTTTGTTTTTCCGCTTTACATTTCTTCATGAATGCATGAAAATAATTTGCCACAAATTTAATAATGTAATAATATAGTGATGGGAATGTTTTTTTAAGGGATAGATATAAATGATAAAAGACAGATTAAACGAGAGAACTTTAACACCTCAAGAGGTTAGAACAATTTTAAAAGCAGACAACAAGGAAATTGTTGATTTATGTAAAAAAGCTGCTATAAGACCTAGAAAAAATGCTATGGGTCACACATATTTTTCTTATGATGAAGTGAAAAATTTAAGAAAAATTCAAGCACAAGTTAATGGTGTTGTCACAAATCCTGTTTCATCTAGAACACCTGTAATGGCTGGTGGTTCATCATCTACCGCTGTTACAAATAACAGTGCCGCTGTTAGAAGTATTTTAACAACTCTTCAAGATTTAGAAGTTAAATTGAGCAACAAGATTGCTAAAGTTATTGATGAAAAACTTGAAGGTATGGATGATGTTGTTGTTGAATTAATCCGTTGCAAAACTGACAACGAAACTTTGAAACAAAAAATTGTTGACTTGAACAAAGAAGTTTATCAATTGAAAAACGAATTAAATAGCTACAAACCTGTTGCATTAGGTTTTTATAAGAAAAAAGAAGTTTACGTTTGGGAATAAGAGGATTTAGACATGGCAGCGAAAGAAACACCGGCTGTAAATATTAGCGAAGAAAGAAATAAAGCTTTAAAATTAGCTATTGAAAAAATTGAAAAAGACTTTGGTAAAGGTTCAATTATGAAGCTTGGTGACAAAACCACTGTCAATGTTGATGCTATCCCTACAGGAGCATTATCTTTAGATGTTGCTCTTGGTATTGGCGGCATTCCAAGAGGTCGTATTATTGAAATTTACGGTCCGGAATCTTCCGGTAAAACAACTTTGGCACAACATATAGTTGCTGAATGTCAGAAAAAAGGTGGAATTGCTGCATTCGTTGATGCGGAACATGCTCTTGACCCAGAATATGCCAGAAATTTAGGTGTTGATGTAGATAATCTTTTAATCTCTCAACCTGATACAGGTGAACAAGCCCTTGATATTACAGAAGAATTGGTTCGTTCCGGAGCTGTTGATATCGTTGTAGTTGACTCAGTTGCAGCTCTTGTTCCTAAAGCTGAAATTGAGGGATCTATGGAAGATCAACAAATGGGTCTTCAAGCTCGTTTGATGTCTAAAGCTTTGAGAAAATTAACAGGTATTATTGGTAAGACAAATACAACTGTAATTTTCATTAACCAATTGAGAATGAAAATCGGTGTTATGTACGGTAATCCTGAAACAACTACCGGTGGTAATGCTCTTAAATATTATGCTTCTGTTCGTATGGAAATTAAACGTACAGAAACTCTTAAAGGTGATGAGGGTGAAATAGGTAACCATGTAAGAGTTAGAGTTTTGAAAAACAAGGTTGCTCCTCCATTCAGAACTGCTGAATTTGATATTATCTTTGGTAAAGGTATTTCTAAAATCGGTAATATCTTAGATGTTGCGGTTAATTTAGATATTGTTAAAAAAGCTGGAGCATGGTTTAGCTATAATGAAGAAAAATTAGGACAAGGTAGAGAAAAAGCTAAAGAATTTTTGGAACAAAATCCAGAAATTTTGGCTGAAGTTGAAAAACTTGTTCGTGAAAAATTGGCCCAACAATAACCGTATTAAGATTTGTAAAATCGTTTTTATGCCTTGAATTCACTCATAGTCTGTGTTTTAATTTTGTTGTGAATGATTTTGCTAATTAACTAGCAAGATAATTTATGTTTAGATTTAAAATAACCAGATTTATAAATAGGAGGCAATTTATGCAAGTTAACGCAATTACAAGTTATCAATATTCTACCCCAAATAAATTAAATAACCATCAAAAACAATCTACACCAATTGAGAGTAATTCAGTAAATTTTACTGCTCGTGAAGATAATAGAAGAAATTCAAATGCAATGAGAAATGCAGTTGTTGCTTTATGTTTCTTGCCGGTTGCAGGTGGTGTGGTTACAAGTTGTGATAAAGAGGCTTTTGCAGAAGCAAAAGTTAATGTAGATGCAAATGCAAACGCAAATGCTAATGCCTCAATTATTGACACTACAGGTTACAAACACCCTGGGGATACAATCATTAAGTGGTATTACAAATATCAAAAACCAATCCCTTTAGATTCATTATTTAACAATATGCAAAACTGGGATATTGATGGTGCTGATGGTGATAAAAATGATTCAACAGCAAATAGAAATATTATCCACTACGAGGGAGCTCGTGAATGGGAATATAACACAAAAGAAATTGGTGATATGAATATTCTTGAATCTTCAAGAAACATCTTGGTTTATGATACTGAAATCAAAGATTACAAAGGTAATCATGAATCTTACGGTAAAAGAATTTTCAGAGTACCATCAGGTTCATTTACAATTACAATGAAAGATGGTAAAACTATCCACAATCCAAAAGGTTTATTTGTTGAAGAATATGAAAATGAAACAGATGAAAAGAATGCATCAATTTTCGATTGCAAACTTAAATCAAGAGCATTCATTCAAACAAATGGTGATACTTTAAATGTTGCAAGACGTAGCGGAACATCTGAATATGTTGAAAGAGGATCTGCTTCAAAAGGTTATCTTGGTGCGAATTCAGTTCTATTGAGAAATTTAATTGGTCAATATTCAACAGATGATCATTATGTAGATTTCAAAGTTGATGCAATCAATGATAAAGATTTGAGATTGAAATACGTTGAAGCTATGGATAATATTGAGGGCAAATAATTATTTTTTAAGGCAATAATTATCTAAACCGAGTATATATTGAGAAAAGACCTCTGATTAAAGAGGTCTTTTTAATTTAAATATAATTTTTGTAAAAACCAAGTGTTAAGAACTTGCCCGAAAATTTGAGTTCAGGTAAAATAATATTAATAATGGGGAGGAACTAATCCATAATGCCGAAATTAGCAAGATCGTATGATGCCAATTATCCGGAATATCACGCATCTTTTCAATATTCTAGAGAAGTTTATTATGGTTCGTCGTCAGTTGGACATAAGATTCATTATAGAAATTTGCGCGATGAAAATAGACCTAAAAGAAAAACTTCTAAAAAGAAAAATTTATTTCAGTTTGTAGTTTCTTGCTCAATTTTGTTATTTATGTTGTTTTATGTAATGCCGTTTTCGTTTAACAATATTACGAAAGCAATGTTTGTTCCGACTCCATACAAAAATATTAAAACAGATTTGAAAAATTTAAGTTTCCCAACACAAAATTATTTGTCGAATGCTTGGTTTATGGGCGATAGATCTTTTAGAATGGCAGAAGATAAAGATGCGCAAATGATACCATTAAAAGAAAATGTAAATATGCCTGTTTTACAAAGTGAGTTACAAAATTTGGCAAAATTATATCCCACTGTTGAACCGTCTGTTTATGTTTGGGATTACGAAACACAAAATTATGTAGATATAAATGCATCTAAAATTTATTCAACTGCAAGTATTATTAAAATTCCTGTTTTGATTGATGTATTTAAATCAATTGAAGCTGGGCAAATTTCTTTGGAGGATAAAATTCCATTGACGGAATATTATAGGACAGAGGGTTCTGGAAGTTTGCAATTCAAAGCACGAAATTCGGAATATACGATTGATGAACTTGCAAGGCGTATGATTACTGAATCAGATAACTCTGCAACTAATATGTTAATGGCAAAAGTTGGTTCAATGACCGATGTAAATCAATCAATCAGGGATTGGGGTTTAAAAAATACAGAGGTGCAAACTTGGCTTCCCGATTATGCAGGAACAAACCATACAACTGCTAGAGAAATGGCTGATATGTTGTATAACATTGATGAAAATGACAAATTTTTAACTGAAGCGTCAAGAACAAAAATGTTGGATTATATGGGTCATGTTCACAACAACAGATTAATTCAAGCCGGAATTTCTCCAGATGCGGTATTTTTACATAAAACTGGTGATATTGGTTCAATGCTCGGTGATGCCGGTATTGTTATTGCTCCGAATGGGAAAAAATATATTGTAGTAATCCTTGCAAATCGTCCGCATAATGCGATTGCAGGTAAGGATTATATAGTTCATGCTTCTGAAATTATTTATAACTATATGGTGAAATAATGTTAAAAGAGTTGTTGGAAACAAAGCACTGCTTCAAGTTGGTTTGCGGTGCAGGTAATGAAGATATTGAAGAGATTAAACGTTTAGTTTATTTGTATGCTGTTGCGGGTTGTCGTTTTTTTGATTTGTCTGCAAATGGCGATGTGATTCTGGCGGCAAAAGAAGCCTTAGATATTGCAAAAGTTTATGATGCTTATTTATGTGTAAGTGTTGGTATAAAAAATGATCCGCATGTAAAAAAAGCAGTTATTGATTATGATAGATGTGTTAATTGTGGTGCTTGTGAAGAAATTTGTCCAGAAGGTGCAATTCATTATGCTAAAGTAAAAAAAGAAAAATGTATTGGCTGCGGTAGATGTTGGCGAGTGTGTTCAAGAGCCGCAATATCATATATTTCAGAAGAAAAAGATTTAAATGAAGTTTTACCAAAAATAGTTGAAACAGGAATTGATTGTATTGAATTGCATGCGATGGGTTTGAATGACGAAGAAGTTTTCTCAAAATGGAAATACATAAATGATAACTTTGAGGGTTTGTTGAGTATTTGCACAAGTCGAGGTCAATTGAGCGATGAGGCTATGGTTAAGCGGATTGAGAAAATGCTTGAAAATAGAAAACCATACTCAACTATTGTTCAGTCTGATGGTTTCCCTATGAGTGGAGGAGATGACAATTACAAATCGACTCTCCAAGCGGTTGCGACCGGTGAAATTGTCCAAAATGCAAAATTACCAGTATATTTGATTCTGTCTGGTGGTACGAATGCAAAAACGACCGAACTTGCAAAAATGTGCGATATTTCTTATCATGGAGTTGCGGTTGGTTCTTATGCAAGAAAAATTGTTCGAAGATATGTTGAAAGACCTGATTTTTGGACAAATCCTGTGGTCTTAAACTCGGCATTAGAAATCGCAAAACCACTTATTGATTCTGTAATTTTGTAAAAAGGGGTTTTTATGGAAATTTTTTATTTAAAGAAGAGTGAGTTTCTGCAAAATGTTGATTTGAAAGAATTAGATTTACTAGATGATGGTCGTAAATTTTTAATGGACGACAAAAAATATGAACATCTCATGGGGTTGTTTTTGGTTAAATTTATCGGGAAAAATTTTTTCAATATGGAAGACACAACAATAATTGTCAAAGATAGAAAACCTTATTTTGCAAAAGGAAAAATATTTTTTAGTATAACTCATTCAAATGATATTGTACTTGCGGCATTTGAAACATCTAATATCGGGGTGGATATTGAATATATGAAAGAGCGAGATTATAAATCTCTGCTTGTTCGATATGGTGAAAATAGTGAAAATCCGACAAAGGAACAATTTTATAAATATTGGACAAAAGAAGAAGCCAAAATCAAACTAGGTGAAGATTTTGAGTCAATTTGCGCTACTACATTTGAGGAAAATTATACGCTAACTTGTGTTTGTAATAGACCAATTGCATCAAGTTTTGTTCCAACAAAATTAATTTTTAATAAATAAAAAACTATTTCTTTTTTGCAATCATTGTATTCATTATACGTTTTGCTGTTTCAAGTTGAACATCTTTATGTTCAATAATATCGTTTTTGGTAAATTTAACTTCAACATCTGGGGAGATACCTTTTTTATTGATATCTTTTCCTTTAGGGGTTAAATATTTTGCGATAGTCAGATTTAAACCCGTTTCATTCGGCATTGGTATAATTTTTTGAACCATACCTTTTCCATAAGTTTTTGTTCCTATGATTTTTGCTCTATGGTAGTCTTTCATTGCTCCGGATAAAATTTCACTTGCACTTGCACTTGTTCCATTTACAAGAATTATCACAGGTTTTTCTATATCAAGATTTGTATCTTGTGCCATAACATCATATCTGTATCCGTTACGACCCACAATACTTACTAATTTACCTTTTTCTATAAATATATTTGCAATGAAGATTGCATTTGTTAAGAGTCCACCGGTATTTCCTCGTAAATCAACAATCAAGCCTTTTGCGTTTTGGGTATTTTCTAATGCTTCAAGAAATTCGTTCGGGGTTGAAGTACTAATGAAACTTGAAATTTGTATATAACCGATATTTTTATCATTTGAACTTTTGACAGTTTTAATGTTAATTTCTTTTCGGATAATTTTTTTGCTTAGTTTTTCCTTGCCTCGTAAAATATCCATATTTACAAACGTGTTAACAGGACCTTTTACAAGATTTGAAACATCAGCAAGTGACATTCCGCTAACTTTTTTACCATTTACTGCAAGGATAATATCGTTGGGTTTCACATCTGCAAACTGTGCAGGGGTATTTTCAATAACACTAATAATCCTAATTTTTCCAGCATCATTTACGATATTTACACCAATACCGGAAATTTTTGAGGTAATAGATGTGTTTTGTTCTGCAAAATCTTCTTTGGTCAAAAATATTGAATAAGGGTCATCAAGACTGGCTAACATTGTATCTATAGCAACTTTGGCATCTTCTTTAGTTTTGATTTTCCCTTGATATCTGTTTTTCCAATGCCCCCATCGTTGATGGTTAAAATTGGGGTCATAGTATTCGTTTTTAATTGTTTGCCAACTTTTGTCAAATAATTTCTGTGGAGTAACTTGAGTTGTATCAATATTTTTTGTGTTTGCTTCAAGCATTGGGTTGTGATTTGCAAGATAAAATGAATTTATTGCAAATAATGTAACAGCGGCACCGACAAGAAATATTAATGCTTTCACTCTTCTTCTCATACCTACATTTAACATCAACAAATTTTTATAATCAATATACTTTTTAGTTAAATAAAGTATTTATTCAAAAAAGTTTATAATTTATCAAAACCTGGAGAATATGACGGCAAACCTTTGTATCCGGGGTTACTCATAACTTCTTTTTTGATATAAGTATTTTGGTAATTCCCTTTTTCAAGCAGTTTTTTTAATGCATTTTCTCTTTTAACTAGTGGGTGAGAAGTTTGGTTGCTTTCAGGGTACATTTTCACAATTTCGTTCCATACAACAGCTTCCATCCACCATGCGTAAGTTTCTTCTGCAAGAGAATTATATTCGTCTTGGTGAAGTGCTTCGTGGGATAACAATGCTGCAATTGCTCCTGCCGGTGCATCTTGGTGTTTTAAGTTGATATAGATGTATAAGTTTTTACCTTTTTTCCAGCCTAATGCATCGAAGTTTTTGTAATCTTCACTAAACTGTCCCAAATCTTTGAATTCAATTTTCACAGGTTTTTGAGATAGATTATTTCCTAAAATAGCATTACGTGAAAACATTCCGTCAGTATCTTTTAGCATATCTAATGCAACGTAAAAAACTTCATCTTTACCAACAGCTTTATACCCGGGGCGGATTTGCTGAATGTATTCAGGTGTATATTTTGCAGGATATTGTTGTTGATTTGTAATTTGTGGTGCTGTAGCTGCTAATGTTATCTGTGCAGAGATTACTATAGTGGCGGCTAATGTTAAAAATTTAGTTGTTATCTTTTTCAATTTTTCCATAATACTTTCTACTCTCCCCAATCAAAACTAATATAATATTGTATTATAATTAGCTTTTTTGAGAAATCAAATTAATTTTTTATTTTTCTGTTTAACTTTACCAATTCAGAGTACATAAATTTATACTCGTTCGAATTGTCAAGGCTTTCGGCCTCTGAAATATATTCAAGAGCTGTTTTGTAATCTTCTTTTTCTTTATAAAATTCGCTCATTTTTGCATAATATTTTGGATTGTTCAAATCATATAGAATTGCACGTTTCATACATTCAATTGCTTCATCAAGCTCATTCATTTTTTCTCTGACAAGAGCCAAATAATAATAGCCATCTGATGAATTCATATCAAGTGAAATTGCATCTTGTGCATAATCTTTTGCTGTTTCTAAATCACCTTGCATAAATGCGGTTTTAGCACCTAAAATATCTCCTAAAATATAGTTGGGATTGATTTCTAAAATCTTTTGAGCAATTTCTAAAGCTTTATCATAATTCTTTTCTTTGATATAAATGTCTGCTAAATCACTTAAATATGATAAATTTTCAGGATTTTTTGAAATTACATCAGATACTAAATTTTTAGCTTTGTCAAAAATATTTAATTCTGTGTAAACTTTAGCGAGTGACATTCTTGTAAAAACATCGTCAAAACCTTTTTCAATGTTTTCTTCTAATATTTTTTTAGCACCTAAGAAATCTTTATTTTTTGAAAGTAATAAAGCTCTTAAAACTCTTGCTTGAGAGTAATCAGGGTTTATATCCAGAATTGCATCAATTTCTTTTTTCGCTTTTGTAAAATCAGCTTTGTCAAAATACAAATAAGCTAATGAGTATCTGTAATCAATATTATCAGGGTTTAAATATAATGCTTTGGAATAAGCTTTTTGTGCTTCGTCAATCCAACCATTATAAAAATAAGCATTTGCTAAGTTATAAAAATATTTAGAATTTGATTTATCCAGATTTGATGCTTTAGAAAAATTTTTAATTGCATCAATGAAGTTCATATTTTCTAAATCAAATAGCCCTAAAAAGTTTAATACTTCCGGATTTTGGGAATTCTTTCCAATTGTTGAAAAGATTTTTTTTGCTTCGTCTAAGTTTTTTTCGTCAAATTTTATTTTGCCTTTTAATAACAAAGCATTTTCATCATTTGAATTACATTGAGCAAGTAATTCTTTGGCTTTCTCAACTTCACCGTTTGTGTAAAAAGCATTTGCGCATTCAACTTTTACATCTGTATTGAAAAATTCAGAATTTTTGTATTTACCGATTTCATCAATAAGTTTGAGTTTAATTAAAATTTTGATAAGAGATTTTAGATTGTCGGAATTTTGGTTTTCATCAAACAGTTGTTGAGAAATTCGCAAAACGCTATCAAGGTCATTTTGGCGTTCTTTGATTGTTCTTGTAAGTTTTAAACTTTCAACATGTTTTGAATTTATTGATAAAACTTTTTCTAAATATTGCAAAGCTCTGGTGTAATTATTTATCAAAAAGTATAATTCTCCAATTTGATAAAGAATTTCAATATTATCATTCTCAACTTCTAATGCTTTGTATAGCATTTCAATTGCGGGTTTGTAATACTTTTGTTCTTTCAATTCAAAAGCTTGTTTTATATATTGTAAACTTTGAGTATTTTCCATAACTTATCCGTTTCTATTCATCAACCATTGTTTGTGGAATATTGATATTCGGGTTTGTTTCTTCAGGTTTTGCTTGTTTTTTGGTGAAAGAAAATTTCCCTTTTAAATTCCAAAAATGTTTTCTCTTTTTAGGCGTTTCAACTTTTTTATTTATGATAATCAAAACTTCATCTTCGCCAGCCATTTTAAGATTGTTTCTTGCAATCCCCTCAAGGCTATTGTCAGAAGTTACCATTTTCTTTTCTGATTTTAAATCTTGATTTCTCATTTGGGCTTTTTTCAAAAGGTTTTCCAAAACATTTTTCTTCCCTTGGTAAGAAATGATTTTTGAGACATTAATTACAGCTCCTGCGCCAATTTCAATCAAACAAAGAATTAAAATTATCGTTAAAAAAGAATAGTAAAAACCTGTTTTTTTACTATGTCTATATTTATTTTTTGGTTGTTCTTTGTTTTCTGATTCCGTTGCCACAACTAAAAACCTCTTAACTCAATTATAAACAAAATTTTTCTTCCGTACAAAATATTTTTATAAATTTACAATTTAATTTTTGTTGTGAAACTAAATTTATTTTTAGGGGTTCGACCATCATTGTAACGAGTTTGACTTGCCCCAAAAATGAATAGTAATCTATCATCATCTTTATTTCCAAAAGGATTTATTGATAATGACACATCTGCCTTTTGACGTTCTTTAGAAATGTCAGCGGATAAAGATTCACTTACTGTAAGATACTGATTGATTTTATATGATGGTGAAAAATAAAAATTGTCATTGTAGTCGTTGTTTGTTGAATTTATTGTTTTTAAATAAGATGTACTTACAGAAAATTTGTTATTAAAATCATAGCTTGAAAATACACCAGAGGATTGTTCAAGTTCTGCATAGTATATTTCTTGACCATAAACAGCACCGGCTTTGAATTTGCCGAATTGTTTATATTTTTTGTTTGATACCGGAGTAATACTATACTCAGGTGCTGTGTAGCTAAAATAATTACCTTTTTGTGGGGTTATACTTAAATTGCTAAAATCTGTAGTTTCCACCTTTGATGGTTTTTTAATTTTGATTGTTGAAATGCTCTCATCAGCATTATCTAAAGTTATTGAATTTTCTTCTTCTTCGTTATATTCAGCATAACCTTTCAATACGTCAGAATACATATCGTCAATCTGATAATTTTCTAACAAGCCGATAGAATCGTTGTTCTCCTCATCTTCTTCGTCGTTATTGTCAGCTAAGTTCTGAGCTTCTTCAGAAGTATCAATAGTAATATCGTCTGTTATAACTCCCTTAGCAGGAAGTTCTTGGACTTGCATAGGATTATCGTCAGCAGAAGATGGCTGTGCATTTTCAGAGTCTGAATCGTCAGGAATATGATATACAAAAACTTTTGAATTATTTGATTTGCTCTCTATATTCTTGTCGGATTGATTTTTTGCAGCACAGGGTAATATTGTCATTATGAAAAGTATTAATATTAAACTAACCTTTTTCATACGAACATTTTACACTATAATTTCATTTTCAGCAATCTATTAATTGAATTTATTATTTTGTAATAAAAATACACGTCTTGACAATCCTATTTTTGTATGATAGCATGTGTGTGGGGTAAATGTATATTTATAAGTCTTATCAATTTGATGAGACTTTCTTTTTCGGAAGATCTTTTATTATACCCCAATTATTATTTGACTTTTGTAAAAATATCATTAAATACATGCAAAATCTCCTATAAACAGATGATTTTTGACGGAAACATTGAGAAAAATTTCAAAATGTCCGACAATAATTAATAAATAACATGTAGAGGTGGTACTATGCGTATAAACGGCGGTATTTTTTATAATGAAAACGGATTGACAACATCTATTCGTGCAATGCATTTGGATAGTGAACTTATTGGAATTAGTAACGAAAATATCGGAGGTTTTGATAAAGTCGGATACCAAAGAAAAGAAGCTGTAGTTTCTTCGTTTGCGGAATTTCTTGGAGTCCATGCATTATCAACAACGAAAGATGATAAAGTTGGTCGTATTGCGGTTTCAGACAATCCTTTGGATATTGCATTAGCTAATAAAGGGTACTTCCAAACAGAATCTAAAAACGGTATAAAACTTACAAGGGACGGTCGTTTCAAAATTGGTAAAGACGGTTTGTTGTTGACATTAGAAGATGCGCATGTTCTATCAAGTGCCGGTACTCCTATTCAACTTCCATTTGTACCGCAAGACTTAAAACAAATTAAAATTGACAAATCAGGAAAAATTTCATTATTCAATCCTGATACAAATAAACTTATGAATGTTGGTCAAATTGGTGTTGTTGACACGAATGGTATTCTTGTTATGGATCCAAATGTTAAACAGGGGTATAACGAATTTTCAAACGTTTCGTTACAACAAGAATTTATCACGATGATGCCAATTATGAAAAATTTTGATGCAAACAGACAGATGTTTATGCTTCAAAATGCAAATTTAGGTAAAGCTATCTCCCAATTGAGTTCAGCTTCATAACAATAGAGGTTAAAAATGTATAATTTACAAGGAATAATTTCAAAAGGAACAAATAACGCGCTTATCCAATTTGAACGTTTTGGTCAAATTGCAAACAACCTGTCTAATGTAAACACAACAGGTTATAAAAAAGTAACTTTTGAACAAATATTAAAAGAAGACGGGTATCTTACAGGTGCTGTTAGAACAGATCATTCTCAAGGTTCAATTAGGATTACAAGCAATCCTTATGATGTTGCAATTGATGGTCCTGGGTTTATTCCTGTAGTTTCACCATCAGGTGAAGTTCAATATACAAGAGACGGCGCTTTTAAACAAGGTAAAAATGGGTATTTAACAACCAGTGACGGTTGGTTAGTCGGAGAGGGAATTCAAATTCCGACAAATTGTTTTAAGTTTGAAATTAAGCCAAATGGTGATGTTTTTGCCTATGCTGAAAAAGGTGACAAGCCGGAAAAAATTGGGAATATACCATTGGTAAGATTTGACAATCCCGATGGTATGGAATCTGCGGATATGAATAGACTTGTCGCAACTGCTGATGCGGGAGAAGGTAGGCTTATAAAAAACCATGATTGTTTTAAACAAAATAATCTTGAAAGGGCAAATGTAAGTATTTATCAATCAGCAACAGATTTGTTAAGATTAAATGCTTCAATGTTAGCAAGTATGCAGATGTTGAAACTTGCAGATACAATGTACAATAAATCGATTAATATCAGAGAGGGTTAAGGTATAGATAATGTACACATCACTGGATAGTATGGGTAAAGTATCATTAATGATGGATTTGATTTCTCAAAGACAAAGAGCTTTGGGTTCAAATGTTGCCAACGTTGATACCCCGGGGTACATAAGACAAGATATAAATTTCGGACAATACTTGAGTACGATGAATAGTCCGTTAGAAACAAGACTATCCGAAAAACTCGGTCCATCAGCCATTGCAACTGACCAAGAAGAAGGACCAATAAATTCTGCAAATGAACTTCTTCAAATGCAAGAAAATTCAATTCTTTATTCAATGGCAACAAGAAGAATGTCAAACATTGTTACTGAGATGAAAACAGTGATAAATGTAGGTAAGTAATTATAAGGCAGGTGAAATATAAATGAGTATAATGGATTCAATAGATATCGGAGCAAATGCTTTAAAAGTTCATGGCAAGAGAATTGATATCCACGCAAAAAACATTGCAAACCTTGATACTCCTAACTATGTTAGAAAAATTCCGGTATTGAATGCAACAGATGATATTTCTTTCCATGGATTGATGAATACAATGAAAGAAGATGTTTTTGGTGTTGGGACACTTCCTTATCTTGAGGGTGGTGTAAGTTTCTCCGGTGTAGTTGAAGATCCAACACTTGGAGAAAAAATCTACAAGCCCGGACACCCAGATGCAGATGCAAATGGTTATATTAGAGCATCAAACGTAAATGCAATGGTTGATATTGCTGATGCTTTAATGGCACAAAGAGCTTATGAAGCAAACCTTGCACTTGTAAATATTACAAAATCAATGGCCCAAAGAGCTTTAGAAATAGGAAAATAGTTTTAAAAGTTTTAATACTCTCTTTTGATAACTTACTAAAAGAGAGTATTTTCGAATTGTAGGAGGAAGTATAATGCCACAATGTATGGACAAATATAAAGAAAAATTTACACTTGAATTTGCAAAAGTTATGCAGATAAATGCTGCAAGATGGAATGAATCTAAAAAAAATCGTATAAAGAATTTATACACTAAATGGGTATTAGCATATATTGGTGTTTTCTTTGCCGGTTTTATTCCAGCTAAAAGAGAAGGAGCAGATTATGATTTAAATTTTCATATTATATTAGCAATACTTGGTTTTATCGGTTCAATATTTGCGACTATCTTTTTTGAATGTTATGGATTGAAAGAAGAAATTAAAAAAGATCTTTACACAAAACTTTTAAAAGCTTTTGGTTATGATATTGTTTATGATTGTGGTGAAATTTCGTATTCAGAATATAATAATTCTATGTTATTTAACAAACCTGTATGTTATGCGTCTGTAGATGATAAATTTTGTGGTATTTTTAATAACAGTCCATTTGTTATTACAGAAGCAAACTTGAATTATCTCAAAACTTCGCACGGTAAAACCCAAGAAACAAGACTTTTCAAAGGTATTTCAATGTATTTTAAAATGCAAAAGAAAGTTAAATCAAGGGTTTTAATTTATTCAAAAGGACTATTAGATATTAATGTACCAAAGGGTTATGAAAAAGTTGAGTTTGAATATGAAAAATTTAATAAAAAGTATAGTGTTTATGTTCAAAAAACAAAAGATGAAACTCGTGGTCAGATAGAAGCTAGATATTTGTTCAACACTGCATTTATGGATAGATTTATGCAACTTCAAACAAGTTTTAAAGTTGGTAAAATGCAATGCTCAATTTATGGTGATACAATGCTGGTTCTTTTGCAGACGAATAGGGATTTGTTTGAAATAAATCCATTGTTTAAAAAAATTGATGACATAAATAATTATCAAACATTGTTTGACGAATTTGCATCAGTTTTATCATTCTTAGAAATACTAAATTTATCTAGTAAAACAGGATTGTAAAAAGGAAAAAATAATAATGACAAATGAATGTATGAACAGGTATAGAAATCAATTTGCTATAGAATTTGCAAAAACAATGCAAATCAATTTACCTCAATGGCAAAAATGGCAAAAAGAGTATACTAGAAAACTATATGGCAAAGGTTGGCTAACCACTTATTTCCTGTCTTTTCTTGCCGGTTTTATGCCGGGGAAAAATGAACGACATTATAGTTTGAAAGTTCATTTTGTGCTTGCCGTTATACTCTGTATAGCATCAATATGTACAGCTATCTCTTTAGAAAATAAAAATTATCAATTTGATATTAAAAATAAACTTTTCCCCCTTCTTTTGAGTGTTTTTAGTAAGGATATTATATATGGTGTAGGAGGAATACCTTACATTGAATATAATACATCTTTGCTATTAAACAAAGATGTGGGTTATGATTTTGTAGATGACAATTTCAGTGGAGTTTATAATGATGTTCCCTTTGTTATTTCAGAGTCTGAAATTTCAAATATCAAAAAATTTAAAAATGGAAAATCAGAAAGGAAATTACTGTTTAAGGGCATTGCAATGCATTTTAAAATGCAGAAGAAAATTAAATCCAGAGTTCTAATTTATTCTAAAAATATATTCAATCGTGTTCCTGATAGATTTGAAAAAGTTACTATGGAATCAGATGAATTTAACAAAAAATATAATGTATATGTTCAAAAAGGTTCAAATGCCGATGGACAAGTTGAAGCGAGATATCTTTTTAATACAGTCTTTTTAGAAAGATTTATGCAATTACAAACTAGTTTCAGGGTAAATAAAATGCAATGTTCTATTTATGGAAATTCAATGCTTATATTGTTAGCTACGAATAAAGATTTATTTGAGATGAACCATTTGTTCAAGCGTATTGATGATATTCACCAATATCAACATTTGTTTGATGAATTTGCATCAGTTTTGTCTTTTATTGATGTATTGAATTTATCAAGTCGAACTGGTTTGTAGAGATAAGTTATTGCTTATTCCCTTGTTGTAACTTCTCTAGGTTTTTGCTGATGCATGGCTATCTGGGATAATTGAATTCCAGATTAATCAAATGTTGGTTAATATCAAACAGTCAATAATATTTATTGGGAAAAAGATTTAAGAATTTGAAAAATAACCTATTCTAATATATTATTAAAATGAAGAAAATATTTAAAAAGGAGATAATAATGGATATAAAGGCGGTTATTTTAGCTGCGGGAAAAGGTACTAGAATGAAATCTGTTACAACTCCAAAAGTTTTGCACCAAATTATGGGTAAAACTTTGTTGGGGTATGTTTTAGATAGTGTTAAAAATTTTGCAAGCGAAGAATTTGTTATTGTTGGACATCATGCTGAAGAAGTTGAAAAATTTGTAAAAGAAAATTATACAAATGCAAAAACGACTCTTCAATCTCCTCAACTTGGAACAGGTCATGCTGTTTCTATGGTTTGTCCAATGTTAAAGGATTATGATGGTATGGTGTTGATTTTGTGTGGAGATACACCGTTGATTACAGAAGAAACATTGAAAAGTTTTGTAGATTTTCACAAAACAAATAATTCAGATATTACTGTAATGAGTACAATTTTTGAAAACCCTACGGGTTATGGAAGAATTATTCGAGAAGATGATAGTTCTCTAAAATGTATTGTAGAAGAAAAAGACGCAAATTCTGAGCAAAAAGCTGTTAAAGAAGTTAATGCGGGAATTTATTGCTTGAATTGGGGAAAAATTAAAGATGCATTTTCTCAATTGAAAAGTAACAATGCACAAGGTGAATATTATTTAACGGATATTATTGCTTGGGGAAAAGAGAAAAACTTGAGTGTAAATGCTTATGTATTGGAGGATAGTGACCAAATTTACGGAATTAATTCTAGGTTAAATCTTGCTAAAGCTTCTAAAATGATGAACAAAAGAAACCTTGAAAAATACATGACAAATGGGGTTACAATTGTTGACCCTGATTCTACTTGGATTAGTGAAGATACAGAAATTGGTCAAGATACAATTATTTACCCATTTACATATATTGAGGGTGCAAATAAAATTGGTAAAAGTTGTAAAATAGGACCTTGCGCTCATTTGAGAGGTGGAGTTGAGGTTTGTGATAATGTAAAAGTTGGGAATTTTGTAGAGGTCAAAAAGTCTAAGATTTCTTCAAACACAAATGTTGGGCATCTTTCATATATTGGTGATAGTGAATTAGGCGAGCATGTAAATATTGGCGCTGGTACAATTACAGCCAATTACAATCCTTTGACAAAGGAAAAAACAAAAACAGTGTTAAAAGATAATGTAAAAATCGGTTCAAATACAGTTCTTGTTTCACCTGTAACTGTTGAAGAGGGCGCAAATGTTGGAGCTGGAAGTGTTGTGACTAAGAATGTTCCGGCATGGGCATTAGCTTTGACAAGAAGTCCTTTAAGGGTTATTGAAGATTGGGTTAAATCAAAACTCGGGAAATAAGTAGATTGGATATTAGAAAG
>DABJ01000029.1:150023-170052 GCA_002102825.1 Candidatus Gastranaerophilales bacterium HUM_12 | reverse complement strand
CTTTTTTTGAATTAGATAAACTTTTCTAATTATTCAACTTCGATTGCTCCAACTGGGCATGCATCAGCAGCTTCTTTTACAGAGTCAGCATTATCTGCAACAGCAGCTTCATCTACAACAGCTTTATCTTCAATTGAAAATACAGCATCACAAATTGATTCGCAAGCGCCGCAAGCAATACAACTGTCATTAATAGTTACGTTCATTTTATTTCTCCTTATTTTTTTACAACTCGTGGAAAATATCCACTACTAGAATTATATAACAAAAAAATAAATTTTTCCAAAATATTTTTTTATATTAAATCCAATCTTTGATGAAACTTGCTATTGTATCAAAACCCTCAACTTCACCAAGATTTCCGTTAGATGGAAGAGATTTTGAATACATCAAGAATGGAACTTTTTCTCTTGTGTGGTCAGTACCAGAAACGGTTGGGTCGCAACCGTGGTCTGCGGTCACGATTAGTAGGTCGTATTCGTCCATAGAGTCCATAATTGGTCCGAGATATGTGTCAATTTCTTCAATTGCTTTTCCATAACCTTTAGCATCATTTCTGTGACCATAAAGCATGTCCGTATCAACAAGATTTGTAAAAATCATTTCAACATTGTTGTAAGCTTTTCCTTTTTCGTACGCAATATCTTCTAGTGGCAATTCATTTCGAACTGCTTTTAGTGTCAACTCTAACCCTTCTTTATTTGAACCCGTGTGGATTGCATGCGTAATTCCTGATTTAGAGAAAATATCCTCAATTTTACCAATTGCAACGACTTTTCCTCCATTGTCTTTAATTTCATTTAAAAGGGTTGGTTTAATTGGAGCAATTGAAAAATCTCTCCTGTCTTTAGAGATTCTTGTAGGTTTCCCGTCAATAATTCTGTATGGACGAGCGATTACTCTTGAAACGTAGTATTCATCATCTGTTAAGATTTTTCGTGCAATTCTGCACCATTCATATAATGTTTCAAGTGGAATGATATCAATATCTACTGCAATTTGGAATACACTATCTGCGGATGTGTAGACTATTGGAAATTTAGTTTTGTGATGTTCATCATTTAATTCTGCAATGATTACTGTTCCGCTTGCAGGTTTGTTAGCCAAAACTCCACCACAGTTTGTTTGTTCTACAAATTTGTCAATAAGTTCTTTAGGAAAACCATTTGGAAATGTAGCGAAAGCTCTGTCTAAAGTAATTCCTGCAATTTCCCAGTGACCTGTTGTTGTATCTTTTCCTTTAGACTTTTCAACAAGTGTTGCATAAGTTGCAATAGGGTTTTCAACTTCTTTTATTCCTTCAAATTCTTGAATGTTTCCTAAGCCCATTTTTTCAAGATTTGGAACATTTAAACCATGATTAAATTCACAAACATGTTTTAAGGTGTTGCAATCCGGAGTATCACCAAAATCTTTACAATCAGGCATTGCTCCAATTCCCATTGAATCAATAACCATGATAATCGGTC
Source organism: Candidatus Gastranaerophilales bacterium HUM_12 (assembly GCA_002102825.1). GTDB lineage: Bacteria > Cyanobacteriota > Vampirovibrionia > Gastranaerophilales > Gastranaerophilaceae > Zag111. The sequence continues at coordinate 168,583 of DABJ01000029.1, read as the reverse complement.
TAACCATAATTTTTTTATCTGTATTCATGTTCAATTCCCCCTTTTATTGCTCATATTTTAGCATAAAGGGTTATTTTTTGGCTAGAGTAAAATTAATATCTGCAAGTTAAAACAAGTTCTCTGTTATTTTCTTTTGCTTCTTGCATAGCAGCTTCTTGAGTCAGTTGTTCAATTCTGTCCCCGTCCATTATTCCTTGAACTTGGCAGTTTAATTTATTTGAAGAATTTCCGTTTTGAAGTTCATCAAGTCTTTTGGTTAGAACATCTACTTTTATTGATAGGTCTTGAAGACTTGAATTATCTTGTGATATTTCATTTTCTTCTTCATTCATATCGTTTTTGTTTTGTTCTACTTTGATTTTTTGGTTTGCATTTGTTTTGTTTTCTGTAACTTCTTTAGTATTAGTATAAATTGCGGCTATTACAAAAACAAACATACATAAAAATACAATTGTTAAGATTTTAAATTTATTCAAACCGTCCATCAATTTTCTCCATAAAATTTTTAAGCTTTAAAAACATTCTAGCATAAATCATAAAATTTGGGCTAATCTTTACATTTGGCAAATAAATTAAAAATATTTGCAAAATAGAAAAGTTTGTACTAAATTAAAAGTGTTATTTATATGTTATTAGGAGGAAATGGTTAATGGAAACTTATGGTATTGAAAAATTAGGCATAATTGGCCCAAAAGCAGTTTATAGGAACTTGAGTCCTGCTCAATTGACAGAAGCTGCATTAAGATTAGGAGAAGGAAAACTTAGCAACACAGGTGCTTTTGTTGTAACAACCGGTAAATACACCGGTCGTTCTCCAAAAGATAAATTTATTGTGGATACAGACGGTATTCATGATGATATAGCTTGGGGAAAAGTAAACCGTCCTATTTCAAGAGAAAAATTCAATTCAATCAAGGGCAAGATTGCTTCTTACTTACAAAATCGTGAAGTATTTGTTTTTGATGGTTATGCAGGTGCAGACAAAACTTACACTCAAAAATTCCGTGTAATTAATGAGTTAGCAAGCCAAAACTTGTTTATTCACCAATTGTTAATCCGTCCAACTGCAGAAGAACTCGCAGCATACGGTGAACCGGATTATACAATCTTATGTGCTCCGGGATTCAAATGTGATCCTGAAGTTGATGGTGTAAATTCAGAAGCATGTATCGCAATTGATTATGAAGCACACGAAATTATTATTTGTGGTTCAAGATATTCAGGAGAAATCAAAAAATCAGTATTTGCTACAATGAACTACATTATGACTAAGAAAAATGTTCTTCCAATGCACTGTTCAGCAAATATGGATCCTACAACTGGTGAAACAGCAGTATTCTTTGGTTTGTCAGGAACAGGTAAAACAACACTTTCAGCAGATCCAGCTCGTAAGTTAATTGGTGATGATGAACACGGTTGGTCACCTGACGGTGTATTCAACTTTGAGGGTGGTTGTTACGCAAAATGTATCAACTTATCAAAAGAACATGAACCGGAAATATATAATGCAATTAAATTTGGTTCACTTGTTGAAAATGTAATTATGGATCCGGAAACTCGTGAATTTGATTTTAATGATGGTAGCCTAACTGAAAATACTCGTGTTGGTTATCCAATCAATTATATTGACAATGCTCAAATTCCATCAAAAGGTGGAATTCCGAAAGTTGTTATTTTCTTAACAGCTGATGCATTTGGTGTTTTACCTCCAATTTCAAGATTGGACAAAAATGCTGCAATGTATCATTTTGTAACCGGTTTTACTTCAAAATTAGCGGGTACAGAACGTGGTGTAACAGAGCCTCAACCAACATTCTCAACATTGTTTGGTGAACCATTTATGCCAATGGACGCATCTGTATATGCAAAAATGTTAGGCGAAAAACTTGACAAATATGGAACTAAAGTTTACTTAGTTAACACCGGTTGGGCTGGTGGTTCAGCTTCATCAGGGGCTAAACGTATGAAATTGGCTTACACTCGTGCAATGGTTACAGCTGCATTGAACGGTTCATTTGATAATATTGAATTCAAACATCACGATGTATTTAATGTTGATTATCCGACATCTTGTCCAGATGTTCCGGCTGAAAAATTAGATGCTCGTGGAATGTGGGAAGATAAAGCAGCTTATGATGCACAAGCTAACAAATTAGCTCAAATGTTTACTGAAAACTTTGCTGCAAAATATCCAAATATGCCTGCAGAAGTAATTAATGCAGGTCCTAAAGTAAAAGCATCTGTATAAGTTGACTTTAGTTTAGTAAAATTTAAAAAAGCACTCTGATTTCTCGGGGTGCTTTTGTTATTGGAATTGAATTGTAAATATTTCCACTAAAAAGTGGATTTATATTATTAGTATCCATTATAATATTGTATAGCTATAGAGAGAAAGATATGAGAACGATTTTAATAATTTTAGGAATATTGTTATGTGTAAATTTACTTGTTGTATCAATAAGTAAAGCTTTTGCTAAGGAGCAAAATATTAATATGCAAAATCCTCAAATTCTTTCACAATTAAAATAACTTTTTACTTAAACTCTTTAATAATCTTCTTGAAATAATCTGTATCTTCTTTAGCTTTTTGTGCACAAGCTATTCCGTTTAAAATATCTGTACTTTTAGGATTGCAATATGTATTCATATCTGTATAATCAGTACCTTTATCGCCCATTGTTTTTAATTCGCCGTCCAAAAATTGAAAAGTGAATAAATCATACCCTAAAATGTTCGGTTTATTATTATGGCCATTTATATCAACAGAAACATATACTTTTCCAACACTTGCATTTTCAAAAAGCAATAACGTTCCGTCTTGCAAAGCGATTTGTCCATCATCTAAAAGCCATCTTATTTTCCAAAGAGTGTTTGTAGCTCCATGTAAAGGTCTATAATAAGAATTAATATCAACATCGCTATTGTTACTTCCATCAAAACATATTGAACTACTAGGAGCAGCAACTTGAACTTGACAATCAGTTGCTCCGGTCAAATAATTCATAAAAACTCTATAAAATAGAAAATCCCCTTTATAAGTACTTGGGTCAAGTGAAACATCATCAGCTTCCATTAGTTTAAATGCTTGTTGAACTACTGAATATGATTTAAGGAACTGAGAACGTAATTTTTTAGCTTTATAATTATTGATTAAACTAGGAATAGTTATTGCCGCCACAACACCAATAATCCCAAGTGTGATAAGCACTTCTGCTAATGTAAAGCCGAATTTATAATTCTTTCTCATTTTATCTCCCTTATATTAATCAACTAATAAATGTATTATAAATTAATGCGTTTATTAATGCAACAATAGTTACATTAATAAATTATTTTTATACAAATACGTGTAATGATATTAAGTATGAGGATAATTACGGAATTAAAAGAAATTTTATATGCAAAAGGTCTTACATTAAAATTCGTAGCACAAGAACTTGAAAAAAGGTTGAATAAACCCTATACCCTTGCAAATTTGTCAAACAAATTGCGAAATGAAACGATAACATATAGGGAAATGAAGTTAATTGCAGAAATTATTGGTTCAAATTTAGAATTGAAATAAAAAATCGACACTTTTTTTTAAAGTGCCGATTTTATTTATGTAGTTTGTTCATTATATATTAGCTAACTTTGTATAGAAATCATTTGATTGTTCAAATTTGTAAGCAAAGTTGAATAATCTTGATTCTTGCATTTGTGGAGCTAAAATTTGTAAACCGATTGGCATTCCTGTTTTATCAAATCCTGCCGGAACACTGATACCAGGAAGACCTGCAAGGTTACAACTGATAGTTGCAATATCTGTTAGATACATTGCTAATGGGTCAGAAGATTTTGCTCCAAGTTCAAATGCTGTGTTTGGACAAGTCGGAGAAATCAAAATGTCAACGTTTTTGAATGCTTCTCTAAATTCTTCTGTAACTAAAGCTCTCATTTGTTGAGCTTTTTTGTAGTATGCGTCATAATAACCAGATGATAATGCGTAAGTACCAAGCATTATACGACGTTTAACTTCCGGTCCAAAACCTTCTGCTCTTGATTTTGTATATAATTCAAGAAGATTTTTCGCATCTGGGTGTCTGTAACCATATCTAACACCATCAAATCTTGCCAAATTAGATGAACATTCTGCTGTTGCTAAGATGTAGTAAATTCCGATTGAGTATTTTAATTTTTTCAATGAAACTTCTACGATTTCGCAACCTAATTTTTTGTAAGTTTCAATGGCATTTTCAACTGCTTTTTGTACATCGTCTGAAATTCCTTCACCCATAAGCTCTTTAATAACACCAACTTTTTTGCCTTTGATGTCATTGTTCAAGTTTTGTGCATAATGTTCAACAGGCATGTCAAGAGATGTTGAATCTTTAGGATCATGACCTGAAATTACTTCAAGCAAGTTTGCTGCATCTTCAACTGTTCTTGCGAAAGGTCCGATTTGGTCTAGAGATGATGCAAAAGCAATCAAACCATAACGAGAAACTCTTCCGTAAGTCGGTTTCATACCAACAATACCGCAAAAACTTGCAGGAAGACGGATTGAACCACCTGTATCTGAACCCAATGCTAATGTTGCTTCGCAAGAAGAAACACTTGCTGCAGAACCGCCTGATGAACCACCTGGAACTTTGTTCAAATCCCAAGGGTTATGAACTTTTTTGAATGCAGAGTTTTCGTTTGAAGAACCCATTGCAAATTCATCTAAGTTTGCTTTACCAACAATTGGTACTAAATTATTTAACAATTTTTCTGTAACAGTCGCATTGAATGGAGAAACAAAGTTTTCCAATATTTTTGAAGATGCGGTTGTACGAGAACCAACAAGGTTCATATTATCTTTTAATGCAAGAGGAACACCTGCAAGAAGTGGTAATTCTTCTCCTTTTGCGATTTTTTCATCTACTTTTTTTGCTGTTTCAAGAGCGGTTTCTTTTGTCAAAGAATTGAAAGCACCTAACTTCTCATCAACAGAACTTATTCTATCAAATGCTGCTTGTGTAAGTTCAACAGCTGAAATTTCTTTATTTTTCAAAGCTTTACTTTGCTCTGCAGCAGATTTTTTTAACAGCTCGTTCATAATTTCTCCTTAAAAAGCTTATTCTCACTCAAAATTGTAAGACAAACATGTATTTCAATCAAGAAGTGTTTATTCGGAGAAAGTTTATATTTTTTTACCTAAAGATTTTGAGATTTTAGAGTGAATCATGTTCGCTTGGTTTAAGTATTCAGTAAGTTTTTCGTAGTTTTGAACTTTTTCACCATACGGAACATTCATATCAACCAAATCATCAACACTTTTGCTGATTTCAGAAAGTTGTTCTAATGAGTCACTCAAAGTTACAACGGAATTTACTTTTTTAGAAACTTTGGCAAGAATTTGGCGAGAAATAAAGGATTGAATTTTGTAGATTATTGGCATTTTTTGTTTGAATGATTCGTGATATGCTTGTGATTTTTCACCTAAAACCCTTCCGCCATACATTTGTTGTTTTCTTAATGTATTTAATTCTTCTGTGATTCTTTGTTTCTTTGCTTTTAAACCAAGAGCTTCATTTTGAGTCCCATAATTATCGGCAACTTTGATTTTTGAATCAAGGTCTTTAATTATTGATTCTTTTTCTTTAATTCTGTATTCAAGACTCAAATCTTCTGTTTCAGCTTCATCATATTTTGTTTTATTAAGAATTGCAGAATCATAGCCATTTAATCTTTTGATTGGATTTGTTGCAGTAGTGTTTTGTGTAGGCTTAACTTCTTGAGGGTTAAAATCAGCACTAAAAGGGTTCACTTCAGAAAAATTATATTTTTGACTGAAGATGTTTCCGCCTATTTTGTTATTGTTACTACTACTATCCATACATGCATTTTAAAACAAGAAAAATTTTTTTTTCACCATTAAAAGTATGATTTTACGAAATTGTATAAACTTTTTTGTAATATAACCAAGTGCCCATAACGGTTAGGATTATGTTAGGTAAGCATGCCGCTAAGAATGGAGCTATTGAGCCGGCTTCACCAAATGAAATTGATAATGCCCTAATAACATAATATGCAAAAATGATTAAAATACTAAATAGGAAACCTCTGTTATATCTAACTCTAGGAGGTGTAATTGCAAGTGGGACACCCACAAGAACAAATACAATTGTAGTTAAAGGTAATGCAATTTTATCAAACAATTCAATTGTATAAACTTGTCTATCTTCTGGAGTTATATCTGATTTAGACAAGAATTTTAATAAACCTGTAAAGTTATATTCTTTTGCAACATTTTTATTCATTTCGTCAGATAAATCCAAGCCAAATTTGACAGTAGATTTGTCAAATAATGTTGTATTCAAGACTTGACCGTTATCTGTGATTGTGTATGCTGCTCCTTTTTCAAATTTCCACCCATCAGGAGATGTTTTACCCTCTCTTGCTTGAAGAACTTGAATTGTACCTTCTTTAGAATTGTCTAAAACCGTCACATTGTATAAAGTTTTCTTTTGACAAAAGCCAACATAAAATAAACGTTTCAAGATACCATCATCGGTAAGTTCTTTGAATACGAAATTTTCCTTTCCATCAGGGATATTCTTTTGTCCTAAAGCCCAAAGGGCCAAAGTTTTAGACTGTGACATCATGACAGGAACAACACTTTCATTGATAAAAAAGCTCGACAATGACATTATAACTGCGAAAATAAAAATAGGTTTTGCGATTCTGTTTAACCCAATTCCGCATGCTCTCATAACTGTGATTTCAGAAGATAAACTTAATTTATTCAATGTCATTACTGTCGCAAGTAATACACCCATAGGAATTGTCATAACAATAACGGATGGCAAGTTTAATAAAATAAGAATGAATGCAACTTTGAACGGAATTCCAAATTTTGCAATTTGCTTAATCAAAGTGATAAAAGTATCAGATGCAAAAATGATTGTTGTAAAAACAAATACACCCATCAAAAACATTTCAATGACTTGTTTTAAGATGTATCTATCTAAAATTTTTGTATTGTTATACTTCTCTTTTGCAAATTCCAAAAACTTATTAAACATAAATTGATTTTAATCTAAACAAAAAGTTTAAGCAAATATTTTGCTAGTTTGATTCTTTAAGAATAAGTATTGTTTGTTCAATTTCTGTTTTTAAATATCCGAGTTGTTCTTGAATATTATTGGGGTTGTAAATATAGCCGGCGCTTCCGTAAGCAAGATATGGATTGTATTTCTCTGCTTCACTGCGTAAAAGTGCAATTGATCTGGCATGGGTGCTTAGTTCCATTAATCTTTTGTATGAAACGAATTGACTTTCCGGTTTGTTAAGATATTTATCTCTCAGAAAATCTGCATTTTTATTGAAATAATAAACTTTTGCATTGAAGATTTGAACATTTCCATTATTCTCAATCAAGTCAAAAATATCCTCAAGCATTGGAATAAATTCGTTTATATCGTTGACATATTGTGAGGTTTTGTCTGATTTTAGAATAATATTTACAAAAGCAGGATTATCTCTTGGTACAGGTTTCATTTCATTTTCGGAGTTAAAATCTTTTGCAGGACGTGCTTCTATTGGGGCTTTTTTACCTTCTTTTACAGGTTGATAATTCCTTCCTAAATCAGGCAATGTTCCTACGTAGCCTTGGTTAGAATCATTCTCTCTTGCAAAACTCGGTGCTATGCAAATGATAGATAAAAGAATTGTTATACAAAAAATTTTACACCTACTCATACCACGATTATAATGATTTACATAAAAAAATCATCATTTGTTTTGTTGATTTTAAAATTCTAATTTAGGTTCAAGTAGTTCATAAATTACTTGTAATCGAGTTTTATCATGAGTAAACCACCAACCGATTAATGTCTCAAATGCGGTAGCCTGACGATATTCAGCTTGAATATTTCGTCTACCGACAGGTATTGGAAGATTTCTCGCCCTACGAACTATTTCTAATTCTTCTTCTGTTAATGTCGGTTCTAAACAATGTAAAAATTCATTCTGGGTATGTGTTTTTACCATATTGGTTGTAATTTGGTGGAGTTTTTTTGAATTATTCGTGATGTGGATTGTTTTTTCTCGAATGAACAATTCCCACACAGCATCTCCTAAATATGCATAATTTCTTAAATTTATTTCTTCCATAAGCCGATTTTACTACAAATATTTACTATTTGAAATTTTCGTTTATTGATGAGAAAATAAATCAAGTAAGGAGATATTATGAAGAGAAATTTGTTACTTGTTTTTGTTTGTTTAGTTTTGACTATGCCAAGTGTTTTGGCTCAATGTTCCTGTCAAAGATTAAATACAACAATTGAAAGTAGCAAATCTGTAAACTATCCTAGAGAAGCTACAAAATATAAAAAATATATTAAACACATTCAACAAGATAGGGCAACTGTTTATAATGCGTTGAATCTATCTGATGAGCAAATTCAAAAAAGAGAAGATTTGATGAACGAAAACAATCCTATTTATGAACAAAAATTTGACTGTTTGATGAAAGAAAGTTTTAAACTTCAAGCAATTGAAAATGCCGGTGCAACTGATAAAGAAATCAATGCTCAGAAAAAAGTTATTTCTTCTATCAAGAAAAGTATAGAAAGAACTCTTAGTAAAGAGAATAAAGCATTTAGAAAATGTCTAAATGGTCAGCAAAAAGCTAAGTATTCAATGATTAAAAAACTAGAAAGACAAGATTATAAAAAAGATTTAAAACAAAAAGATTATTATAAATCAAATCCCCAAATGCGTCCGTTTGGCAATCCTCGTCCTTGTCCTGCACCAATTGGCAGATAATTTCTTTAGTGTTAACAAATGTTACGAATTAATCCTTTTATGAAATTGAGCTTTTTCAAAATACTTTATATAAGTACGAGAGCTTAAAGAATAAATAAGGAGACGAGATATGGCATTTTTAGCATTAGCAAGTCAAAAGAGTTTGTTGACTTTACAAAAAAACTTTTTACAATTTCAATACACTTCAATTCAAAACCAAATACAATATGCTGAAGCTCAAATGAGTGAAGTTCAAAGAAAGTATTCCGGTGATACAGGAAGTGATTATACAGAAGATGCTGATTATATTTATTACAGTCAGCTAGATGATCAATTGGGTACTGAAAAAGATTCATTAGATTCTCAGTTAACAGCAATTGAAAACGAAATTTCAAGTTTAAAGACACTGGTAAACAACAACATCAAATCAAGTTGTACATTGAACCTTGTAAATTCATAATAAGGTCAAGTAATTACTGTTGTTTTTCAAAAAGTTCCATTGTGTTGAGCATCAATGATGCAATTGTCATTGGTCCAACACCACCAGGGACAGGTGATATGTATGATGCAACTTTAGAGGCATTTTCAAAATCTACGTCTCCTCGGGTTTTCCCGTTCTTATCTTTGAAAATACCTACATCTACAACCACGCAACCAGATTTTAACATTTCCCCTTCTATAATATTTTTTCCCGCTGCAGAAATCAAAATATCTGCAGTTTTTGTTATTTGGGCAAGATTTTTTGTATGGCTATGACAAACTGTTACTGTTGCATTTCTGTTGAGTAACATTTGTGAAAGTGGTCTGCCAACAATATTTGAACGTCCAACAATTACGGCATGTTTTCCGTCTAAATCAATATTGTATTCGTCAAGTAGTAAAATAATTCCCTTTGGGGTGCATGGATAAACCGTTGGAATCTCTCCAGAAAATAATTTCCCAAAATTGTACGGCGTGAAACCATCAACATCTTTTTGTGGCAAAATTGTGTTCATTACATTTTCTTTTGAGATATGCTCTGGCAAAGGCAATTGAACTAGAATTGCAGTAACATTTTTGTCGTTATTAAGTTCTTCAATTTTATTCAAAAGTTCTTTTTCTGTAATTTCACTGGGATAATTTATAACTTCTGAATTTATGCCAATTTTTTCAGCCATTTTTTTCTTGTTGTTTACGTAAATTTTACTTGCAGGATTATCTCCAACTAAAATTACAACTAGAGTTGGTTTGGTCTGAAATTTTTCTACTTTTGTTTTTAAATTATCTAATAATTTATCTCTTAGTTTTTTACCGTCTAAAATTATTGCCATTTGTACTCCGCTATTGTTTTGCTTGGGGTAAATTCAATCTAAAATAGAATTGTTTTATTGCCTCTTGAACTGCTTTAGATTCTCTTGTCATCGGGTTATTTTTTAATTCTTTGTCAAAAGGAATTGTGCCTAAAACATCAAGGTCATATTTTTTTAATAAATCATAAACAGAAGAAAGATTATCATTATCAACTTTATTGATTACAACACCAAGTTGATTTCCTGCCGCATATTTTGCACTGAATTCTTCAATACGTTTTGCAAGGTGAGCAGATTCTTCTGACGGTTTTGCAACAATTACTGTACAATCAATATCAATATCTACAAGTTGATTCAGGTATTTTAAATCAAACTCGCAATCAAAAATTACAATATCATACCTGTTAATTAATTTTGTAACTGCATCATTAATTTGTTTTGTAATTGGGCATCTGCAATCTTTTGAACCAACAAACCAAGATTCAATAATATCAACATTATCATTGATAGGAACGAGAATGTCTTCCATTGCCCATTCAATGAATTCTTGTTTTGTCATATCTTCAGGAATTCCGGTTTTATATTCGTGTTTGCCACTTCTAATCCCATAAATTGTGTTTCTGATATCAAGACCAAAACTATGTGCTAATTCACTGGTTAAGTCGTTGTCAAATAGTAGAATAGATTTTTCTGGAAACATTTCCTGAAAAATATGCATAAATGCTTTTACTATAGTTGTTTTCCCATTACCACCTTTTCCTGTGATTGCCAGCTTAACAGTCAAAATAAAACCTCACTTTTAATTGTTATTAATGATTTATCTGTAATAAGTTTCTCATCAATACCTTTTTTAGTCAAATAATTTATTTAAATAAAACAAAAGACAAAATTATTTAATTTTGTCTTTTGTCTAAAACTTAATATTCTAGTTAAAATTATTCAGCAACTTCTTCGTTTTGTTCTTCGATTGATTCTTTAACAACTTCAGAAGCTGAAACAGAGATGTTCAATTCGCATTTAACTTTAGAAGTTAATTTGATTAACATAATGTAGTTACCGATTTTGTTGATTGGAGCATTCAAAGAAACTGCTTTTCTATCAACTTCGATACCAGCTTGAGCAGCTAATTCTTCAGTTAATTTTTTAGTAGTGATTGTACCGAATAATTTACCAGATTCACCGGCTTTAGCAGATAATTCTAATTTGCCGAATTTTTCAATAGCTGCAGCTTTTTCTAAAGCTTCTTGATGTAATTTTTCTTGTTTAGCTTTAATTCTAGCGATATTTTTTTCTCTATTTTCTAAAGCTCCGGCAGTAGCAATTTCAGCCGCACCTTGAGGAAGCAAGAAGTTTCTAGCATAACCGTCTTTAACGTTAATGATATCGCCAACTTCACCTAAATTTTGAATTTCTTTTTTTAATATAACTTGCATCGTAAAATTCTCCTTTTATATCTATATTTCTGCATGTAGCCCAACCATACAACAAAAATAACAAATTGTCGATACTTTTTGTAATTTTGTTAAGAGAATAAATTTATGGTTGGAAAGGTTTATAGGGCATATTATAGTTAAAGGTGAAAAGTGAGTAGTGAATGAACTATAAGTGGTTATAAGGCATCGGGGCAATAACCTTTTCGTCGCTTACTAAAATTTTTTGTATTTTATCTTTACGAATATCAAAATTAATGTTATCATATTAAAAAGTTTTAGTGAGTGTTTATTAGAGGATTACAATTATGATGACTAAAGAAGTTAATGACTGGCTTAGAAAAGTTGAAAATGGTAACTATTCTTCTTGGGAAATTATGGAAGAATTTACTAAATTTCATAAATACCTTACAAAAGAAGAAGTTGAACAGATTAAAAATAGATTGAAGAATTCTATCCGCCGTTAACTATATAGTAAAACTAGACGCAATATGTTATAATAAATAAGGAGTCTGAAAGAGGTTTTTGATGTCTTATTATGATGAGTTGTTGCGTAAAATTCCTAAGATTAAAAAGGTTTTAGATAACGATAAAAATTATGTGATTTATCATTATACAAAGCCCGAAAAACTTTTGAATATTTTAGCAAGTGGTACATTGAGATTTTCGAACGCGCTTTATCTTAATGATAAGGAAGAAATTGCTTATTCTTATAAGTTGATTGTTGATTTAATTGATGAAACCCCGGAGCTTAATTCGGATTTATTCAACAAAATCCAAAACCATTTTAGCAACAAATATAAACATATTGTCGATGGATATAATGATTTAGTCAACAAGTTGGAATATTTCACGACTTCATTTTCGACAGAAAGTGACAATTTGACCCTTTGGAATAATTACGCAAAAGGCAAAAATTATACAGGTTATAATATTGGCTTTGACAAAAATAAACTTGTTGAAGAGATGGACAAAAACAACTACCTCCCAATTTTTGGAAGTGTAATTTATGATAAAAATAAGCAAGTTAAAATTATTCATGCAATTTTCAAAAAGTGGAATATGCTCTTTGAAAGAGCATTGAAAAGTAAAAAAACAAATGAAGTTAAACTGTTTGATATTTTGTTTGAGTTGATTGATGTTCTGAGCATCGTGAGTATTTTCTTCAAAAATCCGCAATTTAAAAATGAACACGAGTATAGAATTGTTATAGTAAATGTTTTTGGAACTTTGAATTCAAAACCTACGAATATAGTCGAGAAAAATGGTTTGTTTGTTCCTTATTTGGAATACAATTTTTCCAAAGAATCCGTCAAATCTATAAACATCGGTCCAACATTTGATGAAAATATTTTCTATACAAGTACCAATAGAATGCTTTTGAATTTTGGTTATGAAGATAAAGAAGTTTTCCGTTCCAAAATTCCGTTAAGATATTAGACGTGAATTGAATAAAATTGAAAAAAGCCGAAAGTTTAATGTCAAAAAAATAAAGTTGTCTTAAAATATTTTGCAGAGAGGTTATTAAAATGATTGTAGAATTAGATGAACAAAATTTTGAAGAAAATACAAATAAAGGTTTGAAGCTTGTTGAATTTTATACAACTTGGTGTATGTATTGCAAAAAGCAACGTATTGAACTTGAAGAACTAAAAGATTCTGATATTTGGATTGGAATTGTTGACGGAGAAGAGTCACCTAATTTAGCAAGAAAATTTGGCATAAAAGGTTTTCCAACTTTTGTGTTATTAAAAGACGGAGAAAAAATTGCTGAATTTGTTGGGTTTCATGAAAAATCTCAACTATTAAACCGATTGATGGCTTATCTTAAATAACTCTATTTAATTCATTGTCAATCAGGTAAACTTCACCTGTGTTATGATCAAAGTGACATTTTGCAATGAATAAGTCATTGTTTTCAACGGCAGTGCGGATTATTTCAGAATGATTTTTGATATAATTTTCGACCCATACAGTGTGTTTTTTTGCAAATTTGTTATTGCAAGACATTTGTCCGCCTTTATCAATAACTGGGTAAACACATTTCAATATGGATTGAAAATGGTCTGTAACTTCAGGATAGTGTTCGTTTGCATAAGTCATAACACCGCAATCATCATGTCCAAGTAAAATTAAAAGTGGAACGTGGAGTTTTTTCACAGCGTACTCAAGACTTTCCAGAACATTTGGTCCTACTGTAATTCCAGCAACTCGGACTACAAATAATTCTCCTATTCCGCAATCAAAAATAATTTCTGGAACAACTCTTGAATCTGAACAACTAAGAACACATGCATAAGGCTCTTGATAAAGTGCAAGTTTTTGTAGTGTTGAAAGACACATGTTTTTAGATGTTGGGGTTCCGTTAATGAAATTTTTGTTTCCTTCAAATAGTTTTTCTAGTTCTTGTTTTGCTTTTTGTGGAATATTATTTGGTAAATTCATTTTGCTCTCCTTAAAAATTTTGTTTGTACTATATTTTATAAAATCATTCTTTTATTGTCAAAATGTTTTTACAAAATTATTGTTTAATTTCAATAGAGCTACCGTTCAAGCTTCGTTTTATAAGGATTTTTTTATCAATCCTATTGCGAAGTTCTGCAACGTGAGAAATAATTCCAACAATGCGGTTACCCTCTGTTAAATCGTATAAAGTATTCATTGCTTGTTCTAGAGATTCTTCGTCAAGTGAACCAAAGCCTTCATCGACAAACATTGCTTCAATTTTTATTCCTCCGGAATAGTTTTGAACAACGTCAGATAATCCAAGTGCAAGGGATAATGCGGCTTTGAAGGATTCACCTCCGGATAGAGTGCTTACACTACGAAATTTTCCTGTATGGTAATCAAAAACATTTAAGTCTAATCCGACTTTTGCGTTACCTTTTTTCTCTTCTTTTCTTTCAAGACGGTATTGGTAATTTGTCATTTTTAAGAATCGTTTATTTGCTTCATCAATAATCATGTCAAAATATGCACTTTGAATATATTGTTCAAAAGTCATTTTGATTGTTCCGTTTAGTTTTCCGTTTGCGGTGTCTGATAATTGTTTGAAAATTTGCAATTCTTTTTCTGTTTTCTGAATATCTTCAATTGTTGTTGTGATTCTTGATTTTAAATTGTTGTTTGTTGAAAATCTTGAATTCAAAATGTCTGTTTGTTCCTGAATATTATTTTCATTTTCTTTCAATGCTTTTATTTGTTCTTTCAATTCTTCAATGCAGAATTTTGGCGCATTTTTGATTTGCTTTTGCAATGTTTTGAGTGTTTCTTTTTTGGAAATTAGGTCTGCATTTGCTTTTTCTTTTTCTGTTTGAATTTGTTTGAATTCTTTTTCAAATGATTCGTATTGCAATTTTTTTTCATTGAATATTTGAATAGCTTTTGTGCTATCAGTGTATTCAAGTTCTTTTTGAATTGTTTTTAGTGTTGCGGATTTTTCTCCAATAATTTGAGAAAATTTATTTTTAATTTCGTCAAAAGATTTTAAATCTTTTTCTTGTTGCAAGATTGACTTTTCAACTTTTTCTAATTCTTTTTCGGAATTATTTTTTTCGTTGATTTTTTTAGATAAGTTTTTAATTCTATCTTCAATTTCATTTTGTATTTTTTGAGTTTTCTCCAATTCTTCATTTATGATTTTGGAAATATCTGTAGAAAATTTTTGGTTAAATAGTTTTGTAAAATTGCTTTCAAATGTTTTTTCAAGGGTAGAAATTTCCCCTTGTAATTTTGTAATCTTATTTGCCTCTTGGTTCAGATTGTTTTGGGCAGAATCACTTATTTTTTGAAGCTGTTCAAGATAATCTTTTGTTATTGTTTCATTTATAAGTTTTGCAGGATTTGGGTGAGCTGTTGAGCCACAGACAGGGCACGGTTTATTTGGAATTAAGTCTTTTGCCAAAATTCCTGCTTGTTCCTCAATGAATTGTGTGTATATTTGTGAGTATTTTTGATTTTTTTCTTGCCAATCTTTAGATAATTGTTTTAAATTGTTTTGTAAAAGTTTTAGATTTCGATTTTCGGAAATTAGTTCATTGTTTTGTTTATTTATTTCAGATAATTTTTCAATTTTTTCAATATTTTTTTGTTTTGAATTTTGTTCTTTTTCAAAATCTGTCTCGACTGTTTTGAAATCTTGAAGAAGTTTTTTTAGTTTTTCTTGAATAATTTTGCTTTTGGTTAAATCATTGTTTAGTTTTTCAATATTTTGATTATTTATATCATTTTCTTTTACTGTATTATCAAGCTCTTGTGATAATTTTTGAAGTGTTTCATATTTAGATAAATCTTTTTCCAATTTTGCAACTTCAATTGCCAATTTTTCATTTTGTGCTTTTTTATTTTCGTATTGTACGAATTTATCATTGATAATTTTGTAATCAAGTTCAAGTTGTGGAATGATTTTTGTTTCTAATTTTTGGATATCATTACGTGTATTTTCGATATTTTGTGCATTCCCAAAAGTTTGATTTAGTTTTTCTAATTCTTTTTTAATTGATTTTTTCTCTTTATCCAGAGTTTTTTTATCAGTTTCATCTTTTTTAATTTGGTTTTTTAGTTCCTCTAGCAACTCTTCTGTATTATAGATGTTTTTGCTATTTTTTAGGTTTGAAATTTCTGTAGCTAATTTTTCATTATCAGCAGATAAAATTTGTTCAGAGTATTGAATTAGAGAGTTTTTTAAATCCTCAAAGAGTTCTTTTCTTTTAATAAAATTGTCATACAATTTTGCTTGAAAAATTTGAAGATTTTGAGTAGAAAAAATATTTCTGAAAATTTCTCCTCTATCTTCTGTTTTTGCGTTGAGTAATTTTTGAAATTCTCCTTGTGCAATCATTACAATTTGTGAAAATTGCTTTTTATTTAGTCCAATAAGATTTTCAATTTCAACATTTGCTTCTTTTTCTTTTGTATAAACTTTGCCGTTCGGTAAAGTTAATTCCACTTCTGAATTATGGTCATTTGTTTTGGGTGAACGTTTGATTTTATAAATTTCACCGTGACACATAAATTCTAAAATGACATAAGTTTTGTTGTTTTTATCTGCGAAATCACTGCGCAGAGCGGCTTTGTCCTTTCTATATTCCCCGCTTGCTTCACCGTATAGCGCAAAACTTATTGCATCAAATATTGTTGTTTTTCCGGCTCCGGTATCACCTGTGATTAAATATATTCCGTTTTCACCAAGATCCGAAAATGGAATTTCAACTTTCGAAGCGTAAGGTCCAAAAGCATTTATAATTAGATTTAGAGGGCGCATTATTTCGCCTCCTTAATATCTAAAAGAATTGATGATACAATTTCTTTTTCTTCATTTGTTAATTTTTCTTTTGTTTGTTTTTCAAAGAAATCTGAAAAATGTTCAAATATGGTTTTTTCTTTTAAAGTTTTCAAATCTCGTTTCTCTCCAAGATTTGTATAATATTCTTCAAAGTCCAATTTCATAATGTTTGGGAAAATTGTTTCAAGTTTATTTTTCGCATCAATTACATTTGTATCAGTTAATGTTATGTGCATATATGATTCATCTTTTTCCATTTTTAACAAGTTATTGATTTTCCCTCGAATTTCTTTCATTTCGTGGATTGGTTTAAAGGGAATTGATTTTATATCAATTTTTTTATCTTCAATCTCAACAATTGTGATTGATTTATTTTGATTCACTTCAGAGAAAGAATATTTTAATGGAGAACCGCAGTATCGAATTTCTTTTCTCCCCATGGATTGAGGTTTGTGAATATGTCCAAGTGCAACATAATCAAAATTGTCAAAAATTCTATAATCAATATTATCAAGTGTTCCGAGTGATGACGTTTCAGAGTCACTTATTTCCGGTTTTTTCCCATTTGCTGTTACAAATTGGTGTGCGATGAGAATGTTAGTTCTTGAGGTGTCAATATCTAAATTTTTTACAACATTTTCAATCGCATCTTGATAGTTGCCTATTTCAATATCTGGGAAAAATCTTCTCACATCTGCAGGGCGTACAAATGGTAACAACCAAATATCAATATTTTCTAAAGGAAGAGGTATTATTTTCCCATCATAATTTCTGGAAAAATGAATTCCACTAAGAGATATAAGTTTTGAAAAAGTTGAGAGTCTTTCGCTGCTATCGTGATTGCCACTGACTATATATGCCGGAATTTTCAAATCAGCAATTTTACAGATAAAATCTTCAAACAGCTCGATTGCCTCAATTGATGGAATTGTTTTGTCGTAAATATCTCCGGCAATGAATATCCCATTAACTTTTTCAGATTTTGAAACCTTAATAATTTGTTTTAATATTTCTCTTTGGTCATTTATCATAGAAAACTCGTTTACACGTTTTCCTATATGCAAATCTCCAAGATGAATAAATTTCATTTTCATACTCTAATTATTTTACCATTTTTTCTCAATTTTGTGAAGAATAACGGTTATTTTTTAGTTGTTTGAGTATTATTATTTTCTTGTTGTTTTTCAATATTACTATGAGCATTAAGCTTTTTCATTTGAGGTTCAACACATTTTTTGATGATTATGTTTTCAGTAAACATATCAATCGGTTTTACTGTCAGAAGCAATGCTGTAAATGACCCTAAAGACTTCCAAGCTTTGAATTTAAAGATTTTTTTGTCTAAATTGCTCTTAATTATGTCTGTGGAATTTCCATGTTCTAAAATATTTTCAAATTCTTTTTTCGCAAAATTTTTCAATCTTTCTTCATTCGAATTTGCAATAGCTCCTCTTTTGCAGTTGCAAAGAAGTTTGTCATATATTTTAGTGAAAATATTATTTCCTTGATAAGATTCTTTTTTCTTAGAGAAGAAAATATTGAAATTATTTTCAAATTTTTCTAAAACTTGTGCTTTATCACCATCTTTAACAATATCATGGTCTTGGGCATGGTGCTTGATAAATCTTAGTGTTTGTTCTTTGGCATTTGTAGAAATTTTTTCCCCTTTGTATTTATCTATTTGAGAAAAAGCACTCTGTCCAATGTGACCAAAAACTGTTGGTAAAATAATACTTGCAAAAGCTTGAAATACGGCTTGTTTAAATGCACGTTGAGCATTAT
>DABJ01000029.1:128076-150015 GCA_002102825.1 Candidatus Gastranaerophilales bacterium HUM_12 | reverse complement strand
CGTATTTATTTCCCTTATTTTTGTATTTGTCATAAACATCTGCGCCAAAATACATCAATGCAGGAACCCAAAATAAAGTTGCTGCAGTTGGGGCAATTTCATTGATAGCTACACCGATATCGTTTGTGTAACCCAAACCTCTCATTGGCCAATTTGCCAATGGGTCTTTGTATTTTTTTTCTTTTTTCTTTTTATTTGCGTTGAATTCAACATTTTTATCTTGTGCCGTGAAATTCAACGCTGAAGATACCGAATTAATTTTCATTGATTCTCCCAAGCCAAATTATAGGTAAATATATTCATTCATTTTACTAGAATTCCATTCTATACAAAAACTTTTTTAATTTCAAATAAATAAGTTTAACCTTGTTACAAATTGTTATAAATGTAGTTTTTGCTATTAATTTAAATATTTTTTTATAATTAATTTTTTTAATGCTCTGGAATTTACACTATCAGGTGCGATTTCTAGAATTTTGTCTAAGGTTTTGATTGCTTCATGATATTCTTCTAATTTCTTTTGTATAACAGCGATTGAATACAACGCATCAATAAATTTTGGGTCCAATTCAACAGCTTTTTCTAAATATTTTAGTGCCGATTTTAATTCGTTTGTTTCCGGATTTTCCTTTGAAAAAACAATTTGCGCTTTATTAAAATACGCATCAATTAAATTTTCATCAATTTCAATAGCTTTTGAATAATCTTCATTTGCTTTGTCTAAATTTCCTTTACCATGTTCTAAAATTCCTCTAAATAAATAACAAGGTGCAAAATCAGGTTTCAATTCAATTGATTTATTGTAGGCATCAAGTGCTTTGTCATATTCTCCTAGTCTTGCTTCTGCCATTCCAAGATTGAAATAGTAATGATAATTTTTTTGATTAGCTTCGCTATTTTTTACAAGTTCTTTGAATTCTTCTTTTTCGGCAATAATTTCTAATAATTTTGTGCGGTTGTCTTGCGCAATTTTTAATTTAGGGTTTAATAAGAGAGCCTTATCGTAATCAAGTAGCGCTTTTTCGTATTCTTGTTTGTTAAAGTACGAATAGCCACGGTTGTTGAATGCAAGGGCGCAAGTTTTGTTCATTTCAATTGCTTTATTATAAAATTCAATAGCTTTATCATGATTTTTTATTTCATCGTAAGCATTGGCAATGTTTATTGTTGCATCTAAATTCTTAGGGTTTTCATCAATTGCTTTTTGATAATTTTTTAATCTTTCTTCTGCATCTGTTGATGCATAACCCAAATACATATAATATTCTTCTTTTGTTCCGTAACGCTTTAGGTCATTACGAATAAGTTTTCTTGCGTTTATGTAATCCTTTTCTTCTAAATATTTATCAATCTTTTTTAATACTGAATATTTATCCATAATTTCTCCAATTCAAATTTTATTGAATACAGCCGGTATCATCTAGCAAGTTTTCGCCATTTGCTGATGCTACTGCCATCTCATCACAACGTTCATTAAATTCGTGTCCGTTGTGTCCTTTAACCCAAATGAATTTTACATTATGAGGTTCTTTTGCTTTTAATAATCTTTTCCATAAATCTTGATTTTTTACCGGTTGTTTGTTTGAACCTCTCCAACCTTTTTTAACCCAACCTTCAACCCATTTTTGATTAAATGCATCAACCAGATATTTAGAATCTGATGTTAATTCAACATTACATGGCTTTTTCAAGGCTTCTAAGCCTACAATTGCAGCAAGTAATTCCATTCGATTATTTGTTGTAACTTTAAAACCTTGTGTAATTTCTTTTTTATGGGTTGTTCCATTTTCATCTTCTGCAATTAAGATTGTGCCATATCCACCTTTCCCAGGGTTTCCGCTACAAGCTCCATCTGTATATATTTTGATTAACATAAAATTATCCTTCTTCTGTAATATCCCATTTTTCTAAAATATCATCAGGTATCCCGTCTAAAAATCTTGATGGCTTTGATAATACCATATTCATCGCATAATCGTACATATCAACAGGATAAGTTATGTACAAATTATTTTTGGCTCTTGTTGCAGCAACGTACATTAGGCGTAATTCTTCGTCCATTTCTTCTGCCGAGTTAAATGAATAAGCACTTGGAAATCTTCCGTCAACTGCTCCTATTATGAATACTGTGTCCCATTCCAATCCTTTTGCAGAATGTATTGTCGAAATAGTGAGAGCTTCATCATCAGAATTATTCTTATACATTCCCTCGACACTTGTATCAGGTGGTTCTAAAGCTAAATCACTGATGAAATCTTCAAGATTGCTATACTGTGTTGCAAGATATTCAAAATGGTCTAAATCTTTTTCCCTCTTTGTAAAATCGTCATATTTATCCTTCAGTATAGGTCTATAATAATTTATCACTGCAGAAACTATTTCTTCCGGTTTTTTCTTTGGTAAAACATCTCTTAATTTCCCTAGTGTAGAAAATAGAGGAGTTAAGCTTTGGGTTTTATTTGATGGAAGAAGTTTTATGTCAGGGTTCAAATGACCTTTAACTACAGGCATGATGTTGTTAACTGTTGAGGCTCCGACTCCTTTCAATAGTAGTAAAATTCTAGTTAAACTTATTATATCATCTGGGTTTAATAAAACCCTTAAATGCGCAACGATATCTTTGATATGAGCAGTTTCCATAAATTTTGGTCCGCCAAATTTTTGGAATGGGATTGCTCGTTTTGAAAGTTCAATTTCAAGATTGTATGACATTCTTGCATTTCTTGTTAAAACGCAAATATCAGAAAGACTTATATCTTCGTCTAACAATTCTAGAATCTTTTGGCATATAAAATCAGCTTCCATTTGCGTATCTTTTGCGCATATTAATGCCGGAATTTGTGGTGAAACAATATCAGAAAATAATTTTTTTGTATATTTTTCTTTGGCTTTGTCAATTATTTCATTTGTGAATTTTAAAATATTTTGGGTACTTCTGTAATTTTGTTCAAGTTTTATTATTTTAGTATTTTCAAAAAGTTTTGGAAAATCTAAAATGTTTCGATAGTTTGCCCCTCTGAATGAGTAAATACTTTGAGCATCATCTCCGACTGCCATTATATTATGATGTTCAGATGCTAAAAGCTTGATTACATCAGCTTGAAGAGTGTTTGTATCTTGGTATTCGTCAACCATAATATATTTATATTCGTTAGATAATCGTTTGCGGAGTTGGTCGTTGTTTTCTAGAAGTAGTTTTATATATAGCAATAAATCATCATAATCTAATACAGAATTTTCTCTTTTATATGCTACATAGGCTTTATGAATTTCAATAATTTTATCTGCGCAATGCTCAAATTGGGGAAATTCATTTGCAATAATTTTTTTTGTTTGAGTAACTTTATTTATACTTTTTGAATAAATATCTAAAAGGGTTGATTTTTTCGGAAATCTTTTTTCTTTTTTAGGAAACATTTGAGCAACAATATGGTTTATTACATCTTCGCAGTCTGATCTGTCCATAATGGTGAAATTGTTTTTTAGCCCTAAAAGTTTTGAATATTTTCTTAAAATTATGTTGGCAAAAGAGTGAAACGTTCCGCCTGAAACTTTTTCGCACCTATTATCAAGAACAATTGTTGCTCTGGATAACATTTCCGCAGCAGCTTTTTTAGTAAAGGTTAAAAGCAGAATATTTTCAGGTTTTATTCCGTCTTCAATAAGCCTTGCAACTCGGTAAGTCAGAGTTTTTGTTTTTCCGGAACCAGCACCTGCAATTACAAGGATTGGTCCTTCTTTTGATTTGATAGCTTCGAGTTGAGCTTCGTTTAGGTCTTGTTCATAATTAACTTTGTAATCGTTTTTTATGGTATCACGTTTTTTCAGTACATATTTTTTACGTACAGGTTTAGTCTCTTCTATTATTGATACTTCTTTTACCATAAAATCCTCTACTTGCTAATTATAGTTCACGTATAAAGTGTTTTTCAATAATTTATTGTAAAGTTTTGAAAAGATTTCAAGTAAATTCCTAATTTTTTTTTTAATTGTTCCGAAGAAAATAATATGCGCAATAGATAAACATGAGGAAGTGTATAGTTGTGAAAAAAATATTTTTATTAGTTGTTTTTTTAGTTGTGTATATTTTTTCTTACGTAGGGTTTGCTTCTGCGATTCCTTCCTATGGTAAATGGTTTAATCCAAGAATATTGAAAACATATATTCAACCCGGACACCCTCGTACAATTATGATGAAACATGCATTTGCTGAGTGGTCACGAGTTACACAAAATAAATTCGTATTTCGCTATGTAGATAGTCCTAAAGTTGCTCAAATTGAAGTCTATTTTGTTAAAACTATTCCAAATGCTGACAGAGAAATCGGTTTGACCAAAACATCAAGAATGAATAGTGGCAAAATTACTCATGCAGTGATACAAATTGCCGAACGACCTGTAAATGGTGCAAAACTTCGTAATGATTCAGTTTATACTACAATGTTGCACGAAATTGGACACGCAATGGGAATGCTTGAACATTCTAGCGACCCGAAGAGTGTTATGTATCCGGTTGTTAATGATGCTCAAGAAATTTCAAAAGCAGACCTCAAAAGACTTGCCAAAATTTATGGTTGGGACTAATTATTTCCGTACCCAATTCCAATCGTAAATCCTATATAATTGTCTTATATCTCTTTTATAAATATCTTGAGATTCAGAAATTGGCATATTCATAATCCCAACAGATCTACTAGTGTCCGGCAAACCTAGAGAGTGACCGATTTCATGTAGCATTGTTGTGTAAATCATATTTTTTGATGCTTTTGAATTTACAGATGCAATTTTGATATCTGATTTTGTAATGTAACCATTTTTGATTGTATTTGAATAATTTCCTAAAAGAGCATCGCTTTTATCAACTTTGTCTGTAAATGTAACATTGATATTTGCTGGTGTTTTTTCTGTAAATACAAATTTTACATTCCCAAAACTTTCGTTTTGCCATTTTAGAAAAGCTCTTTTCATCATAGCAGAGTTTGTGTCTTGTGGAATGAAAACTGTTAATTTAGCTGGATTTTTCCAGTGTGGGAAATTTTCAGTTACTGTGTTAACTTGCCCAAAACATGTAATTGCAAATCCAAATATTAAAAATATTGCTGATAAAATTTTTTTTAGCATAATAGCTCCTTTTTGCTAGATTATAAGTTATTTTTTACTAAAAATCAAATACTTTATGCTAAGATTATTTTCAAATAGGAGAATAATTATGGGTGAAAGAGATAAAATGATTAATGGTGAAATTTATGAACCGTTTTGCCAAGAGTTAGAACAAGACAGATTTAGAGCAAAAGAACTTTGCAGAGAATATAATTTGCTTCATTCAGATGAAAAAGATAAGAAACAAGAGATTCTTAAAAAATTACTTGGAAATGCCGGAGATAGTAGTATAATTGAACCGAATTTTTTCTGTGACTATGGTTATAATATTGAATTTGACGGTTTTGTTTATGTAAATCATAATAGTGTATTTTTAGATTGTGCAAAGATTAAAATCGGTGCGGATACATTTATCGGTCCTAATTGTGGGTTATATACCGCTGTTCACCCAACGAATGCAAAGGATAGAGTTGCAGGAAAAGAATGGGCAAGACCAATTACCATTGGTAATGGTGTTTGGCTTGGAGGAAATGTTGTTGTTCTTCCCGGGGTAACGATTGGAGATAGAGCGGTTATTGGTGCTGGTTCTGTTGTGACAAAAGACATTCCTCCAGATACGGTTGCCGTCGGAAATCCTTGCAAGGTTATTAAAACAAATATAAATTAGTTTAGAATTAAGTACCCAAAGTTTAAATAAGTTGCAAAAATTATCCATACAAAATATGGAACAAGAAGAATTGCAGCCATCTTTGATACTCGGTAAAATCTACTAATGGTAAGTATTACGAGAATATCTAAAAGTATAATTATAAAAAATGCGAGTACGACATTTTTAAGGTAAAAGAAAGCAAAAGGCCAAATCAAATTTAGAGAAGCTTGTACAATAAAATACAAATATCCAAAGAATTTATTTTTACCAAACGAAAGGGTGTAAATAATTATGGAGATTATCATTGTTGCATATAGAACACTCCAAACAGGTGCAAAAATACTGTCTGGGGGACATAGTTCTGGTTTTGTAAGACTGTAATACCAAAGAGAATTGTGCATATTTTATTTTTATAGAATTAAAAAATAAATAAATTCTCCGTTTGTGTAATTTTAGTATTTTATTTAAATTCTTTAACTATATTTTTAAAATATTCAGAATCAGACAATGCTTTCTTCGCACAAGCAATACCATTATATTCATCTTGAGAGTTAACATTGCAATATGTACTTAAATCTGTATAAGTTGTACCGGTATCCCCCATTGCTTTTAATTGATTATCTACTAATTGAAAGGTAAACAAGTCATATCCCCAACGATTAGGTTTGTTGTTATATCCGTTCAAATCAACAGATACGAATACTCTCATTCTTGGTGCATAATTTTCAAACAATAATAATGTTCCGTCTTGTAGAGCTATTTGTCCATCATCAAATAAAATCATACTTGCATTTGTTTTGCCATCGTATGTTTTATAAGGTTTGTAATCTTTAGAAGAAGAATCTCTCATGTAAACACAAGGGAGGTATTTATTATCTCCAATTCCACAATCCATTGGTGCTTGTAAATAATTCATGAAAGTTTTGTAATATTCCAGTGTGTTATAAGTTGTGGGGTCTGTTGAAACGTCATCTGCTTCCATTTCTTTAAATGCTTGTTGAATTGTTGAATACGATTTTAAAAATTGAGTTCGTAATCTTTTTGCTTTGTAATTATTTATTAATTGAGGAATAGTTATTGCTGCAACAATACCGATTATGCCAAGGGTAATTAATACTTCCGCTAATGTAAAGGCAAGTTTTCGCTTTTTTGTGACATTGCTGTAGGTGTTGCTTTGTGGACACAAATTAACATATTTTTTAATGATTGAAGTTAACTTTTCCATTTCAATTTCCTATAATTATAATTAACATAACATAATTAAAATATTATGCATATAACGATATAATTATATTAACTATTATTTCTATCTTTGTCAAGAACATTTAGCTAAAAACGGCTATAATGAACTTATGAAGTTGAAGGAAGAAATAAAGGTTGCAATAGCCAGACGCGGTACTACCTTGAAGAAAGTTTGTGAAGAACTTACTGAAATGACGGGAAAGTATTATTCATACAACAATATTTCTAACAAAATTCGGAATTGTACGATTAAATTTGACGAAGTTCAAAATATTTTTAAAATTCTTGACTATGAACTTGTTTGTATTGATAAAATCAATTCTGCTAATAAGTGATTTTTTAGTGTAAAGATAACGATATATTAATATATAGCAATTGTATAATAATATAAGAATGAGAAAGAGGGAAATGGGGTAGAAATTGGCTTTGTATTTGGAATAGACGCTAATTTTGAGAATTGAAAAAAAGTACTCCAAATTATACTTTTTCTGTCCTAAATTGTACTTTTAAATTCTGAGGTTAAACATATTATAAGCCTGTAAGTTAAATATAATCTACAATTTAACGATTTATTCCAAAATGCAACAAAGTATAATTTAGTCAAAGTGGAACCAAAGGAGGAACTTAGTAAAATATATAAATTTTTAGCGGATTTTAAAAAATATCAATAATCTTGGTATGATGCTCAACCTTTAAATTATCCAAAAATTTTACAATGCGACTTCGGTAATTAATGCAGATTTTTCGTCCAATTTCGGAATTTTTATTGAAAAAGTATTCTTTGTCCCAATATTATCAAGACTGATTGTGCCATCGTGTGCTTCTAAAATTTTTCGACAAAAATATAAACCCAAACCAACTCCACTATTTGATTCTAAAGGGTTTCCGCAAACATATTTGTTAAAAATATTCACTTTCAAACTCTCAGAAATTTCTTCACTCTCATTTTTAAAATCAAAAACATAAAAACCATTTTCCAACTTAATGGAAATATCCACAACACTATTTTCAAATGCATAATTTATCGCATTGTTGAGCATATTACCAATAACTCTGCGTAATTGATTTTCGTCTGCATACATCAATTTTTCATCTTCTGTTAATTTGGAATTAAACCGAATTTCTACATTTTTAATTTTACCCAAATCTCTAACCTCTCTTATTGATTTGGTCATTAAAGAAAGAATATCAAATCTAGAATAAACAAGTTGAATAATCCCGTTATTTTGTTTATAAGTTTTCAAAAGAGTACAGAGCATATCTTTCATATATTTTGCGGACTCTATCACAAGTTCCATTATTTCTTGATGACCTTCGTCTATTTTCCCATAATACTCTCGATACAACATTTCAAGAGAACTAATTTGAGCCTGCAATGGATTTTTCAAATCGTGTGATAAAGTAGCCAAAAATAAATCTCGTTGATGTTCTAATTTTTTATCAGCATCAATATTTTTTGCAATAGCTACTAATCCATTAATTTCATTATTGGAAGTTAAAATTGGAGCTTTATGAATTTTGTACCAGTGTTGTTTCCCATCAGAACCTTTTACAACCTTTTCTTTTCGTAAATACTTCTTGTTTTGCAAAACATAATTATCTTCATTTTCAACTTCTGGCAAAGCATCTTTCATATCGATTTCAACCCCATCAGAATAAGAATCAATACCATTCAGAACAAAATTCCTAGATTCATTATTTGCAACAACAAGATTTCTATTTTTATCTTTCATGTAAACAAGAAGAGGTAAATTCTCCAACAACGTATTAAGTTGATAATTCTTTTCTAGCAATCTTGTTTTCAAATTTTCTTCTCTTGTTACATCTCGAGAAACCGACAATACACCACAAACAATTCCATCTCTAACAATTGGAGTCGTTGTTTGTTTAATTATTTTATTAGCCCCGTGTATCTTATGCCTGAAAGTATAACAGTTTGTTTCTAAATCTGAGATTGCTTTTTGAGTATTATTTATTACAACTTGAGCACACTCATTATTATGGAAAACTTCATCAATAGACTTCCCGATAATTGGAGTTTTTTCATCACCTTCAATAATAGATCTCAAAAACGCTTTGTTATAAGCAATATACTTTAAATCTAAATCTTTTACAGTAATTATATCTTCGCAATACTCAAAGATTGCATCTAATAAATGTTCTTTTCCTTCAATATCAATCATAATTTGGATGTAATTTTACCACACGAGTATAGTACTACTATATTAGTAACCGTACAATTATCCAAGTGGCTAATATTCAAAATTATTGATTAGTATCTATTGAAGTTCAATCTAGTGGAAACCTTTATCTGAGAATACATCAAAGTAGTAATCATTGTTGCTTGAGAATAATCTATCATCATGTCCAGCAACTTTTAATTCCATTTTATATCTCAAAGTATTGTTATTTTTCCATTACCTGTTATATCAGAGTCAATACAGTCAATTGTACCTTTATCTAAAGAAACATCTAATCTTAATTTTACATCATTTCCTATAACATTGGTTGAATCAGGATTAAAATTATTTTTGCCATATAATCCTTCCAATATTCCATTAGATAAATCTAAAGTCCCACCCTTGAGAGTGATTTTAGCCCCATCAGAAAAATATTTATCCAAAGAACTAACATAACTATTTAAACTATTTTCTTTACGAAAAGCCAATGTTCCATCATGAAGAATTATTCTTCATAACTTCTTCTTACTCCAGTCTTCTTATTACCTAAATTATATCTAGAACATGAAAAATTTTCCAGAAATACAAAAATTTTTACCTACAGAATCCCAATTAACAAATGAAACATGACAACTATAATAGGAAACCCTCTTGCCGATGATGGTTTTGAGGTCGTATCCTTGGATATGCCAATCAATGAAGAAACTATTGTAAATAAAAAAAATGACAATTACTAAAAAGCATTAAACATAATACTAAAAGATAAAACTTCAGCAGGAAATAAAGTAAACCTAAAAAATAATCATTTTATTTGTTCAAATCAATTTACTTATTCAACTACAGTTTTCTCAAAACACCTTGGAAATTTTTCTCAAACTTGTTGGTAATTTACAATGGCAATTACCCATAAAATTACGCATTAAAAAAGAGGGTTTGGAAACCCTCTTTTTTATTAGCAAGGGAGAGACTCGAACTCTCGACCTCTCGGGTATGAGCCGAACGCTCTAGCCAGCTGAGCTACCTTGCCATACTCGTCAATTCCTATCAATTTTCAACCGCAAATCTCTTTGCGTATGTTCATTCTGACATGAAGATAAAAATATTTCAAGTGTTTTTTATTCTAATCTAAAATTTAAATAAATTCAGTCCAGTATTTTCATCGTGAAATCTCTCTATCGCAGTATCAATTTGTGTTATAAAGATTTCTCCAGTTAGGCTGATTGTCGCACTAATCAAGTGTCCGCCAATAGTGTTATAATCTGCCCCAGATGTATTCATGTGCAAATGTAAATATATTTCGCCATTCTTTGTTGTGATATTTCCTAACAAACTTGTGATTTCTCTTGGATCAGAAAATGTTCTTTCTTGGTATTTTTTATTTTCAGGGTTAAAAAATCCGAAAGTTGCAGAATTCACTGCTCCAATCCCCTGGACTGTTCCGGTTTTTATATTGTTTTCATTGCAAAAATCTTTTATTGATTGGATTATTTCTGCCCCCTTATTTAATCTTAAAATATAAGTGTCTTTAATTTTTTTGAATTCGTAGTTTAACATTTTTTCCTCTTTTCTAAATTATAAAAATATTATATCTAAAAAGTTTTCTTAAAAACTAGCAAAATTTTAATTTAGGAGTTTTATATGGATAAGTGTACTAAAAATTTAAGAGGTAATCCCATGAATGTAAATTTTAATAATTCCCCAAATTTTGGAATGGCAATAAAATTAGATAAATCCGCTCATTTAGTTTTGAAGAAACAAGCGGCAGGAATGTCTGAAAAAAGTTATGAAAAATTCTGGGATACTGTTGATAAAGCTGTAAAAAGACAAGAATCTAATCCTGTAGATATTTTGATAAGAGAATGCAAATATAGAAATGCACTAGCTGCAGAAGTTGTTGATCATAGTGAAGAACCTCTTAAAAATACCGTATTCACTCAACGTTTATTTTTCCCGAAAGGTTTGAAATTTTTAAGTAAAGCTGAAAAACGAGCAGATAAAATCAATGATATGAACTCTCGAATTGAAACATACCCAGAAGCTGTTCGTGAGGATTATATCTCAAAACCTGTTATAGATATTGAGGGATAAAAGCTTATTCTTCAGTTCTTTTATGAGGAAGAAGCCCGACAATTGCTGGTTGAATACAAGTTACAAATACAATTCCCGTAAAAAATAGTAACTCTGAATTGTGAACTTGATACATAACAACTAATGAGCAAATTATATGATCAAATGCTGTAATTAGACCTAAAACAATTGCAAGAATTTTGTTATCAAATGCGTCCATTAATCTTTTTTTATAGTTGAAAAAGATTAAAAGGTTAATTAAAAATGAAATAGTATTAGGGACGAAAATGTTTATTTTGTATTTTGCAGATAGCGGAAATGCGAAAATTCCAATAATGAAATATAGAATCATTAAAACAATAAAGTAAATTATAAATGTACTTTGGTCTATTTTCCCCTTTGGACTAAAAATATTATTATTCATTAATAATTTCTCCTTTTTTAAGTAAGTTTATTATAGCACTAGTATGATAAATTTTAAAAAATATTTAAAATTTAAAAAAGATGCGATAAATTTTATCGCATCTTTCCAAAGTTTTTAATACAAGTAAAATTATTAAACTAATTTAACTGTAACTGATTTTGGTTTTTGAGTATAAGAGATTTTGTCTTCTCTTGATAACCAACCAAGACCCATGTAAGTGAAGTTATCATCTAAATCCATGTCTTTTCTTAATTTGTTGATAGTAACTTCGCCTTTGTCAGATAGGTAGTTGTAGATTTTACCTGCTGATTCGATAATTTGTGTTTGCATTTCTTTTTGTTCTTTTTTAGATGTGAACATTTTTAAAACCTCCTTTAAAATCATAATTTTATACTACTACTTTTCTTTTATTAATGGAATATCATATTTAGAAAAATTAAAAATTCCTTGATATTACTGTATTTGGCACTCTTAACATTTCTAAACTTTTCTAAATAATACAACAAAAAAATAAAAATTTTTCATAAAAATAATGTATTTTTTGAGAAAAACTCATCTAAAATTATTAGAAAACTTGAAAAAATGACTAAATTTGCTAAAAAATAGAAAATTTTTGCGATATTTTTTACAAAAATAAAAATGTAAACTCTTTATTTATATATGTTTATAGGATATCTAACAGATATAATTATGCCAAAATTTTAAATTTGTAGAATAGTAAAAAACAATCAAAAGATTGATATTTTGATTGTTTTTATGTTTTATTTGTAAAAATTTAATCTCTATTTAATTTTATTTCCTCTTTTTGTTGAATTATTTGTTCAGTTAGATTTTTTATATCGTTATCGAGTTCATCTTTATCAAAATATGGGCTTGAAAAAATAACAAGCGGGTTGTTGTCTTTTAGGTTGAAGATTAAAAGATAAGATGAATAACCTTTTGCAAAACGATTTCCTTTAACTTTTTGTCGCATGTAGCTTACACTTTCTACATTTGAAAATTTAGTTAAATTTTTATGGGATTTTTGATTGATTAAATTTATTCTTTCAATGTAGCAGGAGTCTTGTTTTTTTGAGCATATTAAAGTTTCTTGTTTGTAGTTTGTTAAAAGTCCTGCAATTATTGCTGCCACAAATAAAACAGCTACAACTATTATTGTAAGGGATTTTTGACCTTTGCGATATTCTTCAGCTGAAATTTTATCCATGCTTATCACTCCTTTATGTTTTGAATATAATGTACCATAAAGATATAAAAATTTGAGGTTATTATGAAAAGAGATACAATTATTTTTGATTTAGACGGAACATTGTTAAACACTCTTGATGATTTAGCAGACAGTACGAATTATGCGTTGAAATATTTTGATTATACTCAAAGGACAATTGATGAGGTTCGAAATTTTGTAGGAAATGGGGTTGCAAAGCTTATAGAACGTGCTATTCCTAATGGTAAGGATAATCCAAATTTTGAAAAATGTTTGAAAATTTTTAAAGAAAATTATGCCCAAAACATGTATAACAAAACTGCTCCTTATGAAGGAATAATAGAAATGTTAATGGATTTAAGAATTAAAGGTTGTAAAATTTCTGTGGTTTCAAATAAATTTGATTCGGCGGTAAAAGAATTATGTAAAAAATATTTTCCTAACTTGATTGATTGCGCTGCTGGTGAAAATGAATCAGCAGGAATAAGGAAAAAACCTGCTCCGGATACGGTGTTGAAATCTGTTAGAGATTTGAACTCCTCTGTTGAAAGATCTATTTACGTTGGGGATTCTGATGTGGATATAATGACTGCCAAAAATTCTGGCATGCCATGTATTAGTGTGACTTGGGGATTTAGAGATAGAAAATTTTTAATAGAGCATGGTGCTGAAATTTTTGTTGATAATCCGCAAGAAATTATTGAATATCTAGAAAGTTCGGCTAATTCATAAGATTAATTGAAATATTTGTGAAATTTTTTTAAATTCTCTATAGAGTAAGAGGCAAATTTTATGAATTCACAAATAAAAGATATTTCAGCAAGACAGATTTTAGATTCTCGTGGAAATCCGACTATTGAGGTTGAAGTTGTTTTAAACTCCGGAAATTCAGGTGTTGCTGCCGTGCCGTCCGGTGCTTCAAAGGGTGATTTTGAGGCAGTTGAACTCCGAGATAACAAAGATAATTTTTGTGGTAAAAGTGTAGAAAAAGCTGTCAATAATGTTAATAAAATTATTGCACCTGCTCTTATCGGTAAAAAATCAATAAACCAATGCGAAATTGATAGGACGATGATTCAACTTGACGGGAGTGAAAATAAAAGTATTTTGGGGGCAAATGCAATTCTTGGAGTATCGCTTGCTTGTGCTAAAGCCAGTTCAGATTTCTTAAAAATGCCGTTATATAAATATCTCGGTGGAATAAATTCCAGAACATTGCCCATTCCTATGATGAATATTTTGAATGGTGGTGTGCACTCTAATAACAATCTTGAATTTCAGGAGTTTATGATTTTTCCGATTGGTGCAGAAAGTTTTAATTGTGCGATTCAAATGGGTGCAGAGATTTTTTATGAATTAAAAAAGATTTTAGATAAATTGAATTTATCAACAAGTGTCGGAGATGAGGGTGGTTTTGCGCCTAACCTCAATACTAATTCTGATGCAATTGAACTTATTATTGAATCAATTGAGGGGGCTGGATATTCAACTGATGACGTGAAAATTTGTCTTGATGTTGCATCTAGTGAAATTTATAAAGATGGGCGATATTTTATTCGCGATTATGGATATACCAGTAATGAATTTGTTGAAATTTTAGAGGGCTTAGTTTCTAAATATCCGATTTATTCTATAGAAGATGGTATGGCGCAAGATGATTGGGAGGGTTGGTCACTTTTGACTACCCGTTTGGGTCATTGTTGCCAGCTTGTTGGCGATGATTTGTTCGTTACGAATATAAAAAGAATTAGGCGAGGTGTTAAAAAATCTGTGGCAAATTCTGTTCTGATTAAGCCAAATCAAATCGGAACTTTGACTGAAACACTTGAAGCTATTGATTATGCAAAAAGTCATAACTATCAAACTGTAATTTCTCATCGTTCAGGTGAAACTTCGGATACTTTTATTGCAGATTTAGCTGTCGGTGTGAATTCGGGACAAATCAAAACCGGTTCATTATCAAGAGGGGAGAGAGTTGCAAAATACAATAGATTGCTAAAGATTGAACAAGAACTTGATTGTTCTGCAAATTGGGGATTGAATTAAAACTTTTATTTTCTATAATTTACTTAATATTTAAGTAAAACAAGGTTAGCTAAGTATGATTATAATTATGGAGCCGAATGCAACGGCTGAAAATATTACAGCGGTTACAGAGTTATTAAAAGAACATGGATTTCAGGTAATTGTTCACGAAGGAGATGTTCATACTGTAATTGATGCTCTTGGCGATAAAACGACACTATCTGCCGGAAGAATTGATGCAATGGACGGTGTTAAAAAGATTAAATTTATTCGTGAACCGTTTAGATTGGCTTCAAGAGATAGACAATCAGAAGATACCGTTATAGAATTTTCTAATGGTGTGAAAATTGGTGGAGCAAATAGACCTGTGTATATGGTTGGCCCTTGTTCTGTCGAAGAAGATTATAGCGGATTGTTAGAAGTCGCAATTGCAGCCAAAGAAATGGGTTGTCAGTTTTTGAGAGGTGGAGCTTTTAAACCGAGAACTTCTCCTTATGATTTTGATGGACTTGGCGAGAAAGCTTTAAAATATTTAGCTAAAGCAAAAGAAGAAACAGGTTTGCTTGTGGTGACAGAATTGATGGACGTTGCAGATTTGGATATGGTTTGTGAATATGCAGATTTAATTCAAATCGGAGCAAGAAATATGCAGAATTTCCGTTTGTTGAAAGCTGTTGGCAAATGTGATAAACCAGTTCTTTTGAAACGAGGGCCTGCAAGTACAATCAGGGAATTTTTATTAGCTGCTGAACATATTATGTATAATGGAAATCCGAATGTAATTTTATGTGAAAGGGGATTGAAAAGTTTTGATAGTGCTTTCACAAGAAATCTCCTAGATATTTCGGCAATTCCTGTTATCAAAAAATATTCCCATCTTCCAATAATAGTTGACCCAAGTCATGGCACAGGTCAAAGATATTTGATTGAACCAATGGCAAAAGCAGGACTTGTTGCAGGTGCTGATGGCGTAATGGTAGAAGTTCACCACAATCCGTCACAAGCACTTAGTGATGGTAAGCAAAGTCTTTCTATCCCTCAGTTAAAGGAAGTATTTTCTCACTTAAATACAATGATAGATATTTTGCACTTGGACAAAAATAGTGATGTTCCCGTGATGGAATAGATTTTATAGAAACATTGTTTGGCGTTTTGATTTAATTTCTTTTATTTGAGGAAGATAATTTGAATTTGTCAAATCTCCAATGGATTTATATAACTTTAAAATACTTGTTTGAATATTTTCTGAATTCATCAAAATCATGTCATTTGCCATTTCGACATTTGACATTGCAAGTCGAGTCATATCACGAAATCCTGATGAAGCCATCTGCAAAGCAAGTTCATTGTATTCTGCGGTTTTAAAAATTGCCTGTGCAATAAGCATTGGCATGTGTGAAATTAATGCTGCTGCTTCGTCGTGTTTTTCTGGGGTTGTGATGATTGGTTCTGCGCCAAGCTCTCTTATTATATCAATTAAAGTTCCGTCTTCACCAAAAACCGGTGTTATTACCCATTTTTTACCTTTAAATAATCCTGACATTGAGTTTTCAAAGCCTTGATGCTCTGTTCCTGCCATCGGGTGTGACGGAATGAATTTATACGGTCGTTTTTTCTTCGAAACAAAAGTTTTTAGAGAACAGACATCGGAAACAATCGTATTCGGCGACAAAATGTTTTCTAATTTGTCTAAAATATCTAAAGTTTTATTCATCGGAGAGCAAACAAAAACAAGGTCACAGGTTTTTAAGATTTCAAAATTTTTGTAGATGTTTGAGCCATTTTGGGATTGTGAAACTGCAACAACATCATAGTCAAGTTGCTGTAAATCTCTATAAATAGAACCGCCAATCAAACCTAAACCAATTATGCCAATTTTCATAAAATTCTCCTTTTATGATTTTTAATATATCATAAACTTCGTTTTATTTTTTACTTGATTTCTTTGGCTAAATCTTTAAAATAGTCGGAATTTTCTTTAGCTTTTTGCGCACATGCAATTCCATTGAATTTGGTGGTTGATTTTATGTTGCAATATTTTTCCATATCATGGTAAAGAGTGTCTTTGTCACCCATCGTACGTAATTCTTCATCTAAAAAGTCAAAGGTGAATAAATCATAACCCAACCTATTTTAATGTTCCGTCAGGAAGAAGAAATTGTCCATCATCAAATATAGAATAAGCTCTATCTTCACTAATACCAACACTTTTATCTTTCCCATCAAATGATGTATAATTAGTTCCTGATACACATTTTTCTCCGTAAAAACCGCAGTCTGTTGCGCCGTTAAAATATTTCATAAATGTTTGGTAAAAAGTTCTATTTTTATATGTTGTTGGGTCAATTGAAACATCATCTTCACTCATTTGTTTAAAAGCCTGTTGAATAACAGAATATGATTTCATAAATTGTGAATGTAATCGTTTAGCCTTGTATTGAGTAATTAGTCCAGGGATTGTCAATGCTGCAACAACTCCAATTATTCCTAGTGTTATTAGTACTTCTGATAAAGTAAAACCTTTTTTAATCATAAAACTATCCTCAATAATGTTCACATGTATGAATTATTATAAATGTGAATTAGGGTAATATCAACATGAAAGTTCACATGTATGAAGTTATGTTACACAAATGATTAATCAAGATTTTAATAAAATAATCTGTCAAAGAATTTCATCTCTTAGAAAAAAGCATAATATAACACTTGAACAATTGGCATATCAAAGCGGTATTTCAAAAGGTGGTTTGAGTGAAATAGAGCGTAATATGAAAGAACCAAGAGCATATACAATTTTAAAAATATGTAATGGTCTTGGTATTTCAATGAAAGAATTTTTTGATTTTCCTGATTTAGATAAATTTTCAGAAAATCTTTAATTTTACCTTTTAGCTGTTGTTTTAATAATATGCCAGCCAAATTTTGTTCCAACAGGGTCAGAAATTTGTCCTACTTTTAGGTCGAAAGCTGTGTCAGAAAATTGCTGAACCATCTGTTTTCTGTTGAAATATCCTAAGTCTCCACCATTTTGACCAGAGGGGCATAGAGAATATTCTCTTGCTGCATCTTCAAATGATATTTGACCACTTTCAATTTCTTTTTTAATTTTCACAGCTTCGGGACGAGTTTTTACTAAAATATGACTAGCTCTTACTTCGTGAACATCTAAATTTGGGTTGAAGTAGTTTGCAAAAGCTCCAAGTCCACCGAAGATTAAAGCAATAGCCATAAAAATTTTTATAATGTTTTTCATTGTTTTTCCTCCAATAATTTTTTGTAAATATATTTTATTACAAGAAATTTATAAAATAAATACTACAGTTGGATTGTACGCAAAACAAAATAATATCTGTAATTACCCCAATAAACGATTATTGAAACAAAATTGTTATTTAAATCATCTGCTTCTAAATATGTATCAGGAATTGGTTGTCTTTTTGAACTTTTGACATTTTTACCTACCATATTTAAGAATTTTTCTCTAATAAGTTGTGGTTTAGTCATTTTAACTTGAGGCAAATGATTTTTGTAAAAATCCATTGGAACCATTTCTTTTTTGTAGCAAGGGACAATATATTTTATCTTTCCTGCTTCTTTAAATAACATAAACCAAGCTCCATCATGTTCCCTCGGGGTTAAAAGGTAATACCCCGGTTCAATTACAATTGTTTTGAAATATAGTGGTGCTGTCAGCCTAAATAGTGGATATGGTGACCATGTGGAATACATTATGTCTTGATATTCTCCAGGGTCAATGTTATGCACATATTTAAAATCCGGAACAGGCATGTCTCGGTACATTTGTTCAATATCAATATCTTCGGTGTACTCGTCATCTGCAATCGCTTGAACATCAACATCTTCTGGGTATGAAGTTGCTTGTTGTTCCGCAGCATATAGCCTTGGGTTAACAGCTAAAATTGCAAAAAATATTAAGAATATTCCGAGCCATAATTTTTTCATATTTTCATTTTAATATTTTTTTCTTCAAAATCAATCATTCCGATAATTGAAATAAACTTAAACCCTTAAAATATTGTTAATTTTGTATATATAAATGAATAATTTGCTATAATACGAGTATGGATAATAATGATTTAGAACAAAATTATGAAGATTTTATATCTACTGTGAGTCATGAGTTGCGAACCCCGTTGACTTCTATTCGTGGTTTTTCTCAAACTATGCTTGCATCGTGGGATAAGTTAGATGATGATAGCAAGAAAAAATTTATAAAAATTATAGAAGAACAATCGAATAGGCTTATTCATCTTGTTGAGAATATGCTTTCGGTTACAAAATTGAGAGCCGGCAATAATCACTTTGTTTATAAGTCAGTTGAAGTTCAAACACCGATTGAACAAACTATTTCTATTGTAAAAAATCAATACAAAAATCATAGTTTTGAATTTAAGTGTAGTGAAAATATTCCAAATATTTTTGTAGATAAAGATAAATTTCAACAAATAATGACTAATTTGATTGAAAATAGTGCAAAATATTCTCCTGATAATTCCACTACAAAGATTTTAGTAAATGTTGAAAATGATAATGTTGTTATATCTGTCGAAAATCTTGGAATTGGTATTGATGAAAAAGATTATGGTAAAATTTTTACAAAATTTGCAAGAATAGATAATCCTCTAACAAGAAAGGTTCAAGGTAGCGGATTGGGTTTATATATAACAAAAAATCTTGTTGAAAAGATGGGCGGAATTATTTCTGTAAAATCTGAAAAAATGAATGATAATTCTGAATTAAGTAAAATTAGATTTACAGTTTCATTTCCAATAAAGAGTATAGAAGAGCAAGCGAGGATAAGATGCAATCAGTAACACTTATTATTGATAAAAGGCTTGAATTATCAACCAAGTATAAGAAATTATTAGAGTCTGAAACAAATAATGTAATTGTTTCTAAAGATTTGATAAGTGCTGTCAAAATTATCCAAGATAAAGAGCCGGATTTGATAATAATTTCTGATAGTTTTGATAATGATCTGTCTGATTTTTGTCGTCAAGTTAGGGCATTGACTTACAACATGCGTCCGATTATTGTTGCAATGTCAAAATCTGCAGATTTTAGTGATAGAATAAATGTTCTAAATAGTGGGGCTGATGATTTTTTATCAGAACCTGTAAATCCCGAAGAA
Source organism: Candidatus Gastranaerophilales bacterium HUM_12 (assembly GCA_002102825.1). Lineage (GTDB taxonomy): Bacteria > Cyanobacteriota > Vampirovibrionia > Gastranaerophilales > Gastranaerophilaceae > Zag111. The sequence goes on along the minus strand of DABJ01000029.1, from coordinate 129,970 downwards.
TTTAAGGTAAGAATTAACGCACATCTTAGAAGAGAATATGAATCTAATTTGGATTCAAAAAAACTTATTCCAAGCAGAAATTATACACTCCGTGCAATAAAAAGAAAATTGTCTGAAAATAATTGGGCAATGTTATATATCAGTATTGAAAATTTTGATAGTTATAAAGAGGTTTATACAGAACTTGCTTCTGACAAATTGTTGCAAACATACACTGCAATAATTAAAGCATCTTTAGATAAAAATGATTATATTGGTCAATTGTCAGAGAATGTTTGCCTTGTTATAACGGATACACTAAAAGCTGAAAGACTTGCTCGATTTTTAACTTTTGCATTTGATACAGTCTCAAATAAATTCTATGCAGAACATGATATTGAAAGAGGGTATATGATTTTGCAAGGAGATGAATTTGCCGGTCGTAGAGCAAATTTTGTTCATACAACAATTAGTGTAATATCTGATGAATTTAAAAGATACAAAGATACATCGCAAGTCTTGAATAATTTGTTGCAACTTCATAATATGGCAGATCTTCCGGATAAATCAAATTATCTGATTGAAAGGCCTAAAATTGAGGGTGAAAATAGCATATTTGAAAGAGCATACAACAATAATATTTTTATCTTTGAAACAGATGAAGCATTGAGTATATTATTGAATACGATTTTGAATCTTCAAGGTTATAAAACTAAAATAATCAATGAATATAAAATGCCCGAAAATGGAGAAATTCCAGCACTTGTGATAATTGATGCAGGTGATTTGAAAAAGAAAAACGGATTAGATTTATGCTACAAAATTAAACAACAAAAAGAGTTCCAAAATACAAAAGTAATCGTAACTTCAATAATTCATGATAAAGAATTGGTATTGAATAGCGGCGCAGACTTATATCTTCCGAAACCTTACGAAATCCCGAATTTAATAAAATGGGTAGATAGTTTTGTTAAAGAATTTAATAACTATTAGCTTAAAATATCTTCTAAAATTTCAGCATTACGAGAAGCATTTTTCAACTGTTGTTTAGAAAGTCTTCTCATGTAATTCTTCAAAGCTTCTCTTATTAATTCACTTCTTGAGCAACGTTCTGAATCAGCTAATCCATCTACTTTATTTAAAAATTCATCAGGCATTGTAACCAAAACTTTAGCCATAAAACTAACCCTTTCTTCATCACATTATATCATGCCAATTTGATTTTATCAAGTAAAAATATCTTGAAAAATCAGATGTATAATTAGTCGGTAGGGTTTGCCCTGTTAGTTATTGCAAAAAATACTTAAATAAATAATATTAAATCGAAAGGAGAAAATTATGGAAGAAGATAAATTGAACGAAGAAAAACAAAATAAAGAAAATTTCCACCCAATGTGTGTAAACCACCCGATAATGAAACATATTATGATTGGAGTTTTGATATTCTTAGGTGCATATTGTGCTTTTTATACAGTTGCAGATTGGCACATGAAAATGATGATGAATAGACCTTTTGAGCCAACAAGAAATTTTGAACGAATGGCTATGAAAGATATGAAATCAATGGAAAATATGTTCAAAGCTGATCGTAAAATGATGCACAAAGCTGCAAATGTAATCCATTTTGAGAAAACTAAAGATTACTATAAAATAATCATTGATTTGCGAGCTTTTGATAACAATGAAAATAATGTTCAAGTTTTGACGAATGGAAATATTTTGACAATCCGTGGTCGTTCAATTAGAAAATCAAAAAATAACGAACAAATTTCCGAATTCCAACAAAATTATATGTTTGGTGAAAATGTAAAATTGAATGATTTAACTAAAGAAACTGACGGTAATTATTATGTTGTGACTATTCCAATTGGTGATAGTGAAGAATAATTTTGTCATAATCTAAAGCAAGGCGATC
>DABJ01000029.1:115998-128063 GCA_002102825.1 Candidatus Gastranaerophilales bacterium HUM_12 | reverse complement strand
TTGCTTTTTATAAAAATAATCTTATAATACTAGGGTTTTTGGAATACAAAAATGTATTCGTGAGTAAAGATACTAAAGCCACCTGCTAATGCTCTATATCTCCACAAGTTAGCGGTTCTGCCTTTGCCTCTTTCGTTCCCTTGAATATCTTTAACAATTGTCGATTTTAAAATAAATCCAAGTTTTCTCATTCTGTTCATGCATTCAAAACCAAGAGGTTGGACTTCTGAATTTTTGTAACTATCGCCAATAATCAAACATGCAAAACGACCTTTTTCTAATAAGTCATAACCGTTTTTGGCAACTTTTTCGAACATATCATAAAATTCTTCCGTTGATGCACAGTTTGATAAGTCTTCCTTTTTATCTGAAAATTTGATAATATCGTCATAAGGTGGGTGAAGCATCAAGAATTGAGCCTTTTCTTCGCCCATAATTTCAAGTCTTGCTTTAACTTTATCAACTGCAAGTTCACTTGTTGAATCTGCACAAATTATATTCACATCTGTTACTAATTGTTTTGGTGTAAATTTTTCAGAAACACTTTCGGCTAAATCGTCTTTCAATTCAACACCAATACAACGTCTATTCATATTTATTGCTTCAATGCCCGATGTTCCTGAGCCGAAGAACAAATCAAGAACTACATCATTTTTCTTCGTATATCTTTCGTACATTTGTTGTGCAATTTGAGGGATATAGTTTCCGTGGTATTCGTTTGAATGTCCGTGTTCTCTCAATCTTGATGGGAATTGCCACAATGTACCTGTCAAAATATGTCCGTAATCTCTCCAATGCTTTAAATTAATATCACTGTATTTGGTTGTTTTAACTTCAGATTCTTTAACAATCTGTAAGTCTGCTTTTTTCTTTGGTTTAAGTTTCAAATTTAATATAGAATTCTTTGCCAAAATGTTCCCCGCAATCTTTTATTTATATTTGTCCAAGTCTTATTGTATAAATCAATATTATAAAATTGTTTCAAATTTGTAATCAAACATTCAGATGATTTTGTTTTTGATGTAGATTGAAATTGGAGATTGATTAGGAAAGTTTGAAACAAACAAAAGAAGTAGAGAAAATGGCAAGAATTAAACAATTATCAAAACACTTAATAAATCAAATTGCGGCAGGTGAAGTTATTGAACGTCCTGCTTCTGTTGTTAAAGAATTGACCGAAAATTCAATAGATGCCGGTGCGACTCGTGTAAGTATTGAGGTTACCAATGAGTGCAGAGATATTAGGGTTGCGGATAATGGTTGTGGTATTCACCCAGATGATATAATGCTTGCATTTTCAAAACACGCAACAAGTAAAATTCAAGAAGATGATGATTTATTTGATATTCATACTTTAGGTTTTAGAGGGGAAGCTCTTGCTAGTATAATTTCAATTGCAAAACTAACTTGTACTACAAGGACTAAGGATTTTGATACCGGAACAAAAGTGTCTTGCGAAAATTCTGAAGTTCATCAAACCGAAACCGGCTGTGCAGTTGGTACAATTATGGATATTAAGGATTTGTTCTATAATGTTCCTGTTCGTTTGAAGTTTTTGAAAAGTTCTAATACCGAATTTTCTTATATCCAAGAAGTTGTTCAATCTATTGCCTTATCTCACCCAGATGTTTCAATTGAGTTGAAAAAATTTGGTAAAACTGTTTTGAAGACAACAGGGCAAAATAATTTAACTCAAACAATCAAAGAAGTTTACTCATCTGATGTGACAAATAATTTAAAAGAAGTTTTGAAGACAGATGAACTCTCAGGTTTGAAAATAAGCGGGTTTGTAAGTACTCCGGATTATACTCGTTCAAGCAAAAAAAGTTATCATCTTTATATAAACTCCAGAGGGGTAAAATGTCCGATATTTCAAAAAGCAATTGATATGGTTTATAAAAACCTTACTGCAAGTAACAAATACCCATTTGTTGTTTTGAATTTAGAAATTCCGCCACATGATGTTGATGTAAATGTTCACCCTACTAAAAAAGAAGTTCGTTATAAAAATCCAAACCAGATTTTCAATTTCATTTATTCAGCAATAGAAGCAGGACTTTCAAATTATAAAGAATCTCCGAAATCGGAATTTGATTATAATACTCCAAGTTTTAGCTATAACAGACCTACGGAGCAAGATTCTCAAATTATTGACTTCACACAAAGTCAGAAAGATATTTATCTTGATGAAAAAACTGATACGATGTATGTTTCTGATTTAGGAATGAAAAAATTGGAAGAAAATCCAATTGCTCAAAGACCTACTCCTTTTGGTGGTGGTGACTCATTTAAGCAACAAAGTTTTGCAATGCCATCTCAGCCACAGGCAGTGGAGCTGGAAGAAAATATTGTTGGTCAATATCATAATACCTATATTCTTGTTGAAACTGATGAGGGGTTAGAAATTGTTGATCAGCATATTGCACAAGAAAGATATATTTATGAAAAATTAAAATCTGAAAAAAATATTGTATCTCAAATGTTGTTTGTATCAGATGTAATTCAATTGTCATCAACTGATGCGGCTCTAATAAAAGAAAATATTGATAAATTTGAAAAATTTGGTTACGGAATAGAATTTTTAAATGATACAGAGCTTATTTTTAGAAAAGTTCCTCAATTATTAGCCAAGGTTAACCCAAAAGAAATTATCGCAGATATTTTAGAAAATATTGATGGTGATATTGATAATCTTGAGGAAAAAATCTTGATTACAACATCTTGTAAAGCCTCTGTCAAAGCTAATACAAAATTATCTGTTTGGCAAATGCAAGATATCATTAAAAAATGGCGCACGACCAAAATGCCATACACTTGTCCGCATGGACGTCCGATTTGTAAATTCTTCCCTCATAAAGAAATTGCGGCATTTTTCCAACGTTCAAAATAATAGTTTAGTGGAAACCTTTGTCTGAGAAGACATCAAAGTAATAATCATTATTACTTGAGAATAACCTGTCGTCTTCACCCGATATTTTTAATTCCATTTTATATTTAAGGGTGTTGTTATTTTTGCCGGTACGCTTAATTCCAGATGTTCCCCAATCACAAGCATAGTTGCGTAGGGCTTCTTCAAAATTCCTCAAATAATTAAGGCATAATGGGTATTTATATTTATCTGCAATTTGTTTTTTAGCTTTAGAAGCTAATGTTGCAGAAATTTCTTCATTTGAAGCTGTAGATGTTTTGGTTTTTATCACAGTGTCAGATGGAAGATAATCTTGTTCGACAATTGTTTTCAAGATGCTTTTTTCTATTGGGTCTTTTGAATCAAAGAAATCTGCAAATTTTGAAAGTTCTTTTTTATCTTCTGGTGCTAAATCATCGTATTTATCAAATTTGCACAAGTATTTGATTGCTTCGTCTTTAGAATTTGTTTTATCCATAATTTTTGATAAAATTTCAGAATTTTTATAGAAATCTTTACTTTCTGGGTAAAGTTTAACGATTTCAGCATTCATAAGATATTGTCCTGCTTTATCTATGTCTATTGAAAAATCATGGTTAGTTGCAAATTTAATTGCTTTTGATAAAACTTCTTGATTTTGGTTTTTATTTTGAGAATAGTAGTTAAAAGTATCCCATCTGGAAATATGTTTTTCAAGTTGTTCAGTGTTTAGTTGTTTGGTTTTTGGGTTGATATTTTCATTAATTAATTTTGTTAAAAATTCCCCATTGTGACTGTCTTCTAATGAAGTAGGGCGATATTTTGAACAAGTGTTTGCAATATCTGTCAAATTATTCATATACAACAGATTTATTGCACGGTCAAAGTTATTTTTTATATCATTCTGTTCTGAAATTCTTTTTTGAGCTTGTTTTAATTTTTGTTCATTTTGTTGGCGTTCAAGTTCATTAAGTTTTTTCGTTCCGTGTGGAGTGAATTCATTTGTTTTAACTTCGTGTTCTAAAGCTTTAATATCCTTTTTTCCATCTTTTACATCATCAAGACTTCTCAAAAATTTAATTAATGATTTTTTATCTTCAGGTGTGAAATTACAATCATCAAAATCAATAATATTTTTTAAGATGTATTCGTTATTTCCAAGTTCACTATTTGCAAAAGTATTTAAACGATTTTTGAATTCAGGAATGTCAAAATGCTCATAATCTTTTTGCGCTGATTCAATTGAGCTTGCTGTTTTTATAAATTGTTTTATTTTATCAGACATTTTTTCAAATTTATAATCTGAATTTTTGAGTTCTGATAGTTTAATTTGTGCTCCGCTTTCAGAATAATTCATTTCATTGAATTTTTCAAAATTCAAATAGTGTTTTCTGATTGATGAAAGTACGAAATCATCAAAATTTGAAAATAAAAGTTTGATATCTAAATCGGAAATTTGTGGAAGTTTATTTTTTCTAATTTCCGGAATAGATGAAAAACCATTTTGTTGAATACTTTTGTATCGGTTTAAGACTTGAAGTGTTATAGGTTCTGCAATCTTTTCAAAAAAAGGAACAACATCTAATTTTTTTTGTGCTGCGACTCCTTTGATTATTAATGTTAAGGGTTCATCAATATAATTTAGAACATCTCCGGTTGAGTGAATATTTTCTTTCATTCCCTCATAAAAGTCTCTTGTCAAAACTTCTTCAATTTTTTTAGCGACTATATCTTCCGGACGTTTTGGTGTTTTGATTTTGGGAAATTTTTTGTTTAGCTCTTCAATTGTTTGAATGTTATTTAATTCTTTATAATAATCGGTGAAAACTTTTTTTAGGTTGAAATTATCTTCAGTGATTGCAGTTTTGAATTTGTTCAACAATTGATAATCAATCTTTTCATCAGGTTGTTTTTCAGGTTTTTTTAAAGTGCTTGTCTTTTTTCTTAGTGATTGTTCAAACTTGATAAGTTCTTCATATTTTTCAAGTCCGCTTAATTCTTCACTATCTCTTAAATCCATCATTTTGTATAGGATTTTTTCTTGCAAATTCTCGTTAGCTCTGAAAATGCCGATAATTCTTCGACAAATAGTTTCTAGAGAAATATCATTATTTGTCATTGTTCCTTTTTCTTTTGTATTTAGGAGTTCATTTATCTGTCTTAAAAGTTTTGTTTTTTCAAGTTCAATATTTAATTTTTTCGGTTTGACATTATAAATTGACCCAAACGCAATTTTAGAATAATCAATATTATCAAGTCTCGAATTGTCCTGTATCGGATTTGAAATATTTTGATTATATTTTTTAATTTGTTGAGTTTTAAAAGTTGGTGTAAATGTAATTTTTTGAACTTGCATAATAAATCCTTATATTATTATCATAAAACAACAAAATAATTTTTTTTTATATTATTAATATTTGTATAGATTTTTTTCACTAAAAAAGCACCCGAAGATTCTTTCTTTCGAGTGTTTTTTAGATAAATATAGATTATTGATTTTTAAACGTTTTGTCCCATAGTGTAAGCTTTTTGCGGATAATCTGTTTGTTCAATATCTCCTTTTTGCCATACACCTGTTGCTATTAGTTTCCCTTTGACATGATGGTTTGCTAAACAAGCCATAAGTCCTTCAAATTCGACAAGAACTCTATCCATTGCATGTGGATTTCCGTCTGCTGCCGTCATAATAAAATAGAATTCTTTTCCAATGATGTGGGTGTATCTTGAACAAAATCTATCTATAAATGTTTTTAATTGTCCGCACATCGTATAGAAATAAACAGGGGTTGCAAAGACAATTACATCTGCTTCTATCATTTTTTCTAAGATTTCAGGCATGTCATCTTTTTGAGAACAACCGGAATAATCATTCGTATTACATAAACCACAGCCTGTACAATAATTTATTTTCTTTTCTCTTAGAGAAATCTTTTCAACTTCATTTCCTGCATCTTTTGCTCCTTGTGCGAATTTGTCACATAGAGTGTCAGAATTTCCACCTTTTCTTGGAGAAGATGAAATAATTAAAACTTTTTTACTCATTTTATTTTACCTCACATGTATATTGTTCATCGCTTACAGGTTTCAACCAAGTAGTTGTATTATTTGGGATATTTGATTCAACTGAAATATGAGCGAACCATTCATTGGGGTATGAACCATGCCAATGTTTAATATCTGGCGGAATTTGTATTACATCACCTTTTGTTAGAATTCTAATTGGTTTATTTTCTTCTTTGTACAAACCTTTTCCTGCTGTGACAAGTAGAATTTGACCTCCGGAATGTGTGTGCCAATTTGTTCTTGCATTTGGTTCAAAAGTAACATTTCCAATTGAAGAGTTCCAAACATTATCTTTCGTTACAAGCATATTTAAGTATGTTGTTCCTGTAAAGAATTTTCCGTAAGGATTAACTTCACCTTGTTCAAATGGTTGTAATAAATTTTTTGCCATAATTGCGTTGCCTCCTGTTAAAAGTATTATGAAAATTAACAGAGATAAAAATTTTTTCATATTTTTACTCCATGCAAACTGTACAAATATATTTTACAACTTGATAGTTACTCTCAGTCAAGTGTATTTTATAAAATCATTGCAAGTACGACAATAAATGCCACAATGAACGAAAAAGCGACTAAAATCCAATAAACTGGAATTCCTTTTTTATCGGTAGCTGATTCCATTGCATAAACTTGTTTATTTGAACGTTTTTTCCTTGTTTGAGGGGGCTTTCTTTTGGTAAAAGTTTTTTCTTTTGCTTTTTCTTCTAAATATTTTTCAGATAAAGTCTTTTTTGTTTTTTGACCTGTAACTAAAAGTTCTGTGTCATATCTTAGTTTTAGGATATTAGTTTTAGCTTTTTTGTTATAAACAGCATAATTTATTGCAACTTCAAAAGCTCGTTGTAAGCATTCTAAGGCTTCCATTCCGTCTTTTTTTACTTTTGCGGAGTGAACTGATTCATTACCATGTTTTTTTAGAAAATATAAATCATTTACAAATTCTTTTTCTTGTTCTGAACCATTACCTTTGTCTTTTAGTGTGGCAAGCATTTGGTCAAAAGTGTTTTCAATTGTACGTTTTTTACCTAAGACTTGTTTGCAAACATGTTCACCAAATCTTCGGGTCTGACCCATGCATTGTTCAAAATATTCATCACGATAAAGCTTTTCAGCTTCTGTAATGATATCAAATAGATTTTTATCAACAGATTTTAAAAAATCAAAATTAGTTGCCATAATAGAAAATACTATAATGACTAAAATCAGATGTCATCAATCAAAAAGCGGAAAAAACAATTATTTTTTCCGCTTTATCAATTTTATTCAAGAATTCTTACTATTTAGAAATTCTTCCTGGAACAACAACTCCACCTTTCAAGTTCTTTTTGTAGAATTCAACGTGTGGTTGAAGAACGCTATCAAGAACTTCTGGGAATTCTTTGTTTTTCATAATTTTTTCAACGATTTCTTGATATACAGTGGCAAAAGCTCTCAATTGAGTTAAAGCACCTGCGGCTGCTGGAGTTAAACCCATACCTTGAGTTTTTACTGTTTCAACAAATAAGTTACCTGTAACCTCGTAAGATTTTGTTAAAGCTCCGATATAGCTTTCTGCATTTTCTCTGCATACACCGTTATCTTGTGGAACAGTTAGAGCGAATGCAAATTTGTTTGCAGGGTTGAAGTGAGCTTCTGCTGAGTGGTGCATAGCATCTGGAACTTTAGCAATTTGTTTCAATGTATCTTTTACAGATTCATTTTGCATTTGAGCATTCCAATAAACGGTGTTTTCAAAAATTGAACCCATGTATTGGTGAACAGAAGTTAAAATCCCGTTTAATTTTGCATCAGCCCAGAAAATACCTTCTTTCAAAGCATCATTGATGTCTAAGTCTGCAGTTAAAGATTCAGTTGAAATTTCTTGAGCAGCATTTAACATAGAAATCATATCTTCTTTTTTCATTCCTGCATAAGCAAGTGTGAATAATGCGTGATCATCAAAAGCTGAAAATCTTCCGCCAACATCATCATGAATGAACAAATCACCTAACCAGCCTTGTTCATTTGAAGTTCTTCTTAATTCTGATTTTTCAGCATTTTTATCTGTAACGGCGATAAAATGTTTGTGAGCTAATTTTTCAGCTTCTTCTTTAGATTTTCCTTGAGTCATGTATGCATCAATTAGCATTGCTAAAACTCTTAAAAATCCATCTTTAGTTTCAAAAGTCGAACCTGATTTTGAAGCGATTAAGAAGTTTGAATCAAGAACATTGTCATTTAATTTGTATAAAAATCTTTCTAAACTTGCAGAATCAACATCTGAATAGAATTCAATTTTGTCACCTTTGATATTCAAACCATTGATAGATAACATGTGTTCAACAGTATGTTTTGAACCACCAATACCCATAACACTTAATTTAGAAGCGCCTGTTTGATTTTTTAGGTTCTCTGCCAAAGTGTAGATTTCGTCAACCCTCTTAGCTTGTTCTGATGGTAAGTTTACCCAGTTCAAGAATTGACCTTGTTTGTTAGCACGAGATGAGAATTCATTTACGAATTCAGAAACTTTTGAAGAATATTTGCTAAAATCAATACCCGAGAAATTAGCTGTAATATTTGCGTTTTTAGTCAACATGATAACCCCTTTCTTAAAGTTATATATATTACAACAATATTCTACTATAAAAGTTTTATTTGTGGAAAGAATTATATAGCGATTTGTGCACCGATTAAAATTCTGTGACTGTTCGGTTTGTTATCATTTTGACAGAAAATATAATTCATAACGAGTTTGAGAGCTTGACCTTTTAAATAATAATTTATACCTGCAGAATATTCTCTTCTATGGTCATGTCGAGTTGATTTATCCGGGTCAAATTCATCGTATCTTGCTACTGCTTCGATTTTTTTAGTAATTTTATAACCTAGGGTTATATACCAACCTTGTCGGTGTTTCGTTGTTAAACCAGATGGTCCGTTAGAGCCGTTTGCTGTTGAATATTCCATTCTTGTCCAGAATTTTTTGTATTCATATCCAAGGTATGCCCCACTAATGAAATAATCTGTGGAGTTTCTCCGTCCTGTGATAACCCCTCCTCCGGTTGTAAGTTTTCCATATTTACCATTTGTTTTAGCTAGAGGTTTCAAATTAATCCAACCGTCAAATTCCATTCCGGGAAAAAATTCTGTGAAAAATGTATCGGAACTGTATCCGCCAATATCATAGTCGACAAGTGAATAGTTTCCTAAAACTCTAATACCATTTTTCCTTATGTTGCCAAAATTTCTTGAAATTTGAGAACGATTTAATAATGGCAAAGTATATGGAGATTGAATACCTTCATAACCAATACCGGTACGAGAACGACCGACAAGGATTGTGTGGTGAGGAATTCTCTTTGATTCAACATAAAAATCTTGAACGAATTGTTTCATAAATGGTCTATCGTGCTGATGTGACATATCAAGTAAGATTCTGAAATTTTCTTTACCGCCTTTGAACTTTCCGTCAAGAATTGCGTTAACTAAATATGGATTAAATTTGTTATAATTATCTCCGTCTTCAAAATGTGACTCCATTGTCATACCCATAACCGCCCAAGGGTGAAATGTTTCTAATGGCCCTGATTTGAAATGCTTTGTTAACGGTTCTTTGAATAGTGAAGATGCAGTGTTTGTTTGGTCGATTTTTAATTTATATAATCTGTCAATTTCGCTATTCAATCCTTGAAAAAATTTGTTTTGTTGTTCGACAACGGTTGCTTCTTTTAAAATTGGAATATTTTCTAATAAAGGTGGAGTTTCTTCCAAGAGATTTTCATCTTCAATCGGACTTGCTGAATCTGTTTCATCAATATCTCTATCTGAAATAGAATCTTCATTACTTGATTGAAGTGTTGAACGAGAGTCATCATTTATTGTGAGTGGTTGAAATTCATTATCAAATTCAAGGCAAATTTCTTCGGTTGCTTGTGTTGATAACGGATTTAATAATATTAAACATATTATAAATAGAAACTTTTTCACAATAATCTTCCATTCTCATACTACTACAAATATAGAGTTCTAATTTCAATTGTTTAGAAATATGTTCAATTCTATGACTTAACTTTTTTAAAATTATGCGTTATGATGTTATTAGTAGAAAATTAATAAAAGGAAACGATTTATGAAATCAGTTAAAGAACTTTCAACAGAATCAAAAATTCTTGATAGATTAAAAAATAATCCGGTATGTCTTGAACTTGCAAAATATTTATTTGCAGATGAAGAACTTCAAGAAATGCAGGAATATGCAAATAATGTTTCAATCAGGAGATTAGGTTTTAATGATCATGGACCTGTTCACATGCGTCAAGTTATGAATAATGCAATTAAGATGTTGAATATTTTACATGAAGCAGGAATTAAGACATCATTGGAAAATGAAGAAATCGGAACATTTACAGATAGTATGTGTGCCGTGATTTTATCCGGTTTGATGCATGATTTAGGAATGTCAATCGGTCGTCAGGGACATGAAGAAATGTCAGTATTCTTGGCAAAACCGTTGATTGAAAGATCTTTATTGCACATGTTCCCCGATGACTTGCACAAACGTGTAATTATTCGAGCTGTGGCAATAGAAGCAATTATTGGCCACATGACTTCTCGCAAAATTCACTCAACAGAAGCAGGTATAATTCTAATCGCTGATGGTTGTGATATGACAAAAGGCAGAGCAAGAATTCCTTTGGCAATCAATACAACTCCGAAAGTTGGTGATATTCACAAATATTCTGCTAATGCAATCAACCGTATTGGAATTCATCGTGGGGAAAGAAAACCAATTAAAATTGATATTGAAATGTCTAGTGATGTTGGTTTCTTCCAAATTGAAGAAGTTTTGTTACCAAAAATTGATGCAAGTCCTGCAAAACAATATGTTGAATTGTATGCCGGTGTTGCAGGTCAAGAACGTAAATGTTATTTATAAGCAGTTCTATTCTTTTTCGAAAATGGGAATTCCTTTGTGGGTTTTTGAGTTTGATTTAACTTGAGATAGAATTACTGCACTTATCATAAATAAACAGCCTAAAATTTCTTTAGGTGTCATAACTTCGTGTAGAATAATTCCTCCACCGACAACTGCAAATACTGATTCTAAAGATAAAATTATTGATGCAATTGTTGGTGTTGTTGAGTATTTTTGTCCAACAATTTGTAATGTATAAGCTACACCACAAGTTAAAATCCCTGCATATAGAATTGGAATTCTACAATCAATTAGACTTTGGATAGTTGGATTTTCAAATATAAACATAAAAGGTGTTGAAAGCAATCCAACTACAAAAAATTGCGCACATGATGCTTTTGTCGCATTTACAAATTTTGAATAATGATTAACAACCAAAATGTGTACACCATAGAAAAATGCACTAATTAAAAGTAAAATGTCATAAATTCCAAATCCTCCGCTATGAGGTTTGAAACATAACAAATATAAGCCAACTAAAGCTAAGCCTACACTTATTTTTACATTGTTAGTTAATTTTTTACCAAATAGTATTGAAATTAGAGGAACATAAATTATATAAAGAGCAGAAATAAATCCGGCTTTTCCTGCTGTTGCGTGTAGCATACTGCATTGTTGAACAGTCATTGCAGTGAATAAAGCTCCACCACAGGCAAGTCCTGCTTTTAAAAGATTCTTATGTTGTTCGTGTTTGATTTCTTTAGTTCTGGTGTCTTTAGTCAATAATTTCGCAATGAATATAACAGGAATTAAACTCAACCCTCCTAAAAAACTTCTAGCTGCGTTAAAACTAAATGGACCGACAAAATCCATTCCTGCTTTTTGAGCTACAAAAGATACTCCCCAAATCAGGGCTGTGAAAAATAATGCAATATTAGAAAGAATTTTTTTATCCATAGCTCAAACCTCTTTTTAAAAATATTATAGTATATTTTTTCTTTTGTGTACAAGTTTATGTTTTAGCTATTGACAAAAAATATTTTATATAATATACTACAGTAGTAATATGATTAATTTAAGCACAACAACATCAAATAACTCCTCCAATTCGTGTGAATTCCAAAACGGGACTTGCATGAATTTTCGTGTTTAAATTATTTTTTAATTTAAATTTTTAGCAAAATTTATAAATGTTTTTTAAAGTCTCGTTTTATAAAC
>DABJ01000029.1:80280-115972 GCA_002102825.1 Candidatus Gastranaerophilales bacterium HUM_12 | reverse complement strand
TAAATAACAATAGTTTTATAGATAAGGGAAATAGATGAATTTAATAGTAACAACAGCGAATAATGATTATATCAACAAGCAAAGACACTATCAGCCGGCATTTAGAGGACCAATGGACGGAGTTTTGACATCAACTTTGAGAACCCTTGATACAAATGAAATGGCAAATGCTGTTTTACTTGACTTAGGTGCAATGGTTGCTCCAAGAACTTATATTGATACAAAGAAAAGAAATGCAAATGCCGGAGCTGAAACATTTTTTCGAGAGGTGAGCGGAACATTTATCAATTGTTTGTCTGCCGGACTTTTGGCTACACTTATTTCTCATGTTGCAGTTAAACATATTTCTCCGGAAATTAAAATTAATCCAAAAAGTTGGTTTAGCGATGATTCTATAAAAGTTTTAAAAACGGCTTGGGATAGAAGCGAAAACAATGTTGAAAAATATGTGACAAATGTATTTGATAATATGGGTGGACAGGACGGTAAAGTCGTTGCAAAATTAAAAAATATTGATTTCAATAAAGTTGAATGGTTTGAAGAAAATAAATGGAAAAATCTGACTTGGGATAATCCAAAATACAAAAATATTCAGGACAATTTGACAACAAAACAAGGATTTATCAAAACTTTTGCAGATGTAATTAATGATAAAAATATTACTCCACGTGATAAAAAGCAAATTTTTAACATCATGGAATCAAGAATGACAAATGCTATTGGTGTAAATCGAAGTGTTGATGTAAAAATTGGTGAACATAAATTAAATGCGACAATGCATAATATTTTGCGTGACACTTATGATATGGGTAAGGATATTTTTACTAATAAGAATATAAATATTGATGCAGCTTTAACAAAAATTAAACGTATTAATAAAATTAAAATCTTTGGGGCATTATCTCTTGCTTCAATTATTGGTTTAACAAATCAAAGATTGAATAGAAAAATTACAGAAAAACGTACGGGTAAAAAAGGTTTTGCAGGTGACCCTGATTATGATGCAAAAAATGGAGTTAAAAATAAAGATAATAAAAAGGGATTGTTCTTTAAAAAGATATTGGCAAGTGCTGGAATGCTTGCTATGACGATTGGAGTTATGAAAATTAAAAATCCAAAAGACTTTGTGAAAAAACTTCAATTTACAGGTCCAATTTCTACAGGTAATGCAATAAAAACTGTCTATGCTTCAACAATTATTGGTCGTTTTATGGCTGCAGATAGCAATAATGAATTGAGAGAATCTGTTACAAGAGATTATTTCGGATTTTTGAACTGGCTAGTTCTAGGTGGTTTTGCAGCTAAAGGTGTTGCTAATCTTCTAGATAAAAAGCAAGAAAATTTATTTAATATTAATAAAAAGGGTAAAGGTATTAAACATTGGTTGAACGATATTAGTTTAAAAACACATGTAGAAATTGCAGCAAAAGGAAAAGATTTTGCAAGAAAAAACATTTGGAAGTTGAATGTAGCGCACGTTGCCGGATTGGCATATTCTACAGTTGCTCTTGGTATTATTCTTCCGCTTATTAATATCAAACTTGCAAACCGAAAACCGAAAGAACAAGTTCAAAAATAAAAATACATTGGGTAATGTTACTATATGGGGTATTTTATATCCCATTTTTTTTGTGAATAAATATTAAAAAAATTTTTAATATTACGCAAAATTTGAGCTTTACGAATTTTATACTTTTCAGTTTACGATATCTAAATAGGTCTAAAATATGATTTCAAGTATTAGTAATTTAAGTTTTACAACCCCATTAAACAACATACAAAAAAGTAATCCAAAACCTTTTAAATCTTATTTGGCTTCAAATTCTCAAACGGATAAGGTTATACTATCTTTTAAAGGAAAATCTCTTCCATCAGAATATCACTCAATTTTTGATTATATGGCATCTGTAATTTTGGATAGCAATCATAAAAAATTTCATATTGACGGTAGTGTAATTTCCGCAAAAAAAATTGGTGTGGCTATTAAAAAAATTGTTGAAGATGATGAAATGTGGAGCTCCTTCAAAAAATCTGATGCAAAAAAAATTAAATGGAAAAGTTATGTTCCGCAAGATATTAGGGAATATTCAATAGATAAAATTAACCAAGCAAGAGAAGTTCGACTAAAGGATTGGGAAAATTTTCTTAAAAATCCGGAAGAATTAAATCCAAAAACAGGAGAACAATTTAACCCTGAGCTTGTAAGTAAAATCAAGGGAAATGACTCATTGAAATTTGTTATTTGGAATTCTGTAACCGGAGAATTGAAAGAAAATAACAGACATATTCCGGTTCCGTTTGATGAAAAAGCTCTCTTACTTGCTATTAAACGTTTTGAACGTCCGGCACCATTAGACTGGGCGACATTTATTAACCCGACATTTTTAGAAAGTTATACTCACAGACTTAGAGATAACTTGCTTATGGATATGGGAAAATCAAATAACAAAGCGGTTTGGGTAAAAATTCCATCAATTAAGCATGACCCTAAAAATAAAGATAAAAATATTTCTGCTCTTGAAACTTTGAGTTGCCGTAACTGGTGTACAAGATCAAGTGTTGATAAGGCAGAAGATGCTTTGACTGATGGCGATTTTTATATCTATCTTGAAAGAAAAGGCAAATCTAATCTTTGGGATCCTGTTGTTGGTATGACGACAAATAATGGTAAGATTGATCAAATTCAAGGTGTTGAGAATAATAACATTGTTCCTTTGACTTTGGTTAGCAAGATTAGAGAATTCATTGAAACTAATAATTTGAAATGTCAATCCGGAATTATTGATGAAGGACCTAAAGCATCTCAGGCTATTATGATTAGTGAAAAGTTAAATGAAACTAGTTCAGTTTTCAAAAAATCATTTGCAAAAGCAATAAAAGATGAAGATAATTTTGCTATTTTTAGATTTCTAAATGTTGATACAAAGTATACTCCAGATGGAAAACTTGAAATTTCTGGTTATAAACCGTCATACAACATGAATGTAAATAGCGGAATTTCAATTCCTTACTCAATGTTTGGATTTAATGAAGATGATTTATTAAAAGATGTAAAAATCATTCGTGGTAATTTTATTTTGGATAACAAAAATCCATTGTATAATTCTCGAATTACTCAATTCCCGCAAAATTTGGAACAAGTTACCGGTAGAATTGTTTGTAATGCAAATCAATTTGAAAAGTTTGCTGACGATATAAGGCGAGTAACTGGCGGCGATATGTCAAAAGTCATTATTCACGGTAAATAATTTTGAGATATAATTAACTTGATTACATTAGTCGAAAGGAAAAATTTTTAATGAATATACAACCAACAAACAATCTTCATTTTGGAGGAAAATTAATTGCCCCAACAGTTGTAAAGCAAAAAGTTAATAAAAAATGGAAAGATATGCCTGTAAATTTTGTAAAATTTCATGCTGGTGACAAATTTGATAGATTGAGCATCAATTTTTTGAGCTATTTATGGAACGGTGGGAAAAACTTGTCTGGTGCAATTGCAGAAGAAGTAAGTATTTTAAAAGGTAAATCTAATATTTATGCTCTTACAACTCAAACTGATAATTTTGAAAAACTTGATGCAACAAAGGTTTTAGGGATAATGAGTGCCGATAAAGTTAATCCTAAAACTAAGTTAGCTGAAATTTTCAAAATTGGTACAAATCCGAAGTATGCTTATGAACAAAATAAAGAACATCGTGATATTAAACATATTGCAAGTGCAATGATTGATAGTTTTACACAAATGATTTCTAAAAAGGGAAAACCATTTGTATCTCATGTAGAAAATGGCGAAGAAAAATTTTTAGAAAAAGTAAATCTTAAACCCGAAGTTTAGTAAGTATTTAATAAAGAAAAGTAAAAGAGGCGGTGGTTAAACTGCCTCTTTTTTAGTGTACAGTTGTGGGTTGTAAAAAATAAGGTGTGTGTTTTAAAGTGTTAACTATACCTAACACTTTTCTCGTAGAAAATGAGTTTTTTCTTGGTTTTGTGAACAATTTTTAGACTGATGATGTTTGTCATTGTTCCTATAGCCAATTCCTGCGCGATATCCGGATACGGCATATAATAGTGGAAGTGACGGTTCAATCCATTTTAATCCCGATAATAATGATACTGTTGCAATATCGTCTGTGTGAAGTCCTAAATCTAAAAGTTCAGGAGTGCGGATTTCTTTTTTGTTTTGATTTTTTCCTGATAGGAGAGGATTGATAAGTTTGTTACTTATAAAGTTTGCAATTGCACTTCCGCCGATTACTCCAGTTAAAATAATTCCGGTAATCATGCCAATACATCTTGCTGATTTTGATTTGATATTATTATGTTCCAAAATGCCGAGTGCGGCTCCGGCTCCTATGTTACACATAAAAATATTTGCTAAGTATTGGTATGTGCCCTCTTTAACTTTGTTAGAAACTCTTGATTTCCAATCTTTTTCAGTTGTCATGTCTGCTGCTATTCCACCTGCTACTCCGCCAGCAACAGGGATTGCTCCAAATATTGATAACCAACCGATTTCTCTGAATAGATCGTTTGAAGTTATATTAGTTGGAGGTGGAATTATTTTATCAAAAGATTGTTTGTCTAACTTTTGGTGTAAAGTGTCAACTTCTTTTAAAGATAAAATTTTGTCTTTTGCACGATGTAAAATACTTTCCACTTTTTCTGAATATTTGTTGTTTGTTATGATTTCTTGGATAGATTTTGAGTTTTGAATTTTCAATTCTTCAAGTGTTTTAGTTGCAGGTCTTTTGGTCAAATAGTTTGCAATTTTTGGCGCTTTAATTGCAGAAATTGATGTAGTTGCTAAAATAATTGAAGTTTGTATCCCTTTTTTGATTTTATCTTCTTTGGGAGTATTTTTTAATTCTTTTGCGAGAAAAATTCCACTACCAAGGGTAAGTATTGTAGGAATTTGTTTATTTAATTTGGCAGTTAAAAGCGGTTGGTCTAAAAACTTGCCAATTGATGAAACTTTTATCATTATTTTGATTTTTCCTTTTTATAAGTGTCTAAAATTTCTTTGTTGGTTTGACAAAATTTTGTAAAACTTCTCATTTCGTTAAGCACATTTTGAGAAATAATATGCTCAATTTTGCAAGCATTTTCACTTGCTTCAGATTTTGTTATGCCTAAAACTGTTTCAAAGAATTGTTCTAGTGTGTGGTGTTTTTCATAAACTTTTTTTGCTTCTTCAATTCCTTCTTTTGTGATGGAAATTGCTTCATAGCTATTATATTTGATTAAGTTTTTTGCAACTAGTTTTGCAAGTGCCTCTGATACAGAGGCTCTTGAAATATTCAATTGCCTTGCAAGTTCTGCCCCTTTTAACGGTTTGTTGTTAAGGTGTGCAATATATATTGCTTCAACATAATCTTCTAAACCTGATGATAAATTTTTTGCTTTTTCTGTCATGAAAATATCCTTTACAAAATTATTGTAAGGTACACCTAACACTTTGTCAAGTCTTGTTCAAAAAAATTATCAAATTGGGGTTTAAAAATATAAAAAATAAAGTTATAATAAAGTTATAGAGTTAAGAAAGGGTTTATATGAAGTACTTATGGTTGTATGTCGTTGCGATTATTGCATCTTTGGGCGGTTTGTTATCAGGTTATGATACCGGTGTAATTTCGGGTGCGTTATTATTTATCAATGAATCTTGGAATTTGGCTGATACTACTCAAGGTATTTTGGTTAGTTCCGTTTTGATTGGTGCTGTTATTGGTGCTGCGACAAATGGGATTTTAGCAGATATGTTCGGGCGGAAGAAAATTATTATGGCAACTGCTGTAATTTTCACATTAGGTTCTATAATGTGCGCATTTGCTCCGAATATTTTTGTTCTAATTGCATCAAGAATTTTTGTCGGCTTTGCCGTTGGTGTTGTTAACTTTGTTGTTCCGTTATATTTATCAGAAATTTCTCCAAAACATTTGAGAGGAACACTGGTATCTCTTTATCAATGGGCAATTACGGCAGGTATTTTGTTCTCATACTTTATCAATGCAGTGTTTGCACATGCCGTTTACAATTGGCGTTGGATGTTATTTGCGGGTGTAATTCCCGGAATTGTCTTATTTGTTGGAATGTGCTTTATGCATGACACCCCACGCTGGTTAGTGAGCAAGAAACGTGATGAAGAAGCTAAAATTGCCTTCAAAAAAATTGAACCGGAAGTTGATACTGAAAAAGAAATTGAGGATATTAGAAAAACTATCCTTAATGAAGAAACAAAAAGTGATAAAAAATTCAGATTTAAAAAATGGATGATTATGCCATTTGTTGTTGGTATTGGTATAATGTTTGCACAAATTTGTACCGGTATTAATACAATTATTTATTATGCTCCTACAATATTTAAAAATGCAGGATTTGAAAGTAATATTACCGCAATTTATGCAACAACCGGTATTGGTGTAATTAACTTTTTAATGACAATTGTTGCGCTATTCTTTACTGATAAGCTAGGACGTAAACCATTGTTATATTTTGGTTTGACGGGTGTAATGCTTAGTTTAATCGCTTTGGGTTGCGGTTTTGCATTCGCTGATTTCTTTGGTGATAATTTGAAATGGGTTACTGTAGGAAGTTTGGTAATATACATTATTTGTTTTGCAATGAGCCTTGGTCCAATTGGTTGGATTTTGGTTTCAGAAGTTTTCCCTTTGAGAATAAGAGGGGTTGCAATGAGTATTTGTACGGTTTCAAACTTTGCATTTAACTTCTTTGTAGTTAGCAGTTTCCCAATTTTGCTTCACAGAATAGGTGGAGCTTGGACATTTTGGGGATTTGGGATAGTATCCTTGCTTTGTATTGTCTTTGTTTACTTCTGTGTTCCGGAAACCAAAGGTATTTCTTTGGAAACGATAGAATCTAATTGGATACATGGAGTTAAACCAAGAGATTTCTAAGCTAAAACAATCCTCATACTCACAAAAGGCTATCATCGATTACCCCCTGATAGCCTTTCTTTTTGCCTAAATTAAGAACCAATTTGTAACGAAATATTTCAAATTGTATATACTCTTTCAATACAGAAAGTCAATTCCTGTATTGAAAAATTGTTTATAGAAGCATAGGGAAAATAAATTTTTAAACACAGGGGGAAATTAAGATTATGAAAATTAGTTATGGACACAAGAAAAACGTTCAAAAGAAACAAAAAACATTAGCAGATGTAAGAAACGAAAGAGCAAGAGCCGAAAAGGCAGCTCAAAAAGCAAAGAATAAACCTATTCCTGTAGGACAACATCAAGAATCTTCACCAAAAACACCGGAAGCAGTAACTCCACAACAAGTAGATGCTGAAGTTCAAGCTCAAAGACTTGAAGCAAAAAAAGTTCGTAGAGAAGCCCAAAAGGCTGAAAAAGAAGCAAGAAAACAAAATCGTTTTGGTGGTAAAACAATTTTTGATAAAGCAAAAGGCGAATATGTTGCAAAACCGGCTTCAGAAGTTAAGGCAGAACATTTGGCAAAAGAAGCTAAAAAAGTTAAAGGTTCAAGATTTAATTTTTCAGGACTTGGCAAATATGCTAAAAAAGGTGGCAAAATTGGTTTAGCTCTCGGTTTAGCAGCAGGTGTTGTCGCTCTTGCAAAATGGGGTTATGACAAGTTCTTTGGTTCAGATAGTTCACAAGAAACTAATCCGGACGTAAAAGCAGATGTCCCAACAGGTGACAAAAAATCTCCTGCACAAAAACCGGCAACTCCTACTCCGGCTACAAAAACTCCAGAAGACAAAAAAACAGAAGATAAAAAACCGGAAGATAAAAAGTCTGAAGGCAAACAAAAAACAGAAAAACCAAAAACAAAATCTAATGCTCCTGTTAAAACACCTGTAGCAGTACCACCAACAAAAACAGAAGAGCCTGAAGAAACAGGTAATGTTAAAGGGTCTGACAAAGCTGATGAATCAGGTAAGACTGATAAAACAGACAAAAATCCTGAAACTAAAGTAGAAGCAGGCGAAGTTCATAAAGTAAAATTAGGTGATAATGTTTGGAACATTGCAAAGAAACACTTGAAAGAACAAAATGGTGTAAAACCAACCAATGCTGAAATTCTAAAACATACAAAAGAAATTATGGAATTAAATGGCTTAGAATTTGAAGCAGATGAAAAACTTGTAATCATCAAACCGGGACAAGAATTGAAATTAACAGCATAAATTCAAAATAGATAAATAGAAAAGGCGACATTTATTTTAAATGTCGCCTTTTCTTATAAATAATTATTTTTAACCGTAAATTTTATTCAATTTGAATGTTATTGACTTAAAGAACGGCAATTTTTCATCTAAGTTTATATCAGAAACTATTGGAAAAGGTACGATAACTTCCTTAGGGTTTTCAACGATATATTCAAAGTCTTCATCTACTGGAGTTTCTGTAGTTTTTTCTTCCTCAATTTGATTTTTAGGAGTTTCTTCTTTTTTTATATAAGAAGTTAAATTCGCTTTTGCCAAAACTTCTTCTAAAGAGTCCTCTTCTCTTGATTGAACCGGAACTGTTTGAAATAAGCTACTAAATTTAGTTGCTTTAGTTTTTAGATTTGTACTCTTTTTCAAATTATTTCTTACTGTTTGTGCCAACATAGATTTTCCTCTCTCCGTATTTTAGTATAGAGAGTATTCAATTTTTTCACATACTCCAAATAGTTGATATTTTGAAAATTTATTTAAGTATGATAAAATTCTTAAAAGTATTTATGAAAGGAATAAAAAATTGTTTAAAGATAAGGTTTTAATATTCAAGGGTGATTTATTCGGTGGAATAATTGCCGCTATTATTGCTTTTCCTCAAGCTTTGGCTTTTGGTGTTGCCTCCGGCATGGGGGCTTCTGCCGGTATTTGGGGGGCAATAATTTTGTCGTTGATTGCAGGTTGCTTAGGGTGTAATTTGCCGTTTGTGTCAGGTCCTACTGGGCCTACTGCAATTATAATTGCTACGGTTGTTGCGGCATGCAGTGGAAATATTTCATCTGTAGTTACTGTTCTTATTATGGCTGCAGCTTTTCAGATGATAATTTCTTTAACTTCGATTCCAAGAATGATAAAATATGTTCCTTATCCTGTTATTTCGGGGTTTTTGACAGGAATCGGGTTAATTATTATAATTTTACAACTAGCTCCTCTATTAGGAAGTGAGGCACAATCTTCAACAATAAAAGCATTGATAGAATATCCAAATGTTTTTGCTCATATAAATATTCATGCTTTAATTTTAGGTTCTGTAACTCTTTTACTATTGTTTTTTGTGCCTAAAGTTATTACAAAATTTATTCCATCTCAATTACTTGCCCTTGTTTTGATGACTGGAGTTGCATATTTTACGGGTTGGCAAGTTGATAAAATTTCTTCAATCAGTTTTACGATTCCTCATTTTTTGATGCCAAGTTTAACTATTGAAACTATATCAAAAGATATTCCGATTGCTTTGACGTTGGCCTTTATTGCAACGAGTGAAAGTTTATTAACGGGTATAATTATGGACTCGTTGACAAAAGTTAAACATAACTCAAAAAGACTTGTTTTAGCACAAGGTTTTGGTAACTTATTCTGCGCAATGACAGGCTCAATGGTTGGTTCGGCTGCTACGATGCGAAGTGTTGCAGCTGTGAAATCCGGAGCGAGAACGAAATGTTCTGCAATTTTAGCATCTGTTTTGTTGGTTGTAGTATTGTGGAAGTTAACTCCATTTATAGCTCAAATTCCGATTTGCGTTCTGGCTGGAATTTTAATCAAAATAGGCTATGATATTTTAGATTTGAAAGTATTAAAAGTCTTGAAATTTGCACCAAAAGATGATTTGTATGTCTTGATTGCAGTTTTAGCATTGACGGTATTCTATAATTTGATTTTTGCACTTGGTGTTGGTGTAATTTTAGCTGCTCTACTTTATGCCAAAAGAATTGCTGATGATACTAATATAAAAGTTACCCATTACAACCATCTTGATTACACACCTTTTGAAACAAAGATTGAACAAGATTCACACTATAAGATAAGAATTTTACATATTGATGGACAGTTTTTCTTTGGTTCAACAACTCAAATTGTTTCTCATTTTGATGAAATGCTTGAAACGGAGTGCATAATTCTTAATTATAGTTCTAATACGGAACTTGATATGTCCGCAATTTTTGCATTGGAAGATATCATTGTTCGTTTGAAATCTCAGAAAATTCAGTTGATATTGGTTATTCCAAATCAAAAAGTTTATGAACAAATTAAATCTCTTGAAATTGTTTCTCAAATTGGACAGGAGGCTATCTACACTGACGAAAAAGATGCTATTAATAAAGCTGTTGCAGAATATATTGACTAAAATATTTTGTGCTACAATATTTTTGAAGATAAAAGGAGATATGTTATGTTCCAAGTTTACACTGCAAAAGACAAATCAGAATTATCAAAGAATTTAATTGGAGAATTTAAGGACTACGATGATGCAATGGATTGTGCTGAAAAAGCAATCGAAGGTAAATCTGACCTTAGATACATTGTTGAAGAAACAAATGGTTGTGTTAATAGTTATGGTGAATTAATTCCTACAGTAGTTGCAGAAAGTGATTAGTTCTTTTGGTAAAAAATTAAAAAAATAAAGAGCTAGTTTTTGTACTAGCTCTTCATTTTTTCTAAAAGTTTTGTGTATCGTTTAAAATCTCTGCCCCAAATTTTTAAGGATTCTAAAACCGGACGTAAACTATAACCTACATCTGTTAAGGTATATTCAACTTTTGGTGGAATTTGCGGATATACGGTTCGCTCAAGGAGTCCGTATTCTTCCATTTCTTTCAGTTTTGCACTTAAAACTTTCTGAGTAATTCCTGTAACAGATTTTTTTAGCTCTCCAAATCTTTTTGTCCCGTTAAGTAGCTCTCTGATTATTAAAATCTTCCATTTGCACCCTGTCATGTAGAGTGTAGTTTCGATTGCGTCTTTTGGTAGGTCTTTAGAATTCATAAATACCTCTTTAGTATCTTTTGGGTACTATATTATAAAATTATACTATCACACTATTTAAAGGTTTGCAAGTTATTAATGTTAAAATAAAGTTTTTAATTCATTTGGTGAAAATGAATATTCTTTTACTTGGGCATATTCAGTTGGAAGTTCAAATATAATCTTGTTCTGAGTTGCTTTTTTGTCAGTTGTCATAATATTTATGATTTTATTTTTGTCAAATTGTGGGATTTGCTTAAAGTTGAATTTTTTTAGAACATCACCACATAGAAATTTGTATTCCTTATTTATAAGATTTAATTTGAAAGCAAGATTTAGTGCAAAATGAATTCCCTCAACGACACATTCTCCGTGGGTAAATTTTTTGTATTTTGTGATATTTTCCACTGCGTGTCCATAAGTGTGCCCAAAGTTTAAAATTTTTCTCAACCCACTCTCTTTTTCGTCTTTTTCAACTACGGAAATTTTTAAACTAATGCACATTTTTATTAGTTCTTTCATTGTCATAATATCTCGAGATAGAATTTTCTCAGAATGTTCTGTCAAATAGTTTAACAACATTGCCGGGGCTTCCGGATTACAACTTTTTTCAATAAATCCATATTTTACAACTTCTCCAAGTCCGCTTTTGAATTGCCTTTCATCTAGAGTTTTCAAAAAGTTTGCATTGATTAAAACATAATTGGGTTGATAAAATGCTCCAACTAGATTTTTCCCATACTTTGTATCTATTGCTGTTTTACCGCCTACAGAACTATCAACACAGGCAAGCAGGGTTGTTGGAATTTGTATAAATTTTATCCCTCTCATATAAGTCGAAGCTGCAAATCCTGCAATATCTCCGACAACACCTCCACCGATTGCGATTATATAATCTTGGCGAGTTAATTTTTTTGATAGAACGAAGTCTAAAATTTTGGTATAATTTTTGATGTTTTTTTCTTTTTCCCCGTCTTTTAAAATGAAAACTTGATTTTTAGGGAATTTCAATTCATTTGAATAAAGTTTATAAACTTTTTCACTGAAAATTACGATATATTTGTTTGTTCCTATTTTATTTTCAATTATGCTTTTTATATTTGAAATATCATCATTTTTTATAATTATCGGGTAAGATGTTTCGTTATTTTTAATGTTTACGTTTAATTCTAACATTAGATTACTCCCAAAATCTCTTCAACAATTTTATCTGTATTTTTGTTGTCGGTCAAAATTGTAATATTTGCAAGTTCATAATTTTTTTGTCGTTGTAAAATTATTGATTGAATTTTTTCAACGGTCATTTGATTTTTTAATAACGGGCGATTTGTGTTATTTTTTATTCTTTCTAGAATTACATTCGGTGATGTTTTGAGGTAAATTACTGTCGAATTTTTTAACAAAAGTTCTTGGGTTAATTGGTCTTCAAAAGCTCCTCCGCCAAGTGAAATTATTAAATCTTTATTCGTAAAATTTTTTTTTATTGTTTCTCTTTCAATGTTTCGAAAATATTTTTCTCCTTCATTTTGAAAAATTTCTGAAACTGTTCTTTTTTCGTTTTGTTCAATAATGACATCAATATCTATACTTCTGAGAGTTAATTTCTCTCCTAAAAGTTTTCCTATTGTAGTTTTCCCTGAACCCATCATTCCAATTAATACTATTGTTTTCATATTGTTATGATATCTTAAAATCGAAAAAAATAAAT
Organism: Candidatus Gastranaerophilales bacterium HUM_12; assembly: GCA_002102825.1. Lineage (GTDB taxonomy): Bacteria > Cyanobacteriota > Vampirovibrionia > Gastranaerophilales > Gastranaerophilaceae > Zag111. Next base: position 103,319 of record DABJ01000029.1, on the reverse strand, counting down.
ATCCTTAACTTTTTTGACTTATTTATTTCATAATGTATTATGAAGCTAATAAGAGGGAAATTTATGTACAAAAAAATATTAGCACTATTAATGCTTGTAATGTTTGTCTGTTGTGGTTGCGGAAACAGAAAAGATGAACCAATCGAAAATGATTTGAACACAATTACATCAAGAGATACGGTTTTAGTCGGGGTTAAGACTGATACTTATCCGTTTGGTTATATTGATAAAAAAGGACATTTTGCAGGATATGATGCCTCTTTAGCAAGACTTATTGCAAAAGGACTTTTGGGTAGTGAAAAGAAAGTTAAATTCATACCTGTAACTGCTTCTGATAGAATGATGAAGTTGTACTCTGGTGAAGTTGATATGATTATTGCAACTATGTCAATAACTCCAAAACGTCAAGAAATTCTGGATTTTTCTGACCCGTATTATGTTGCAGGACAAGCGATTTTAGTTCGTCGGGGAAGTAATGTTAAAACTCTTCGAGACTTGAACGGAAAAAGAGCTATTATTGTATTTGGTTCAACAAGTGAAAGAAGTTTGAGATCTGCTGTTCCAAATGTCGGAATTTTAGGCTATAAAACCTATACAGATGCGTATAACGCACTAAAGAAAGGTCGGGCTGATGCGATTGTATCTGATGATACGATTTTACTCGGCTTGGCACTAAAAGACAATAGTGTTGTTTTACTCCCGAAACGTTATTCTAAAGAACCTTATGGAGTTGCCTTTAGAAAAGGTGCTGAGTCAAAAAATCTTATAAAAGCTGTTAACAATATAATTGATATTGAAACTCGAAATGGCAATCTAAAGAAAATTCAAAAAACTTTTGGAATAAATTAATTTCCAAAAAAGATTTTAGCAAGTTTTATTTCCTGCTCTTTTGTTAGGGCAGGATTTTTTAATTTTTCTTGTAGAATAAAATCAAAACATTGTTGATATTTAGGAGACGGAGATATTCCAATGTTTTGCAAATCTTTTCCGTTGATTGAGATTTTGATGTTTTTTAAAATATTTAAATACTTTAATGTAGGTTTGGAATTATTTATTGAAAACATAATAATTGATTCTATTGGTAAATTTTCAAAATTTTTGTATATTTCGTAATTCGTTTTGAAAGATTTTCCATTTAAATCTTTGTAATCTTCAACAATTTTTTTCTCTATTTTTGTTAATGGTAAAGTTGAAATGTATGGAATTAATCCAACATAAATTATCCAAATATTTTTCGGCTTATACTTGTTGATTAGTTCTCTTATTGTTGAAATTCGTTTTTTATCAAATTTCAAATCTTTATTTTCAGGTGAAATTAATTTATAAATTTTCTGTTCAATAAATTGTTCAAAAGCTTCAACAGAATTTAGATTGAATGTTTCTTCAAGCTCTTTTTTTAGTCTTTTATACGATAGGTCATAATTTATGTTATTCAAATATTCGTCTTGAAGTTTTTTTGTATGTTTGTCGAGTTTAAATCCAAAACGAACAGAAAATTTTAATCCTCGAACAATTCTTGTCGGATCGTCAATAAAACTTTTGTCGTGAAGAATTCTTAATGTTTTGGTTTTTATATCATTTAAACCATTTGTATAGTCAATGATTTCACCTGTGAGAGTTGATTTTGCCATTGCATTTATTGTGAAATCTCGTCTTAGAACATCTTCTTTCAATGGACACCCGATATTTTGAACTATAGGAAGATGTCCCTTTTGCGGGTACGATTCGCTACGAGTAGATGCAATATCAATTTCTTGTTCGTTAAGTTTAATTCTCACTGTGCCAAATGGCTCATTAACTTGTAGTATCTCAGCATTTGGAATGGTTTTTGCAAATTCTATTGCATTCCCAACATAAGTAACATCAACGTCAAAACTTTCTTTGCCAAGAATTTTGTCCCTAACAATTCCGCCAATAAAATATAAATTTTTATCCTGTAAATTGATGATGCTCATTTTTCTATTTTAGCTTAAAATAGAGTAAAATAAAAGTAATATAAGTTTTTTAAGAAGGGACGCAATGTTACAAGAAGCGACAAAAGCACTTAATTCGGCATTTAATAACAGTTTTATCAAAAAGACAAGTCAATATCTTCATGATTGCGTGAGAGAAGAAGTTAAAAGTTCGACTTTCCGTAATTTAAAAGGGGATAAAGATAATAAATGGATTTTCTTAAAGGATAATGAAACTCTTTTAACACAAGGGCTTGAATATCTTAAACTAGATGGCTCAAATCCCAATTTGACAGAATTGATGATTCAAAGTGATTTGAGTACAAAGGATAAATACTTGATTTATGGGTATATGTTCCTTGTTGGTCGTAACGGAAAATCCCGCAAACGTAACGAATTCTTGACTCCGCTTTTGTATGTTCCTTGTAAACTTGAAAGAAACGGTGTCAATATAAATTGTATAAGACAAGATGATGTTCTATCCCTTAATACCGGAGCTTTAGCTGCTCTTTTGAAAAAAGGTGACGATGATGATGAAGTAGATTTGTTTTTAGAGGGAATTTTGGACGTAGTTCCTGATTTGCCTATCACAAAAGAAAAGATGGATATTTTCTTAACTACTTTAAAATCTTTAATTCCGGATATCGAAATTTCAGAAGATTCAACAGAAAATGTTGATGAAGATAACATTGAAAAGGACGAACATTTTGCGAAAGATTTGTCCGATACAAAAATTACCGGTGAAAATTTTGATGAAATTATAGAAGATGAAGTTCATGAACAAAAGGTAAAACCTGTTGGCGATATCAAAAAGCTTTGTGTAACTTATCAAAGTGCAATTATTTTGACCAAACGTCCGTCAGTGACTGCAGGTGTTTTACATGAACTTATGCAAATTGCTGAAAAACCAAGTGGTGTTTATCGTGAAACAACTTTGAGTGTGATTAATGATGAATATACCCAAAGTGGAGAAAAAAATCTTCTTCCAAAAGATTCCGGAGAGTTTTATCCGATTACTCCGCTTGCGTTGAGCGATTCACAAGAAAAAGTTATAAAAAATCTTGAAACTAATAAATTTATTGCTGTTCAAGGACCTCCGGGGACAGGTAAATCTCAAACCATCGTAAACCTTGTAGCTCATTTGATTGCTAATGGAAAGACTGTTTTGGTTGCTTCTCGTATGGATAAGGCCGTTGATGTTGTTGCAGACAGGTTGAATGAGTTAGGTGCTCCCTATCTTGCACTTAGAGCAGGAAGAATGAACTACCAAAAACAATTGAGTTTACAGTTACAAGATTTGCTTGCCGGTAAGATTGATTTAGATGAAGATGTTGAGGATTATATTTTTGCTGATGTCAAAGATATGAAACAACATTTGGATTGTCTAAGAGAAACCGAAGCAAAATGTGAAAAGATTTTGAAACTTGAACGTGCTTGGCATGATTTGAGGGCAGAAATTCAGCAACAAGCAGTAAATGTTGGAGAACTCGTTTATATCAAACGTTCATTGAAAAAATCTGAAATAGATAATATTAATGATGTTATTAAAGCATTGTCTAATAATATGGAAAAATCCGGAATTTTTGCATCATTTGCTAATATGTCCGGTTTGAGACAGTTGAAGAAAATTTTGGAGATTAAAGATTTTGAAGTTGAACCTGAAAATCTTGACCGTTTGAAAGTTGAACTTGATTTTATAACTTTGAAATGGAAGTTGAGAAAGATTGAATCAGATATACAAAAAACCGGAAATCTTCACGTTATGATGGAGCAAATCCGTCAAATGAAACGTAAGCAAAAAACTCTTGCAACAAATATTTTAAAGAGTACAAGAAGAGAATCAATAAAAGCACTTTTACGTGATGAAAAGAAAAGACGTAGAATTAAAGTTCACGCAATGTCTTTGGTTGAACGCAGAAAAAATCTTCAAAGTCGAATTTTGGAAGAAGAAGATTTTAAACCGTTACTTGAGGCTTTTCCTTGTTGGTGTGTAACAACTTATGCTGTGTCGGATTCATTACCATTAAAACCTGGAATGTTTGATGTTGCAGTCATTGATGAGGCTTCTCAATGTGATATTGCAAGTTGTTTCCCAATTATGTATAGGGCGAAAAAGACGATTGTCGTTGGTGATGACAAACAATTACCGCACCTTTCATTCTTAGAAAAAGCAAAAGAACAATCATTCTTGAGTCAGTACGGAATTCCTGATAAATATCAATTGATGTGGAGATTTAGAACGAATTCAATGTTTGATTTGGCGGATTATTATTCAATGAATTCTGTAATGCTTGATGAACATTTTAGAAGTCTTCCACCGATTATCAATTTTTCAAACCATGAATTTTATGGTGATAGAATTCGTGTTATGAAAAAAGATTCTCCGGAAGATAAGGTTTTGGAATTGGTTCAAGTTCCAGATGGTAAAGTTGATATGGACGCAACAAGAAACCTTCCTGAAATTGAGGCTTTGGTTAAAACTTTGCACGAAATAATCATTGATGATGAGAGAAAAAATCCTGAAAAACCTGTGACTATTGGTATTATATCTCCATTTAGAGCGCAAGTTGAACAGTTAAAGATTTCAGTACCAAAAGTTTTGTCTGATTATATGATTAAAAAACACCAGATTGAAATCGGTACAGCACATACATTCCAAGGAGATGAAAGAGATATTATCTTAATGTCTTGGGCTTTTGCAAATAATTCTTATCCACAAAGTATAACATTCTTGCAAAAACCTAATTTATTTAATGTCGCAATAACAAGGGCAAAAAATAGGTGTATAAATTTCGTTTCTCATGATATTGAAACAATGCCTGATGGACATTTTAGAAATTATGTTTCCTATATCAAACAATATCAAGATAGACAGCAAGCTTTGGCAAATAATGAAATTGATGAAAATATCTATAAAAATAATTTAGAAAAAGAAATTGCAACGGCTATAAGAAATCTTGACCATAAAGTTGTTGCGGGTGTTGAAATTGCGGGATTAAGCGCGGATTTGCTTGTTGATGACAAATTTATTGTTGAAGTTGATGGTGTAGAAGATAATAAAAAATCTCATATTTCAAAGATGAAAAAACAGTCAATTTTGGAACGTTGTGGTTTTAAAGTTAAAAGAATTACGTTTAGAGAATGGCAATATTCCGCAAAGGCATGTTTAGACAGAGTCCTTGCTGAAGGGTAGAGGATTTCTCTCTCCTTGAAATTAAAAATTTTGGTCCTCCCGCAAGTGGAGGACTTTTAGTTGTATCAGAATATAAACTCAAAAATACAGCTTGCATTTTTGAAAAATTTGTAGTATCATCTTCTAGCAAAGAGATTAGTTGGGGTTGAGAAATGCTAGTTTCCGAAATTGGACATGTAAATTCAAATTCGAAGAGCTTATATGGTGTTGAACAAAATAAAGCTCAAGCAGTTAAGCGTACATCTGGTGAGAAATTTGGTCATTTTAATGAAAGCTTATCTACAAATATGATTAGTCGAAATAGTAATCCGTTTAATAATTTTATTTGCTCTGTTCAATCATTTTTTTCACCAAAAGTTTCAGAATCTGCAACTAAAAAATATTTATCTTTAATTGCTTAATTTTTTGCTTCTTTAAACAAATATTTAACCAAGTATGAACAGATTGCAGGGATTGCGGATAATACAACCAAAACCGGAACAATGCTTGTTGCTTGTGCAACATATCCGATTATTGTCATTGCAATTGCTACAACACCCCATGAAAAACCGTTGATAAATCCCCCGATTATGCTTTTATATTGGGGTAAAACATTTTGCGCAAGACTCATTGTTACAGGTGTTGCAAACATTGTGATAAATCCCATAATTGCAAAAACTACAAATGATACGATTGGCATTGTTTTATATGTAAACATGAATAATATCATTAGTGGAAATGTTGTAATCATTGAAATGTAAAATACATTTGCTGTTCCGATTCTCTTTTCAAATTTAGGGCTTAATAATGATGAAATTCCACCCAAGAATAAGAAACAGAACAACGCAACACCGATTTGAAATTTTGAATATCCTTGAGCTTTCCACAAGAAAGGTAAAAGGATTGAACAAGATGTTGTGATTAATGATTTCAACATTGCAATTAAATTTAAAATATTTAATTTATGATTTGTTAATATATCTGTGAATGCTTGTTTAAGATTTAAGTCTAATTTTTTTCCGGCTTCGTTTGAAAATTTTGGAACCATTTTAAACATTAAAAATGCCCAAATAATACCTAATAATGCAAGAATTGGCATTTTAGAAAGTCCAAAATATTGTGCAATTGAAGAAGACAATAATGGACCCATTGAGAAGCCTAAAGTTCCGGCTGCGATAAATATTCCCATATTTTTAGCTGCATCTGATGTCGTGAATTTTGATACCAACCCCAATGATTGAGGGTGATACAAGCTTGATCCGATACTTCCGCAAATGATAAATAATATCATAAGTGCAATATTTTTTGATGCCGGAGCAAGTGATATAAATGTTGCAGTAAAAATTAATCCCCAAAAAATTAAGGCTCTTTTTTTCATTTTGTCAGCAAAAAATCCAAAATAGGGCTGCAATAGTGATGAAAAAATATGTGAACAACTTAAAATAATTGTTGCAATTGGCATCGAAATTTTGACCTGTTCAGCGATAAATGGCATAATAGGGTTTAAAAATCCGGTGTAAATGTCGTTTATAAAATGTGCTCCGCAAAACCAAATTTGGGGCTTTCTTTCGTTTTTATTGTAAATCATAGTCTAATATTTGCACCAAAATGGTAAAAAATCAAATTAGATATCTTTTAAATCCCAATTGTTAATTTTTTGTTTATTTTTTTAAGATTTCGAAAAAACGATGTTATAACAATAATATGAGATGGGTGAAAAGGAAAATTCCCATGCTCGGTAATTAAGAAAATAATTAAGAAAAGGAGATAAATAAATTATGGCAAAAACAATTGGTATTGACTTGGGTACTACAAACTCAGTTGTTGCAGTTATGGAAGGTGGTAAACCTACCGTTATAGCAAACGCAGAAGGTTCTCGTACAACTCCTTCTATTGTTGCATTTTCAAAATCAGGTGAAAGATTAGTAGGTCAATTGGCAAAACGTCAAGCTATCGTTAACCCTGATAGAACGATTGCTTCCATTAAAAGACACATGGGTGAAAATTACAAAGTAAACATTGATGGAAAAGATTATACTCCTCAAGAAATTTCATCTATGATTTTGAGAAAATTGGCTGATGATGCTTCTAAATACTTAGGAGAAAAAGTTACATCTGCAGTTATTACTGTTCCGGCATATTTCAATGATGCTCAAAGACAAGCAACTAAAGATGCTGGTAAAATCGCTGGTTTAGATGTTCTTCGTATCGTGAACGAACCAACGGCTGCCGCTTTGGCTTATGGACTTGAAAAAGATAAAGCTGAAAAAGTTTTAGTATTCGACTTAGGTGGTGGTACATTTGATGTTTCAGTTCTTGAAATTGGTGATGGTGTACACGAAGTATTGTCAACTTCAGGTGATACTCACTTAGGTGGTGATGACTTTGACCAAAAAGTTATGGATTGGATTTGTGAAGAATTCAAAAAACAAGAAGGTATCGACCTTAAAGGTGATAAACAAGCTATGCAACGTGTTAAAGAAGCTGCAGAAAAAGCTAAATGCGAATTATCATCTGTACTTGAAACAAATATCAATTTACCATTTATCACAGCTGATGCAAACGGTCCAAAACACTTAGATTTGAATTTAACAAGAGCTAAATTTGAAGACCTATGTTTTGATTTGTTAGAAAGATGTAAGAAACCGGTTGAACAAGCATTGAAAGATGCAGGTATTTCTAAAGATGATATCAATGAAGTTGTATTGGTTGGTGGTTCTTCTCGTATTCCGGCTGTTCAAAAACTGGTTAAAGATTACACAGGTAAAGAACCTAACCAATCAGTTAACCCTGATGAAGTTGTAGCAGTTGGTGCTGCAATTCAAGCTGGTGTTTTGGCTGGTGAAGTTAAAGACATCGTTCTTCTTGATGTAACTCCTTTAACTTTAGGTATTGAAACTTTGGGTGGCGTAATGACTCCTTTAGTTCCAAGAAACACAACAATTCCGGTTTCAAAATCTCAAGTATTCTCAACTGCTGAAAACAACCAAACAGCTGTAGATATTCAAGTTCTTCAAGGTGAAAGACCAATGGCTAGAGATAACAAATCTTTAGGTATGTTCAGATTAGAGGGTATTGCTCCTGCTATGCGTGGTATTCCTCAAATCGAAGTAACATTTGATATTGATGCTAACGGTATTGTAAATGTTTCTGCTAAAGATAAAGCAACCGGCAAGGAACAAAAAATTACAATCACTAATTCTTCTAACTTGTCTGAACAAGATATTGATAAGATGGTTAAAGAAGCTGAAGCAAATGCTGCTGAAGATAAAAAGAAAAAAGAAGATGCTGAAATTAAAAACAATGCTACAAGTTTGATTAGTTCAGCTGATAGAATAATGAAAGATTTTGAAGGTAAAATTGATGCTGCTGACAAATCTAAATTAGAAGAACAAAAAGCTGCATTACAAAAAGCTATTGATGAAAACAAAGCAACTGATGAATTGAAAAAATTGTCAGAAGAATTGCAACAAACAATGTTTGGAATTTCTCAAAAAGCTTATGAAGCAGTTCAAAAAGACGGTGCACAAAGTGCAAATTCTGAAAATGCTTCAACAGATAATAGCTCATCAGACAAAAATAATGATGATGATGTTATTGATGCTGAATATACAAAAGAATAATCGAACTTCAAATTCTATCTATTATAAGGCAAAAGAGGACAGGTTTTATATCTGCCCTCTTTTTGAGTATATTGAATTTAAATGATAAGATAAAAAAATGTTTTTTGATTTTAAAGGTGTTTACTATGGAGTATAGTGAAATTTTAATTCAAAATGCCATAGAAATTTAATCTATCAAAATAATTATTATAGTGATATAATCAGTTTATGAGCGAGAATCAAAAAATAAATTTTACAACTCAAAATCGTTTAATTATTTTCGGGCTTGTTTTGAGTACATTACTAATTATGGCAATTGCTGTTTTTGCGACGGTTAATATTCAGAAAAATTTGAATGAAAGTTATCAAAATTTTGGACAAGTTATTTCTAAAATTTTAGCTATTGAAAGTGTTGAGATGACTAAAAATGCTCCTCAAAAAGATACTTTTAATATTTTAAAAACTCATTCAGATTCTATTTTGAAATCTCATCATGATATCGTTTTTATTGAGTTTCGTGATGCTAAAGGTCGTTTGATTTATAAAACTCAAAACAATGCTCATAAAAGTTTGAAAAGACCAAATATTTCAGTGTCTTCTCCAATGGTTGATGTTAAAAGTAACTCCACAATTGGTTCGGTTACTGTTGGATTGTCAGGTTCAATTGTTGGAAAAGTTTCTTCAACTACAAGAGCTTCAATCCTTTTTGTTTTTGTTATAGTTTGGCTTGTTTTTGCGTTTGTAATTTTGATAAATACTTATTTAATTACAAGAGAATTGCGAATTTTACAGGAGGGTGTTAAACGAATTTCATCAGGTGAATTCGGTTATAAAATTGAGGGCAAAGATGTTAGTGAGGAAGTTCAGGAGTTGTTCAATGCTTTCAATGATATGTCTGCAAGACTTAATTTGTATGAAGAACAAAATATTGAACAGTTGACTCTTGAACGTAATAAACTAGAAGCCGTGTTGATGAGTATTGCAAATGGTGTTGTTGTTTGTGACAATAACGATACTGTTGTCTTGATAAATAATCATGCTAAAGAACTTTTGGAACTTCAAGATGACCAATTGATGAATACAAATATTCAGCAATATGTTGATACTGAGGGTGATTATTGCTTCAAAGAAAAAATTGAAGAGTATAAAAAATTATCGCTTGAAGAAAAGTCAAAAAAACAAATTACTTTTAATATTACAATTGATGGTAGAATTTTGAAGTCTATAATTTCTCCAATGTTCACTCAAAATAACCACGATTATGTTGGGTATATTATTGTTTTAATTGATGTGACAAGAGAAATTGAAATGGATCAAATGAAATCTCAATTTATTTCCAATGTTTCGCATGAACTTAGAACTCCGGTTACTGTTTTAAGAAGTTATATTGATACGTTGTACAATTATAGTGATGAGTTTGATGAAAAAACTAAAAAAGAATTTATTGAAACTTTGAACACTGAAATTATACGACTTAATGGTATGGTTAATGATATTTTAGATTTTTCAAGATTAGAAGCAAATGCAAAAATTGAAAAAACCGAAAATGATATGTCACAACTCGTTGATGCATGTGTTAGTCAAGTTCAAGTTTTGCTGAAGGAACACAACTTGCATATTAATGTTGAAAAAGACGATGATATTCCACAAATTATGTGCAATTATGATGGAATTTCAAGAGCATTGACTAATTATTTGTCAAATGCAATTAAATATGCACCGGAGAATTCTACAATAAATGTTAGATTGTATAAAGAGTCTGAAAACAATCAAATTGTTGTAACTGTTAGAGATGAGGGTATTGGCATTGCTCCGGAATTTCAGAAGAAAGTTTTTGAAAGGTTTTATCGAGTTGAAAACAAAACTCATAGTGTAAAAGGTACGGGATTAGGGTTGCACCTTGTGAAAACCACAATAGAAAAACACCATGGTCACGTATTTGTAAACTCTCAACCAAATCATGGTTCAACATTTGGTTTTACGTTGCCAATTGATTTGACACCTTATGAAAATGAAAATGATGATTTGGTGTAGGTCTTAGGAGTTTTAATCAAATAATGCATTGATTTTGTCAGTAATGTCTTGCGGGTCAATCTCATTTGTAATTTTGTTTACATCTTGTGCAATTTGGTATAACTTAGCAGCTTCAATTTTGTCACCTGTAATTGCGATTGAACGAGCTAAATTGAAGTGAGCAAGTGCATAATTCGGATTATACTCAACTGCTTTTTTGAACATATCAATTGCTTCTTTTACTCGTCCTAAATCGTCAAGATAAATTACACCCAGATTATTGTATGCAATTGAATAACTATTGTCATATTGAATTGCATATTCGTATTCTCTCATTGCTTCATCTGTATCACCTTTGCCCCAATATAAAAATCCTAAGTTACAGTGAATTTTTGCGTTTTGCGGGTCAAGATCAAGCGCATTTCGGTAAACTGTTAATGCGTTGTCATAATCTTCTTTGTCGTAGAAAGCACTTCCAAGGTTTACGTAGATGTCGATATCCTCTGGGGTTAGAAGATATGCGCTTTGATAAGATGTAATAGCCGCATCTAAATCTTGTTTTGCTTCTTGGAATACAAATCCTAGAGTTTGATTTACGACACTTGTCCATTCTTTGCTTGGGTTTAATGTAACTGCTGTTTGGAAATGCGATACAGCTGCATCAATATCACCTTTAACATAAAGAATGTTTGCTAGATTTGAATGGAATTCAGGCATGTTCGGCATAATTTGAATAAGCTTTTGATAAATTTCAATAGCATTGTCATAATCGCCTAAATCTTCGTAAGCTTTGCATAAATGACGATATGCAGGAATATTTAAACTATCTAACCATATAGCCATTTTGTATTCAGTAATTGCGTTTTCAAATTGTCCTAAAGAAGAATAAATATCTCCTAAAAGGCAGTATAGAGGAACAAACCCGGGGGCTTTGTCAACGGCATCAATGTATGTATCTATCGCACCGTCAAGTCCGTTTGATTGAACTTTGATGTAACCTTTCATTAAAACTGGCATGAATTTTATATATGTCAAAGATTCTTTAACTTTTTTCATTGCTTCAATGTCGAAAGGTAGAGTTAAAGCAGACAGTATAAGTTCATAGGTTGACTTAATTTTGTTTTTTAATACTCTGAAAGATGAAACTTTATATAAATTATGTAACAAGAAATGTGCTCTTGAACTTGCAAAAGGTTGATATTTGATTGCTTTTTTTACGTTGATTTCCGCATCTAAAAATCTTACTTTTTTAGTGTAAGTTTCAGCTAACATATAATAAGCTTTTGCATATTTTGAATTCTTTTTAATTGCGTTTTCAAAATAATTTATGGCCTTGTCTAAATCACCTTTGTAGAATTGAGCAACACCGATTTTGTAGTAAATTTCGTAAGAATCAATGTATGATTCTAATGCAATTTGGTATTCTGTAATTGCTTCATCAATGTATTGGCAAGATGAATAAATATCCAAGTGCCAAGCTAGATATAAATCCCCTAAACGCAAGTGTAAATCTGCATTGGTAGGATCTTTTTGTAACCCGATTTGACATAATTCAATTGCTGATTTTACGTTTCCGGTTTTAATCTCTTTTTTAATTTTTTTATCCAGTGTTTTTGTTTCATTTTTCATAGTCATAATATCGCTCTTTAACAAGTATTGTAATTAATTTTATGTAAAAAAGCAAGTTAATTAAGAAATTTTGTGTATAATAGAACGTATTAGGAGGGACAGGTTTTATATGGCAAATAACAGAATATATTTTGTTGATGTAACAAATAGAGATGGAGTTCAAACTTCACGTTTAGGGTTGGCAAAATTAGAAAAAACAATTATAAATTTAATGCTTGACGATATGGGAATTACTCAGTCAGAATTTGGGTTTCCAACAACTCAGCATGAGATAAATTATTTGAATGGGAATTTGGAACTTGTCAAAAGACAGGCCATAAGAACGACAAAATTATCTGGTTGGATGCGAGGAATGGCAGCAGATGTTGAGTTGTCATTTAAAAATGTTCCGAATTTGCAATATGTGAATTTATCCCAATCAACTTCCGAACAAATGATTCAGGGCAAATATTTAGGCAAGAAAACTCCTGAGGATATTATTTTCATGACAAAAGAAGCTGTTGAATGTGCAAAAGATAAGGGTGCAAAAATAGTTGGAGTGAATGCTGAAGATGCTTCAAGGAGCAATATTGAATTTCTTATAGAATATGCAAAAGAGGCTAAAAAATCCGGTGCTGACAGATTTAGATATTGCGATACTTTGGGTTACGAAGATCCTCAAACAACTTATAATAGAATTTTTAGAATTGCAAAAGAAACTCAAATGCCAATTGAACTTCATTTCCATAATGATTTGGGAATGGCAACGGCATGTTCTGTGATGGGTGCAAGAGCTGCAATTGATGCTGGTGTTGATGCTTATATCAATACTGCAATCAATGGAATGGGAGAAAGAGCAGGAAATGCGGATTTAGTTTCTTGTCTTTTAGCTTGTCTAAAATCAGCAGGATTTAAAGGCAAATATCAAATTGACGAAAATATTAGACTAGATAGAGCATGGCACTTGGCAAAATACACTGCTTATGCTTTTGGAGTTAATATTCCGATAAATCAGCCTGCTGTTGGGGACAATGCTTTTGCTCACGAGTCAGGAATCCACGCAGATGGGGCATTGAAAGATAGAAGAAATTACGAACTTTACGATTTTGAAGAACTTGGAAGAGGCGAACCTGAGATTATTGAAACAGGTAGAATGATTACAACTGGTGAATACGGTGGGATTAAAGGCTTCAGAAACGTTTATAATAATCTTGAAATTGAGTTTAAAGATGAACACGAAGCAAGAAATATCTTGGAACTCGCAAGGTATGCGAACGTTCACACTCAAAAACCTTTGACAACAAGTGAATTGAGATTTATTTATTATTATCCGGATATTGCGGCAAAAATTATGACGGTATCTCCGTATTATGAACCGATTGGCGCAATTAAAGAAAGAGTTGAAGCAGAGATAGTAAATCCTCCGATTCGTGTGATTTAATAAATAATTTCTCCACCACCGATTAAGTGACCGTCATTTAAATCATAAATGACACCTGCTTGTCCTGCAGTGATTGAGTTCACAGAATCGTAAAATTCAATTTCGGCTTTGTCATCAAGAATTTTTATACGAGCCTTTTTAGCTTGCATGTTGTATCTGATTTTTACCATTGCGTCAAATTCTTTTTCTGCTTGTGGGTATGAAAAATTAAGGTTTTCTATTACAAGACTTTTTCTAACATCGTCTTCTTTTTTGCCTAAATAAACGATATTTTTCTCGGCATCAATATCAATTACGTAAAGAGGGTAAGGCGCAGCAATACCAATTCCTTTGCGTTGTCCAATAGTGTATAAGTAGTGTCCTTTGTGAGTTCCGAGTTTTTTCCCTGTAGAAATTTCTACAAAATTTCCGTCCATTTCGCCAAATTTATCTGTTAGGTATTTTTTTGTTGTATTTGGCTTTTGTATAAAGCAGATATCTTGACTTTCTTTTGATGATTTTGGGGGTAAATCATAATCTATAGCCATTTGTCGGACTTGTGATTTGTCATAATCATATAGAGGAAAAACAGTTTTTGATAATTCTTTTTGACCTAAACGATACAAAAAATAAAGTTGGTCTTTGTGAGAATCTTTTGCCGGAAACAATTTAAAATATCCGTCTTGCTCACGAATATCTGCATAGTGTCCTGTTGCAAAGATATCTGCATGGAGAATATTTATTGCATAGTCAAAAATTTCTCCCCATTTAACAAATTGATTGCAAACAATACATGGGTTTGGGGTTTTGCCACATTTATATGAATATTCGAAATAATCAATAACATGTTTTTGAAATTTGTCACATACATCTAGGATATGTAGTTTAATGTTCAATTTGTCTGCAACTTTTTGTGCGTTTTGACAGATTGTATCAGCACTTGGAGTGTTTACCATTTTGCCGGTAATTCCAATGACCTCGTATCCTTTTTGTTGCAAAAGGAGTGCTGTTACCGAACTATCAACCCCACCACTCATTGCTACTACTGCTATTTTTTTATTTGCTTCCATGTTTCTTTTATCCTTTTTGTTAATTATAAGTTAAAAATACTTTAAGAAGTGTAAAAATGACAATATTTTTTTTAATTCCATATTGCAAAGTAATTAAAATTAAGAAGTTGGGCGATAGCTCAACTTCTTTTTCAGATTTATGCTATAATCTCAGTATGAAAAAGTTGTTACTATCCATTATTCTTATATCTTTGGTAGGTATTGTTACACCTGTTTTTGCAAGTGAAATTGAAGATGATTATCTTGATATCGCTTCAAATTATTGTGTTATGGGTGATTATAACAAGGCTATGGAGTATTTAGACAAAATTTTATCTATAAATCCAAATAACAAGCAAGTTCAAGATTTGAAAAAAGGTTTGACTCACGTAATTTCTAAAGATAAAAAATCTTTTGTCGAAGCTGTTAATCCACAAGTGAAACAAGCGCAAGAATACAAAAGAATTGGCGATGAACAAATGGAATTGTCAGCACTAACAAGTGCCACTCAAGGTGAGAATGGATATTTGGCATATTATTATTTAGGAAATTTTTACAGATTAAAACACGATTACCAAAAAGCTATAGATTCTTATAATAGTGCGGTTTCATTACGTCCGGATTTTGCTCAAGCATTTTTAGCTTCTGCAATTGTTCTTTATGATATCGGGAAATTTGACTCTGTAATAAACCCAATCGACAAATATTTATCTTTAAATCCAAATGATGATTTGGCCTATGCGGTGAAATCTCGTGCAGAGTTTTCTCTTGGCATGCTAGACGAGTCAAAAAGTGATAACGACAAGGCTATTGAGTTGAATGACTGTCCGGAATATCGTTTTGATAAAGCAAAAATTTTGTACAAAGAGGGTAATTATACAGAATCTAAAAAACTTTTTACTGAATTGTTATCAGATATTCAAACTTCAAAAATATATGAATATATGGGCTTATGTGATATTGCAAAACAGGATTATATGAGCGCATTGATGAATATTGACAAAGCAATCATACTCTCTGATGATGACGAATACCTTGAAAACAAATATAATGAAATAAAAGAAATATTGGAAAACAATAATGAAAAAGATGTACAAGAATAAAAAACGAAATCCCCGAGCAAAAAAAGAAAATTTTTTAACTAAACTATTGAATACCGTAATTACTATTTGTTTAACTGCCGGCATGGTGTGGGGGTTGCAAGCTTATAGCGGTGGTGATAGTTTAAAATTCGTTCATTTGAGTGATGTTCATTTCTTAGAAAACGGTTCTAATACCACATTCAAAATGATTGGAGAATCTCCACGGCTTCTTGATGATGCGGTTGAACAAATAAACGAACAAAAAGATTTGGATTTCACTATGATTACAGGTGATTTGATTGACAAACCTTTTGAAAAAGAATTGAGAGCTGTTTTGCCTCATTTGGAAAAGCTTAATGCTCCGTGGTATTTTGCATTCGGAAACCATGACAGATGTGTTGGCGGATATTTGACAACTCTTGTTTATCTGGATATGCTTCGTCAGTCTAACAAAAATTTTACTTTCAAAAATCCATATTATTCATTTGAACCTAAAAAAGGTTACAAAGTGATTGTGTTAGATGATATTATTACAAATCAAATAACTTCAAACGGTTTGATTGATGAGACTCAACTGGCATGGTTGAAAAAAGAATTAGATAAATCCAAAAATGATACAGTGTTAATTTTTATGCATGTCCCTGTCATTGAACCGTTTTCAAGTCCTAATCACAAGTTGAAAAATGCAACTGCTGTTATGAGTTTGATTGAAAGTTATAAAAATCCTATTGGAGTTTTCCAGGGGCATTATCATGCAACAAAAGTTACTCAACACGATAATGTGTTGTATGTGAATACTCCCGCGCTTGTTTCTTATCCGAATGCGTTTAGAATTGTCACTGTAACTAATTATAAGGACAAAGTTACTTTTGATTTGCAGTGGGTTGAAACAAGAGAAAAAACTATTCAAAAAATGGCTAAATTGTTAGTGTTCACGGGTTCAATTTATGCCGGAAATTCTGAAGACCAATCCGGAGTTTACGAAATAAAGAAATAATTTTGAGGGCTTAAAATTATGAGCGATTTTAAAGTTAAATTTAGAGGTGTTAGAGGCAGTTTTCCTGTTGCGAATAAAAATTTTTTGCAATACGGTGGAAATACTTCGTGTGTTGAAGTTAATGTCGGCGGGCATTTGATTATTTTAGATGCCGGAACAGGTATTGTTAATGTCGGGGACGAGTTGTTAGAAAAATATATTGCGTCCGGTGTTACACCCGACAAAAGAGAGCCTATGAAGGCGGTTGTTCTTGTTTCTCATATTCACCAAGACCATTTGCTTGGGTTGACTTTTTTCAAACCACTTCATATTAAGTCAACAGAAATTGAAATTTTTGGCGATGGAAATCAAACTTCTGACCTTTCTAAAAATTTGTCGGAATTGATTTTTGGGAAAACTTTCCCTCTTGATTTAGGAGATATTGCTTGTAAATTCGATATTCATAATTTGAATGATGAGCAATCAATAATTTTGAAAAAAGGTCAAAAACCAATGCTTGTGCCTAACGGAACACAGGTTGATGGTGATGATGTTTTGATTACTTTTTACAAGTCTTATGTTCACCCGCAAGATGGTGTTATGATTTATAAAATTACATACAAAAATAAATCTTTGGTTTATGCAACAGATAAGGAATGTTATTTGGGTGGTGATAAAAAGTTTATCAGGTTTGCAAAAGATTGTGATTTGTTGATTCATGACTCTCAATACACAACAGAAGATTATTTGAATCCGTATTCACCAAAACAGGGTTACGGTCATTCAACGTTTGATATGGCTGTTGAAACTATGAAACAAACAAATGCTAAAAATCTTGTATTTTTCCATTATGACCCAAGTTATGATGATATTAAATTAAATCGAATTAAAGAACATTACACAACTAATTTTAAAAATGTTCAGTTGTCATACGAGGGTTTAGAATTTGATATTCAATAAAATATAATTAAACAGGATATTAAATGAAGAAATTTTTTATATTACTTTTCATACTTTTATTGAAAGCTCCGGTTTTTGCAGCAGGTGGAACCATTGCAACTTATGTGATTGATCCGGAGAAAAATGCATTTGATCACAACAACAAAGGAGTAATGTATGTTGAAGAAAAATGCTATTATGCTGCAATTCAAGAATTTAAAATGGCAATAACTTTAAATCCTAAAAAGCAAGCAACTGCTGTATATTTCAATAATTTGGGTAAAGTTTATATGACTATAGGATATCCTGAATTGGCGTTGGATTGTTTTCACAATGCTGTGGTTCAATATAGTTTGAATTTTGAATATTATCAAAATTTGGCAGAATGTTATAAAAAACTAGGGCAAGCTCAAAATCGCCTTAGTTACTACAAGTCAAACGGTTCAAATCCTTTAAATAAAATAATGGTTGGGCTTTTGTATGAACAACTCGGGAATAAGAAAAAAGCCGTAATTACGTTTGATGAATTTGCGATGTCTGAACCAAATCTTGTAATTACTCCTGCTGTAAAACAGCATATTCAAAAGTTAGTTTACGAATTGCAGAATGCAAATTAATACTAATAGAGGCAGAAGTTGAAAACTTCCGCNNGCCTCTTCTTGGACTTATAGTGTATTTATTATTTTTTGTATTTATCAAGTAAGTTTGTATTTGTATTTTCTTTTACTTCTTCAACTGTGGGAACTTCTTGAGGTAAAGAACCTTTCATTGCAGGGGTTGAATTGTTTCCAGTCTTTGCTTCTTCCGGTTTATTTGTGTTTTTTGGGTCTGACATTTGTGCCATTTTCTTTTCAACTTTGCCTGCAAGAGGAGTTGCGATGAATGGAACTAACATACGTTTACCAACGATAGTTGCTGCGATTAGAGATGTGAAACCACCGAATGCATCTTTTACTTTTCCTCTGAAATCATTGAAGTCTTGAGAATATTTGATGTCATCTAAGTGTTCGTGACCAGGTTTAGTTTTTATAATTGATTGATATAATTTTTTAACAGGTCTGTTGAACATTTTGCCGAATGCTTTATCAAACATTTTTGTTTGACAAACTTTGTTTGATACTGTGAAGAACATCAAGATTTGGAAGCCAATCATTAACAAACCGTTTGTCAAATCTAATGCTGCAACGAATTTACGTTTGTCGTCCGGAATGTCTTTGTTGTTCATACTTTGAGTTACATATAAGTAGCAGCCCAAACCGTCTTTTGCAACGATTGATGCAACACCTAAACCGTCAATATATTTCCTGTTATTATTTTTTACGTGAACACCGGCTTTTTTTACGAATACTCTTTCGTTAAACCATCTTTGAGCTTTCATAAGAGGAACTAAAACTGCAGGAATTTCGTTAGCTTTTGGTATTGAGCTACTTACTGATGCTGCTGCACTTGTGCTTGCTCCTGCGCCTGCTGATGCCAGTTTTTCTGTAACCGGAGCCATAAGTTTTCTTGTTGAAGGTTCTATGCTTTGTCCAATTTTATTGATATTTAACATTATTTAACCTCCACTTTCTTTTCATTTTCGGCAGGCTTAACGTCTTTTTTATTTGACAAGTTAGGGAATGCTAAATCCATAAACCAAGGATAAATTTTGTTTAACATCCAACAAGTTACAGGAAGTATTGCAAGTGAAACGAACAAGCCCGTCCAACGTTGAGCGGCATCAATATTTGCTTTTTGGTTTTTAGCTAATTGTTTTCTTACAGAACCAGCTAAAGAACCGATTTTTTGTTTCATTCTTGAAGCCAAGCTTTCTTTGTATTCAGGGTGTTCAAAAATTTCTTCTCCTGTGATACCTTGAGCTTTAAGTTTTTCTTCTACCGCTTTTGTAGATGCTTTAATTTTTTCATTTATAACTTCTTGTGCTTGAGAAATTGAAATTTCTGAATTTAATAATTTTGTTTTTAATTCTGATAATGTTGAAATTACACTGTCGATTGCATTTGTTCTTCTTGCAATTTTCTTGTTGATGTAATCTACAATTTCACTAGTTGATTTTTTTGCAGAAACGACATTCAATTCGCCTAACATATCGTCAACCTTGTATTTCATAATGCGAATTGTTTCAGGTTCGTTACCGATGTTCCTGCTCTTCAATCCTTTAACGATTTTGATAAGTTCGGCATTCGTTTCTTTCTTTGATGGATCTGCTTTGGCTTCTGTTTTTAATTCTTTGATAATTTCTTTGAATTCTTTATTCAATTCTGTGTGAATTGATTTTATTTTGTCTGTTGAAAAATCAGCTTCTGTGTATTCATTGTTGATTTTGTTGCTAATTCTTTCTAGAACTTTTCTTGAATCTTCAGCATTCTTGTTGTAGAACAAAGCTCTTTCCATTTTCTTAGAAGTTTTAAGAGTTGTTGCTTCTAATTTTTGAGCTTCTTCTGAATTGATAATTGAATCAATTGTATCGCTAACAAGTTGTTTGAAATCATTTTCGGACATTGGAGCTTTTTCAATAACTGTTTTTCCACCTTTTCTAGATGTTTTGTCGAAAATAATTTCATTATTTGAAATCATTTTTTCTAAAGCTTTTTCTTTTTGTTTTTGAATAGATTCAACTTCAGCCTTTAATTCTTCTTTAGTGTATTTTTTGTTTGGATTTTGTTCTTTGATAAGTTTTTCAATATAGTTGTTTGATGGAGCTAATGTTTTGTTGTAATTTTGTCCAAGATATCCGATATCTGACATCCATCTGATTAAATCGTTAAAAGGTTTAACGATTGCACATTGAGTTGCAACAGCCAAAACTGCGGAAACCGGTTGCCTCCAAGCAGTGTATGTTCTTGTATTTTCGTCAGTGTCTGACATTGGGTTGAATTTGATGAATAATGGTGCTACAAAACCTGTACCAACGGCGTTAATCATTTGGTTTTGGATTTCACCCATATTTTCGTGGGCTTTAAGCATTATTCTGATTTTCCCGGGGAATAACTTTAATAATATATCACTTACCTTTTCGGTTGCTGCAGCTTGTGCGCCTGTAAAAGATGTTGTATCTTTTATTTCTCCCAAGTAAACTCTGTTTCTTGCAATCTGGCCTGCAAATGCATTCTTGGAAGTTGGGGCTGCATCAAAATTGTTTCTAATCTTTTCAATACCCATGTTGTACACCTATTAAGTCCTTCTATTTATATAGAGTCCAAAACATGAAAAAAATTGCTAAAAATTTTTTTAATATGAATAAATGTTAACATTCTTAATCACGTTTACCCTCGGAGCAGAATCCTTTTTGTTCCTTTTTTTACATCCCTCTACCCCCAAAATGCCTCTGCGAGGACAGAAGCATTTTTATTATACAAAACACATATTGAAATTAAAAGTAATATGTAACGAATTATTAATGCTTCTTATCAAGAAGCTTTCTGATTCTTAAAAATCTGTCTAGTTCCCCTCTCAATTGTTTCATATCACCAAAAATTGCATTAGATAAAAGAACTCTATTGTCATATTTAGAGTCGATTAAATAAACTGTTGGAAATCCTGTGATGCCAATTTCTTTAACAAGTTTTTCATATTTCGGATCTTCAACGTTAACTTTAGAGAAGTTGTAATCATCTTTATAAATTTTAGATAATGTTTGATATGTTGGCATAAATCTTATGCAATAGTGACACCAATCAGCATAGAACAAAACCATAGTCGGTTTTTTAGTTTTTATTGCTTGTTCATAGGGAATGCCTATTTTGTATTCAGATGGTTTTTTAGTAGGTTCAGCATTCTGTTTTGCGGCATTTTCTTGAGTTGGAGCGCCACTCAAATCCGGTGAGCCAGCCTCATCTTGTTGTGCGATTTCTGATTTAGCCTTTTGAATCTGAGCATATTCAAATCCGCAAACTGAACAAATTACAACTGCAAACAAAACTGCGGCAATAATTGCTACGTTTTTCTTATTAATATTTTGAAACATTTCTTTGATATTCATCTCTTTCTCTCCTTTTATGTTTTTTATTATATTACGAAAATCCTTATATAGTGGCTTTTTTACATAATTTAACAAAATTTTTTCTTAATAATTAGTTACATGATGTAACCGTAAGTATATAAATGGGTATATACTAAGTATATACTAAAACTAAAATCTCGTGTTACTTTACCCCGTGGAGTTTGCCAGATTGCTCCACAAAATTTCCGTTGCAAACAGAAGGAGTTTAATTTATGAGAAGCGAAGAGCCGGTTGAAATGAAAATTGAAGCGCAAAGTTCAAATCCCGCAAAAGGACAAGTTATCGAAGCCCCAAAAGACACAGTACTCACATCTTACCTAAGAGAAATTGCAGATTATCCGCAATTAAATGTCGAAGAAGAAAAAGCATTAGCTATTCGAATTGAAAACGGAGATTCAAATGCAAAAAGAGAATTAATTCAATCAAATTTAAAACTAGTCGTAACAATTGCAAGAAAAGCAATTCACATGTCTGCACTTCCTATGATTGACTTGATTCAGGAGGGAAATTTAGGGTTGATGATTGCTGCAGAAAAATTTAACTACAAACTAGGTTACAGATTTTCAACCTATGCTGGTTGGTGGATTAAACAATCAATGTTCAAAGCTATTTCAGAGCAATCCCACTGTATGAAAATTCCTGTTTATATTCAAGAAACATTGTCAAAATATTCTAAAGTTAAATATCAAATGGAACAATCTACAAATTCTCAAGTTAAAACCGAAGATGTTGCAAAGAAGATGAATATTTCACCTGATAAAATCGAAATGTTTTTGTCTGCGTATACAAAGACCATTTCAATTGAGAACGGATTAGAAAGAAATGATGGTAAAGAGCTTAATGTTGCTGATATTTTGGCAGATGAAAAAACATTGATCAGCGAAAATGTTGAATATGAATCTTTGAAGAACGATATTCAAAATGTTATTTCAACTTTAAAAGACAGAGAACAGGAAGTTGTCAAAATGCGTTACGGATTAGACAATAGCGAAAGATATACCCTTGAAGAAATCGGAAATATTTATGGCGTAACAAAAGAATGTATTCGTCAAACAGAACTAAGAGCTTTGAAAAAGATGAAACTTTCAGGGGGTGCATTACTTTCTTGCTATATTTGTTAGCAATTATTCCACCTTTCTAATCCATTTATTAACTTATCGACTAATAAAAATAATTTCTTAAAATTTCTCGTGTTTATTTATTCTATCCTAGCCGCAATTTAA
>DABJ01000029.1:78719-80262 GCA_002102825.1 Candidatus Gastranaerophilales bacterium HUM_12 | reverse complement strand
ATAACTTTATATTTATGGAAGATTATGTAAAGAATATTTAGAACAACCGGCACCTCGGTCTGCTTTTGGGCAAGTGATTTCGTAACTTTTTTGTTGGTATTTTTAAAATATTTTTTGTCAACGAATTACTTGACGCATACAAGAATGACATGTATTTATTCAGTAGGTCGATGTTGCCATGCCGACACGGAATTTATCAAGTTGGCATAAGCACATTATAAAATATGAAAAGTGAACAAAGAAAATTAATCCTTAATGCATTCGATTACACCACCACCAAGGACAGTGTCTTCATCATAGAATACTGCGGATTGCCCTATCGCAATTGATTTTTGAAATTCGTCAAAATCAACTTGTATCTCGCCATCTTCAATCGGAGTCAACGTTACCGGAGTTGGTTGTTGGGTTGAACGAATTTTTGCAGTTGCTTTGCGGGGTTCTGTCAATTTCTCAATTGCAATCCAGTTGATATTATCAGCAATCAATGTCTTTTTGAAAGTCTTGTCCTTTGGCCCGATTACTACTTCGTTTGTATCTTTTTTAAGTTCAAGTACATATAACGGTTCAGTTGAAGAAATTCCAATACCTTTTCTTTGTCCGATTGTGTAATTCCAAATACCTTTATGAGTACCCAAAACTTTTCCATGTAAATCTACAATATTCCCCTCTTTTTCTTTAACACCAAGAAGTTCATTGTAATCACCATCATAAAAATCTTGACTATCCGGTTTTTCAGCGACTTCAAGTCCGTTTTCTTTTGCAATTTCACGGATTTGGTCTTTAGTATAATTACCAAGCGGAAGAATAATATTCTTTAACTGTTCTTGTTTTAATCTATACAAAAAGTAAGATTGGTCTTTGTGAGGAGCAATTCCTCTTTTTAATAAAAATCTGCCGTTTTCTTCAACTACTCTTGCATAGTGACCGGTTGCGAATTTGTCAAAATCAATTCCATTTTCCTTTGCAATTTGTGGCAACACACCAAATTTTACTCGTGCATTACACCATACACAAGGATTTGGGGTCCGTCCTTGAATATATTCGGATTTAAAGTTTTCAAGAACAATTCTCTCATACTGTTCAACACAATCAAAAACATAGTAAGGGATACCAATTTGTTTTGCAATTTCTCTTGCTGCTTCAATATCTTCTTTTTCGTCCGGTCCGTAACACGCATTTTTGTGGTTTGATTTTGCAGCCATTCCGTTTTTACCCCAAATAGACATTGTCGCACCAATAACTTCATGCCCCTCTTTTTTTAGAAGTAAAGCTGCAACAGAAGAATCAACTCCACCTGATAATCCGACTAATATTTTCATTATAATCCTTTCAAATTTATCTATATTAAAAATTATTCGTTATACCTAAAGATATATCAACAATTAAATTATAAGAATATAAATAAATCAAGTAGAAAGAAGAACTTTAGCTAAAACTTTTTCATTATATTATAAATAATTTGCAACTTATCAGAATCTATTTTTATAAAATCAAGCTTATTTAGGATATAAGAATATTTGTCCTCTGCAGAAATTAAAGCCGG
>DABJ01000029.1:75895-78702 GCA_002102825.1 Candidatus Gastranaerophilales bacterium HUM_12 | reverse complement strand
CCCGCCGGATAAAAAACTATATCATTAACAAATTAGTTAAAATATCTTTTCAACAAGCCATCAAAACCTTTGCCGTGTCTTGCTTCGTCTTTTGCCATTTCGTGAACTGTGTCATGAATTGCATCATAGCCCAATTCTTTTGCTCTTTTTGCAATTGCAAGTTTGCCTTCGCAAGCACCTTGTTCAGCTTCTGCTCGCATTTCAAGGTTTTTCTTTGTTGAATCTGTAATTACTTCACCCAACAATTCTGCAAATTTTGATGCGTGTTCTGCTTCTTCATAAGCATATCTTTTGAATGCTTCAGAAACTTCCGGATAACCTTCTCTTTCCGCAACCCTTGCCATTGCAAGATACATACCAACTTCTGTGCATTCGCCTGTGAAGTGCGCTCTTAAGCCGTCCATAACTTCTTTATCTTCAACTTTTCCGTCACCAACTTTATGTTCTGTTGCGTAAACTTTTTCGCCATCACCTATTGCTTTAAATGTTGTAGCGCCACACAAAGGACATTTTTCCGGAGCTTTATCTGATTCTGTTGACCAACCACATACTGTACATACGTATTTCATAATTTAACC
The DNA here is from genome assembly GCA_002102825.1 of Candidatus Gastranaerophilales bacterium HUM_12. Taxonomy (GTDB): domain Bacteria; phylum Cyanobacteriota; class Vampirovibrionia; order Gastranaerophilales; family Gastranaerophilaceae; genus Zag111. The sequence continues at coordinate 78,124 of DABJ01000029.1, read as the reverse complement.
ACCTTTCCTATTGTTAGTTATTTTTTCTTGTCTTATTTTTTACATGACAATTATAACAGATAACATTTATTTTGTAAAGTGGTAATTATTTCCATTTTTGTTAAAATCGTTACATTCTGCAATAATCTTGATTTATATTTCTGCTCCGCCATCGTTTTTAATTTTGTTTATCACGTTCTTGCTACCCTCTTTTTCCTTAGTATAATTCAGTACAAATTGGGTTGCTTCCTGATCTCGAGCAATTGCTTCTTGCAATGACAAAATATCTTCCATTGTGAATTTTTTAACTGCTTCATCAGAATTATCAATTAAAAATTGTTTAAATTTTTGTTGAGTTTTGAAATCAAACCCGGGAAGATTAGATTTTTGTGCATACCAACGGTAAAAGTGGTGAAGCATGTAATAAGGTTCAATATTACCGTTGCGCAAGACAAACATTGGTTTTGTTTTAAATTTTATCCCTTGTCCCGTGATAAGTGACAAAAACAAAGCCGTCAATCCTTCTTGTTCAAAGATAATTCCCTCTTCCTCTTGGATTAAGTTCAAGAGTTTATCTGCATTTTTGATTCTATAAACCGGCGTATTTGCGGCCTTGACATAAGCAAGTAGTTCATCAGGATTGCAATTTGTTTTTTTTACAATTGCGGAAACATTTGAATTTACGAGTTCAATTAGTCTTTTGGTTTCGGTGTTCAAAGTGACATTAGCAGCAGTGCCAAAGATGGTCTTTGTAGTTTTATTCGTAAAACTTCTTTTAGTTGTATTTTTTAGTTTTTGTTGTAAATTTTTTTCCTGTAAGCTTAGAAAAAAATATTTGATTTGTTTAAAAATATCTGTCATAAGTGATATTATAAATTGAATTTCTATTCTTTTGTACATCTAAATATAGGATTGTACATTTTATGATATAATTTTAATTGGTATGAAAAAAATTGTTGCAGCACTAATACTGGGTATATTTATTCAAACTTCAGCATTCGGAATTGAAGAGGTGAAAAAGGTTTATCTTCAAGGTGCGATTAATGCTGCAATAGAGAATAATCTTGACTTGCAGGCAGCAGAATTAAATGTAAATATCGCAAAAAATGATATTAAATCTGCAAACAGGCTTCAAAATCCATCGTTTGATGTTTTTTACAATTATGGGGCTTCCGGCTGGACAGAACCAAGGCAGTTAGGATTGAGTCAGACTGTCGAAGTTGCAAAACGAAGAGCAAGAAAAAAACTTGCGCAATCAAATTTAAAACTTGTTGAAGCAAATGTTGACTACACGCGTTTTGACCTGAAAATGGACGTACGAGAAGCATATATTAACTTAGTTGCGGCAAAATCTATTCTGGAAACGTTAAAGCAACAACAACATTTGCAAGAAGATTTACTTGCAATTGCACAAAAACGGGTTGAAGAAGGCAAAGTTCCCGATATTGATGTAATTCAAGCTGAAATTGCCTTAAATCAAATGATTACACAAGTAAATACTGCAAAAGTTAATGTAAAAAACGCATTATTTGCATTCAACAAAATAATCAATACTCCCAAAGATATTACATACGATAGTATGGATAATATTTTTTCTGAAGAAAACAATTTTGATGAAATGTTAACCCCTTCACCTAATACAAAATTTCCACAACTCAATGAAATCATGCCAAAAGCTTTAAAAAACAGGTATGATATCCAAATCGCAAAACAAGAAATTGATGTTGCAGAAAAGAATTTGACAGTAATTGCAAGGCAAAGAATTCCTGATATTTCATTATCTGGCGGTTATGCATACCAAATGCCTATGCATACTGATGATGGAAGATTCAACAGTGGCGGATATATTGGAGCAAGTTTAGTTAATATTCCGCTCTTTTACAACTATTCACCGGAAATTCAAAATGCAACCTTAAAATTACAACAAGCAGAATTGAAATATCAATCCGCACAAAATAAAGCAGAAAAGGATATCGGAGCAGCTTATGATAAATTTTTAACTGCAGCAGAAAACCTAAATTACTACGAATCAAAAATCTTAATCAGTTCAGAACAATTGATTGATATTTCTAAAAAAGCCTATGAATCCGGAAAATCAGATATCACAGCATTGATTGTTATGAAGCAATCTTATAAGTCAATTATTGTGGGTTACACTTACGCACTTACAGATTATTACAACAGTTGGACAAATTTTTTGCGAGAAGTTAATGACGAATCTTTTGACTTGTAAACAATATTAATTTTAAA
>DABJ01000029.1:69444-75863 GCA_002102825.1 Candidatus Gastranaerophilales bacterium HUM_12 | reverse complement strand
CTTTAACTTATTCAAAAATCAAAACTATTTTGATTTTTTAGCTGCAGGATAGTAATCTCTTACAACACCTTCAAATGCATCGATATAGATTTGTTTAATATCAGACATTAGAGGGTATGCAGGGTTAGCACCTGTACATTGATCGTCGAATGCCAATTCAACCATTTCATCAAGTTTAGCATAGAATTCTTTTTCATCAATACCAAATTCTTTGATTGAGAATGGTAAGTTGATTTTCTTCATCAAATCTTCAATAGCTTTGATGTACAATTCAACTTTTTCATCGTCATTCTTTCCGCCCAAACCTAATTCATCAGCAATTTGACCATATTTTGCTTTTGCATTAGGGAATTTGTATTGAGGGAAGATTGCTTGTTTTTTCGGACAATCAACAGCATTGTATTTGATGATTTGTCTGAATAACAATGCGTTAGCTACACCGTGAGGTACGTGGAACATAGCACCCAATTTGTGAGCCATAGAGTGACATAATCCTAAGAATGAGTTAGCGAATGCCATACCAGCGATTGTAGCTGCATAGTGCATTTTTTCTCTTGCGATAGGATCGTTAGCACCTTCATTGTATGATCTTTCCAAGTATCTGAAGATTAACTTAGCTGCTTCTAAAGCATTTGAATTTGTGAAGTTAGTAGCCATGCAAGATACATAAGCTTCTGTTGCGTGAACTAAAGCATCAATACCTGAAGATGCTGTCAAGCCTTTTGGCATACCATCAACAAAGTTAGGGTCGATAATTGCCATATTTGGAGTCAATGCGTAATCAGCGATAGCATATTTTACGTGAGTTTCATCGTCAGTAATAATTGCAAATGGTGTAACTTCTGAACCGGTACCTGAAGTTGTTGGGATAGCAACCATAGTAGCTTTTTTACCCAATTCAGGGATTTTGCAAATTCTTTTTCTGATATCTAAGAATCTCATTGCGATATCTTCAAAGTTTGTATCCGGTTGTTCATATAATAACCACATGATTTTAGCAGCATCCATTGGAGAACCACCACCTAATGAAATGAATACATCAGGTTCATAAGGTTTAATCATTTCCATTGCTTGGTTAATAGTAGATAATGTAGGATCCGGTTTAACATCAAAGAAGATTTGATGGTCAATACCGATTTCGTCTAACACTTTAACGATACTATCAACAGCACCTGAATTGAATAAGAATCTATCAGTTACGATGAATGCACGTTTTTTACCTTCTAGTTCACGAAGAGCTAAATCAACAGCACCTCTCTTGAAGTAAACTTTAGGTGGAACTTTGAACCAAAGCATGTTTTCTCTCCTTTCTGCTACAGTTTTGTAGTTTAACAAGTTTTCAACACCGATGTTACCAGAAACTGCGTTTTTACCCCAAGAACCACAACCTAAAGAAAGAGATGGTTCAAGCTTGAAGTTGAACAAGTCACCGATACCACCAAGAGCTGATGGAGAGTTAATCAATACACGACAAGCAGGCATCATTTCAGCATACTTATCAATTCTTTCTTGATGACGAGCATCTGTATATAAATCTGCAGTGTGACCTGCGCCACCTTTAGATACTAATGTATAAGCAACATTAGCAGCATCTTCAAAATCTTTAGCTCTGTACATAGTCAAGATTGGAGATAATTTTTCTCTTGAGAATGGATCTTCCCAATCTACTTCCGGTCTTTCAGCTAATAATATTTTTGAAGTTTCAGGAATATCAAATCCAGAAAGTTTTGCAATGTTATAAGCACTTTGACCAACGATTTGAGGGTGTGCTGTACCACGTTTTGGATCGATGAATGGAAGAGCAATCATTTTCTTTTCATCTTCAGCACTTAACAAGTATGCACCTCTGTAGATGAATTCTTTTTTAACTTGTTCGTAGATTTCATCAACAACAACAACTGATTGTTCAGAAGCACAAATCATACCGTTATCAAATGTTTTTGACATCAAGATTGAAGAAACAGCCATTTGAATATCAGCAGTTTCATCAATTAAAGCACAAGCATTACCAGGGCCTACACCTAAAGCCGGATTACCTGATGAGTAAGCAGCTTTAACCATGCCAGGACCACCTGTAGCTAAGATACAAGAAATAGATGGGTGTTGCATCAATTGACTAGACAATTCAATAGATGGAACATCAATCCAACCAATGATATCTTCTGGAGCACCAGCTTTAACTGCAGCTTCTAAAACGATTTTAGCAGCTTCAATTGTTGATTTAGCAGCTCTAGGGTGTGGTGAGAAGATGATTGCGTTTCTTGTTTTCAAAGCAATCAATGATTTAAAAATTACTGTTGAAGTTGGGTTAGTTGTAGGAACGATACCTGCAATAACTCCAAGAGGTTCAGCAACAATTTTGATACCATCAGCTTTATTTTCTTTAATAATGCCACAAGTTTTAGCATTTTTGTGTTTGTTGTAAATGTATTCAGAAGCAAAGTGGTTTTTGATGATTTTATCTTCTAAAACACCCATGCCAGTTTCTTCGATAGCCATTCTAGCTAAAGGAATACGTGCTTTGTCTGCCGCGGTAGCAGCAGCTTTGAAAATTTTGTCAACTTGTTCTTGAGTGAATTTAGAGTATATTTTTTGAGCTTTTTTTACTCTTTCAACAAGAAGTTCTAATTGTTCAGCAGAATCAACCAAGTTAGACTTTGTTAAAGTCTTTTCAAGGCTTTCAACAGCTTTTTTGTTTTTTGTTGTCATGTTTTTTCTCCTTTTTATAACACCAACATTAATTAATACGAGTACTTTCTTTATTTGTGAATTTTATCACAATTACATTTTACTGTAAATATATACTGAAATCAAGTGTATCATTTACAATCTTTATAATTTCTTTACAAGCATAGTACAAATCATGATAAAGCATTGTCATTAAAGGCTTTGCGCAAATTTTTCTACAGAATACTATTAATATAGTAATAATTTGCATGATATTTTGAGAAATAAACTACAAAAATAGTAAAAACTATATTAAGAGAAAATTTGACATAAAATTATTAATTCCCGACTTCAAAATCGCCCAAACATAGGAATATGTGTACTTTTGACACTTTATCCTCAAATCCTTATTATTATTATATTCCAGACTTCTTAACAAAAGTTCACAAGAGGGGTTGACAAACAAAACTTTATAGTTTATAGTGAAAGTGTTAGATGAAGTGTTAAACAAACACTTAATAACAAAGGAGGTAACAACATGATTACAGTAAATCCTATAAACGTAAATAAAGTAACAAGAAATATATCATTTGGTGAAAAATCAAAAAACTCTAATAGAATTGGTTTAATGTCATTGGACAAAAATGCTAACAACAAAATCAATTTTGAAAAAGACCTATTCATTACAAAGAAAGCAGATCCGGTTCAATCTAACCCGTTGAAAGCTATTGGATACAATGTTGTAAAGGCTTATAATATACTATGCACTCCAAAAAGACGTGCAACCCAAACCGAATCAAATTATATTCACTTACCATATATGGCATAATGTATGATGGTAAGTTAAGAAAGGCTTAACTCTTTCATTTACCCCATTAAGACTGAAACAATTACCCCAATTGCGTAAGTCTTTTTAGACTCTATGATTGAACATCTATTCCCCCGAATAGATGTTTTTAATTGCCCAAAACTAGTGTTATCCGCTGATAGTTTGACATTTAGCCATTTTTGAATTATCATTGTTCTAACATGCAATATTTTTATTGCTCTTTAGGAATTAAATTATGAAAAAAAGTATTCTAACAACTATCTTAATACTTGGCATTGCAGCCGGAGAATTTTCGTGCATTGTACAAGCAAAAATGACTAAATTACAAAAAAAAGAAAACTATTTAATTAATGTCGCAAATTCTGGAATGGATTCTAAACAGTATGATATAGCTGTAGAATATTACACAAAAGTTCTTGAAATCAATCCTCAAAATGCTGAAGCTTATGCCAAAAGAGGAAATGCAAAATATCTTCTTGGCAAATATAAAGATGCTGTAAAAGATTACACAAAGGCACTTGAAATTGACCCTAATAGAGAAAATGCATACTACAACAGAGGTTTAGCAAAAGCAAACTTAAAAGCTTATGATGATGTAATTGAAGATTATACTAAAGAACTCGAGCTTAATCCTAATAATATCAATGCATACTTAAACAGAGGAACGACAGAAGTTCTTTTAGGAAAGTATGATGAAGCAATAAAAGATTTCACATCAGCAATCAAACTTGATGAAAATAACATTGATGCATATTACAACCGAGGAATTGTAAAACGAAACAAAAAAGATTACAAAGGCGCAATTGAAGATTATACAAAAGTTCTTCAACTGGATAACGACAATGTTGATGCTTATAATAATAGAGGTGTTGTTAAATATTATTCAAAAGACTATAATGGTGCAATTGCAGACTATACAAAGGTTATTTATTTGAATAAAAACTTCAATAGGGCATACTACAATCGAGGGATTGCAAAGCTTGGCTTGAAAAAATACGAAGACGCAATTCTTGACTTCACAAAAGAATTAGAGATTAACCAAAACAACGATGCGGCTTATTACAATAGAGGACTTGCAGAACAAAATTTAGACCACTATGTATCTGCAATTGATGATTTTACAAAAGCTATTGAAATTAATCCGAATGAATCCGACTATTATGCTGATAGAGGAGCATTAATTAGTAAAACTAATGGCGACCTTAAAAAAGCCGAACAGGATTTGTCTAAAGCAATTGAGCTTGATAATTCTGACAAAGATAAATTCATGACAAGAGCCGTTATTTTTTGCAAGTTAAAATTATATCTGGCAGCAATTGACGATTTGAACATTGTTATCAAAATGGATCCGAATAATACTCAAGCTTATGACTTGCGCTCATTTGCAATAAATTCTTTAAACAACAGTATCCCAAAGAAATAACCCCGCACTCTCATTCATTTGTACCTATTCAATAAATGCCTATTAGTGCTATAATCTACCTTGAAAAAGGAGAGATTATATGGACATTAAAATTGTAGACAAGACAAAAGATGTTGCATGCGATGTATTAATCATTAATAAATTTGAGGGAAAAGAAACATCAAATGCTTTAGTAAACAGATTCGCGCCAAAATCATTTGAGGGTAAAGCTGGACAAATCTTTGTTATCCACACACAAAAAGAATATCCGGCAGAACAAATTCTTGCTATCGGATTAGGTCAAGAAAACCAAATGGATAATAACGTAATTAGAGCAAATGTTGCTAAAGCTGTAAAAAAATGTATCGAATTAAAAGCAAAATCAATTGCGTTTGATTTTACGACAGATTATAGCTTCGGAGTTCCTGCAGTAATCGGAACTTCTCTTGCAAATTACCATTTTGACAAATATAAAACCCAAAAAGAACACCGAATTTCAGAAGTTTATTTTTCAAATGTATCAAACGACATTGATGGCGCAAAAATAGTTGCAGAGGCAATAAAATTCACAAGAAATCTTGCAAATGAACCAGCAGCTTTTGCAACTCCGACAAAACTTGCAGAAATTGCACAAGGAATTGACGGAATTAAAACCGTAATTTATGACGAACCAAAAGTTCGTGAAATGGGAATGGGCGCATTCGCCGCTGTTGCACAAGGAAGTGTTCAACCTCCAAAATTTATTCACATGAAATATTCACCGACAAATCCTAAGAAAAAAATTGCTATTATCGGGAAAGGATTATGCTTTGATAGTGGCGGATTGGATATCAAGCCTGCATCTTCAATGTTAACAATGAGAGATGATATGTCCGGAGCTGCTTGTATTTTAGGTGTAATGAGAGCAATTTCAAAAATCAAACCAGATGTAGAAGTCCATGGTATTATTGCAGCATGCGAAAATATGCCATCAGGAAGCTCATATAAACCAGGTGATATCTTGACAGCTAAGAACGGTAAAACAATTGAAGTTGATAATACAGATGCAGAAGGTCGTTTGACTTTAGCAGATGCACTTTGTTATGCTTGCGAACTTGGAGTTGATGAAGTTATTGACCTTGCAACATTAACTGGCGCTTGCGTTGTAGCTTTAGGAACTGCAGCTGCAGGTATTATGGGTAATAATGAAGAATTTGTACGTGACCTTATTAAAACAGGTAGTTACGTTGGTGAAAAATACTGGGAACTTCCAATGTGGCAAGAGTACAGAGATAATATGAATAGTGATGTTGCTGATATGAAAAACACAGGAACAAGAAACGGTGGAGCTTCAGCTGCCGGAATGTTCTTGAAAGAATTCGTAACAGATGATGTTAAATGGGCACACATTGACATTGCAGGAACAGCATTCTTAGAAAAACCGGAAAAAGAATTCTGTAAAGGTGCAACCGGAGCAGGTGTAAGAACATTGTTGAGTTACATCACTTGCCAATAAATAAACAACTTAATTCAATACGAATA
>DABJ01000029.1:48503-69430 GCA_002102825.1 Candidatus Gastranaerophilales bacterium HUM_12 | reverse complement strand
TTGCTCTCCGATTTTATTATTTTAATATATAGAAAATAGTTTCAAAGCCCTAAAAGGAACAGGTTATTATTATACTCTCACCTTGTATCCTTTGCTTCTTCTCTCTATCTCACAATTACGTAAACTGAAAATAAGAATGTGAAAATACCAACAACAAATGTCAAGGAATACAATGCAAAACCAATGTGTGTTAATTTACGTCGTTTGATATCTGCAAAGTTTTTTCTCAACTTAGATTCGCCAAACAATCCCAATGTCAAAAGCAAATTCACTGGGAATACAACTAAACTTAAAAATACAAAAATCAACATTGTGCCAAGGGGTCTAAGTTGAGGATTTTCAATAGAATAAATATATGTTAAATATGCAGGGATTGAAATAAATTCTACAAACCCGACAATAGACAAAAATTTGTACATCGCTAAATCAGAAAGTTTTCCCATTAGATTTTTAAAAATTTTTCTCATATTTAATTAACCCTCAACAGAACTTGAATTATTTTTCATATACTTTGCAAAATCTTCTCTTCGCCACTCAATATTTGTACGAACAACTTTTGCTGGAACTCCAGCAATCAAAACATGCTCTTCATCAAACTTTTTATTTACCATTGCCATAGCACCAACAACAGAACCATTCGGAACAACAGCACCTTTCAAAATCATTACTCTTGCACCAATCCAAACATTATCACCAATAACAATATTCTCCGGAGCATTCAAAAGTTCACCTGTTGTCCTATCCAAAATTACATGACCATCATTATTTCTAATCATAATTTCACGAGCAAACATACATTCGTCACCAATAGAAATATTTTTACCATTTTTAGCAACAACATGAACATCTCGATAAACAGATAGACCGCTTCCGACAGTAATTTCTGAACCACCCTCAAGTCCAAAAGTTGTATGGCGGATAGTTCTATGTTTTGTCGTTTTTAAAGAGAATTTATTATTATCTCCATCAATTACAATAGCCGTATTTACAAAATTCGCAGGTAACTCAATAACAACCTTGTTATTATTCCCATTTATCGTAATAGAAAGACCATTTATTGCAATATCAGTATAAACTTGTCCGTCTTTCGTAAACAAAATTTCGTTACCAAAACCATTGACCTTGAATTTTTCAACCATAATAAAACCTCTATTCCAAGTCAAATATAACATATTTTTCAGCGAATTACAAATTTTATTTTTCTCTTTTATACAAAGATTTTTCGGCAAGTTCAACCCATTTTGCATGATTATAATTTTCGTAACTCTTAGCAAATTTTATCAATGCAGAAACCAACACTCTTCCGCTATCAGACTTCCCGACAATAAGATAATCACCGTTCTCGTTTTCGCAGTACAGAATTTCTTTATGCACAATTTTATCAATATTTGTTTTGGGATTTTTATTTATAACAAGTTTCAACCACTCATGCAAAAGTTTTAGCGGAGTAGTTTTGTGTATAAGAAGTTCGTCATTATGTTGTTGTAAATATTTTGCAAATTCTGAAATAATCATTATTTTATTCCCACGGGGTAGTCGCTGCAAAACAAACTATATCATAAACCCCAACATTGTTAAAGGCTTTTATCATCTCTTCAAAAGTCGAACCGGTTGTACAAATATCATCTATCAAAAGAAGTTTCTTCGCCTCAATAAATTTCGATTTATCAACTTCAAAAGCATCTGACAAATTCTGCATTCTTTGGGCTTTGTTCAATTTATATTGAGGTTTTGTATCCTTAACCCTTTTGATTAAATCCGAATTCACAGGAAAACCTGTCATTTGAGAAAGCTCTTGAGCTACCAAATCCATGTGGTTATATTTTCTTTTTTTCTTTCGTTTAGGATAAATCGGAACAGGTACAATCTGATATTCTCCGCTCAAATCAAGCCGTCCCCAATATTCAAACATAAATTTTGCTAAATAATAAGCTAAATCTCTTTGACCATGATATTTCAGACCTCGAATAAGTTTTTGAAGATTTTTTGAATAAACACCGGCACAGTAAATATTTACGTCATTGAATTTTCGATTGACTTTAACCGGAAGAAAATCCAATTCGTCATAACAAGACGAACACATTCTGACAGACTCTTTAGAACTTCTGCAAAAATAACATTTTTTCTTGTAAATCCAATCTAACAGTCCAATCAAAAAATCTTTCATAAACAGAGAATAACATAACAATCAAAACTAATCAAAATAAATCAATTGTTTTAAAGGAACAAATTTTCCTAATAAAGAGGTTTCTTGTTCTTCTGGAACAAATTCTTTGGCTGTTAATGATTGTGTAGTGAAAAATGATAGCGCACACATGACAGATATTTTTCCTGTAAGATTTCACGATGGAATAGTTGAACCGACAACAGCCGCCGGAAGGTATATACTAAGAACCACAAAATAAATATTATTCATTTTGTGCTAAAATCTTATACATGAAAAAGATTATTTTTACATTAATTACAGTAATGACTATGCAGCTTGTTGTTCCGGCGCAAGATACGAATTTGACTTTTCTTTACATCAACGGCTCAAACAATAACGACACTAAGATGAAAGATTGGTATATCCGTGGGGTTAACAAATTACACCCCGTAATGAAAAAAAAGTTTGAAAAGAATTCCACAATAAAAAAATGGTCTAAAGATAACACACTCGTTATTGAAGAAAAACCGCAAATATTTTTCTGGGGTTACAACAGTAAAACCGATTTAGACTTTGTTAAAGACAGATTGAATATTTCAAAAGCATACAGTTCAACCCTTGCTTACGAAGTTAGAAGTTTGCTAACACAGTTTTTGCATGATGCAATTTGGGTTCAAAAAACTCACAATATGTTACCAATTTTAGACGAACTTAATGATGAAGTTAAGGAACAAGCTGAAAACGGTCAAAATGTGATTTTGTTTGGTTATTCTGCGGGTTCATTTGTTACTTATCAATATTTGATGTACAAAATGCCTTATATCAATTTAGAAAATTTATTCAAGGCACTCAATGTCGATGACGAATTTTTAAAATTTGCACAAGAACACCCGCAAAAAGATACGTGTCTTTCTGCAATATCTTATGATAAGGGAAATTTAGGTGTTTTGACAAATACCGGACACTTAGTTTTAAATCAAAACATTAATAAATTAAAAGAAAATTATTTAAAAATGGACGAATCAACAGACAAATTCTGTGCTCCAAAAGGTTATGTAAGAGGAGTTGTAAATTTTGCAAGTCCTGTGCCACTATTCTATTCAGATATGGCGGACCCAAATTATGATTTCAATTTTTATAACAAATATTTAGTAAAATATGTGCTTGAAAATGGAGTTTACTTCTTGACCGTGAACTTTAGGGAAGACCCACTAGGATTTCCATCGAGCAGAAATCTTACAAACAACCAGATTGAAGAAAGATTAGGTTTTGAATTAAATAACCCGACAGGTGTTATTTATGACCATTCAAGTGTTTGGTCCAGACGTTCAGCATTATTTGCACACACTTCGTATTGGTCTGCAAGAGGAACTTTTGCAAACGGCGTGGTTAAAAGTTTTGTCAATGGAACAAAATTTCAGTATGATACAAAGTATCAAAACAAAGTATTAAAAAAGAAAAGTAAAAAATCAGAGGTATAATTAAAATGACACAAACACAAGTTAATTCAGTATTATTCGACCCTGGGTATGCCCAACATACAACAATTCTATCTATCGGAGTTGAATATCTTTATGCTCAAATTAATCAGTTCAAAAATCTTGGACAAAGGAAAATGAAATTCAAAATGACGTATCCGCAAATCTTAAAAATGGCAAACAACAATGTCGGATTTTGTTTGGGAAGTTTGCTTTGGGCGGTTTATATTAAATCTTTGGGCGATAATATTGCAATCGAAGGGAATCCATGTTTAGGCGGAACTTATGAAGAAGCTGAAACAGTTGAAGAAGTAGATTATTCAATAAACTTTTTCACTCAAATTAAAAAAGATGCAAAATATTATCTTGGGCAAGATTATCAAATCAATCCTCAATATATCAAGATTCTTGAATTGTACAAAGAATTTCTGACTCTAAACTTTAGTTTTGTAAACACTAAAACAACAGGTGACGTAAAACTTCCATCAGGTTTTAAAATTCCGGACGAAGCAAGTTTAGAAAAAATTCACGCAAAAATTCAAGAAGTAATTTCTACAGGTGAGTTGCTAGAAATGTTGCCTTTACTAGATTTAGTTTATGAGGGATAGAAAATAAAATGTCTGTGACATTAAAAGAAAAACTTTATCAAATGTTCATTCTCGGAACAGATGGCGGATATTACAAAGAACTATTGAAAGAGGGTTTAGGCGGAATAATCTTTTTCTCAAAAGATATTCAAACTAAAACTCAATTCAAATCACTTATTGATGATATCAAATTGATTTCAAAAATTCCTCCATTCCTATCAATCGACCAAGAGGGCGGAAGAGTAGAAAGAACGGAAAATATTCACAACGGAAAAAAATATCTGTCCGCAAAATTTGCGTTTGAAAAAGGTGAAAAATTTTTAAAATCACAGACAGAAGAAATTTCTAAAGAACTAAAATCTTACGGAATAAACTTGAATTTTGCACCTTGTATTGATACAAATACAAATCCGAATAACCCAATCATCGGTGTTCGAGCTTTTTCTTCAAATCCGGACGAAGTGATTAAAGCAGAAAAAATTGTTTCTAAAACTTATGAAGAAAATGGAATAATTCCTTGTGTTAAGCACTTCCCAGGGCATGGAGATGCGAATGCTGATAGCCATTTAACTTTACCCAAAATTGATTTATCTCTAAAAGATATGGAAGAAACTCACATCAAGCCTTTCAAATCTGCAATTGAAAACGGAATTGATATGGTCATGGTTGCACATCTATTTTGCACTTGTTTTGAAAAAGAAGAAGTTCCGACAAGTTTAAGCAAAAATGCAATTGACTATCTGAGAAATAATTTAAACTTTGACAAGGTTGCAATTTCTGATGATATGGTTATGAAAGGAGTTGCAAAATTTGGAGATGTTGAAGCTTGTGAAATGGGAATTAAAGCAGGGTTAAATCTATTTATTTACAGATTTTCAGACGAAAAAACTTCTAACATAATCCAAGAAATCTATAAAAAAGCTCAAAAAGATAATCTTTTGAAAGAAAAAATTGAAAACTCTTACAACAAAATAATGGCATTAAAATCTAAATATAATATTGCATAAATATTTTTCACAAACTTGCGCAAAATAATTCTCTCAGATATAATTACATGTAAAAAAGGGAGAGTGTATGAATTTAGAAAACATTAAAAAAGTTGATCCGCAAGTAGCAGAACAAATTGAATTAGAGCTTCAAAGACAGCAGGAAACAATTGAACTGATTGCAAGTGAAAATTGCACATCAGAAGCTGTTATGGAAGCATGCGGAAGTGTTTTGACAAATAAATATGCGGAAGGCAAACCTCATAAAAGATATTATAACGGCTGCGAACATATAGACGTAATTGAAGAAATTGCACAAAAAAGAGCATGTGAACTTTTCCACATGGATCATGCTAATGTTCAACCCCACAGTGGCGCACAAGCTAATATGGCTGTATTTATGGCCACAATGAAGCCTGGTGACAGAGTTTTAAGCATGGATTTGTCAAACGGAGGACACCTTTCCCACGGTTCACCTGTTAATTTTTCAGGAATGTATTTTGATGTAAAAAGTTACGGTATAAATGAAAACGGCGAAATTGACTATGAAGATGTTCGAAAAATGGCAATTGAACACAAACCAAAATTAATTATTTGTGGTGCAAGTAATTATTCAAAAATCATCGACTTCAAAAAATTTCGTGAAATTGCAGATGAAGTAGGCGCTTTGTTATTAGCTGATATTGCGCATATCGCAGGTTTGGTTGTTGCAGGAGTTCACCCATCACCTGCTCCATATTGTGATTTTGTAACAACTACAACTCACAAATCTTTGAGAGGTCCAAGAGGCGGAATTATTATGTGCAAAGAAAAATTTGCAAAAGATATTGATAAAGCAGTATTTCCGGGAATGCAAGGTGGACCTTTAGAACACATTATTGCAGGTAAAGCCGTTGCACTATTGGAAGCTTCTAAACCTGAATTTGTTGATTACGCAAAACAAATCGTTAAAAATGCAAAAGCATTAGCTCAAGGTTTGATGGACAATGGGTTAGATATCGTTGGTGGAATGACCGAAAACCACTTGATGACTCTTGACCTTAGAAAAACCGGTAAAACCGGTAAAGATATGGCTAATGTACTGGAAAGAGTAGGAATTACCGCAAACAAAAACACTGTTCCAAATGACCCTCAAAGTCCATTTGTTACAAGTGGTATCAGATTAGGAACACCAGCTGTAACTACAAGAGGTTTTAAAGAAGAAGATATGACAGAAGTTGCAAAAATTATTGCATCTGCAGTATTTTCGTCAGATAATGAAGAAGAATTGAAAAAGTTAAGAGAAAAATCACTTAAACTTTGTAAAAAATATCCACTATATAACAAGTAAAAATAAGGAGTGACATTATAATTATCAAGTTAACACATGCACATATAATCGGAACAATAATAGCCTACATTTTAGGGGTATTTCTAGTTCCAATGGTAATAAGTTTTTCTAAAAAAGAAGGACTTGTAGATTTGCCAAATGCGAGAAAAATTCACACAAAACCGATTTCAAGAATTGGCGGAGTTGCAATTTGGGCAAGTACGATGTTGACATTTCTATGCTTGGTAATTTTGAGTTATTATCCTTATGGAAAATTACTTTCAGGTATCTTATTAGGTGGTTCTTTAATGTTTTTACTAGGCTTGATTGATGATGTTTATTGCCTAGGTGCTAAATTCAAATTGTTAATTCAAGTTGCAATCGCAACTATAGTTTACCTTTTAGGGGTACAAATAAATAGTGTTCCGTTCTTTGGCGGAATGGACTTGGGTTGGTTCTCATACCCGATTACTTTGTTGTGGATTGTTGGTATTTCAAACGCAATGAACTTTATTGACGGGGTAGATGGACTGGCAGGTTCTGTTGTAACTGTTAACGCAATAACCTTGGCAATCCTAGCTATCACACTTTCCCCTCCAAATCCAATCAGTGCCTTAATAGGATTTATTTTAGCAGGTTCAATGTTGGCATTTTTAACATTCAATTTTAATCCTGCAAAAATATTTATGGGCGATAGCGGTTCATTATTCTCAGGATTTTTACTTGCAACAATCTCAATTACGGGAGTAATGAAAGTTGCAACCCTTGCGATTTTATTACCATTTGTAGTTCTGGCAGTTCCGATTATTGATATAACTTATGCAAGTTTGCGTAGAATTTGTAAAGGTCAATCACCATTTGTTGCCGATGCTGAACATATTCACCACAAGTTGCTTCATGCCGGTTTCTCACAAAAGAAAACCGTATGCATTTTGACATCGGTTGCAATTATTGCAGGTGGTTTGGCTTGTTTGTTCGCAAGTCACAATGCAATTAAATACGATTTCTTTTTAACATTAGCACTTGTTGGTATAATGCTTTTACTAAACTTAATACGTGTATTGACAAAAAAATAATCTTATTTTATAATGCATTTTAGAACGAACAAGAACTTGATTACTCAGTTTTAAAAAGGTTATTTTTCTGCAACCTTATTAGAATATTTAAGTGCAGGCTCTTACATATAACAAAAGTTAAGCGAACCCAAAGGCGAACTTAACAAAGGCTCGTATGTGAAAACCGGATAAAAAGGATTATTTAAGATGAAAGTTAGTGCAATAGACAGTAATGACAGAAGACGTAGTTGTATTGTCCCGATGACTCAAGGTGCTGGGATTGGTGCTGCCATAGGTTATGTAGCAAAATATACTCAACCACTAACACCACAAGAAAAAAATGCAGATTATCAAAGAGTTATTAGTAAGATTAATAGTCAAACAAAAGAATACGGACCTAAAACTGCTGAATATTTAAGCGGAATTAAATCAAAGGGTAAATTATCTCCGGCAGAAGATACATTCGTAAAAATGTTTGACGGAATGAAAGATGGCGATAAGGTAAAAAGAAAAACGTTATGGGATTCTTTTAATAAACTAGAAAAACCTAGTGACAAATCAGAATTTAGAAGACTTTGCAGCGAATCGAATGAATTTGCGAAAAAAACCGCAAAACAATGTGTTGACGCTTACAACTTAGTAACCAAGCACATCAGACCAACTTCATTCTACGTAATTACAGGTGCAGTGATTGGCGCATTAGTTGCTTTGGCTAAAGATGTATTAAAAACAGATATTAAACAAAGTTAAAAAGGTATTTTTATTAATTGAGTCTAATAAAAATAAAGACAGGTTCACCACCTGTCATTTTTTTTGCTTAAGATTAGGGGGAATTTATCCCCCTAATCTTTTAAAATGTTGAACACAATTTTTCGTCAAATTCACTTTGATAGCCAAAATCTTTAAACAAATTTAACCGATTTTCAGCCATATTTTCTTGAGCTTTTTGTTCGTAATCAAGAATTTTTCGTCTTAATTCTTTATCTTGTTTTGGAAATAATCGTAGTAGTTGTTTCAAATCAAATAAACATAAGCTAATTTCTGGCATACTCAAATCTCCTCATATATCTTCACACATATATTAAAAATTTCCAGAACAGCAAATTTCACAAACTATAAAAATATTAACGTTCTGTTACAATTTACTTGTTAAAAGATTTTTGAAAAAGAGTAACACAAACTCCAATCACCCCAACGACAAACAAAACACCAGCAACGAGTTCTGCAACAGGAACAGTTCCAAAATTCAAAGCACTATCAATCCTTATTTGTTCAATGAAAAATCTTATAACAGAATAAATAATTAAATAAACAAAAAACGTAATTCCACGAAACTTATTACCAAATTTCAAATAAACAAACAACAAAATTCCGAAAGCTAAAAAATCTAAAATACTTTCATATAAAAAAGTCGGGTGAAATAAACTGTAATCGCTATACTCAGAAATCCTTTTGCTCAACGGAACAAATAGTCCCCACTTTTGACCGGCAACGGGAAGTCCGTAAGCTTCCGAATTAAAATAATTTCCCCAACGACCGATAGATTGACCTAAAATTGTTGTACAACTAATAGCATCAACCAAACTCATTACAGGAATTTTAATTCGTTTAGCAATAGCAATCATACTCAAAACACCACCTAAAATTGCACCATGAATTGATAAACCGCCCTCCCGAATATCAAGAATTTCCAAAGGGTGAGTAAAATAGTATTGAGCATTTAGGATACAAAAATACAATCTTGCACCAAGAATTCCGACAATAATAATATAAGGCGCAAATTCAATAATTGTATCTTTTTTTAAATCAGGGTTAACCTTATTGAATAGAGAATTAGCCAGCATCATTGCAACAAATATAGCTAAAGCCATGGTTACACCATACCAATAAACAGGTAAACCTAACAAATTAAAAGCAACATCGTTTGGAGCGGGGATAATCATATTTTTTACTCTGTAATTGTTTGTGGAGCTTGAGGTTCTTGAATTTGTTTAATCAAATCTTCAACATCTTTTTTGTCTTTAGCATTTGGATTTAATTCAAGATATTTTTCATAATTTTTTACGGCAGAATCATACAATTCAGCGACAAGTTCTTTTTCTTTATCAGTTAATTTAACCTTTTCAGATATTTCATTTTCATCTGCCTTTTGTGGATACAAAGAACCGTCAACGTCATTCATGCGAACATTTCCTTGCTCCATATCAATAGCAAGATTATTCTCTGCAGTCGCTAAAGAATAATAAGCATCTGCAACATTAGGTTTGATTTTAATAGCTTTTTTATATTCTTCTACGGCATTAACATAATCTTCTGCTTTAGTATATGCAACAGCCAAATTGTAATGAGTTTCAAAGATAGACGGATCTAAATCAATACTTGATTTCAAACGTTCAATTGCTTGGGGATAATCTCCTTTTTCCATAAAAACTTGAGCTTTGTTATTCAAATCTTGAACTGCTAAATTGTTGATACAAGCAGTTGAAGCAACGGCAACAAATAGAATACTTGCAATTAAAAAAACTTTTTTCATCTCAATCCCTCTTCAAAACATGTTAAGCTGTTGTTAAAGTAATTATAATTTAATTATAAAAATATGGCAAATTTAATTAATTTAAGTTACAATAATTGAGTAAAAAGGAGAATTATATGTCAGAAGAAAAAGTAGTTAGCTTAGGCGAAAAGAAAAAACACCTTGCTGACGAAAAACATAGCCATAATGAAGATAACAAAAAAAATGATTTAGTTTATTGCAGTTTTTGTGGGCGTCCTAACACCGAGGTGATAAAAATGATTCAAGGTCCGGGGGTCAATATTTGTTCAGAATGTACAATGATTGCAGTTCAGTACCTTATTTTGCAAGACAGAATGCCGTCTGCAGAAGCTCAACATATTTTAGATGCATTTTGGGGAAAGGCTAGATAAAACAAGTTATGACAAGCTCAAAATTCAAACAACTTAATCCTTTTGAATTGAAATCAGCATTAACCGAATTACTGGGGAAAATTAACTCCGTAAACGATATTCAAAATTGTCTTGCAGATTTTGAAATGTTTGATGGGCAAAATGACAAAACACTTTTATCTAAACTATTATTAAAAGAATTAATCAATGCTAAAGTTGAAAAAATTCCCCTAATTTGCTTTATGCTTGAAAAATACACTCCTAAAGATGAACTTGTTGAAAAACTTTGGGACACTTTAAAAAATCAAAAACTTGATAGTGAAGTTAAAATTACAATCCTGAATTTGATTAGGGAGCTTGATGCGGATTGGTCTTATGAATCTTGCGAAGAAATTCTAGGTGATGATGGTGATATTTTAGACGCAAATACAAAACAAATGCTAAATTCTGCAATCATCAATCCGGAAGTACAAATTGATTTTATGGACTTTTTAGCATCAATTAAAGTCCAAGATAAGATAACACTTTTAGGTTCATTTGGCGAAGATTTTTCAGATGATGTATTAGCAAATATTTTAATCCCTGTATTTGAATCAGAACCAAACAGTCCGCAAGGAATTGAAGCATTAAAACTGTTAGGAACTACAAAATCTCAACTTGCTCTCCACGTTTTAGAAGAGATGTCAAAAGTTGCGAAAGGTGAACTTGCTCAACAAATTAGAAAAAGCCTTTCTACACTGAAAATTTCAGGAATAAGAGAAGACAACACTAAAGAATTTTATAAAAAAATTCTCTCAAACAGCAAACCTAATAAATTCTACATTACATATCCTGACGGTCACGGGGATATGGCAATGATTTTCACCAGACTAACTGATGAAAATAAAATCAGATTTGTTTCTATAGTAATCAACATTGAAACCGGTATAAAAGATTGTTTCGGATTTTTTGAAATATCTCAATTTGAATGCGACAAAATTTTAGAAAGATTTTTGCGAGATGAAAAAACGGTTGATGTTCCTCCTGAAACATTTAAAACCATTTTATATAACGCAGAAATTCAAACAATAGAAAGAAATAACAATGACTGGAAGCTTCCTTATGAATACGTTTGTTGGAAAAATCTTCTAATTGATATTGATTTTGATGCAGAACCAGTAGACAAAATATTGAAAGAACAAATTTTGCCTGCAAAACCTGATAAATTAATTATTGAAACACTTTTAAACATGAAAATTTCTTCTCACTGGTTCTTAGATGCAAATTATAGTGACGAATTTGAAGATTTGATAAAAGAACTAAAAACATCAGAAAATCTTGACGAACTTGTTTTTGAAAACTTAAATAAAATTTTCTACGAAGAAGAAAAACTTTCTTGGGTTAAAAAGCTAAAAATGGCTGCATTCATCAAATATTCAATCGGCAAAGACGATGAAAGTTCTATGATTTTAGGATTAACTCAAGATGAAAATTTTATGAATGAATTATTCGAAAACATCTTAAAACGAAGTATTTATGAATATTTAATGACAATTAAAAACAACAAAGACCAAAATACAGAACAATTCACAATTGATGAAATTGATTCAAAAATCAAATATATCGAAGAAAAGTGGGTGCAAAATGTATAAAGTAATGGCACTTGATATCGGAACAAAAAGAATCGGGATAGCCCTAAGCGATTATCTTTTGATGCTTGCAAACGGGCATTCTTACATTCCAAGAGAGCCTGAAGACAAAGCCATAGAAACGATTTACAAAATTGCAAAAGGAAACAATGTCAAAAAAATTGTAGTTGGAATTCCACTAAATATGGACGGAACAAAAGGTTTTCAAGCCGAGAATTGCGAAAATTTCGCATCAAAAATTCAAGGATATGAAATAATAAAAGAAGACGAACGACTAACATCTGACACAGCAGAAGAAAATCTGCGAAACAAGAAAATAGATTTTAGAAAAGACAAAGGATTAGTTGATATTGAAAGTGCTTGTATTATACTGGAACAATATCTTGCACGAAATGGTAAATAAATTTACAGAAAATAAAGGAGAATAAAAATGGCAGACGAAAACGAAAACTTAATCGAAATTACCGATGATGACGGTACAGTAATCAAATGCGAACTATATGATATAATCGAGTTTGAAGACAAACAATATGCTCTATTGGTTGAAGTAAACGACGAAGATGAAGAAATTGATCCTGAAGTCGTTTTGATGAGATATGTTGAAGAAGGCGAAGAAAGCTATTTTGAAACAATTGATGATGATGATGAATTCGAAAGAGTTTCAGACTATATCGAAAGTCTAAGCCCTGAAGAAAATAATGACGATGATGAAGAATAAGGATTAAAACATTGTTTGAAAAATTCACTGAAAAAGCACTAAATGTAATCGTAGAAGCACAAAACATTGCAATTTATGACCACTCGGACAAAGTTCTGGCGGAACATCTTTTGCTTGCAATTGTCAAAGAAACAAGGGGGTTTTGTGCAAAGATTTTCAAATCTTACAACGTAACTTATGAAAGATTAGCAGAAGAAATCTATCTTACATTAAATATGGAAGAATCAGATATGAATTCGTCCATTCCTTTCAGTGATGATTGTAAAAGAATTTTGCAAGAAACAATGCAGCTTGCAGGAAATCAAACTGTTCACTATGAACATATTGTCCTTGCTGCAATCAATGACAAACAATCTAAAATTCCTCAATATCTTGAAAATGTAGGTTTTGATATCGAAAAATCAAGACCGCTAATTCAAAAACTTGTTCAGAGAAAAGAAAAGAAAACTTTCCACCCAGAACTTGATGAAGCGAAAGAACCTGAAATCAACCTAACAAGAGAAACAGACTCATTATTTGACAACGAAGAATCTGCAAAAGTATTCAAAAGAGCCGTTGCAAAACTTTCGGCCTCAAACTATGAAATCTTAGGTACAGAGCAAATTATATCTTCTATTTTGGAAGACAAAGACTCTCCACTTGTAAAAATTCTTGCTCAATTTGGAGTTACCGAAGAACTTTTTGAAGATAAATTGTCCAAAGTTCAATCAAGACAAGCTGAATACGAAGGGAGACAAATTGTATTCACTCCAAACGCATTTCTTGCTATGAATTTGGCTCTTCAAACCGCAAAAGAACTTGGTTCATCTGAGGTTTTACCGGAACACATGATTTTAGGGTTGTTAAAAACCAAAAAAGGTATTGCCTATAACATTTTCAAAGAACTTCATATCAATGACGATGATTTAGCACACGGAATTATTAAACCGATTGAAAAACAAATGCCGGAAACTCTTACAATTCTTAGACTTGCCAAACAAGAAGCCAGAAGAATGGGACGTGGTGTTGTCGGAACAGAGATGATTTTGTTGGGAATTATTGGAGAAGCAACCGGAGTTGGAGCTATCGTTTTGAACGAGCTTGAAATAAATATTCGTGATGCAAGAATGGTTGTTGCTCAGATTGTAGGTTCTGACAATGAGTATTCTGACGATATCGTTTATACAAAACGAGCAAAAAGAATTTTGGAAACAGCTTGGGATTATGCTAAAAAAGCAAACAAAACGAAAATTGAATCTTCTGATTTGTTGTGGGCAATTACAACAGAGCCGGAATCCCTTGCGATGCAATCACTAGAACAACTTGGAACAGATGTTGTTGAAATTAGAGAAGGCATCAAAAAACATACTCTTAAAATATAATTATGAATAAAATTCAGCAAACAATTAAAGAATTTTTGGAAAAATATAACCTTAACAATCCCGAAAATACTTACTTATGTGCTTTTTCAGGTGGTTATGATTCCATGTGCCTTTTGCATTCTCTAAAACAAATTACCCCACAAAATAGAATTGTTGCAATCCACCTAAACCACAATTGGCGGGGGGAAGAAAGCAATCAAGAAGAAGAAAATTGTAGAAATTTTTGTAGTGAAATAGGTGTTGAATTTTATAGTGAAAAACTTTCTTCTGATATTCCGCACACAGAAACAGCCGCCCGAGAAGCAAGATATGAATTTTTTGAATCCTGCAGTAAAAAATTCAATAGCAAAATAATCTTTACAGCACACAACAAAAATGACAATGCAGAAACTTTAATTTATAGAATTTGCAAAGGAACAGGAATCAGAGGGCTTTGTGGAATTGCAGAAAATAGAGGAATTTATTACCGTCCACTTTTGCAAATTTCAAGAGAAATAATCGAAAAATATTGCTCGGATTTTAACCTAAAACCAAACAATGACAGTTCAAATAGCGATACTTCATACAAAAGGAATTTCATCAGAGCTGAGATTTTGCCAAAATTAAATAAAAAAATTAACCCCAATACTATTGAGATGGTGAACTCCCTATCAAATGCCGCAAGAGAAGATACTGCAATCGTTGAAGAATACTTAAATCAGCTTTACACAAAAATTAAACAAGATAATAAAATCAAAACACAAGAGTTTTTAAAGCTTTCATTTCCAACTCAAAAAAGAATTATTTATAACCTTTTTATTAAAAATAATCTTGATTATGACAACGAAAAAATCACAAATATTTTAGAAAACATTTTGAATAATGCGATTTCAAAATCCGGTAGAACTTGTTCTCTCACAACAAATCTTTGGATTTTTACAAATAATCAATTTATTGAAATTATAAATAAAAAAAATGAAAAACTTCCAACTCTACAAATAAAAAAAGAGGGCAAATACGAAACTCAAGATTATATTTTCACATTAGAAAAATATGACCAGAAAACGGCACATTTCCCAAAAGAAAATGAAAATACTGCAATCGTAAATCTTGAAAATTTTGATTTTGATTTTGAACTCCGTACAAGGCAAAATGGTGATATTATTCAACCATTTGGAATGGCAGGAACTCAAAAATTAAAAAAATATTTCAATGAAAAAAAAGTTCCACAACATGAAAAATCAAACATTTTACTTTTAACTCAAAATAAAGAAGTTCTTTGGGCGACAGGTTTGGGAATAAGTGATAAAATAAAAGTAAGAACAAAACCAACACACAAATTAACAATTGAAAAGAAGAGGGGCTAAAATGGATATAAAAGTTGAAGATTTAAAAGTTCTTTTTTCAGAAGAACAGTTACAAACAAGAATAAAAGAATTAGCACAAGAAATGAACAAATTTTATAATGGCGAAAGTATTGTCGCAATTTGCGTTTTGAAAGGCGCTGTTATGTTTGCGGTTGATTTAGTCAAAAGCCTTGATATGCCCTTACAAATGGAGTTCATCAGACTTTCAAGTTATGGTTCTGCAATGTCAACATCAGGAAAAGTTAATGCTGTTGATATTAAATTACCTGATTTGAATGGCAGAAATGTTTTGATTATTGAAGATATCGTTGATACAGGTTTGACTGCAAAATTTTTAATAGATTTTATGCACTGCAATTTCAATGCAAAATCTATCAAATTCTGCTCCCTACTTGATAAAAAAATCACAAGAAAAGTTAATGTCGAACCGGATTATTATGGTTTTGAAGTTGACGACAAATTCGTAGTCGGCTATGGATTAGACTATGAGGGCTATTATAGAAACCTACGTTATATCGGCTACGTTGATAAGGCTCATACTCGTGTATAAAAACGCAATTGAACAAATAAATAAATTCTACGAAATCAATCTGAATGACAATGCAAACAAAATTTTCGATATTTTGAATTCAATTATTCAGTTTGAAACTTGTGGAATTCTTTATATTTGTCCAAATAATTTATCTTTTGAAATGGGAAATTTAAATATTCCGAAAAATATTCCAATAGATGAAAATTTTGCAAATAAGATTTACGAAAATTCAACCAATAACTACACTAAAGAATTAAAAAAGATTTTGAACTTAAAATCAAATATTCTGGTCAAAAAACTAACCACAAAAGGAACTATTTTTGGACTTTTAGTTATCGTTCGAGAAAAAGAATTTTCAAAAGAAGAAGCCATTATATTCAAAACATGTGCTTCAATTATTTCAAATTTGATTAAAGATTTAGAACTATCAAAAGTCCTAAAAATGCAAGTTGAAGCCCTTCAAAAGGGAATCATTGAAACAAACAAAGCTTACGAAACAATAAAAAAACAAAATAAAAAAATCAAAGAAAATGAAAAACTTCAAAATGAATTTGTTGCAAACATATCACACGATTTACGTACGCCATTGAATTCAGTCATCGGTTTTTCAGAAGTTTTGTCAAGCAAAATTTTTGGGGATTTGACACCTAAACAAAGCGAATATATTGAAGACATTAGGCTCTCCGGAATTCGGCTACTTGGAATGATTAATGAAATTCTTGATATCTCAAAAATTTCATCACATACAATTAAATTGAACTTGTCTGATGTTGATTTAAATCTTGCAATAGATGAAGTTTGCAATATCTTAGCTCCAGCTATAAACAAAAAACAAATTCAAATAATAAAAGAAACACAAAATATTAGGCTAAAGGCAGACTACATCAAAATTCAACAAATCCTATTCAATTTGTTAGGAAATGCAATAAAATTTTCTAATCCTCAATCAAAAATTGAAATTACAACCCAAACTAACAAAAATAACACTGTTATTAAAATAAAAGACCACGGAATAGGAATAGACAAAAAATATCAAAAAAGGATTTTTGACAAATTTTACCAAGTTGAAAATGCATTATCAAAGACGGAAACCTCAACAGGCTTAGGCTTGACAATAACAAAGGAATTTGTAAGACTTCATCACGGGAAAATTGAACTAGAAAGTGAGCCAAATAAAGGCACAACTTTCACAATCTCAATCCCGACAAATTATTTCCACGGATAACTACTATCAATTATCCACCCTGCACGTTTAATCTTTTCTGCACAAGTTACGATATCAGAATCATAAATACTAGCATTATAAGAGCAATTTTTATCAATATCATCATTACTCAAATTTGTTCCATAAGGTAAAACTCCTTTACCATCAGACACAAGTATAAGTTCAAATATATCTCGACCTAAACGATTGGGCTTTTCACTACCATTTAAATCTATAAAATAACTAAAGCCATAACATCATAAAACTATACTATTCCGATAAAAAAATTTTGTAGTATAATCTATAAAAAAAGGAGAGCCAAATGGATCAAGAAACTTATATGAAAATAATGGGCTATGTTCCTACTGTTATTGAAGCTTCTTCTCGTGGAGAACGCTCTTTTGACATTTTTTCAAGATTATTGAGAGAAAGAATTATCTTTTTAGGAACAGAAATTGATGATGAAGTTGCAAATTCTATTGTTGCACAACTTTTACTATTAGACAGTGAAAATTCTGAAAAAGATATTATGCTATATATTAATAGCCCTGGGGGTGTAATCACTGCAGGTATGGCTATTTACGATACAATGAAACTTATCAAATCAGATGTATCAACAATTTGTTTAGGAGAAGCAGCTTCAATGGGCGCATTCTTACTTTCTGCAGGTACAAAAGGTAAAAGAATGGCTTTACCAAGTGCAAGAATTATGATTCACCAACCACTAGGTGGTGCGCAAGGTCAAGCTACAGATATTGAGCTTGAAGCTAAAGAAATCCTTAGAATGAAAGATATGTTAATCGGAATTATGGCAGAAAATTCAGGACAACCTATTGAAAAAGTAAAAGAAGACTGCGAACGTGACCACTATCTTTCTGCAAAAGAAGCTATGGAATACGGACTTATTGATAAGGTTATCGAAAGAAGTTCAAAATAACCTTTGTTAACAAAACTTAATAAACGTCTAAAAACATGCAATTACTTGGGATTGCATGTTTTTATATAAATGTAGGTTAAATTAAAGGTTAGTTAAAAAGGTTAAAAAGGTAGGGTTAAGACTATGGGCATTCTGATTTTCACCGCTCGAGTTCACGATCTCATTTACCAAAAGAGTAATATTGAGTATCGTTTGACGAAGCTTACAAAGAAATTAAGAGACATGCAACAGTACGCAGCCACAGTTGGAAACGGAAGTGTTTCAATCGGTGATTTGTTAAATTCTCCGGGTTCAATGATGGGCAGAACAATGAATTACTTGTCATTTGCGCACAACAGTTCAATGCAGTATATGCAACAAAATTTACCGTTGATGCAACAAATGTACCAACAACAAATGGCACAACAGCAAAATCCTCAACAACAACAAATGATGCAAAATTACATGATGAAAATGTTGTATATGCAAGGCAGGGATAGAGCTGCTCAAATTGAAGCCAAAAACTTGAATATGGAAGAGCAAAGAATAGCTCAAGAAAAAGAAAAATTAGAAACTCAGTTGGCAGAGGTTAACCAAGAACTTAAATCTGCTAAGGAAGCTCGTGATCAAGGCATCAAAGATATGGCTCCGAAATACGTAGCATAAATATAATTTAACTTAACCCTAGAATATAAACTAACCCTATTTATTAAGGGACTTGAAACCAAGTCCCTTTTTTCATGCCTGCAAAACAACATCAACTGGAATATCAAAACTATCAATCGAAAGTTTTTCAACGAATAACTCATTTGGAATCGCAACAATTGATTTGAAATTTTCTTGAAAAGATTTCAAAAATCTATCATAAAATCCGCCACCATACCCCAAACGATAGCCATTTTTATCTGCCATCAATGCAGGAACAACCACCAAATCCAACAGCTCGGGTTTTATAGAATTTGAAGTCGGTTCAAATATATGGAAAGAAGACTCTTTTAATTCCGATTTCTTATTATAAGGACAAACTAATAAGTCATGTTCTTGAACCCTTGGCAAATAAAATTCCTTATCATCTGAAAGCAAATCTAAAAGATTAACTTCAAACTTTGTAGGATAAAAAATCATAACATGTTTTGCTTTTTGATATAAAAGACTTTGCCGAATCTTAACAACTAAATCCGCAGAAACCTTAGTCATATCTAAAGATTTTCGAATATTTTTAGCTTTTACCCTCAAAGAATTTTTATCGTCCATAATCTAAATATATAATAAACAAGGAATAAATAAATTAAAACATAGTAACGGATTATTATATTGTCATTATTGTATGTGTCAAGTAATTTGTTGACAAAAATGTTTTAAAATAATAAGCCACTTATAAGCTTATTCACTTATAAACATATAGACCTTAACAGACCGTTTACTGAAATTATATGTGCGTAGTGAAGCCTCGTGCCTTGTTGCCTTATGATTATGTTTTTTGTAAAATATCCATGCGGTACATTTGAAAAAGGAGAGATCAATGAAAAAATCTATTAAAGACCTTGGTGATATCAAGGGAAAAAGAGCATTAGTCAGAGTTGATGTAAACGTACCTTTGGACGAAAACAAAAACGTTACTGATGACACAAGAATTCAAGCTATTTTACCTACAGTAAAATTCTTAAAAGATAAAGGAGCTAAAATTATTTTAATGGCTCACTTAGGTAGACCAAAAGGTGAATGGAATTTAGAATTTTCTCTAGAACCTGTTGCTAAATATTTGGCTAAAGTTTTAGGTGAAGATGTTTTATTTGTTAAATCACCTGTTGGTGAAGGTGCTGATAAAGAATTGGCAAACCTTAAAGACGGTCAAGTTGCATTGTTAGAAAACATCAGATTCTACAAAGCTGAAGAAGCTAAAGATGATGATATGACTTTCGCTGAAGAACTTGCTAAATTAGGCGATTTCTATGTTAACGATGCTTTTGGTGCTGCTCACAGAAAACACACTTCAACTGCTAAAGTTGCTCACATTCTTAAACCAGCTGTTGCAGGTTTGTTGATGGAAAAAGAAATCAGATGCTTGTCTCAAGCTCTTGATAACCCAACTCGTCCATTCACTGCTGTTGTTGGTGGTGCTAAAGTTTCTTCTAAAATCGGTGTTTTAGAAAACTTGTTAGACAAAGTTGATAATATGATTATCGGTGGTGGTATGGCTTATACATTCGTTAAAGCTAATGGCGGTAAAATCGGTAATTCAATTTGCGAAGACGATCAAATTGATACAGCTAAAGCTATTGAAAAGAAAGCTGCTGATAAGGGTGTAAAACTTGTTATGGCTACTGATGTTTTGGCTGCTGATGATTTCTCAGGAAATGGTACTAACAAATTTGTTGCAATCAACGAAATTCCTGATGGATTTGAAGGTGTTGATGCTGGTCCTGATTCAAGAAAAGCTTTTGCTGATGTAATCAAAGAATCAAAAACAATCTTGATGAACGGCCCTGTTGGTGCTTTCGAAAATCCTAAATTCGCTGAAGGTACTAAAGCTGTTTTAGAAGCAATTGTTGAAGCTACTAAAAATGGTGCTGTATCTGTTATCGGTGGTGGTGATTCTGTTTCAGCTGCTAAAAAATTCTGCAAAGCTGAAGATTTCACTCACGTTTCAACAGGTGGTGGTGCTTCTCTAGAATTCATCGAAGGTAAAGTATTACCGGGTGTTGCTGCTTTAGATGAAGCTTAATCAACTTTTTAGTTCGATAATAGAAAAGCCAA
>DABJ01000029.1:0-48488 GCA_002102825.1 Candidatus Gastranaerophilales bacterium HUM_12 | reverse complement strand
ATTTTTTGTTTATTATTATATTTATGATAAACTTTTTGTATGAACGAGAAAGATTATTTTAGCTACGAATTAATACATGAAGATGCTCAAACAGGAGCAAGAGCAGGAATTTTAACAACTCCGCACGGAAAAATTGAAACACCTATTTTTATGCCGGTTGGAACAAATTCTGCTGTAAAAGCATTAACTTGTGACCAAATAAGAGATACCGGTGCCCAAATTATTTTGGCGAACTCTTATCACCTTTATTTGAGAGCCGGAACAAAAAGAATTAGAGATTTCGGTGGAATTCACGGTTGGATGAATTGGGATAAGCCGGTTTTGACTGATTCTGGTGGATTTCAGGTATTTTCTTTGGCTCATCTTAGAAAAATTACCGAAGATGGTGTAGAATTTCAAGATCCGAAAGATGGTACAAAACATTTTATTTCTCCGGAAGTTTCTATGGAAGTTCAACAGGACATCGGAGCGGATATTATGATGGCATTTGATGAATGTGCACCATATCCTTGTGATTATGAAACTGCAAAAGCTGCTATGGAAAGAACTCATCGTTGGTTAGAAAGATGTTTCAAGGCTAAAACCAATCCTAAGCAAGCTCTGTTCCCGATTGTTCAGGGTGCATTTTTTGATGATTTGAGAAAAGAAAGCGCAAGGGTTATTTCTACTTTTGATGCTGTCGGGTATGCAATTGGCGGGGTTAGTGTTGGTGAGCCAACAGATATTAAAAATCATTTTACAGAATTAACTGCACCTCTTTTACCGAAATATAAACCAAGATATTTAATGGGTGTTGGGACTCCGGAAGATTTGTTGAATGGAATTAAGTACGGTGTTGATATGTTTGACTGTGTACTTCCGACAAGAAACGCAAGACATGGTTCGTTCTTCACTTGGGACGGAAAAGCAAATATTAAGAACCAAAAATTCCAAGATGACCATGGTCCGCTTGTTGAGGGTTGTGATTGTTATGCTTGCAAAAACCACTCAAGAGCTTATATTCGCCACTTGTGGAAATGTCAAGAACAAACCGCTTCAACACTTTTATCAATTCACAATATCAAATTCTTGATTGATTTTGCAAAAAAATGTCGTCAAGCGATTTTGGAAGATCGTTACGGTGATTTCTATGCAGAACATTATGACCGATTGATAAAGTAAAAATTTAGCCCATAATCAAGCAATCATAGATTTTGTCTATCTTTTCTTTCATTTCGGAAAAGTTTGATTTTAAATCGTGATAACTGTCGATTGTGACAAATTTTTGTTCAGTATCTTTGATAATTTCACGATGTTTTTTCTCCAATTGTTCCGGAGTGACAACTATTTTTTGTTGAACTAAAAAGCATACAACAACGACAATTACTGGGGAATAATATAATAAAGTGTTCATTTTAACCTCTTTTCTTTATAAGACTATCGGCCAATAAAAATCTACCAAATATGATGCAGCATCAAACGGGTGTGATAAAAACTTCAGCTCTTTAGACTGTTTAATCTGTGAATATGTTGGGATATCTATCTTTGACGTACCCTCAACATATCGAAGATTGTAAATGTTATACAAAAGTTTTTCGCATTTTGGAGAAATATATAAACCAATATTCCCGTTAGCATTTCGTACTTTTGCGTTGAATGCGGCAATTCGGTTTTTTATTGGCGGATTAAAAGCCTTAATTTTAATTTCTACGTCATAGCCAAAGGACTCCAGTTTCTTTTTTATGATTACGTAATTTGTATATTCGCTTGTACAACTTCGGTTATCGCCTGATGCATCACCGTTTATAATGATTTTTCCCTTGTGATTTGGGTATCTTCTGTGAAATTCATCACAAGTTTTTGCGGTTGTGGTATTTTCAAGAACCAATTCATCAAAGTAAAACACTTTGTCTTCTGTTTTATGAGCTAAAACCCAAGACATTGGGTCAACGTTGAAATCGCAGCTGATATGAATATCAAAATTCGGTTGGTATTTGATTTCTCGGACATTTTCTTTGGTAAAGTCTTTGACTACAAGGTTTTGGTTGAAGTTTCCGGTTTTGCCAAGTACAAAAATTTCATAATAACTTTCATCATACAAATTTTTCAGCTCTTCGCAGAAACCTTTCGGAAGATAGATATTTTGTGTTGTCGGTGCGCAAATCATTCTATAATTCGGCGCAGGATTTTCAACAAATGTTTTGTAAACCCAACCTCGTTGGATTTCCGGATTTGTGTGCCCAAAAATCCTATATGTGAAATTGTCCCAATTTTGGGATATCTTTTGCCTCATTCTTGCAAGCAAAACTTTGAATGTATCATACGGAATATCAGACATTTCCTCAATTTCAACAAAACCCAGATTTAAGGATTTTAATTTGTCGGGTTCATCAAAATGCCGAAACAGAATTTCTGAACCATTACGAAACGTCAATTTTTGTTCAGTCGATGACCACTTATAGTCGACATTTTCAACAAAGCTCATTTCGTCTAAGTGTTCAAAATAAGATTTTAAAGTTGTATCTCGCACAAGTGTGTAAGTTTGTGCTCCAACAAGTCCTCTAATCCCCGCGAATTTCAATGCGAGAAGAATTCCAAGCAATGAACCGGCAAAAGTTTTACCGGAACCATATCCGCCTTGATAAACTGCAACATCAAGTGAATAATTGTGTGGAATCTCTAGGAATTTTCGTTGGGCATCAAGTAGTTTGTATTTCATGTTTTGTTTCTTTCTGGGTTGTAGGCTAAAGGAGAATAAGTTCTTTACGGAGTGACGTAACAATCCACAACGCTGGGACATTTTACCCCTCCTCGAAATCAAAGATTTCGGTCCTCCCGCAAGTGGAGGACATTAGTTTCCCTAATATTGTGTTTAATAATGTAGGAATTTTACTCCTGTGAAGTTAAGAAGTTATTCGCATTCTCAACTCCGTATTGTTCAAGTGCAAATTTGAAACACTCCAACCAATTGATATTTGAAGAAACTTCTTGAATTTGTGCAAATGATTTAATTACTTCAAAAAGTTCTTTCAATTTTGATTTTCTCTCAAATGTTGCTTTTCTATCCCCGTACCTATAGATATAATTTGAATTCCTTACATTATCATCAATTTCTATAAACTCAATTTTTCCTTTATCAGATACCAAGATATTTTCTTTCCCGAGTTTGAAATTGGCTATAAGTTCTGCTGTTTTTTCGACCATTGGTACAATGATTTTACGATTTATTGATTCAAGAAGCATATTTAATCTGGCTTCTTGACCGTTTACAGAATAGTTAATTTCTGTAGCAGTTCTATCTACGGATTGAACATTTCCAGCCATGTTTTTGAAAATTCCTGTTGCACTTTCAATAGTTGTTTTGAAATAATTTAGAAAATCCCAACCGGTCATTGCCTTGTCAAAGGACAAAGGTGTTGGAGTTGTTGTCATAAGTGATGCATCGTATTCAATAATTTTTCCGGGGCTAACGTCTTGTTGTCCTCTAAAACAGCCTTTCGGAGCAAGATATGGAGGATTCATCATTAGTGCAAGTGCATCTAGCTGTTTGTTCAAAATTGTTGAAGATATATTATTTAAAATCAATGCAACCCTTAATGGCGAGATTCCACGACCGGTTGATGGGCATTCTATAATATTTGCATGGATAAACGGGTTTATTACAAAAGGATTGTCCTCATATCTGATAATTACTTTTCTTCCTGCGACAACTATAAGTTTGTTTTTCAAAACTTCGCCATTGGGAAGTTCAATGTCACCCCAAAATTCTAAAACTTCAATTTTTCTGTTTGACGAATTTTCGTCTTTTGATTTTTTACTTGCCACCACTCCTCTCAATATTTCCAGTTTTTCAATATCTAGCAAATTATTAGTATCACTTGATTTGATGTCATCTAAAGTTTGATAAGTTCGATATATTTTTGAACAAGTGTCCCAATTATCCACACCGTATTTGTCAAAAACAAAATCTTCATAATTTATGAATTTAACTTTTGCGTTGTCATAAATAACTTTGTCCTCAACAACAAAAGCATCTTGAATATTTTTTTCTGATTGCTCAACAAGTGATAATGCTCGGCGGACTTTTCGAGTTTTTGTTTCCCAACCGACAAAAAGAGTAACTTCGCCTGTTTCGACTACAGAATCAATAATCTTTTCCATCTCATCTTCAATTTTCATTGTTTCAAATGTATTTACAAGCATTGCTTTTTGTTTGTTGGCATATTTTTGAGTTTTGTAATCAACACCTGACACATCAAACATTCCGTCCGGGTGTGAGTATAAATTTTGCACAATATGAGATTTCAGAGTTTGTGCCAGTTCGTAAATCTCAGGGAGTTGGATTTTGCAATCCCAACTATTAACCGCCGGAATATCTGAGTTGTAAATTGAATGCTTAATTAATCTGTTGTCAGAAATCTGAGAGCTTCGAATATCATTGTAATAATCGTATTTAAATATAATATTGTTGATTAAAAATTGTTCATCTGCATAATCAAATGCAGGAATTATGAATGTTTCCATGTTTTACCTCGCTAGTAGTTTTATATAGGGAATAAATTTCAATATCTTGAGGCTTTCCACCTCGTAAAGTTTCGGATTTGAGAGTCGTTTCGTAGTTAAAGCCCGAAGCTTTTAAAAGGGTTTTGACCCTAAAATTGTCTGGGAAAATCAAGGCCTTTATTTTTTTGAATCCAAAATTCTTGAAGCATTTTTCTAAAAAAATCTTTGCACTATATTTTGTAAAATCACCCCACGCATGTTTTTCAAAACAAGTCGTTAATTCCGCACTGTATAAAGCTTTGTTGTTCCCGACAAAATTATCAAGAAAAACAAATCCCATATATTGATTTTTGTTATCAATGATTATCCAAAAATATGGAACAGTTTTTTCAACAAGTGACAATATGTTGATGTCGTTATCGGAAAAATCGTCTTGTAAATATTTAAAATACTTAGTATAATTTTCCCAGATTAGTGGAATATAGTGCAAATTAGTGAAAAGATTATTGGTAGTTAATTGTATAAATTTACACATTTTTAAATTCTGACTTTTAAAAATTTTACGAAATAATCGTCTTTGGCAAATGAGTCAATCTCACCTGTTAGGAATTTTTCTCTTGTCGAAGTTTGATTTCCTAAAAATCCCTCGGCTTGAATTCCATTTACGTAAGATTTAGTTCTGCTATTTTTATTTAGAATTAAGTAAATTGCATCTTTTGAAAATAACTTGTTTTTAGGTGCAAATTTTATGTCTGTAATAATTTCTGATGTTTTATTCTTTGATTTATCTATTTCTCGAACAAAATCACTCTCAATTTTTTTTGTTGAAATCTTTTCGTATTCTTCGTCATTGAGGAGAATTTGTTCAATATTTTTATCTTCTTTCATTTTTTACCTTTCTTAGTTTAAATTTTCTTATCATCAAGGTTGGAAATTGTGATGATTTTTGCATCAATATATTTTTTCTCTTCTGATTGCGGACTTGAAAATCCAAGATATTTGCAAAGACTTTCAAGCGCTTTCAATCCCGCTCCGGCATCTCTCAATTTTCGTTTGCCTGTAAAATTGCCATCTTTATCCAAGATGTCTTCTTCTGCCAGAGAAAATTCTGCAATCTGTAGGAGTTTCTGGATTACGTAGCCTTTTTGAACATTGAGAGAATCAATTTGTTTATTCAATTGACATTTAATTTCTTTGATAATATGCGCTTGACATAACAGATATTGCCCTAATTTTTTCGGGTCAAGGGTTTTGAATTTCCCATATTTCACGGCTTTTTCGCAATCAAGAGTTCTTATATACTCTGCGACAAATTGTTTTTCTTTGTTGTTTATATTTTGCATCTCTTTACATTTCTTATTATAATTTGTTTTTTTATCAAATAATTTGTATAATATACATGCTATTTATATTTCGGCTAGTGTAAATCTTAACAGGGGGGAATGAAAACGACTTCCTGTTTTTTTTGCCCTATCTCCTGTATAGTCTTATTACTGGCGAGTCAAAAATGTAGATATTACTTTTTGATTTCAAGTTCAGCAATGCTTCTTTGTACATGCTTAGCCAATATGTGAATTTGATATATTGCGGATTTGCTTTTAATCTCAGGCATGTGCCGTAAACTAATAACTGTTCGACAAATGGCATTGGAATTAGTGAGCAATCAGTTGCGTTTTTAAAGTCGTTCATTTCTTCTCCGTCAGGTGTTTTTACGCAATTAGAGGTGTAATATACGACTTCAATTGTTTTATCTTCGTCAAATTTTGGGAGTAATAGTTTGTCATTGTATGCACTATAAAAATGGTCTTTGTTTTTTCCTGTCAAAAAGCTCTCCACATCTGGAGAATATTTATATTTTTCCCCTGAAATTATCAAATACCAAATCCGACCGGAAACGGGATTGTCAATCTCTGTTTTACCTTTGGGTAGGGCTAACGTTGTTTTTCGGATTAAAAAATTCCAAGGTTCAACGTTACAAATTTCTTTATTTATAACATTTAGGATACTCATTATACGTTTGTGGTCATTTTTGACAAGTTCGCTAATGGCATTTACTTGCTTGTAATTGAGTTCAAGCAAACATTTGTTTATAAGTTCTAAAAAATTCATTTTACTCCTTTCTGTTTATTTTTCTCTCCCCAATCTCCCACGTAGGTGGGAGGAGAGGAGAGACTATTGAAAGAATTTTACCTATTTGATTAGACCTTGTTTTACTTGATCCATAATCAATTTTTCATTTTTGGTGAATTCTTCACTAGTCATTTTGCCGATGTCTTCACGTGTGAAAATCCTATTCATATTGCTGTTTCCTGTTGAATTTTGAGCATAAGCATTCAACTTACTTTTAGCAGCAGAGTTCTCGTCATTCAATGATTTTTCGTGTGCAGATTTTTTCAAGTAGCTGTTAATAGCGGAATTTTCTAACTGTTCAACAATCTTAGCCACTTGTGATATCTCATCTTTATCCAAGTTGTAATTTTTGATATAGTCAAGAACCGCATTACGACCTCCAACATTGAAAAATTCAGGGTTTTGTTCTGTGAAAGTTTCAAGCGGTGACATTTGATTTTGTGTCTGTGGTTGTTGTGTTTGTGCTTGATTAGGAAATGGTACAGAATTTTTGCACATGTTAATTTCGTTAGCCCTTTTAGCCAATTGAGCCATTAAATATTGTCCTTGTTGTTTTGTAATAACTCCCTGCTGTAACATTGTTTGCAATCGCAGGGTGTCTGTTGCTATTGCCTGTTCAAGCTGGCTGACTATATCAGTATAATTCATCTGTGGAGTCACGGCAGATGATGAGATATTGTTTGAATTTATTTGATTTTGCATAAGTTTTATTCTCCTTGTGTGGTTGACAAAGTTTTCATATAATTTACAGAAATTTCAATCGCATCATCAATAAAACTTGAGAGTAAGATTGAAATAATGCTTTTCAAAAAGTTAGAAATAGGTAGGTTTTTTAATACATATTCAATTGCAAGTTTTTTCTTCTCTTGACCTTTTCCACTTCCAAGCTCTGCTTCTGCAACTAAAACTGCATTTTTTGCCAACTCTTTGATTTTAGTTTTTGTTTTTGAAAATAGTTGCATTTAAAATTCTCCTTTTGGTTATATTGATGAAACAATCATTTTTGCGAGGGCTTTTGGTTGAACTGTTTTTGCGCCATACAAATACAAGCCTCTAACTAAATCCGAAAAGCTGTCTTTATCTCTCAAGCTTTCGATTTTTGCAAGTTGAGATGCGAAAGTGATTGCATCATTTGTTCCTGCAAGTACGTAATATTTGTTATCAATGTCTGTTAAATTTGTGCTAACAAGGACGTCCATTCCGGCAATTCGACCAATTGCACCATCTCTAAGAGTTTCGTCTGCGACATTATAAGCTTTGATAAACTCCGGACTTTGTAACAAGTAAGATTCTATGTTTGGGTTAATTACTACCCAGGGACGAACACCTGCATGAACTGCGTCAGAATTTTTTAATGCCAAAGATAATTTTACAAAGTGTTCGTAAATTGTTGATTTATCTAAGGTGATTGGTAAAGATTCTGAACCTACTGTATTTGATTCTGTAACATCTGTATGCATTGCAAGCAGATATGAATCTTGGACTTCTTCAATAGCTTTTTTAGCATTAACTAAATGTGCTTCCATAATGTCCATATTTGATTGAACTTTTGCAACATCATCAATTTTAAATGCAAAGAATTTCTTTTGGTCGATGACCAAATCTTGTGATTTTGGTGCAAGGCTGGTGTATGTGATATTATCACTTGTTAGGGTTGAAACAGTTACATCTGCAGGTGTAATAATTTTGACGGTATCACCTTGTTGAGAAATTTCTCCCTCCCAATTTTTGTTCACGCATTGCATCATTACGCAATTTTTTTCTAACATTTGATTTAATTTTTTACTCCAAATTTCAGGAATAAAGGTAGAATAAGTTGTTGTAAAATCTGACATTTTTCATTTCCCTTTCATTTTACAAAGTAGTACACAATATATTTTTACGATTTTATCTAATCGTCGTTATAAATTTCTCTGAATTGAAGACCGATTATGGCGCAATTGTCGTCGATTTCGCTTCCCTCAACGCAAATTTGAACGGAATAACAACTTCCGCAAATTTCTGCTTTTTCTAAAACATCTGTTCCTATTGTCCAAATCGGAACATTTTCATCTATATTTGCCCAACAGTTGCTATCATTAGAGTCTTCATCATCGTTTTTTGCCCAAACCAATTGATTGAAATGACGAGAAACTATATGTTCATAATCATCAGCACATTTGCCATCATAGTCTTTGTAAACGGAGCATTGAAATTTGTTATCATATTCATCATCAAGGACAAAGTAAAACTCTTCTATGAGTTTTCTGTGATGAACATTTCCAAGTGACAAAAATGGAGATTTCCACATAAAAGAAATGCTTTCACCGTTAAATGTTGTACCGTAATCTTCATAATAAACATTTCCTTCTGTATCTGCAGTTAGAATGTAAGAATGAAAATTGCAGGCAGTTGTAATTTTTTGTGGAACTTCTCTTTTGTACCAAGAGTGATTTACATAATCGTTTATCCAAATTGTATTGTAGTATTCGTTTCCTAAATAAGGAAAGAAGTGCCAAGTTTGATTTTTATTTTCGTAGTGCAGAACTTTTGTATATTTAAGTCTTGCGGTGTCAAAATTGTCAAACTCATTTTTGATATTCTTTGAAATTTCTGACCCTAAGCGAATTTGATTTAATTCTCCTACTTGTTCAAGTGCAAAAATTCCGTTGCTTAAAAAATATTGTTTGTTATCAACGTTTACAATTGAGCTTGTTGCCATTGTGCCTTTATCGGCGAATAACATCACTGAAAAATCTGACGGATTTGAACCGGATAATAAATAAACTCGTTCTTTTTTGTAAATCGCAAGATAATCTTTATAGGTATGAATTGCTGTTATATCTGCGGTATCGGTATGAAAATCACTGATATAGCCGGCATCATTTTCGGTTTTGAAATCATTATAAGTTCCGAGTGCGGAATAATAAATTGTTGAAGTATCTGAACACCAAACCCTGCCTTTATAAACAGTTATGCAATCCGGATAAAATATATTTCCGGCTTTGTCTTTTAGATTACAATCAACAATATCAAAGTTAGAATTGTCTTTTATATAAAACATTTCATCAGATTCTGTTGCGACAATAACTCCTCGCAAAAAATTTACAAATTGAACTTTCTTTCCTGAGATTGTTTTGTTTAAAAGCTTTAAGCTCCCTGAAGATTCAGAATATACATAGATTTTTCCGCTTTTTGTTGCGACAATCAATTTGTACAGTCCGTCAGACTCCATTTCATTCATTGCAATGATTGGCTCTTTATCAGGCAAATTAAGTAATAATGTGTTACCTTTTTGTTTTACAATTCCTTTGTTGTTATAGAGTTCAATATTTTTTGAATCCGTCCAATAAAGAATTTTTGAACTCAAACCAAGTTCTGTCTTTGTCGAAGATTGGCAAATTCCACCCGACAAATCAAAATAATTTATATCCATATTTTTTTTCTAACCTCAAATTCTTTCACTATACCAACGGATTTTTGAGCGGATAAAACTTCCGATATCTTTTTTCGCAATCCAAGGATAAGGTGGAAGATAAACTATATCAATTTTGCCAAAACTAGTTGTTTTAGGGTTGTTTTGTCCAAATTCGTAATGTGTCATGACGTTTTGTGGAGTAATTTCAATTGAATATCTTTTGCAAAGTTCTGAGCAAAATTTCATACAAGATTCAAATTGAATAGGCGAAATCGGAAATTTCCCGACATTATCTCGAGATTTAAATCCTGACATTGAGCAAAGCGCAACTCCGATTGAACCTGTATTCCCACCACCTGTGTGGGCTGCATAATTCCCGTCAGAACAATTTAAATTATCTTCCGGTTTGTGAATTCCATTATAAATTCTGCCATCTTTGTCTATCAAAAAATGATAGTACTGTTTTTCAAATTGGGTCGGATAATATCTTCCGGCGGTCCAATGTAAAATAATTCGTTTCATACTACGACATACCTCTCTGCAATTTTCCACTTAGGATTGAGGTGCATGTAGACAACAACTGCATTAACCCTGTTTCTTGCTTTTAGTTTCAATAATATTGATGCAATATGAGATTGTACCGTTCGTATTGAAATGTTCAGTTTTAAAGCAACTTCCTTATCTGTAAACCCGCAAGCAATCAGAGTTAGTACATTATGTTCTTTTGGTGATAACTTCATCAAACTTCCTTTTGTATCTGATTTAATTACCCTCATATTACCTTAATTAATCTTTCTTTTTTTTAATAATATTTCCACTTCTAAAAAAATAAGAGGGGAAAGTGGAGGGTAGGTAGAGAAATAATATCCCCTCTTAAATAATTGTATAAAAATTAAATTATCGAAGAATAAAAAAGTTAATAGGTAGTTTTTATTAAACCGATTTTAAGATTTGAAAAGTTTGAATAGCACCTCTTCTTAACACCAAATTCGTTATAGTTCAAATAGAATGTTCCGCCACGATGTTTTGAATAGTCGAATTCTTTTTGTTCGTAGAGTATTTTTGATTGTATTCTTTTCCAAAAACCAATCGCCTTTCTATTTGAAAATCTCAAGCTTGATAAATTGTTATTTTTATCAAGTCGTGTCAATTGAATAACAAAATGATTACATATAGGACATTTTGCAAGTAAATCCAATTCACACACAACAAAATTATCTGTAGGGGACAACACAAAACTTCTCGTCTTACGAAGTCCTCCACAGCAATGAATATATCCCATAATACACTCCTGTGAGAATGTCGGCAAACAGCTTTACCATCAAAAAAGATAAACAATCTTTTAGGGATTTTTATTTTCCCCGGGCTTGAACCTTAACCGATTACTTTTTAAGTATAACGGATTTTCAAAAAAAATAAAGTCCGTATTTTTACGTACGTAAAAATACGGATAGACAACTGGCGAAACCTTTGCTATAAGCGGACAAAATTAAAAAAGATGCAAAATTTTTGCATCTTTTTAGAAAAATTAATTTTGAGGCATGCCCAATTTTTTTATAAAATTTCTCTGGTTTTTAATCTGATTTCTTTATCAATTTCAAAAATTTCATCAATTGATGGTGTTTCTACAAGCTTATGGCTTTTCATCATTTTTTCAACAATTTTGTAGATATCATAAAGTCGGATTTTATCTTGTAGAAATGCAAAAACAGCTTCTTCATTTGCGGCATTAAGACATACTGTTGCACTTCCTCCGAGTTTACCGGCATGATATGCAAGTTTTACACTTGGGAATTTTTCAAAATCCGGTTTTTCAAAATCAAGATGAGCGATTTCAGAAAAACTGAAACTTCTTGATTTAATCCCTGCGTAACGTTCCGGATATGTAATCGCATATTGGATTGGAATATGCATACTGGGAAGTCCAAGTTGAGCTATAACACTTCCATCGACGTACTCAATTGCAGAGTGGACAATACTTTGAGGGTGAACAACAACATCAATTTTTTCATAAGGCATATTGAACAAATGATGTGCTTCAATGATTTCTAAGCCTTTGTTCATCAATGTTGCAGAATCGACAGTGATTTTTTTTCCCATATTCCATCTCGGGTGTGCTAGAGCTTGCGCTACTGTTGCATTTTTCATATCTTCTATTGTCTTGTGTAAAAATGGTCCGCCACTTGCAGTTATGATAAGTTTGTCAACTTGTGAAATATCTTTTATGCACTGGTGAATTGCGCAATGTTCACTATCTACAGGAACGATTTTGACTCCATTTTCTCTTGCTTTTTGCATTACAATATCTCCTGCCATAACAAGAGTTTCTTTGTTTGCAAGTGCAATATCAATACCGTTTTCTATCGCTTTTAGAGTTGGTTTTAAACCTATTTTGCCGGATACGGAAACTAAAATTATATCGTTTTCTTTGTTTGAACAAATTTCTTCTAAACCGTCTTCTCCATAAAGAACTTTTGTATTTGGAATCTCGACTTTTTCCCCTGTTTTTTTGCCAATACAAACATATTTTGGTTTGAATTTAAGTGCTTGCTGTTTTAAAAGTTCAACATTTCCACCTGCAGAAAGTGCAATAATCTCAAATTTATCTTGCAACTTTTCAATAACTTCAAGTGCTTGAGTTCCTATTGAGCCTGTTGATCCTAATATGCTTATTCTTCTTTTACTATTCATCATAATCCTTTTAATTTTTAAAGTAATTCTTTTTGAATTGTTTTTCCCTCAATGTTTTCAGCACTTACAGGTAGTGCAAAATGAAAACTTGACCCCTTTTCTTCAGCACTGTCGCACCAAATTGCTCCTCTGTGAGCTTTAACCAGTTGTCTTGCAATCGGAAGTCCTAGACCTGTTCCGCCAACCTTTCGGGATAAACTATTTTCTATCTGTGTAAATTTGTCAAATGCTTTTAATAAA
Source organism: Candidatus Gastranaerophilales bacterium HUM_12 (assembly GCA_002102825.1). GTDB lineage: Bacteria > Cyanobacteriota > Vampirovibrionia > Gastranaerophilales > Gastranaerophilaceae > Zag111. The sequence goes on along the minus strand of DABJ01000029.1, from coordinate 35,548 downwards.
TTTTCTTTTTTAATACCGATACCCTCATCAATTACACTCACAACAATATAATTCCCGTTCAATTGTTTGATTTCGTTTTCAAAATAAGAGTTTGTGGTGATTTCGTCAGCATTTTTTAATTCTGATTTGATTGTAATATTTTTACCCTTTGGGGTAAATTTAATTGCGTTAGAAACAAGGTTTGTTAATACTTGACCAAGACGTTGAGAATCGGCATAAATATCCGGCAAATTGTCTTGTTCTTCGGCTTTAAATATAATTTCGTGTTCTTTTGCAACGCAATCAAAATTGTTTTTAACGTTTTCAATTACAGAATGGATATTCATAGTTTTGTAGTTGAAATCCATTTTCCCTGCTTCAATTTTGTTGATATCAAGAATATCGTTAATTATACTTGTTAAATTTTCAACATTTCTTTTTGCCATATCAATGAATTTGACTGCGTTTTCGCCTAACATTCCACAACGACCGCTTGCAAGGATTGCCAAGGCATTTTTTATCGGTGTCAATGGTGTTCTCAATTCGTGTGAAACGATTGAAATAAATTCAGATTTTACTCGTTCAAGTTTTTCTAATTCTTGGTTTTTTTCAATAATTTCTTTATATAAGCCCGCACTTTTTAAAGGTAGAGAAACTTGTTGAACAATTGTTTGAAAATACGCTGCATCATCTGTTGTGAATGGTTTTTCTTTAAAAATTTCGATGCAACCAAAGAAATTATCGCCTAAATCAATCGGTGCAAACATATTGTCATATTGAAAGATTGTAAAAGTAAATTTGTTATTTGGGTTTTTGATGTTTTTGATGATTTTTAAATTTTTATCATCAATATCAAAAGGAACATTTCTATTTTCAAAAAGAGATTTGTAGTTTAGGATTGCACGGAGTTTCAATGCGCTCATCAATTCTTCGGATATATCGTACAAAGAATCAATCAACAACACCGGTTCATGTTCAAAACCGAAAGAAATTGTACAAGTTAAATCAAAACTTAAAGATTTATCAAGTCCCTCAATCATATAACTAAGGAGTTCTTTCGTATCAAGAGTTCCTGCAAATTGAGAACTTGTATTATATAGGACATTCAATTTGTATAAACTATCTGCCAAGTCTTTGTTTTTAACAGATAATTTGTCTAAATTTTCTTTGGTTTTCAGGTGGGTATTTATTGTTGAAACAATCAAATTATCAGAGAAACTATCCATCATAAATCCGCTGACAATTTTAGAAATCTCGTCATTTACTTCAATTCCGTCGGTCAAAAGAAGAATTTGAGAATTTTCAAGTTTTGATTTGATTTTTTTGATTGTTAGTAATGGGTTAAGAATTTGGATTTTATCATCAATTACAATGATATCAGGAGGTTCAATTTCCAGCAAATCAAATACAGATGTTGCAGTGCAACACGAATTGAACTTGTAGAACCTGTTGTCAAACAATGCTCTATACTTCTTTATTATAAAATCATTTTCTGATATCAGTAATATATTCCCCATAACAATATTGTAAAATGAGTATTTTATTTGGCAAGTTAGTAAATAAAATTAAACTTATAACAATACTTGTGTGGCGAGAATAATTTTATGGCTATCATCTTTACTTTGATTTTGACAAAATACGTAGTTTAGAACAATTTTTAATGCCTGACCTTTGATAAACCAGTTCAAACCAATAGTATATTCTCTTTGGAGGTCGTTGGATTTATCTCTATTTGGGTCAAATTGGTCAATTCTTCCAATAAGTTGAAAATGTGGGGTGAATTTCCACCCTGCAGTAGCTGCAAAACCTGCGGCTTTGTTTGCGCTTATTCCATTTGAACCGCTGTATCCATCTGCAATTGCAGCTTCAAAATTTGTCCATAGTTTTTTGTGCTTGTAACCTACGTAGATACTTCCGACACCATAATCAATTCCGTTATGTCCGCCATTGAAACCGCCCCCGATTGTAAGTTTCCCGAGTTTTTTATCTTGGCTTCCAAAAGGTTTGATATTTAACCACCCTGTGAATTCTGCCCCTGGGAAACCACTTGTGACAAATCGTCCGGAAGATCCGAATGCGATATTATAATCGACATATTCGTAATTCCCTAAAACTTTTACTGACATTGAACGAGCATTACCAAAATTTCTTGCAATTTGAGAACGAGCAACAAATGGAATAATGAATGAAGATGTTCCTCCTTCAACTCCTGTTTGAACTCTTGAATAGCCTGCAATGATTTGGTGATGCGGGAGTTTTGTATTTGTTATATATGCATCTGCAACAAGTCCGTCAATAACGTTCATACCTTCTTGTGGAATTGGTTTGAATGTTAATTTGAATTTGTAATCTTTGTTTTTGAAAACACCATAAGCGCCAATATTTGTTGTTAAATTGTCATATTTTGTTGCATATTGAGGATTAAATATTCCGTTGACACTTCCTCTATATCCGCCATATACTTGAATTTTATGAAGAGGGCCTTTTTCGTATTGGTAGGTTAATTCATCTTTCAAAAGGAAGGATTGAATATCTGTTCTTGTGATTTTTGAATGGATAATTTTTCCAATCAAGGTATCTTCATCAATAATATTATCGTTATTTTTATCTAACTGTCTAAAGATTGCAAAATCTAACTCTTCATTGTCTAAAACAGAATCATCGTCATCATCTTTATTATTTTCATTTTCTGCAATTTGTTTAACTTCTTGGGTTTGACTATTCACATCAAAAAGCTCATCGTTTGATTCTAAAACGATTTCATTTTCTTGTTTGGTTGTCAGAAGTTCTTCAGCTTCATATTCTGGAGGGGTTGCTTGAGCAGTTTGGGGAATTATCAATAAAGCTGAAATAATTAACAGTTTTAAGATATTTTTCATTCTCTGCTCATTATAACATGTTTTTTGTAGATTTCATAATATTTTTATTGTATATTTTTTTTATGCCGAATAAAATTAAAAATAATAAACAGACAGATATAAAAGCCCCAATTGTAGAAGCATTGAAAACAGCTTATGAGAACCCGACATATCAATTCCATATTCCGGGGCATACAAAAGGATTGGGTACTCTTCCGGATTTTAGAAAACTTGTCGGAAGAAAAGCTCTAATGGTTGATACCACAGATGAGTTTGATAATTTGGGAACTTTAACTCCGGCTACAGGGCCGATTAAAGAAGCGGAAGAACTTGCCGCAAAAGCATTTGGGTCTAAAAAGACTTTCTTTTTATTAAATGGCTCAACTATAGGAAACCTTGCTATCGCAATGGGTTTAACTAAGAAAGGGCAAAAAGTTATAGTAAACAGAAATTGCCATCGCTCAATTTTGACAGGCTTAATTATCTCCGGTGCAGAGCCATTGTGGATTATTCCGGAAAAATTCAGTGACTGGGGATTGTGGGGAAATATTGATGCAAAATCTGTAGAAGGATTGTTACAAAAACACGATGATGTATCCGCTGTTTGGATTACAAACCCTACTTATGAAGGTGTTGTATCTGATGTTAGAGCAATTTCTGAGATTTGTAAAAAGCATAACGTCCCATTGATTGTTGATGAAGCTCACGGTTGTTTGTGGAATTTTAATGACAAATTGCCGGAAACTTCTTTGAAATTAGGAGCTGATATTGTTGTTCATTCTTTGCACAAAACCGGCGGAAGTATGAGCCAATCTTCAATGCTTCATATTAGTGAAAATTCAAAAATTAATGCTGAAGATGTTGAACGTTCTTTGATGCTTTTGCACACAACAAGTCCATCTTTGATGTTACTTGCAAGTTTAGATGCTGCAAGGGCAAATCTTCAAAGCAAAAGAGGACAACGACAACTTGCAAAAGCTATTTCAAATGCAAAATATTTGCGTTCTGAAATTGATAAAATGAAGACAATTCATCAATTAAAATCCGATTTTGGATACAAAACAGATGTTACAAAAGTGTTCATCAAAGCTGACGGATTGTCAGGCAAAAGATTAGAATCAATTTTGGAAATTGATTTTGGTATTGAAGTTGAAAGTGCCTCAGATGCCGGTATTTTGATATTGAGTAATATTGGTAACAAACGTTCAGATTTTGAATATTTGGTTGACTGCCTAAAGAAAATTGATACTCACGACTATAAAGATATTTATTATCTTGAAAATAAAAAACACATGCCTATGCTTACTCCTATTATCAAAAAGAATTTGAGAGATGCTTATTTTTCTGAAAAAGAAATTATTCCAAAGGAACAAGCTCTAGGCAGATTGTCTGGAGAAGTAGTTGCAGAGTGTCCTCCGGGGATTTCAATTTTACTTCCGGGGGAATTGATTACGGAAGCTCATTTGCCATATTTGACCGATTATGATGTAATTGAAGTTCTAAAATAGCAATTGATTTTTTAATTAATTTTTAATCCAACGGAAGCTTTTAACGTAATTACTACCGTTGATATCACCAAAGATATCAGCTTTGAATACACGCAAAACGTTGTTTTTGTCAAAATTTGGAATTTTGTTGATATTACTTGTTGATTGCGGGTTAACTTCATTGATATTAATCCCTGGGATTGCATTGAATAAACGATTCAATGATGCATTACCTATTCTGCCAAGTAGTGTTGAGAAGTTTTTGGATAAACTTCCATAAACCTCCATATCAGCAACAAGAGTTGAAATATTGTAGCTTCCTGTTAAATAAAGGTTCAAGTCTTTGCCCTTTGAATATACGTTGATTTCGTCAGCAATACCGTCTTTAACTTTAATGTCTCCACTTATACTTTCGAAATTTCCGGTCTTTAACGGTGTAATTAAATCAATAATTCCGTTAATGGATAATCCTGTAATCCCGCCAGTGATTAGGTTTCCTGCTTTTAGAAGATATTCAAGAGAACCAAGTTTTGGCATACGACCGTCTGTAACTTTGAAATTTCCATCTCCGGATAGTGTATTTACGCATTCAACACTGGACAAACCGGTACAAGAAACTCTCATATCGCCTGTTACTCGACCATACATTTGCCCCGGCATATCAAAGAAATTTTCACCGATAATTTGTGCATCTGCATTATCTATAGACATCTCGCCATTGCCGGATAGAGTGTTCAAATTGTAATCAATCTTGCCGTTTACAGTTCCGTTTGCAAGGTTAAATCCAAAGTTTTCGATATTCAAAATATTGTCTGAGCCTAAAGTTATTTTTGAATTGAAATTAGTTGCATTTGCTTTTTTGATTAAGATTTTATCTGCATTAATTTTAGCATTTTTGATGATTACCATATCCGGTGAAATCGGTAAGTCCGATGATGATTGAATATGTTTACTTCTTGTATTATCAACATCAAAATCATCAAGTGCTTTTGACACTACATTAAGATTAAGTTCGTCCATTTGAACTTTGGCATCTTCAATCACGATTGGCGGATTAGGGTTGTTCAAAATCTTGGCAAACAATGTAATATCGTTTGTTAGTACGACACCTTTAGATGTTAGGTTGATGAAGTCTTTTTTGAAATCAATACTGATATCTCGAATTGTTGCATCTAACAATGGAATATCAATACTTGTAATATTCAAATCGCCCAAAATCTTTGGTGCAAGTGATGTTCCATTTATCAATAAATCTGAGGTGAAAACCCCTTGTTTGATTGTCGGTTTTTTCAAAAGTACATTGAAAATACGAGCATTTGTCGGCTGTGCTGTTTTTACTCGGAAATTTTTAAATCCAATAACGTTATTATTTAATAGTGAAATCTCGCCTGATGCATTTAGTTGATTTTGAACAGATTTCTTTTTGTTTTGAGATGTAATAATTTGATTATATTTTAGTGAATTTATCTTAACTTTAGTCGGATAAATCACAGTGTCAGACACAACAGAAACAGGGTTAGTTGTTATTTCGTCTGTGCCGATTGCACCTGTTGGAGCACCTGCTAAAGTTGCGCCAAGATAGTAGATTGAAGAATTTTCACCAACATTAAGATTTGATACTGCAGAAATTCTGTCAATCGGCCCTCTTAGGCTTGAATTGAAATTAACATCTCCTTTGATTTTTACAGGATAAACTGATTTTGAATTGATAAATCTATCAAAGAACAATTGAGTAGGTTTTGCACTTATAAAAACATTAAGGTTTGGTGTTCTAAATATATTTGAAATGCTACCGTTCGCAAATACCGGCATTGAACTTACTCTTGAATTTATTCTCTCCAAATGTACTGTATCGCCTGTTACTCGTGCGTTCCCGCTCAAGATATTTACTGCAGCCCCAAATGGTTTATATACAAAACTGGTTCCAGCCAAGTTTACATTTGTCCAGATGTTTTCGCCTTTAACAGTTCCTTTAAGATTTACGTGACCTTTGATATCAGAGATTAAGTCAATTTGTTGTTCTAATTGTTTTGGTAGTTTAATTTGTGATTTTACGGTATTTATGACACCCAAATCTAGGTTGTGGAAATTAAACGTAGCGTTTGAAATTACCATTTTGTCATAAATATCGCTCATTGTTAGAGTTAAATTAAACGGATTATTATTGAATAACCCTTTCAATGGTGATGTTGTCAAAACTCCTTTTCTTATTGAAAAAGTTCCGCCATCAATTCTTATCGGGTTAGAAGTTCTCATATTAGATAAGAATTTCCCATCAACTATAACCTTGTTATAATCGAGATTTCCTGCATCTGCAACCCCTTTATAACGACCTGTAAAAGATGCGTGAATATTTCCGATTTCTTTTTGATAAGGCATATCCATTTTGGGATAAAGCAAATCAGAACAATCATTAATTGCAAAATTGTTAGAAGAAGCTGTCAAATCTATGTTTGAATTTGAACCTGTACCTTTTACGTGAAGTTTTGAATTCCTTACAAATCCCGTGATATCATAATCTGAATCATATTGGTCAAAATTCACTACCCCATTAACGTGTGTGAAAGGTAAATAAGTATCTTGCATAATAGTTGTTGCATCATGCAAGGTTATTGTACCTTTTGCAAATAGGTCTTTGTTGAATTCAACAGCTTCAGCATTTTTTGCTGTTCCGTAAATATTTAGGAAAATATCACCTGTTCCCTGCGGGTGCGTGAAAGGTGCGATAACTTTTTGCACATCAACTAATATTGGTGATGAATTGATAACTTTAATCAGTGGCGGAATACTTTGACCTTTTGAAGTTACAAAGACATTGAGCTTTCCAAGAACAGAGCATGTTCCTTTGATTTCTACCGGACGTCCGTTGATTGTTGCATAATAGCTTCTGAACGATGTTTTTGTATCATTAAATTTAACTTCGCCTGATCCGTTTTTCAAAACCAGATTATGAATATCGTTAAATGATGCTGTTACGTTTTTAAATCTGATGTTGCCCCAAATATGCGGATCCACCTTTTTACCCGCAGAGTGCAAGTCAATGTTACCAACTCCTGCAATTTTCATCATTGGAACAGGACCGAGTTGAAATTTCAAAATTTCGTGTAGAGGATTTAAAACCTCTTGAGCAGTTTCTAATACAACGGCATCAGTACTTTTGATTTGTAATTCAGAATATTTTGAACCGTCAATTTTAACTTTGCCTTTAACTGTTACGTTTTGTCCTTTACTTGTTGGTACAAAGACGTCCAAAAGCATTTGTTTCCCGATAAAGTTCAAATCAATTTTAGCATTTGCCGGAGCATTTTTAATCGGGTGAATTAAATATGCATCACGAAGTTTTACAAAACCGGTGACAAAAGGTCTGTTTGCTTTCCCTCTGAAATGTAAATGTCCATCGCCATCTCCATAAAAAACATACTGTTTCAATTTGTACAAATTGAATTCCGGAATTAATGTTTCTGTACCGGGAAGAATTTTACAAATATCTTCTAAACGGGTTGATTTTACGGCTGCATCTATATCCAGAATCGGAATTTTATCTCCAAATCGATAAACTTTACCATCAACACTTGCGTGAATTCTGTTTGCTTCAATTGTTGAATTTTTTATGTGAATTCCACCGTCAATTGTGTCAAAATTGAAATTTAATGCTAATTTTTCACCAAAAATTATTGATGAAGCCTTATCTTTTCCGACTATGTTTAAATTATTTGTAACCAAAGATGTTCGGATATTTTTATGCCCAAATTTGTCGTGCTTTGTTTTTGCATTGAAATCAACAATTCCTGAGAGTTTTTTGATTTTACCCTTAGATAATATATTCACGTAATCAGAAATGTATGATAAATCGAATTTGTTAATATCTGCATTAATTTTCAATTTATCTTCAGTTAAACTAGTGATAGGGAGGTTAATTTCCACATCAGAAAAATATTTAGTAGATTTGTTGCCGATTTTTAAGTCGCCGGCAGTTGCAAATCGTACGTGTTTGTTTGCGACATATTTCCCGTGTTTAAAATATTCTCCGTTTAAGCTTACGTTTTGCGAATTCAATTTATCATCAAGATAGAAATCGTATTCGCCTAAATTCATATCCATTTTGGATAGTGTAAATTCGCTTTTTTGAGTATTTAATTTTAGCGGATATTGTCCGATTAATAATTTTTTATCTTTTGTGAGAACAAAATGGGCTTCTTCTCTGGTTGCTGAAATCTTAGCAACTTCAATTTTTTTAAATAACAAAGGTAATAATTTGATTTTTAATTTTGGGTTATCAATGAATGCTGCCGTTGTTCCATCAGAGTTAAATAGAGTTATATTAGTACTCTTAATCCAAACAGATGGGAATGCACCCATCGACAAATCAGGTGTTCCAATATCTACAACAAAACCGGTCTTATCTTTGATTTGTTTTTCGATGAAACTTTTGTGGGCTTTGATATTTACGGCAGCAGGAATTCCCCACGTATAAGCTCCGCAGGTCACTGCAATAATTCCTACTAATGTTACAATTTTCCACTTTTGTTTCATATTACAAATATTATATTATAATATGCTCGATTATGGCAACAAAAAATGCTCCTCCAAATTTAGTATTTTTCGCATAAAAGTTGAGCATAACTGCTTGGGTGTTTGCAACAAGGACAAACCGGATATGCTTCTTTTGATAAATAAACATAACCACATTTCCTACAAATCCAAGTTTGTTCTTTATCTTTCTTAAACAATGTTCCGCTTGCCAGATTTTCATACAACTCTCTATACCTTTTTGCATGATGTTGCTCTGATGTTCTAACATGTCTAAAGGTGTCAGAAACTTCAAGGAAACCCTCTTCTTTTGCAATGATTTCTCCATTGTAATATAGAACACTGAATTCTTCTTCTTCCCCTGCGATTGCAAGTTTCAAATTCTCTTCGGTTGTTCCAAGTTTGAACGGATAAAATGCATCAACATGTGCATTTGTATTGTTTCCAACAAGTTTATAGAAAAGTTTTGCGTGTTCTAATTCATTTTCTGCAGTCATTAAAAAGATTTCAGAAATTTGTTCATAGCCTTCTTTTTTCGCTACTTTTGAAAAATATGTATATCTGTTTCTTGCTTGAGCTTCACCTGCAAAAGAATTTATCAAAATTTGCTCTGTTCTTGAACCCTTTAGTGAATTTGCCATAAAATTTTCTCCTTTTTATAAAAAATAAAATTTCATATAAAAAATCACAATTAGCAGGAGGGAGTAACCCTTTTTGAGAGGTTTGTTATTTCCCTATTCGATATTTTTTGGGGATTATTTGCAATAAAAAATACGAGAAAATAAATCTATTATGATAGTTAGGAAAATTATGACTGATTTATTAGAATATACAAAAAAAATTGCGAAAAAGATTTCGTACTATGATGCAATTATAGATTTTACGGACGAAAGTCATTGGTTCAATCCGTTTTATAAGCAACCTAATGTGACGGTTGTTTGGATTGAAAAACTGGACGAAAATCAAAAATACGGATATTAAGTTAGTAAATTCTTTCGCCTGTTTCAGAATTAAATTTATATAATTCTGAGCTGTTTATAGACAAATCAAGTGTTTCCCCGATTGAAAAATCTGAATCAAGTTTTGCAGAACATTTACGGTTTCCGATATTGAAATAAGCAATCTTTTCACTCCCAAGCATTTCAGAAATTTCAACATCTACTGTTAATTTTATATCTCCGTCAGCTCGTTGCATTTTTTCAGGACGAATTCCATACAAAATATTTTCATCAAGCCCGATATCCTTACCCTCAATAAAATTCATTTGAGGAGAACCGACAAAACCGGCTACAAAAGTATTTTGAGGGTTGTTATAAATTTGTTCCGGAGTATCAACCTGTTGAATATCGCCATTATTTAGTACAACAATTCTATCGCCCATTGTCAGTGCTTCTGTTTGGTCATGAGTTACATAGATAAATGTTGTTTGCAATCTTTCGTGTAATTTTTTAATCTCTGAACGCATTTGAACACGCAATTTTGCATCTAGATTTGACAATGGTTCGTCCATCAAAAATACTTTAGGATTTCTCACAATCGCACGTCCTAAAGCAACTCTTTGACGTTGACCACCCGAAAGTTGTTTAGGTTTTCTGTCTAAATATTCTCCTAAATTAAGAATTTCGGCAGCCTCTTGAACTTTTTTCTCTATTATTGCCTTGTCAACTTTTCTCATTTTTAAACCGAAAGCAATATTTTCTCTAACTGTCATGTGCGGATATAGTGCATAACTTTGGAAAACAAATGCTATATCCCTGTCTTTGGGCGGAACATCATTAACTTTTTTATCTCCAATGTAAATGTCTCCAGATGTTATGTCTTCCAGTCCTGCAATCATTCTCAATAGAGTCGATTTTCCGCAGCCCGAAGAACCGACAAGCACAACAAATTCTTTGTCTTTAATCTCTAAACTTACATTTTTAATGACAGTTTTGTTGTTGTCATAAGTTTTTCTTACATTTTTAAGAATAACGTTACTCATTTATTTCCTTTTCAATCGGAAGAATAATATCGTAAGTCGTACCTTTCATAACTTCTGAATTGATTACTATACTTCCTTTAGCTCTCTTTGTTAAAATTGTTGAAGTTCCTAAATTCAAAGAACGTAAAAAGTTTTTCTTCCCTTTTTCTAATTGTGCATAAGGTTCACACAAATATCTCATTTCTTCTTCCGGAATTCCTGTGCCTGTATCTTTTATAGACAAATGAATAAATCCGTTCAACATTTCCGGAGCTGCAACTCCAAATTTTAGAGCTGTACGTTCATCAGGATTTTTCAAATTTATGCTGATATAACCGGTTTCAGTCATTCCAACTGCAACCTCCAAAATATTATGAACAATTTTTGGCAAAGCTTTCGCATCAGAATAAATTGTGCGTTTGTCAATAGAATCATAATCAAAGTCTAATGACAGTTTTTTTTGTTCAATTATTGGGTTGTACTCTTTTACAATATTTTTGATTGTTTCAACAATATCAAAATTTTGGAATTGAGCTTCATACAAAGAGGATTCTGCATAAGTGAATTCCAAGAACTTGTCCATAAAATGATACAAATCATTTGAATTGTTGTTAATTATCTTAATATATTTTGCTTGTTTTTCAGTTAATTCTCCACCAATTCCATCAAGCAAGCCTTGTGAAAATCCCGAGATTGAAGTGATTGGAGATTTTATATCTCCCTCCAATTTTACAAGCATTGCATTTTTTTCACCATTGAATTTCGCAATTTTTTCTTCTGTTGCGACTTCATCGGTTAATCTGGTCAAATCTCTTACTGCTAAACAATATCCGCCATTTTGTTTTGTAGCATTTAATTCTACATAAAATTCTCTTCTTGGGATAACCGCAGTAGCTATTACAGGTTTTCCTGATTTGATAGATGATTCAATTATATCAAGTCCATTCTTGATAATGTTATCAATTTTGATTGGATTTTCATCATCAATTTTAAATCCGAAACATTCATAAGCCTTGCGGTTAGCTCGTTCGATTGTACCTTGAAAGTCAATAAAAATAATTGAATCCGGCAAATTATTAATAGTTCTGAATGCCGTCAAAGACCACCATAAATTTTTTACAATTTTTTCTAAGTTCATAATTTGCATTATATCCTTTTGTAGTATATAATACATCATAACATGAAAAATTAGTGAAGAATTACATGTAAATTTTTGTAATTTTTTTGTTCTTAAAGTAGCAAAAAATATTATTTAGGTGTTTTCTGAACAAAAACAAGTACCAAACATGATGATAGAGAATGAAGTTAATCTTCTGAAAGTAGGTGATACTATGAGAGAAATCGACAACAACATCAACAATTTAAACTTCAAAGGTATCCAAAAACCTGTTCAAGCAGAAATTGTTCCTGACGAAACGACTGCGCCGGCTCAAAAAGAATCTAAAGAAATTAAAGATTTGGCAAATGTTCCGGAAGCAACATTGGGAAAATCTCAAATTTCATCAGATTCAATCGAAAGTGATATGAAATTTTTAGAAAAAAATCCTAAGCTTGCAATGGCTATTAATCAAGCAATTGACAATTATGCTGAAACTCACACAGAAGACGAAACAATGAAGATGCTTGAAAAATGTCATCAAGAATTTGTTGCTAAAAAATAGTTGACTGCATAAAATAATAAATTATGATTAAACTAAACTGTTTTTATTCAGTTTATGAATAAATTAATCGTTTGCACTGGTCAAAAAGTTGACCAGTCCTTGAAGCCCCAGTTTATAACTATCAATTTTGAAACCGGTAATCTGACCAACACAAACATCAGCAAACATTGAGTGATGTCTAAATTCTTCGCGTTTGTAAATGTTTGATATGTGAACTTCAACAGTCGGAATTTTTACAGAAGTCAGTGCATCACGAATTGCGATACTTGTATGTGTGAAAGCTCCGGCATTGAGAATAATTCCGTCAAAATTGCCTAGTGCGTATTGGATTTTTTCAATAATTTCACCTTCAAAATTGCTTTGGAAAATTTCCAGATTCACACCCATTTCAAAAGAGTATTCATGCAACTCCATCTCAAGGTCTTTGTAAGACTTTGAACCGTATTGTTCAGGCTCTCTAACACCTAACATATTTATATTTGGACCATTAATAACCAAGATGTTTAAATTTCTGTTCATATAAGTATTATAATACAAAATTTGTATTTAATAAACCCCTGCTTGACACGAATTCAAAACATGTAAAATGGTGGCTATTAGACGGATTGAAACTTTTTAAATTTTCCAATTGTAAATTTTTGTTAAAATATGAAATTCATGCGTAACCAAAAAATCATGCTTGGATTATCATGCATGTACAAACTATCCCAAAATCTCCTCCCAAGATTATTGTTCAAGTCGCAAAAAGTTGTGACTTTTTTTTTGACTAAAATGGGAGAAAATCAAGTTAATAGCTGAATAAGTCTATAAGTGGTTCCTTTTTATATATTATGCCATTACGTGGAGAATTATTGACCTCCGTGCATCATTTACTATACGGAGCGACGTGATAATCCATTGTTCTGATAATCACTAATACTCTACGATTTTAGTGATAATTCGGCGACTATTCGTGCAATGTCGGCACCTCCGATTGCAACTTCTAAAATCAATGGGGAATAAATCACCATGGTTTCTTTGTATGACATTGTATCAATATCTATAATATTGAATTCCACAAAATCCTCTCCTACAAACATTAGTTTTCCGTATTCTCCGCCTGTAGCCCATCTCATAAAAACATATTGATTTTCATATTCTTTAAGTTTCTCTAACATCTTCATAAATATCACCTAATAACCCTATTAATATACTAATTATATTAATCACCCAGTCAATAATTCAAATTTAAACGATAAAACTTCTTAATGAACCGTCTTGGTGGTACAAACCGCCACCACAAACAGCTTCTACAACTTTAAGCACAACCTCACGTGGAGCATCAATTTGATTTAGCATAAACTCTTGTCCGGTATGCTTAATTTTGAAAATACACTTTTGATTTGCATCTGCAGGAACATATAATGATGCAATTTCGTTTTCTAAAAGCTTAACAACTTCTTCTTCTCTATCTTTGGCATCTTTTATGATGTCGTGATAATTTCCACTAACAGCCATTATTCTGTTTGAAAAAATGTGTCGTCCATCTTCTCTAAATAAGGCTTGCGGTTGGAAGTTGCAACGAGTTGTGAAACTCATTTTGTGCCATAAAATATTTATAACTGCAACGGATTTTAGGGAATCAGATTCTACATAGATATTTTGAGTCGTAACTCCACGTGAAGAAAATGACTGTTTCAAATTGTTAGCTACCAAATCCAAGCAATCAATCATTCGTGAAAAAATATCGTTAGTGTTAACTGTAGAATGTTGATAATCTAAAAACTGCTTATACATGTGGGAAGAAATAAGCTCAACTCTTTCTTGGATAACTATATCTTTTTTAGTTGCGGTTTCTGAATTATCAAAACTTTCAAAATTATTTAGCAATTTCTCGTTCCCTTTTATAACCTATATTTAGAATAAACATGTTTTCTTGTAAAGATTATATCTTTTTTCGTTACAAAAATGAATACTTAATCGTACTTATTTACAAATATTATTATTTGAAAAACAAGACGAATTACATACTATTGAAAATTATTTGTAATGGTGTAGATGTATTCCAAAATTTGAGCAAAATAGCCAAGGTCAGAATTCCCGTTGAGAACTAAATCAGCTTCTTTACGGAAAGGTTTAACGTATTTTTCTCCTGCATCTGCAATGTAGTGCCAATGTTTCATTGCGTTTTCTTCGCTTTGGTTTCGTTCTTCTATTGCTCGGCTCATAAAACGATTTTTTCTTAGTTCGTTTTCTGTTTCTACATATATTTTTATATCAAAAACGTCTTTTACATTTTCATACATAGTTGCTATACCCTCAACAACTATGATTTTTTGTGAAGGAACATCAAGAGCTTTTGGCATTGAAACACCTGTACCGTTAGGAAGATACATTGGTGCTTTAACATCAATTCCGTCAGCCAAATCTTCAAGGTCGGATCTTAAAGTATCTAATTGAAAACTTGTTGGGGCATCAACGTCATAGCCGTTATCTCGTAAATTGTCAAAAGAACCATATTTATTAATCAAAGCAGAAATATCATTAAAGTAATTGTCTGTACTCAAAACAGTTACCGGCATGGAGAATTGTTCAATTACATTCTTGATTTCACGACAGATAGTTGATTTGCCGGAAGCAGATTCCCCTGTAATACCAATTAGCAGGTGTTTTGTAGGTTTGTTAATCAAACGCCTGCAAAATCTTGTGATGAAATCACCATTGATCAAATTAATAATTGGTACTTCTTGTTTTTTGTCATACAAAAATATTTGTCTGAATTTAGTTTGCAGGTAAAACGCCAGTAATTCTCGTCCGGATTTTGAATTGAAGTCGGGCTTGAATATTTTGTCCGTAGAATTTAATTCTTTATCTATTAACAATTGCATATTCTTTCCATGTTTTATTGAGTATGAACAATATAATACATGAGAAAAAAGTTTTTTGCTAGTATAAATTTTATTTATGAAATATTTTTCAACAAATCATTAATATCGACATTCAGGACTTTTGAAATATCGTAAACTAAAAATATTGATGGAGTCTGTAACCCTCGTTCTAAAAGGGAAATAGTGCTTTCGCTGACATCGACATATTCCGCAAGTTCGGCTTGAGTAATTCCTGTTCTATATCTTTCTGCTTTAAGATTTTTTGCAAAGATTTTGTTGCGTTCATCTTTCATAGATTAATTATATCGACTTGACATGATTTAATTAAGAGATTAAACTATGACTAACTAGTAGTTTACTGCTAGTTAGTCATAGTAACTAATGGGTGAATAAAAATGATAATGAAAGATATAAAATGTTGAAAAAGTTCTTACATAAAATAGAAAAAAGTTATGAGATACTTCGGTTCGCACTCGCATTAAACGGCTACGGCTCAGCCTTTCAACATTTGCTCGTTCGACCTCAGTATGACGAAAATAGAACAATGATTAAAAAGGGAAATAATATGAAACTACTTATAGATTTATCCGCTTATCAAACTATAGACTTAAAAAAGAAACTTGCATTTACTTTAGCGGAGGTATTAATCACTCTTGGAATTATTGGAATTGTTGCGGCGATTACAATTCCGTCATTAATTACTCGCTATCAAAAACGAGAAACTGCAACCAGATTGAAAGCAACTTATTCTATAATTGCAAATGCATTGAAGTTGGCAGAGGAGGAAAATGGGGATTTAGATTTTACAGGGAGTACAACTCTTGAAAATTTTGATAAATACCTTTTGCCATATTTAAAATTGACAACAAAACAATTAAATGGGGGAAAAATCTCATTTTTATATCCAGATGGAAAAAGAAAGGAACAAGCATTGTCTGTAATTGCAGTTGGCGGTTATTCGTACACCTTACTTTCTGGGGTTCAAATATTTGTACCAAAGGACTTATCATTTACTAATAGAATTGGTATGTTGATTGACTTGAACGGATATAATAGTCCACCAAATAAAATGGGACGAGATGCATTTTATTTAATGGTTGTTCCGGAACTTGGTGTACATTTTAATCAGTATAATGATGATGAATATAATTCTGGCATTTTTACAAAAAAATCACGAGAACAATTGAAAAATGGACCTGCACAATATAATTATCAATGTAACAAGCAAGGAAATGGCATGTGGTGTGGAGCTTTAATTCAACGTGATGGCTGGACAATTCAAGATGATTATCCATGGTAAATGGTACAGTGCATCATAGTTCCTGTGTTGCGGGTTGTTATGTCACTCCTCTACAGCACCTTGTAATGACATTGAGATTAGTTCCCTCGCCTCTTGTAGGAGATGGTTAGGGTGCCACACAACGTCATTCTGAGTAGTACGAGTAGAGAATGCACTCGCATTAAACGGCTACGGCTCAGCCTTTCAACATTTGCTCGTGCGACCTCAGTATGACAGTATAACAAATAGCGAAACGAACAATAAAAACTTAAAGAACTTATCTCCTTATTCCACTCTTACCATTTGTTACCCATGCCATGATTACTCTACATGTATTAGAAAAACTTTAGTTCAATCATATTGTTTTCATCTTTTTAAATGATGTTTAAAATTGGGGATATTATAGAATAGAAATGTAAGAAATAAGAGTTGGGTAGGTTGATGGAACAAAGTTTTGATTTTTCTTCATACAATAATATAAAGCGTTTATCGGAAGATGAACTGACTACTTTGTGGGAAAAATATTTAGCGGATAAATCTGATAAGCATTCTCGTGATGCTTTAATTGTTCAATATATTTATCTCGTTCGTTATGTTGTTGGACGTGTGAAAGTTTCACTTCCTGCGGTTATTTCTGTTGAAGATATTGCAGGTTATGGTGTTGAGGGACTTATCAATGCAGTTGAAAGATTTTCTCCTCAAAAAAATACGAGATTTGAAACTTATGCTTTGATTAGGATTCGTGGCGCAATTTTAGATAAAATTCGTGCTCAAGACTTTTTACCCAGAAGTGTAAGAAAGAAGATTAAGGATATCAAACAAGCTACTGAAACTTTAAAGCAAGATTTGGGTAGAATTCCTACAACTTCTGAAATCGCAAATTATCTTGATATGGACGTTGAAAAAGTTAACCAAATTATTTCAGAAGATGTTACGGTTACTTCTATTTATGACAAAAGAGGCGGGTCAGAAGATAGTATGGAAATCATTGATACTATTGAATCAGACAAGTTAAATCCGCAAGAACGTATGGAAGAAAAGAATGTTAAAACTGACCTTCAAAAGGCACTTCAAAGATTGCCGGAAAGAGAAAGAGTTTTGATGGTTCTTTACTATCAAGAAAATATGACAATGAAAGAAATTGGCGAAACTCTGGGTATGTCTGAATCTAGAGTGTGTCAGTTACATGCTCAAGCAATTATGAAACTTAAAAATATCCTCAATGAAAATCGTACTTCTCGTCTTCAAAAGGCTATTGTTTAATTAGTGGCTCTACTTTTTCGTAGTTTATTATGACAAAATCAATGCGCCTGTTGAGGTTTGCATTTGAATTCACATTGTCAAAAAATGGCATGATTTCTCCAAATCCGATTGCTTCAATTTTTTGGGGGTTGAGTTTTTCTTCTTTAATTAGATATTGAACAATTTTATCTGCTCTAATTGTGGTTAATTCCCAGTTGTACCTGTATGAGTTTTCAAAATTTTCGTTTACGGAGTGGCTTTCAATTATGCACTTATTAGGGATAGTTTTTAGGATTTGCGCAAATGTGTGAAGAATTGATTTTGAGGACTCTAGAATTTCTACTTCACCATCAGTAAAAAACACTTTACTTTTGATACTTATAATTAAACCTCGTGGAACTTTGTTGTAGATTATGGAATCATTCTGTGGTAGTTGTTGCTTGAACAGATGTTCAATTTTATGGGTTGGACCAAAAGTTGAATGTTCAAGCTTAACAATGAGAGACTTGTTGTGAGGGGTTGTGCAATCAAGAGAAAATGTCGGAATTTGTACACTTAAAATAAATGTAAAGCAAACAAGGTATGTAATTCCCACAATTTTATTTTTCACGCAAAAATCCTCTCAAATTAAATTATTTTTAATTTGAAAAGAAAAAGCTATTAGCTGACAAGTTATGGTTTGATAATTGATATAACATAAGTGTCATTGAAATATTTTTGAGCACATTTTAGGATTTGTTCAGATGTTACTTGTTTAACTTTTTCTTTTAGTGTATCTGAATATTCAAATCCAAGACCTAAAATGTCATATTTTGCATAACCGCAAGCTTGTTGCATATTGGTTTCTTCCATAAATGCACATTTGCCAATTAGGTTGTTTTTTGCATCTTCAAGTTCTTTTTCTGAAACAGGAATTGTTTTAATTTTTTCAATTTCTTCATTAAAACCTTTTAAAGATACTTCAATATTTTTAGGTTCTGTTGCGATGTAAATCATAAAGTTTGCAGCTTTCTTGAATGTTTCGCAAGAACTTCTTACAACATAAGCCAATCCTTTTTTGTCTCTAAGTTCTAGGAACAATCTTGAGGATAAGCCACAAGCTCCAAGAATAATGTTTAACAAAATTATCGCCGGATAATCTTCATCTCCTAGAGTTGCTACCGGCCAACCTTTGATGATGTGAGCTTGATTTAGGTCTGATTTTATATTTTCAATTTTTTTTGTTTCTTTAAGTATCGGTTTTTCAATATTGAAATGATTATCAACAGATTGTGGAAGTTTTTCTATTGTTTTTTCAATTTCCGGCATGATAGAATCTTGCTCTAAAGCACCTACTATTGCAAGACTTTTTTTACTATCTGTTAGAATTTGGTTGTATGCTTCAACGACATCTTCTTTTGTAATGTCATTTATGTTTTCTAAAATTTTCGTTGTTGAATTTCCATAGTAATGGTCACCAAAAGTTGCTCTTGCATAAGCGTCCATTGCAACTGCTCGTGGCGAATCAAGTTCTGCAGAGATTTCACCTATTAGTTTAATTCTTTCTTTTTCAAATTCGTCAAAAGTTGAATTTGTGATGACTTCATTCATCAATTCAATTGCTTTTGGAAAATCTTCGTTTAGACAAACAAATCTCAATCTTAAATAGTTTGGCAATAATTCACTGGAAAAATCAATTGCATATTTTTCAAATTCATTAGCTAATTCTTCGGTGTTGTAGTTTTTAGTTCCTTGCAAAAGCAATCTTGTCATCAAAGAATAGATACCTGCTCTTTTGTCAGGATTGTTAATTGAAAAATTTAAACATAGTGCAATTCTTGGTGTGTTTTCATTTTTCTTGTAAATATATTCGATATTATTTTTTAATTTAGAAATTGTTTTAGTCATTATTGTTACTCTCTCTTGTATTTAATAATATTATCACGATTTTTGATAAAAGACAAATTCTAAAAATTTCATGATATACTAGCCATGTGGTTAATAGAGTAAAAACAGGAACAGTTATCGGGCTAAATGCGTATGAGGTTTGGGTTGAAACAGATGTTGTCAATTCATTGCCCGCAATTTCTATTGTCGGACTTCCTGATACTTCCGTAAATGAAGCTCGTGATAGGGTAAAATCAGCTATAAAAAATTCTGGTTATACTTTTCCATCAAGAAAAGTTGTAATAAATCTTGCCCCTGCAGATTTGAAGAAAAATGGTACAAGTTTTGATTTGCCCATTGCGATTGGAGTTTTGATTGAAGAAGAAGTTTTAAAACAAGAAGATGTTGATGGTTATGCATTTATCGGAGNNATCTTTAGATGGCTTGATTCGTGGAGTTAGCGGAGTTTTGCCTCTTGTTTTAGGACTAAAGGAAGTTGGGATTAAAAATATCATTGTTCCAAAATCTAATGCTAAAGAGGCTGCATTGATTGACGATGTGAATATTTTTGGTGCTGAACATTTGACAGATGTTGTTAATCATTTTGTGGAAACAAGAATTCCGCAAACTATAGTTGATGTGAGGAGATATTTATCTGAACAAGTTGAGCAAACTCCATTATTTGATTTCAAAGATGTAAAAGGACAACAAAAAGCCAAAAAAGCGCTTGAAATTGCGGCTGCAGGAGGACATAATATCTTGATGATTGGTTCTCCGGGGTCTGGGAAAACTCTTATGGCTAAATGTTTCCCATCAATTATGCCACCATTAGAGTTGTCTGAAGCTTTGGAATTAACCAAAATTTATAGTATTTGCGGATTATTGACTGAAGATGAGCCTTTAATGACTAAGCGTCCGTTTAGGGTTGTTCATCATACAGCATCTGCAAACGGTGTTATTGGTGGTGGTACAACCCCAAAACCGGGTGAGATTACATTGGCTCACCGTGGAGTCTTGTTTTTAGATGAAATGGTTGAATTCCCTCGTCAAGTTTTGGAAGTTTTAAGACAACCGTTAGAAGATGGTGAAATCGTAATTTCAAGAGCAAAACATTCAATAAAATATCCTGCAAAATTTATACTGCTAGGAGCGATGAATCCTTGTCCATGCGGTTATTTGGGGGATAAAGAAAAACAGTGTTCCTGTTCAGATTTTCAAATTAGCAGATATCTTGCAAAACTATCAGGTCCTTTGCTTGATAGAATTGATTTGCAAATTGATGTCCCGAGATTAACTCCGGAAGAACTGTTGAATTCAACTGCGAAAGAGGAAGATTCCGCAACAATTCGTAAAAGGGTAATTAAGGCTCGACAAATTCAAATTGAACGATATAAAAATGAGAAGATTTTAACAAATTCTGAATTAACGTCAGATTTAATAAAAAAATACTGTCAGATTGATGAAAAGTCTAAGGAGTTATTGAAAATTGCAATTGTAAAATATCAATTGTCCGGCAGAAGATATGACAGAATTTTGAAACTTGCAAGAACTTTGGCTGATTTAGACGGTGCAGAAAATATTTCACAATTACATTTGATGCAAGCTTTGCAGTATAGAATGTTCAACCCCGATGAATATGGAAAATAAAAATTATAAATATGACATGACTATTTATTATGTTGTCATTTTGAGAGAGCAATTGCGACCGAAGAATCTCATAACTCTTGTTCCCTTTTTATTTTTAGTTCCAAAAATTCTTTTAACAGTTTAATTTTTTCACTACCGATAACATTGAAAGAGAGTTCTTCTGTTTTGAGTTTTAGTCTAAAAGTGCATTCCTTAAATACAATCATTTTGTTGTTAATGAAAAATATGACTTGCGGATTTTTCTCTTGTACCCGAAAATCAATGATATCGTCAAAATTTATTCCAACACCATTTACTAAAATAAAGTCGTCTATAATTTTTATTTCATCTTTTGTTTTAAGTTTTTTTATTATTAAAAACCTAGGAAAGTAAATTAAAATAAGGATTATTGATGACATAATTGTGACTAAGAGGGAAATACGATGAAGAAAAAACAGATACCAAATGAACCCGCCAATAATTGCAAATAGTGAAATTACACCCACTATAATCATTGATGGTCGCTCATCTATATTTGCTTTTAAGATTTCTTTCATCATACTTCTTTCAATTTATTCGTTAGTTTTTGTATTTTTTGACTTGGTATTTGTCCATCAATTTGTTTTTTTGTTCATAGGATATAATACTTGAAACAATTCCACCTGCAATCATTCCTATAGGAAATCCAATTGCTGAAATCATTTTGTTATGAGTTTTGTTTGCAAGTGTTTCTAAAGCAGCGAGCCAACCAACTACACCCCCTGTTGCGACACAAACTTTGGTTGTCGTTTTAAGTCGTTCAGATTGGGCGTTGTACTCTTTTACAAATTCGTCAGCTTTATTTCCTTTTATTGTATAGCTTGGAATATTTTCCGGTTTGCTCGGACTTGCTTTAAAATCAAGTCTTACATTTTTTTCATCTATATTTGGTCCGATAATTAGTTTCATAATATGAACCTTAACTTACTTTATCCCCAAATAAAATTGCCCTACTTTCTCAAAAATTTTGCCGACAATCTATTAAACAACTCGTTTGCATATTCCATTTTTAATGCCAAGTTTAGCGGAATATATACTAGCAAACAAACAATTGCTATAAATAAAATTTTAATTGTTTCAAACGGTATTTTTGATAAGTGTACAATTTTATCAAATTCTGCTGCACACAACCAGCATACTACACCAGTTATAACACCTGATGCAACCATTTTCAACAAATTTACAAAAAGTGATTTATAATCCATCTTCATTTTTTTAGTAATTAAAATTCCTAAAACGCAGGCATTGAATAGAGTTACTAAAGAAGTTGATAGAGTAATTCCGCCTATACCAAAATGCATTTTGGTAATCAATATATAGTTTAGGACAAGTTTTAGAACAATTGATGAGAATGCCACAATGAATGGTGTTGCAGAGTCATTGAATGAGTAATATACCCTTGTGATTGAGTCTCTGAATACATAAGGAATAATTGAAACAGACAAGAACCAAAGTGCTTCTGTTACCATAAATGTTGCTTTTTCATCAAATACTCCATGTTCAAATACAAGTCTTACTGCGTCCATTCCGACAACTAAAATTCCTATGATAATTGGGATTGCGCCAAAGAATAAAACACCTACACCTTTATTAAAATAGTTTTTAATTCCGTCATAGTCTTTATCTGCAACAAGTCTTGCAAATATTGGAAATAGTGGAACTAAAAATGCGGTTACTAAAATTCCTACAGGGAATTGGAAAACTCTATTTGCATAACCAATTGCAGTCCAAGCACCCTCAGAAATTGATGATGTAAAAAACATATCAACATAAATATGGATTTGCCCTACAGTTGAACTCAATACCGCAGGGAATAAAAGTTCGCAAATTTCTTTAAAATATTGATTGTTTGTAAATTCAAAATTCGGTTTTAATTTATATCCGAGTTTTCTGATATTAGGATATTGGATAATTAGTTGTAAAATAGCACCAATTGTTGTTGCCCAAGCAAGTGCGTAGCCTTTTTGGTCATTCGGTACAGCCATCACAACCCCTATTATTGCTAAACTCATAATTATTGGCGACAAATTCGGGAGCATAAATTGTTGATAAATAATCAAAATTCCGTAATAAATTCCGACAATTCCTCCAATAACAAGAAGTGGGGTCATAATTTTTAAATGCATTGCGGCTAAATTAACCATATCAGCCGATCCGCCGGAAATAATTAATCCCATAATCTGTCTTGGGAAAATAAACATTATGACTGATAATGCTAAGAAAAAGATTATCGTTGCAGTCATAAATGTTGAATATAATTTGTTTACGGTTTCGGACGGTTTTTCTTTTAGGTTTGGGATTAATTTAGAAAAGATTGCAACAGTTGCACTGTGAAAAGGTCCTCCAACTCCGCCTAACAAAATTAATGAAAGTGATGGAATTTGATATGCGTAATAATATGCATCGGAAACTAAAGAAGCTCCATAGTAATTTGCAATTATAATATCTCTGACAAATCCTATAAGCTTACTGACGATTGTCACTACTGCAATTATCCATGCAGCTTTTAATAAACTTGGGGCTTTATTTTCTTTAGTTGCTTCGCTATTCATCTTTCCCTACCAATTCTATGTACATTCTTAATCCTTTGTTGCTTCCGGCTTCTGTCGGATAGAAAAATTTTATATTATTTAATCCTGATTTTAGATATTTTGACAAATCTATTCGATTGTATCTTTGTGCAATATCAAGACGAATTTTCTCATCATTGCCATTTATATTTGTATCTATATAGGTGACTTTGTATTTGTTATCAACAATTAGTGTTGCTTTTTTATCTTTTGCATAAAAAGATTGTTCTATTCTATTTTGTTCGCTATTTGAAGATAGAATAAACGGTTGGGTCGTAAGAGAAATTCCTGTGTAATAGTGTTGAAGAATTTTGTCATACGGAAGTTTTAGAGTTGTAGCCATATAACCTGCTCCGTATTGGCTCATTCCGACTCCGTGCCCAAATCCTCCACCGTAGGCTTTTACGTGAATTAATTCTCCACAATCATTGTATTCTTGTTCAAAAACCATGTTTGCACTTGGCAAAGCTTTTCCTTTGTTTGTCAAAAGTCTTCTTATAACGAGTTCTTTTTCGGCAACGTAATTTCCTTTGTCTGTTTGAATTTCAAGTTTCATAATTTTGCCGGATTCTCCACGTTGCAAAACTTTTAGACCTTTAATCAGACCAATTGTTTCCCCATGTTTAACTGCTGGAATAATGAAACCGGTATCACTTTGGTTTGCAATATTTGATTGGATAGCACTTTGCAATTCTTGTCTGTCCCAATCTCTTTCCCAACGGTAATAAGAAGAATTTACATCAAAAGATTTTGGTTTAGATTTGTAGAATTTTTCGGCTGCTTCATCTGAATATAGCGGTTCAAATTCTTCTCTATCGGGTTGCGCTTTTAAATATGGTTTTGGGGTTGCAGGAAATTTTTTTGTATAAGGGTCAGAAAATGCATTTTGATAACTTTCAGAATATCCGCCTGCCGTTGACGAGTATTGAGCTAAAATTAAATCCCAATCATAAGTTGCAACAATACCTGCTGTTTCGTCAACTGCCCTGTTTGACAAATCTCTTTCGGTATTTGCACCAAAATAAACTTGACTTGCAACAGAATCAACAACATCATAGTTCGGATTAGCTTTTACTCTTGGAGATAAAACGTAATTTCTTGCAGCAATACTTTGAGCTTTAAGTGCTTCAAGTCCAAAACTTACCGGCATTTCGTTTGGGACAACACCTTTTAGATAATCTTCTAAATATAGCGAATTTACTATGTAAAACTTCCCCTCATGAGACGAAGGAACAAGTTCTATTTGCCCTCGATAAATTGCATCTTTCCCTGCCCGTTTAAGATTTTGAACTCCTAAGAAACCATAATCAGATTTAAAAATTATCGGACCGGAAACTTTTGCAATTGCATTTCCGTCAGCTCCAGTCAATACAAATATTTTTCCAACCATTGAAATATTTATATAGTTGTCGTTGTCATAAGTATTTATGTAAGTTTTATTGTTGTAGACTTCAAATTCTCCCGTTCCGTAGATAGAGGCTTTATCCCATTCGTAAGTTGAAAAACTTTGAGAACCTATTCCAACGCGAACGATTTTTGAATGCGGAGAATTTGTATATTGACCGGTTGTATCTCTTGCAATTTGTAATGTCGTTTGTGGAATATTTCCATAAAAAGCCGCCCCCATTACAGGCAAGCTGAATAACAATATATTTGCAAGTATAATTAATCCCAATCTTCTCATAAAATAATTATATGACAAAAACAAAAACTTATGTTTTTAGGCATAAGTTTTCGTTTAGTTTTATTGTTAGTTTTAATTATTTATTTCGCTTCTACGGTTGTTCCGTCTTTTGTATCTTTTAGAACAATTCCGCATTCATCAAATGCAACCCTGATTTTGTCTGCAATATCCCAGTTCTTTTCTGTTCGGGCTTGTTTTCTTAGTTCAAGAATTTCATCAATTGATGTGAAATCTTTATTTAAAACTTCTGATACATGTTTAACTGCATTTTGAATTTCATCTTCTGATAATGAAGCTTTTTCAAAAGTGAAGCCTAAAGTAGTGCCCAGTTTATAAAGAATGGTGTAAGCATCTTTTTCTCCTTTATTTGCTCTTGTTGCAAGGTCAAATAAAACGGCAAGTGCTTTAGATGTATTCAAATCTTCGTCCATCGCATCAATAAATGCCTTATAATCATCGGTCTTTGTAATATCAAAGTTTTCATCTATCGGAGTTTGTTTGGCATTAGTTAATCTCTTTGCTCCTGCTTGAGC
Organism: Candidatus Gastranaerophilales bacterium HUM_12; assembly: GCA_002102825.1. GTDB lineage: Bacteria > Cyanobacteriota > Vampirovibrionia > Gastranaerophilales > Gastranaerophilaceae > Zag111. The sequence goes on along the minus strand of DABJ01000029.1, from coordinate 9,367 downwards.
TGATGTTAATGCTTCATCAGAGAATTCAACAGGCATTCTGTAATGGTTTGTCAAAATGAACAATCTCAATGTATTTGCATCGTAATTTTTCAACATATCATCAATAGTCAAGAAATTACCTAAAGATTTAGACATTTTTTCCTTGTTAATGGTTACAAATCCGTTGTGCAACCAGTAGTTTACAAATTTGCAACCATTTGCACATTCAGACTGCGCAATTTCATTTTCGTGGTGAGGGAAAATCAAATCTGCTCCGCCTGCGTGAATATCAATAGTTTTGCCTAGATATTTTCTACTCATTGCAGAACATTCAATATGCCACCCCGGACGACCAACACCCCAAGGTGATTTATAACCGAATTTTTCATCTCTTTTCCATAATGCAAAGTCTAGCGGATCTTCTTTTTGGTCTCCAACTTCAATTCTTGCACCGCTTTCCAATTGGTCAATCGGTTGTTTTGAAAGGTATCCGTATTTAGGGAATTTTTTTACTCTAAAATAAACATCTCCGTTTGATTCGTAGGCATAACCTTTTTCGATTAATGTTTTAACCATTGAAATCATTTCGCCTAATGTTTTAGTTGCAAAAGGTTCGATATCAGGTTTTAGGGTGTTTAGTGCTTTCATTGAGTTTTCAAATTGTTTATACCAATATTGCGAAACTTCTGTTGGCGTTTTTCCCTCTTTATCAGCTTTTTTTAAAATTTTATCATCAACGTCTGTTACATTTCTACAATATGTAACATCATAACCCTTAAATTTTAAATATCTGTACAAAACATCCCAAGTGATGTAACATCTTGCGTGTCCAAGGTGCGCATAATCATAAACGGTTGGTCCGCAAACATACATTTTAACTTTGTTTTCTTCGATTGGTTTGAATTCTTCAATAGTGTTTGTATAAGAGTTAAATAGTTTCATGATAAAATCCCTCATTTCCTGTATTTTATACTAACACAAAAGTTCTGTGAATAAATGTAAATATAAAAATTCCGTTTTAGGCAATTATTGAAAGTAAAAATACTTTTTATATACATACAGATAAACGGAGGTATATTATGGGCGATTTAAAAGTTGCTAACAAAGCACAACCTAGCAACAACTTTCATGTTCAAGTAAACGGAAATGTAACTATTCAAAATCATAAAGGTAATGCTCCATTAAAAGATCAACAAGCTAGAACTACGGTTAAAAATGGAAAAGTTTCTAACTACTATCAATGGACAGGTGGCAAACCGACTAAAGAAGCTGCTTTGAATTTGAATTCTACAAACTATGATATTTTTAACGCATTGAGAAAAGCTGACAAAAAAGATAAAAAGGGCGAAGTTTTTACTCGTTCGGACTTACAAGCTTTGAAAAAAGACCCAGCTCTTCAAAAGAAATTGGGTGTAACCGTAAGAGCAGATGAAAGCAAAGGGGTTTATACTTTGACTAAAAATGGCTCAACATTATATTTCAATTTTGATTAACTTTTTAGATAATCAAAAATTTCAAATGCCGGTTTGACCAACTGTTGAACCGGTATTCCATCGTCCAGTTCAAGAGTAATTGTTGGGATATTTCGTTCAACACCTGCCCAAGTTCCAAAACTCCCAGGGGTTGGATAACCGATACTTGCTTCCACCGGATAGTTAATGATTTTAGAAATCGCTTCGGCTTCTTTTTGAGCCGGTCCATCATAATTTACAATCTTGTATGGAGCATGAAGTGTCATTACAAGGCTCGGAGAATAATTTTCAATGGTTTCAATAAGAAACCGTGTTTCTATTTCGTTTCCTGCTGATTTACCGCCAAAGTAGTTTGTTGTTTCGTCATCACAAGTTGCATTATCTCCCTCATTTTTCCCCCAGTTTTGAGTTGGGAAGTTTCTGTTGATGTCAACATTGTTGGAATTTGTTCTGGTGTTATTCTGCATTCCGTCAGGGTTCAGGCATGGAATGAACAATATGCCCCTTTTACCCCTCCTCGGAATTGAAAATTCCGGTCCTCCCTCAAGGGGAGGACATTCTTTGAGGGTGCTTTGTATTTTTTCAATTACCCCTTCAAGGTTATTATCAATTTCGTTGTTCCAAAATCTTAGAATTTTGTAGCCTCGTGATATAAAATATTCATCTCTTTTTCTATCGGATAATGATTCAATATGTTGGCTTCCATCAATTTCAATTATTATTTTTTTTTCGAGACTGATAAAATCACAAATATATTTCCAAATAGGAAATTGTCTGCGGAATTTTACTCCCTCAATTTGACGTCTTCTAATATGATTCCATAAAATTACTTCATGCTTTGTCATATTATTTCTTAACTTTTTAGCAAGATTTTGTATTTTTATGTTCTCCCCTTGCGGGAGAACCGAAATCTTTGATTTCGAAGAGGGGGTAGTAGGGGAGAGGGGGAAGTTGAAACCATACCTTTCCTCTAAATACCTTTCAATTAAGTATTTTCCTTGCGGTTCGTCGCCATGAACGACCCCAACTATCAAAATATTTTCTTCTGCAGGTTCGCCGATTAAATCTATATAATTCCCGAGTTTTGTTTGCTTACTATACAATAATTCCATACAAAAATTCTATCATAGTTGTGATGGTAAATCATTTTAGTAAATTAATTTAATATATCCCTCTTTTGTGAAATAATTCTTATATGCAAATTTATTCAGATAAAATTTTTAAAAATCCTCAAAAAATAATTTCTGCTTTTGATAGTGAAAGTTTTATTTTTGCTTTCCAAGAAATCGAAAAATTGAAAAATAAATACTACCTAATTGGATACGTCAGATATGAAGCGAAAGACGTTTTTTTAGGTAAAAATATAAAATCAAAATATCCACTTTTGTATTTTGAGGCTTATGAAAATTTTGAAAAATTTTCACCTAATGAAAGTCCGCAAAAAGTTTTCCTTTTTCCGAAACCAAAAATTTCTTTTGTTGAATATAAAAAAGGTTTTGAAAAAATAAAATCTGAAATATCAAATGGAAACACCTATGAAGTCAATTATACTGTTGATTTTGAAGTCAGTACAGAATATTCTTCATCAGAAATTTATGATTATTTTTTGAAATATCAAAGAACTCCATATAATGCATTTATTAAAAATGATTATGAAGAGATTTTGTCTTTTTCTCCAGAATTGTTTTTCAAAAAAAATGGAAATAGAATTTTAACTAAACCGATGAAAGGTACGATAAAACGAGGAAAAACACAAGACGAAGATTTAAAGAACATTGAATTTCTAAAAAACGATGTTAAAAACAGAGCAGAAAATATTATGATTGTTGATTTGCTACGAAATGATTTAGGTAAAATTTCGGAGGTTGGCTCCGTGAAAGTTTCGAAATTATTTGATATTGAAACTCATAAAACCCTTCATCAAATGACATCAGAGGTTGAGTCAACACTAAAAAATAATACGACATTGTATGAAATTTTTGAGGCAATTTTTCCTTGTGGCTCAATTACCGGTGCTCCCAAAATTAGTACTATGAATATTATTGACAATGTTGAATTGGGGAAAAGAAATGTATATTGTGGGGCAATTGGGCTTATACATAAAGACTTTTGTGAAATTTCTGTACCTATAAGAATTTTGCAAAGAACAAAAGATGATATATGTTATACCTATAGAGCAGGTGGTGCGATTGTTTGGGATTCTGATGCTGAAGATGAGTGGAACGAGGCTATTTTGAAAACATCTTTTCTTTCCCAAAATTCCAAAAATTGGCAGTTAATTGAAACATTAAAAGTTGAGAATTTAAAACCGTTACTTTGGCAAGAACACCTTGAACGTATTCAAAAATCCGCAAATGATTTGAATTTCAATTTTAATAATGAAATCTTGAATGCAAGATTTGACAAAGATGGAATGTACAGAATTCTTTTATCTCAAAATGGAGAGTACGAAATTCAACATAAACCGCTAAATGAAATTACAACAAATAAAATCGTAATTTCTGATATTGTTGTCAATTCAAAAGATGTGTTTCTTCAATATAAAACGACTTATCGTCCATATTATGAAAAAACTTTTTCCAAAATCAAATATGGAGAGATTTATGATGAAATATTTTTCAATGAGCGAGACGAATTGACAGAGGGAGCAAGAAGTAATATTGTTTTAGAACTTGATGGGGAGTTATTCACTCCACCTTGTTCTTGTGGCTTGTTAGGTGGAACTTATCGCAAAAAACTTTTGAAAGAAAATAAAATTAAAGAAAAAATTCTTTATAGAACCGATTTATGTAAAGCAGATAAAATATTTTGTATAAATTCTGTTAGAGGAATGAGGCTCGTTAAGTTATGATTTTGATAGATAATTATGATTCGTTTACTTATAATATTGTTCAATATTTACAAGAACTAGGCATCAATCTTACTGTGTTTAAAAATGATGAAATTACTATTTCACAATTAAAAAAAATAAATTTTAATTCAATAATAATCTCTCCAGGGGCCGGAAATCCTAACACGGCAGGAATTTCGCTAGATGTAATTAAAGAATTCTATAAAACAAAAAAGATTTTAGGTGTTTGTTTGGGTTATCAATGCTTAGCGCAGTTTTTGGGGGCAAAAATCATAAAAGATAAAGAACCTATGCATGGAAAAATTTCTAAAATCCAAATCGTACAAGAGTCAAAATTGTTCAAAGATTTACCTAAAAGTTTTGAGGTTACTCGTTATCATTCTTTGATTGTAGATAGGGAGACTATTCATTTTCCATTAAAAATTACTGCTCAAACAGATGATGGAATTGTTATGGCAATAGAACACGAAACTCTACCACTTTATGGTGTTCAATTCCACCCCGAAGCAATTTTGACACAATACGGGCATGAGTTGTTCCGAAATTTCATTGAAATTCAACTCTAGATTGGATAGGCAAAGTCTTGATATTGTAATAACATAAATCTTGTAGGGCTTGCACAATGCAACTTCCGTCACACGCAATTTAACGAAGAAATTGGATGGAAAGGAGGCAAGGCTATGGTTGACAGAATAATAATGCTACTAATTGCATTTGACTTACTCTTAGTAGCATTAAAATTACTTAAACCGTAGGGTGCGAAGAAAGAGTCTTTAAAGATAGCTACAATTTAAAGGCTCTCGCCCTACTCCTATATTATTTACGATGTTTCGTTTTTTGTCAAGTGTTATTATTCAAATAACGCATTTATAAAATCTTCGGGGTTAAAGGCCTTTAAATCGGTCATTTGTTCTCCGACTCCGACAAGTTTAACAGGTAGTTTCATTTCTTTTGCAATTGCAATAATAATTGCACCTTTTGCACTTCCGTCAAGCTTGGTTAGGGCAACACAAGTTAAATTTACGGACTCTGAAAAAACTTTTGCTTGTTGCAATCCGTTTTGTCCGGTATTAGCATCAATAACAAGGATACTTTCTCGTAAAGAATTCGGAGCTTGCTTGTCTATAACTGTTTTAATTTTTTTTAATTCTTCCATTAAGTTGAATTTATTTTGCAAACGTCCTGCAGTATCAACAAGAATTACGTCATAATTTTCATTTTTTGCTTTTTGAATTGCTTCGTAAACAACGGAAGCTGGGTCTGCCTTGTCTCGTCTGACAATATCTGCTCCTGCTCGTGTTGACCAGATGTTTAATTGTTCTTCTGCAGCGGCTCTAAAAGTATCGCCTGCTGCAATCAAAACTTTTTTCCCCTCTTGTTTGAATTGGTAAGCCATTTTTGCAATGAGGGTTGTTTTTCCTGCACCATTTACACCTGCAATGAAGTAGATATTTAACTCGTTGTCTTTGTAATTAAGTTCTGTAGAACCGGCCGCTGATAACGTTTTTTTGAATTCTTCTTTAAGATAGTTTTTCAATTCAGATGGTTTTGCATTCTTTTTATTTCGTAAGTTATCTACGAGTTCTGCTGCATAATTTACACCTAAATCCGCGCTAATTAGAGTATCTTCAATATCATCAAGAGCGAATTCCGAATACTCTGTGTCTGTTGATTCCACATTTGATAATACATTACCTACAAGTGATTGGGCAGTATTAGAAACTGCTTGTTTTAAATTTTCAATTTTATTTTTAAAAAATCCGAACATACAATTATAATAGCATAAATATAACTTACAATATATCTAATGGGTCAACATCTACAGTCATTCTAATATCTTTCGGTGCGGTGATTTTATTTAAAAAGCTTGAAATAAATTGATGTCCTTTTTGATCCAATTTATTTTTTATAATTATCTGAAATCTAAAATAACCATTAATTCTTTCAATAACACAAGGTGTTGGGCCTAGAACTTCCAATCTTTCGCCAAAACCGAATTTTTCAATCATTGTGCAAAGTCTTAGTGCAATCTCTTGTGCGGCTTTTTCCGCTCTGAAATTGTTAGTTGAACTCAATATTAGTCTTATAATCTGGCTAAATGGCGGGTAGTCAAAATCTTCCCTTGATTTAATTTCTTTTTCATAAAATTCTGAATAATTTTGCGATTTTGCACTTTCTAGTGCGTAATATTCAGGGTTGTAGGTTTGGAAAAATACTCTACCTTTGAACTCTCCTCTTCCGGCTCTTCCTGCAACTTGTGTTAGGAGTTGAAATCCTCTTTCAGAGGCTCTAAAATCCGGCAAATTGAAACTTGCATCGGCTGAAATTACACCAACCAAAGTTACATTAGGATTGTCTAAACCTTTTGCAATCATTTGTGTTCCGACAAGAATATCAATATCGCCTCGTTGGAATTTTTCCAAAAGTCGGATATGTTCTCCTTTTCGAACTAAAACATCACTATCAATTCGCTCCACGCAGTAGCTCGGATAAAGTTCTTTTATATATTGTTCAATTTTTTGTGTTCCTGTTCCTGAATTTTTAAGTCCTTCAAATCCGCAATTTGGACAAACATCAGGGAAATATTCCACATGATTGCAGTAGTGACATTTGAGCATTTTATCTTTTGCGTGCCAAATCATTGGAATTGCGCAGTTCGGACATTCTATAACGTGCCCGCAACCCTGACATTGGGTGTATGTTGAATATCCTCGGCGATTGATTAACAAGATTACCTGTTGATTATTATCCAGTGTTTCTTGAATTGCTGTTTGCAGAGGTTTTGAAATCTGGCTTTTGTATGCAGCTCGTCCGTATTCTTGCATATTTATAACAGTTACGGGGGCTACTTTTGCATTGTTAAAACGTTTCAACATCTCAAATAAGTGATTTGAATTTACAGCCCTATAATAACTTGAAATATCCGGAGTTGCCGAACCTAAAAGTAATGGACAATTATTAAATTCCGCAAGTTTTCTTGCAACAAGTCTTGCATCATATCTTGGCGCAGGAGATGTTTGTTTATAAGCACTTTCATGTTCTTCATCAATAATAATAAGTCCGATATCTTTTAAAGGGGCAAAAACAGCAGATCTGGCACCTGCAAGGATTTTTATCTCGTTTTTGTAAAGCTTTTGCCAAACATCATACCTTTCGCCCTCAGAAATACTACTGTGCCAAATCGCAACATCTTTAGTTCCGAATTTTTTTGCTAACCTCTTTGTCAATTGAGATGCAAGTGCAATTTCAGGTGCTAAAAACAACACATTTTTCCCTGCTTTAATTGTATCTTCAATCAATTTGAAATAAACTTCTGTTTTACCACTTGCGGTAACTCCATGGAGTAAAATTTGTGGAGATTTTTGAGCTTTAATTTGTTCTGAAATCCCCTCATAGACTTTCTGTTGAGTTTCAGAAAGTTCAAACAAATCTTCCTTTTTATCAATATGCAAAATATCAAGAGGATTTCGATAAACTTGTTCTTCAATTAGTTTGACACAGCCTAAAGTCTCTAATTTTTTAATGGTTGCCCGTGTAGTTTTTGCTTTCTTTTCAAAGTCAATCAATGAAGTTCTTCCACATGTTTTCAACAATTCAAGTATTTCCAACTGTCTTTTTGTTGTACCGTCTGTTTTTACAAATTCAATCAACAATTCTGTTTTTAATGATTTTTCAATAAGTTTTAAAGGAATAGCCGCATTTAAGACAGTAATCAAATCACTGCAGTAATAATTCGCAACCCATTCTAACAATTTCAAATATTCAACAGAAAACAATGGGGTTTCATCTAAAATTTTACTTACTTTTTTTGCTCTGATTTCCGGAGGCAGATAGTCTGAAAAACCAACACAAAAAGCATTTATAAGTCCTTGCCTGCCAAAAGGAACGAGTAAAGCTTGACCAATTTTTATTTTATCTTGCATTTCGTTTGGAATTAAGTAGCTGAATGTTTTAACTCCCAGAGCTTTCAAATTCACAAGGCAAACTGCATATTTATGACTAATAAAAGGAGGATTATCAGACGGTTCACGTTTTTTTAGAGTTAATTTACGTGCCGGTACATCAAACAATTTATTTTGAATACCCTCTTCCATTTTTGATAATCCTCTTTTTTATTCTTTTTCTTATTAATAATTATTCTGCATCTGCAGACATAAATTCTTGTTTTGCTTCTTCAATTGCTTCTGTCAAAATATCCAATTGATCAGGAGTGAAAGTTACACCTTTTTTAGTTGGCAACCAAGTTGCACCATCATCTGTTGTGTAGAATATTCTCATATTTAAATAACTTCTGCCTTTATATTCGCTAACAGAAATTTGTAATTGTTCAGTATCAGTTCTCTCAATTGTTGCTAAAATTTTTGCATCTGCCATTATATTCTCTCCTTCTATAAACTATGCTAAATGATTTTAGCACAAAGTGTTTTTATCGTAAATATTTTTTAGAAAAATACCTAAGTGACTTATTTGACAGAAATGAGTAAAAAATGGTATAATACATCATAGCCAATGGTTCTTAAATATTGTCAATGAAAATATAAAATTATGAAAAAGTTTTTTTATCTCTTAATCCTATGTTTTATAGTTATATTATTTGTTGTTGCAGTAATCTTTTTCGATATTTTGAATAAGAAAAATGCAGAGATTGATAGTCTTAAACAACAGATTTCTTTAATCTCAAAACATAGTAGTTTAGATAAAGAAATTCAAGAATGTATGCAAAAAGCGAATTATACAACAGCGGGAATGTCTGATTGTGTAAATCAAAAAAGTATATATTATGAAAAAGAAATTAATAAAAACGTAAAATTATTAGACCAAAAACTTCCTAAAGATATTATCTTTTTATTGAATGATTCTCAAAATAAATGGATTGAGTATAAAAAAGCCGATTTATTATTTGAACAAAGAATATTAGAGCTTCAATATGGTTCAATGAATACTAATTTATATAGCGGAGATAGGTTTAAACTTTTACAACGCAGAGCAGAAGACTTGTCTGCCTTTGTTTTCTTTCTGGAGTAAGAAATTGTTATAAAAAAGAGGCGCCGTTGGATATTCCAAC
>DABJ01000014.1:12985-13329 GCA_002102825.1 Candidatus Gastranaerophilales bacterium HUM_12 | reverse complement strand
TTCAAAACAGATTCCACAGGTAAAACAACCCAATATGACCGCTACGCAGAAAAGATGGAATTAGAAACTGGTAAAAAGTTGTAACTGACAGTAATTTTCTTCCGCATAAGCAACCTAAACAAATTAAGAAAAAAGATTAAGCTTTTGAGAAAAGAATGTACTCTTGCAACCACAACAGGAGATTATGTCTGTTTGCAATGCGGATTAACAGTCAGTCCAGACTTCTATGAATTTTTACGTAATACTAGCAAAACATCCGTAGATTAGTTTTGAGAATATTTGCTTTTAATTATTTTTACTTAAAAAGATACTATATTAAAAAGTGGGCTTATTGCCTCCTTTTT
>DABJ01000014.1:0-12905 GCA_002102825.1 Candidatus Gastranaerophilales bacterium HUM_12 | reverse complement strand
ACGAATCAGTTGCTCTACCATCTGAGCTATATCGGCTTAACCTTTAACTTAAAATTCAATTATACTTCTGCACTTCCGACAACTGAAAGCACCACAAACATTTTCACTGCAATTATCAATGCAAAAATCGCCAAAACTATCCACAATCGAACCCAACGTTCTTGCACTTCATTAAATTGCTCAGGACTTTCCCATTTTTGAGAATTCCAAGCCCATCTATTTCCCATAACTCCAAACCAAATCGAAATTGCCAACGGCCCTACAACAGGAACAAGGCAAGCTGGGAAATACAACAATGTAATATATTTTTTATGCATTATCCCCCAAATCCAATTTAGTAAAAATGCGCCCCAATTAAAATGTTTCAATTCCTGTGGCAAATCATCTTCATTCTTCTTATCGACCCATTCGCCACAAAATTTACATTTTTGAGCCTCTGCATCAATTTCTGCTCCGCAAAATTGACATTTTTTAGTTTGGTTTGAGTTATTGTTTTCGTCCATTTCTTTCTACCTATTAAGTTCTATTAGCTTTATGATATTACTTCAGATTAGTTATGTCAAATTAAATTATATTGGCAAAACTCAAAAAGTATTCTTCTATCACATTCATCAACATTGGTAAAATCCAAACCATAATTGCTGCTCCTAGTACAGGTTTGAACAAGAAGCTTAATTGGAATACGTTTACCTGTGGCGCAGTTCTTGAAATTACACCCAAGATAATATCCTGAGCAAGTGTTGCCAACAAAACAGGTGATGCAACCTGCAAGCCCATATACAAAGTATTTGATGACATTTTGATTAGCAAATCCATATTCGCAATTTTAACAAGTGGAATATGTGCTGCATACATCGGGAAGATTTCAAAACTTCTAACTAATGCCTTAAACAACCAATAAACCCCGCCCAAATTTATGAATATTAAAATACCCATAAGTGAAATCATTTTAGTAAGAATTGAAACTTGACCGGAGGTCGTTGGATCAAGTGTTGTTGCAGAAGACAAACCCATTTGCATATTTATCATTTCAGCGCCACAATCAATTGCGATAGTAATAAGTTGTGCCATATATCCAATCATTGCACCTACAACGATATTCAACAACAATGACAATGCAAATGAATCACATTCAGTTAAACACTTTTCCGGATGTAAAAAAGGAACAATAAATATTGTCACAATTAATGCCATTGGGAGCTTTACCAATGACGGGATATCTTTACGGTTAAAAATAGGACAAAATCTAAAAAATCCCAACATTCTTGCAAAAACCAACGCACCTGCCATAAGGTAGGTGTTTATAGTTGGAAACATTTTAACTATTGCTGCAAGAAGTTGTTCCATTTATCTAAAATCCTAACATTCTCTTAGTTTCAACATAATCCGGTTTGGGCATTGGGGTTTTTGAAGCCGGAATATATTTTTCTTTTTGGTACTTATCAATATACGGAACTTTTCCGGGATTTTTCATAATTTCATTGATATTATCAATATTTTTAAATCTATCTTTCATTTCGCCCTCAAAAGGTGTTGTATATTTGTGATAATTTTCATCTAGTACAAAATTTTCACTGTGAGGAACAGTATTGAAAGCCAAAACCATTCCTTCTTGGAAAAGATTTGTCAGTAATCTGATAAAACCGACACCACCAATTACAATTACCAAAAATACTCCGACAATTTTTGGAGCCGCTGCAATTGTTTGTTCTTGAACCTGTGTTACGGCTTGCAAAATACCAACAACAAGACCAATACCTGCCGCAACCAATACGCATGGCATAGAGATTGCAAGCATTATCATAAAACCTTTTGCTAAATATTCTAATAGAATTTCCATTTTCTCTTAATCCTTAATTGTAACTTGAAACCAGCCCTTGAACAATCAAAGCCCAACCGTCAACAGCAATGAATATCAACAACTTGAACGGCATTGAAATAATCGTTGGCGACAACATAAACATACCTAATGCTAACAAAATATTTGCAACAACCAAGTCTAAAATAATGAATGGTACAAATATAATAAAGCTGATTTCGAATGAAGTTTTTAGTTCACTAATAATATATGCCGGAGCAACTTCCCAAATTGAGATATCATCAGGCGATTTAGGTCTTGTTTTGTGAGAAAGTTCCACAAAGAACGTTAAATCGCTTTCTCTTGTTTGTTTAAGCATAAACTCTTTTAGGGGTTTAGAGCCTTCATTTATCGCCATTACCATATCGTGATTTTTCTGATAGGGAACAGAACCCATATCGTACATTTTTTGGAATGTTCCACCCATTGTATAAAATGTCAAAATTATTGATAACCCGATGATAACAATTGACGGAGGAACTTGTTGAGTACCCATTGCAGTTTTTAGCATTGAAAATACAACAACAAACCTCAAAAAGCTTGTCATACAACAAAATATAAAAGGTAATAGTGAGAACATTGTCATCACTATCAGCATTTGTATTACGGGATTCATATTTTGTAATTGGTCCATAATTAGTCCTTATAATTCGTTAATTTTTTTTGCCATTTCTTTCATTGTTGTCAAACCGTGATTAGTGGGTTTGTCAAAATTTAATACTACGTTTTTGCTTGAAGTTTGTGGAGTCCTTCTATCCATACCACGTTTCAAATTTCTTGAACTCGGATTTTTTTCTTTAATTGGCTCAAGATGAATCATCGGTTTAACTTCTTCCTCTTTTAAAACAACCTCAGAATCAACGATTCTGTTTGTTTTGGGTTGAGATTTGATTAGAGTTTTATCTTGCACAATATTTTCAAATCTTTCAAAAGAGTCGACTTTTGGTGTTAAATTCACATCACCAAGTTTTGAAATAAGTGTAGTTCTATCAACGTCAGAAGCGACAAGAAATTTTTCATTCCCTGCTCTAACAACAAGAAGTGATTTTCTCGGATTAATGTTCATTGTTTCTTCAATAGACAAAAATTTTGAAGAACTTCCGCCAAGACCTCCCGCCATAAATTTTTTATACACAAATAATGCAAAGAAAATCAATCCAAGCATCGCCATTGTGTAAACTGTGAAATTTGCAATATAACTACCCATAATTTGTTTTTAATCTCCCCTTATCTAATAAAGTTTAGTTTATTAAATATTTTCGTCTTCAAGTTCAAAATCGCTGTAATCGAAATCTTCTTCTCCGTTTTCGCCGTTTTCTTCTCCCTCAGCCGGCACTTCGTTTTCATCTTCACTTGTATAATTTGTTTCGTCTGTTGATTCTTCATCATTTGAATATTCTTCTTCTGAATTTTCATCGCCGGTTGCAACAGCGGTTGAAGATTTTCCGCCTTGAGCAATAACTTCATCAACTTTAACACCGTATCTATCGTTTACTATAACCAAAGAACCTTTAGCAATTGGTTTACCCTCAACTTTCAAGGTAACTTTGTTGTCATACAAAGATGTCAAATCTACAACTAAACCGCTTTCAATATTTTTTAACTCTCCAAGAGTAACTTTGACAGCATCAAATTCTGCATACATATCAACTTCAATGCTATCCCATATATTTTTATGAGTTTCACCCATATTGTCTCCTCCGTCATCAGTTTCAGGTATCAGTAAATCCATGTTTGGATTGATATTCACTGCCATTTCTTCCCCTTGAATAGACAGTGTTAAGTTTTCAATGTCGCTATCTTCAAATACAACAACATCGTCTGTTTCAAGATTTTTCAAATCAAATAATGAAAATCGAGTTTTTCCCACCAAAACTTTAGCCATTGTTTCAGAATTCGGGAATTCATCTTCTGAGAATTTGTCACCGGTTGAAGAAATTTCTTCCGGAGATAAAAGAGCAAGTGGAAGAGTTATGATAATTTTTCCCGTTTTATCAATATATTCATCAGTATCTTCCAATAAAAAGGTTAAATGTACTACGTCAAAATTTGTTCTTTTTAATTCTGTAGGGTTAGGATTATTTAGTTGTTCTTTCAAAGCACTAAACATAAATCCGTTAAACGAAGTAATAACTTTTGCTTCCAAATCGGATATTTTATTTATATTAAATCTGTGTTTTGATTTTCCCAAAACTTTATTCAAAATAACGTCTATTGCTGAATCCGTCAATCTGAAAAACATTTCATACTCTTCATCAATTTTTACCTTAGTAACGAAACAGGATTCATTATTCAACAGACAATTTATATTTTTACTCAAGCCGATAAAACTAAGTTTAAAATTTTTATCAAAGAATGCATCACAAGAATTCTGCACAAGTTCCGGAAACGTATGTTGGTACCAGTTGTATTCCCTATACAACTCTTTTGTTGATATTGAATTTTGGAGCTTATTATCCATATTACAACTATCCCTTAATTTATCCCTTGGAATATTGGCACATATTCCCACATCTACAATAAGATAGATTTAGTATTAATACATCAATCTTTTAATTGATTTTTTGGATTTGTCAAGAAATGAGAGTAAATAAAAATATCGACCCATTTTTAAATTAAAAATAGGTCGAACTAATCTAATAAAAAGCTTTTTTAAGCAATAATTTTCACACCAGAACTTGTACCCAAGCGTACCGCACCTGCCTTAATCATTTGAAGAGCTTTTTCTTTATCACGAATTCCGCCAGATGCTTTAACTTGCAAGCCGGCATCTTTTACAGTGTTATACATAAGTTCTACATCTTCAACTTTTGCACCAACTCCACCTTTTACAAATCCGGTTGAGGTTTTTACAAAATCTGCTCCACCTTTGATTGCACATTCGCAAGCATATTTGATTTCATCTTGATTTAATAAATCTGTTTCTAAAATAACTTTCAAGTTATGACCACCACATGCAGCTTTTATCAATTTGATTTCTTCGACAATAAAATCTGTGTCGTGGTCTTTAACTTTGGTATCATTTATAACCATATCAATTTCATCGGCGCCATCTTTAATTGCTTGGATTGTTTCGAAAATTTTGGTTTCTGTTGTATTTGCTCCCAGTGGGAAACCAATAACCGTAACAACTTTTACATCTGTATCTTTCAAATATTCTTTTGCCATTTTTACATAACAAGGATTTATGCAAACACCTAAAAAGTCATTTTCCTTTGCTTCATCAAAAAGTTTCACCAAATCAGCTTTTGTTGCATCTTGTTTTAACAACGTGTGTTCAATGTACTTGTTAAGTTTTTCCATAATAGTTCTCTCCTTTATCTCAAAAATTATTATACCACAGGGTTTATCTTATTGTATAATAGTTAAGGAATGAATGTCGAAATACTAAAAAGAATTCGGATAGAACGTTATATTTTTGCCGGACTTATGGCATTTGTAATGATTTTGATTGCGGAATTGAGCGGAGAAAGAGAAATTATTTTTCCGGAAATTTGCGCTTTGACTATTGGTGCTTGGATTTCTGAACAACAACCGTGGGTATGCAACAAAAGAAAAATGTTTTTCTTAGTTTCAATCGCCTCACTTTTTGGAATGCTTGTAACCAGATATTTACCAATTCCTCTAATCTTTCAAACATGCCTGTGTTTTGCATTCACCGGATTTATCTTGACGATAACAAAAACAACCCTAATCCCGATAATTTCTGCCTGCATTTTGCCCGTATATTTAGGGACGAAGAGTTGGGTTTACCCAATATCTGTAACCATTATGGCTCTGATGATTATCACTGCTCAATGGCTTATGGAAAAGAACCATTTAAAACCGAAAAATGAATATATTCCTTGCAAATTTGATTATAAATACCAAATTATAAAATGGTCAAAACTTCTCATTGTTTTTGCAATTTTGGCTCTAATTCCATTTGAAAATCATCAAATTTATTTTCTTGCACCACCTTTAATTGTGACCTTTGCAGAATTTGCAAACCCCAAAAGTCCTATGAGGAATAAACCGTTCCACATTATTGGTCTTATGACACTAGCTTCCGCAACAGGGTGTATGCTTAGAGAAGTTTTGAATTTGTACCTGCATTTACCACTCACAATTTGTGCAGCTTTGGCTTGCTGTATTTTATTTGTAACTTTTGACAAAGTTAAAACACTCTTTCCACCAGCCGGTGCAATTCTTCTAATTCCGATGATTTTGAAAACTCAATATTTAACGACACTACCGTTTGAAGTCTGTATTGGCGCAACAGTTTTAATTTTCACCGCAAAATTGTTATTCAGAGATTAGAATCTTCGAACATAATAGTTTCTATCGTTTTTTAATTCTTCTTTTGCTTGTAATAATTCGTTATCAGCAAAATCTCTGGTCAAAATTTTTGCAGCTTTTTCTCTAATCGTGTATTCTTGAATATCTTTTGAACGTAGAATTATTTGTTTTAAATCATTAAATGGAATTTTATCCCCAAATTCATAAATAGTTTCTAAACACCAATACAACTTGAAAACTTCTTTATTAACTTTGTATTTGCCGTCTTGAAAATCAAACTCTTCAATCTTTTTTAAAAGAGAATTTGCCAATTTTACAAGTCCTGAACAAAAAAGGTTACAAAAATCTTGATTATTTTTAAGGTTAGAAATAGCACTAATCACATTTCTACAAATATTTGCATTAATATCTATAATTGCATCTAAAAATATGTTATAATTTTCTTTTGTTTCAAAAAACGGCAACAATTTCGGGTTGGACATAAACTCGTTCAATCTCAAAGAAACAGCTTCTCTGATTTTTCCATCTTGCCCAACCAAATCCGAAACTAATATTTGAGCATCTTCAATTGAATTAATTGTTTCTAATTTCAATGCCGCAATTTGTTTTTGTACAATATTACCGGATTTTAGGAATTCTAACAACTCAGAATGGGTATGACTTGTTTCACACAAATTCAAAGCTTGCTCAAAATTTTCATCTAAAGTTTCATAATAACAATTATTCAAATCTTAATCCTCAGTGTCTTGGTACAATTAATATAACATAAAGTACAATGATTTTTTAGCCTAAAATCGTTTAAATGTATGATATAACAGCTATTTATTAGGCTATAATGGTGTATAGGAGATACATTATGGGTAATATTATATCACTTTTACAAGAAATTTTTATGCTAAAAGAAAACAATTCAACAAGAGTTGGACTATCTGATTTTAGAGATATTGCAACCCCTGTTGAAAAAGTTTCTAAAAAATCAACTAAAGCACCAAAAGAACTTCGATTATCCGAACTAATGAGAAAAGGTTCTGTTTAAATTTAGGACTTCAAATCTTTCTTTTGATAAGCTTGATAAACTAAAGCAAGAGTAGTCAACGCATTTGATTGCACAATAGGATTTACATCGTTACTTGTTTTCACTAGCGGTTTTATAAACTTGACAATATCAATATTGTTATCATCAACAAGGTTTGCAATACATGTGATTGCAGAATTTCGACAAACCCAATTTGTTGAACTTAACGCATCAATAATCCTGTCTTGCAAAAGTTTCCCGTATCTGCAAATTCCACAAATTGCATTTTTTCGGATAGAATCGTTTTCTTCTCCAATTTTGTCGAACAAGATTTCAAAAGTCTCTTCCATTGGAAATTCTGATATCGCAAGGATTGCAGAGGCACAAACATTTGAATTTGTCGAAGAAACCTTATCTTTTATCGCATCAAAAATCATATCTGAATATGCATCTTTTTTATTTTTAGCTTGAATTGGAATATTTTGAATTTCTTTCTTTCCATCAGGCAAAATGTATGAAAAACCTGCTCTTGATACGGCTTTTTTAGCTTCTTCCAAATCTTCAAAGACCAAAAAATCAGAACCTAGCGGGTGAGGAATTTTTTGAACAACAGATTTGTTTTTATTTTTTAAAGGAATTGCATTTATTACATATACAATTTTTCCGTTTTGTTCTTCTTGTTTAATTGCAAGATATTGCATCTCTATATTCCCTCATAAAAAATACTTTTATCCATTTGTGCAAAAAATTCACGATAAACGTCAGGTGAATAAATTCTTACAACTCTAATTGGAGCAGATTTCACATAAGAATAACCATCAGCATTTAACAAAAACTTTTCAACCAAAACAAAACGAACTTTAGTTTTATTTTTACCAAACTTTTCGACATTAACATTTGAATCAACAACAACTGTTTTGTCACGCAATTCATTCGTCAACTGCATTGTTGGAGCATAAATACTGTAAGCCCCTGATCCATAAGAAAATACCGTATATGCAGCCGCAAGTCCAAGCCACATTGAACAACCAAAAACACGACCTTTTCTGACAAAAGAGTGCTTGAAAGTTTTTTGTGCTCTTATGTACCCCAAATCCGGTTCAATTTCTTGAATAATAAAACCACTATCCTGTAAGGTATTTACGGCTGCTTTCATAACCTTTGTAGTATCAGAGGTGTCGAAAAATCGTGTCTGAATTTCTCTCATTTCAAGTTGAGATTTTTTGATTTCCTTTGCTTCAACACAAGAACAAGAGAAAGACAAACACATTATTGCTAAAAATATTGTAAAAATTTTCTTCATCATATCTTTTGCTTTTGTAAAAATATAGCCTTATCTACTTTTGTGAAAAAGTCTTGATAATAATTTTCATCATTAATATCATCAATAAATTGTGCATTACCATAAATATTCAAAAGTTTACGCTTAAAATTAATTCTAACACGCATACTCTTTCCGTATTCAGTAACATTCGCCGTTGTTTCAATAGTTGCGACTTTAACTCCATTCCAATTTAATCTTGATTTTGAAAGTCCGAATTCTTTTGAAATATCAATATTTGAATCTGAGGTGTCAAAATCTTTAACGCCATAAATAAATCCTAAAAGCGGATTTGCATTATAAACAATAAAACCCTCGTCTTGCAAAACATTTAACATAGCTTTCATAACAAGAGCTTTGTCTGTCGAATCATAAGTTCTTGTTTGGAATTGACGTTTTTCAAGTTGGGTCATCGGAGTTATTATATCTTGCGAACGGGTTTTCTTCGCATTGACAGGAAGCGCAAGACACAATACAAATAGGGCTAACAATATCTTTTTCATCATTATTCAATCTCCTAGAATGTACTCATGTGATAAGAGAATGACTTAACATTATGATTATCATCAAATTTTATAACAACAGTAAGAGTTTTTTGAACAGATTGAACAGTTCCACCATTTTTGTTGTAACCAACGTTGGCTAAACCACCGCCAAAACCACCGGAGCCATAACCTCCGCCAAGTCCACCAACACCAACTCCAAAACCGGAACTATTGTATGCGGTGATTGAAGAAACTTTGTCATAAATCCAAGTTTCAAATCCATCAGCATCTTGAGTTACAATATTTGGAGAACCTAAAGCAGTAGCAACATCAGCCTGAGAAGTTCCGACTTTAATATTTCTTTGAGCCGCTCCAAGAGTCATTTGTTGTTCTTGAATAGGTGTAACCATTTGAACTTGACATTTTTCAGGGTGTTTTCTACATTTCCTACTCATTTTTGGATATTCGTTTATTGCAAATACAGGAGCGGCAATGCCTAAAACTAATAGTGATGCTAAAAATTTTTTCATAAATTTTTCCTCTTTATTCCAACTACCTTAGATGAACACATTATAGCAAATTATTATTTAAATTTAAAGTAGCATTTCTAAAATTCTTCATTAAATAATAAGTATGAAAAAATGGATTTTAATATTTGTATTTTGCATTTCGACTCTTCCTGTAAATTCTCAAATAATCACGGGCGGTATTGAATACACATCAAAAGTTGCACAACAAGAAATGCTCCATACTACACCCAAAACCGTCAATCAAAATCTTGTGAACTCCAATTTGCTTGATACAAGTAGACATGAAAATTTTACTAATATGTTAAAAGGGAATGTCAATTTAAAAGACAGAACACTTGCATCATTTTCTGATGGAACTTATGGAATAATTTATAAAAACGACCCGACAAATGTTTGGTATTATACACATTCAGGTAACTTGATGCACGTTGAAACTAAAACAAGTTTAATTTATCCTTATAAAACATATAAATATACCCCCGACGGAATACTAGTAAATATGAGCTTACGAATTTCAGATAGAGAAAGTTACATTTTTGATAAACAAGGGAACTTAATTGCACATTGGCTAGGTAAAAATTGCTATAACACAGATGGAAGAATCATCATGACAAGAAAGATTAGATAGAAATCAAAAGTTATAAGATACTTCGGTCATTTACCTTCCATCAGTATGACGATAACACAAATTATGAAAAGGATAATAAAACCGTAAAGAACTTATTCCATTATTTCCATATTGTCCTAATGCCGTACAGACATTCTTAGCAAAATGTAACGATTTAGCCCGAGTTGATTTCTTTGTGGTATAATTTTAATAAAGAAGTAGACTTGGAGGGAAGAGTATTGACTCAGCAAAATATTTTTGATGACGGAAAAATCGTTTCTGTCAATATTAGAGAAGAAATGAAACGTTCTTATATTGATTATGCAATGAGTGTAATCGTCGGACGTGCACTTCCTGATGTTCGTGATGGTTTGAAACCTGTACACAGACGTATTCTTTACGCGATGAACGAATTAGGAATGTATCCAGACAAACCATTTAAGAAATGTGCACGTATCGTTGGTGAAGTTTTAGGTAAATATCACCCACACGGTGATAGTTCAGTTTACGAAGCATTAGTTCGTATGGCACAAGACTTCTCTACAAGGTATTTGATGGTTGATGGTCACGGTAACTTTGGTTCTGTTGATGGTGACGGAGCCGCTGCAATGCGTTATACAGAAGCTCGTATGCACAAAATTACACAATCAATGTTAGCTGATATTGATTGTGAAACTGTTGAATTTGAACCAAACTTTGATGGTTCATTGCAAGAACCGTCAGTTCTTCCTGTAAGACTTCCAATGTTATTATTGAATGGTGTTTCCGGTATCGCAGTTGGTATGGCAACAAATATTCCGCCTCACAATTTGTGTGAAGTTGTTGACGGAACAATTGCATTGATTGATAATCCAAAAATCACTATTCCTGAACTTATGGAATATATTAAAGGACCTGACTTCCCGACGGCGGCAACAATTATCGGTTTGAACGATATTAAACAGGCTTATGAAACAGGTCGTGGTTCTATCAAAATGTCTGCTGTTGCAGGTTTTGAAGAGATTGCAGGTGGTGGCGGACGTCAAGCAAGAACCGCAATCGTTGTAACTGAAATTCCTTATCAAGTTAACAAAGCTCAATTGATTGAAAAAATTGCAGACTTGGTTAAAGACCAAAGAATCACCGGTATTTCAGATATTCGTGATGAATCTGACCGTGAGGGAATGAGAATCGTTATCGAATTGAAACGTGATGCGAAGCCTGATGTAGTTAAAAACAATTTGTTCAAATACACTCAACTTGCTACAACTTTCGGGGTTAACATGGTTGCTCTTTGCGGTAAACAACCTCGCTTGATGAACTTGTACGAAGTGTTGAACGAATTTGTTGAACACAGAATTGAAATAGTAACAAGAAGAACTATTTTCTTCTTGAAAAAAGCAAAAGTTAGAGCACATATTTTAGCAGGTTTGATTATTGCGTTGGGTTCAATTGATGAAGTTATTGAACTTATCAAAAAATCAAAAACCACTGATGAAGCTCGTGACGGTTTGATGAGCAGATTTGGTCTTGATGTTGACCAGTCAAATGCAATCTTAGAAATGCAATTAAGACGTTTGACAGGTTTGGAACAAGACAAAGTTAAAGCTGAATATGACGAATTGATTAAGAAAATTGCTGAATACGAATCAATTTTGGCAAGCCGTCAAAAGATTTTGGATATCATTAAAGCTGAACTTTTGGAAGATAAAGAAAAATATGGAGACGATAGAAAAACTCAAATTCTTCCGGAACAAGGCGAAGTAACTATTGAAGACTTAACTCCAAATACTCCAATGGCTGTATTTATTACTCACCAAGGATATTTAAAGAGAATTCCTTTAGATACTTTTGAACGTCAAAACCGTGCAACTCGTGGTAAATCTGGTATTAAAACGAAAGAAGATGACGATATTCAACATTTCTTCACTGCAATGATGCATGACAAAGTATTGTTCTTCTCTTCTAAGGGTACAGTTTACAGCTTGAATGTATATGACTTCCCTGAAGGTGGTCGTCAAGCTAAAGGTTTACCTATTATTAATGTATTACCTATTGATCAAGATGAAAAAATTACTGCAGTTGTTCCTGTAAGTAACTTCTCACAAGATGCGAACTTGATTATGTTGACTAAGAAAGGTTATATCAAGCGTATTGAACTTGATAACTTCTCTAATATCAGACGTAACGGTATTATTGCAATCGGTCTTGATGAGGGTGATAGTTTGTGTTGGGTAAAACTTGCAACATCAAAAGATGAAATCATTATCGGTACATCTTGTGGTATGGCAATCAGATTCCCAATTCAAGATTTAAGACCTTTGGGCAGGAGCGCAAGAGGTGTTATCTCAATGAAGTTGAGAACCGGCGATGAAATCGTTGGTTGTGATATTGTTCCACAAGATTATGATGCAGATTTACTTGTTGTAACTTCTGACGGCTTTGGAAAACGTACTAAATTATCAGAGTTCAGAACTCAAAACAGAGGCGGAATTGGTTTGATTGCAACTAAATTCAAATCATCAGCATCAAGACTTGTTGCGTTGACAATCGTAAGAGATTCTGATGATATTATGCTAGTTACTGCAAATGGTGTTGTTACTAGATTGAATGCAGGTTCAATTTCTCAACAAGGTCGTCCTGCAACAGGTGTTAAAGCTCAAAACTTGTCAGACAATGATACAGTTTGTTCTGTTAACAAAATCATTAACCCAAACGAAAATGATGTAACAATCAAAACAACAGCGCAAACTGAAACACCGACAGAAGATGTTCAACAAACAAGCTTGTTGGACGATAATAAAGCTGAGTAATTTAATAAACAAAAGAGGC
>DABJ01000017.1 GCA_002102825.1 Candidatus Gastranaerophilales bacterium HUM_12 | reverse complement strand
CGTCACTCTGTTCTAATCCATTCATTACTCGTTCATTATTGTTCCTCGTAATGACATGTATTTTTTTCAGTATAACATTTTTTTTATAGCTTTTCAATATATCAAAATACAACTACTCAACCACGATTTCTTTTTCATTTTTATATGTAACATAACCCAATGCAGCAGCCGGAGGTTTACGTAAATATTTACGTTTAGTATAAATTATACCGGCTTTAGTTGAAGTTGAAGCATTTGAATATTCCTTTGCATATTTTGCACATTTATAAATTAGTTCATCTGTAACTTTTTGCGTCTTTAACAAAATATGCGATCCGGGGCAATCCTTTGTATGAAACCACAAATCATCTTCCGATGAAATTTTTGAAACAATCATATCATTTTGCTTATTATTACGTCCGATATAAATCCAAGTTTCATTACCCAAATCAATTTTCAAAGGTTCTGAATGGTGTTTTGATGCCTTGATTGATTTTTTATCTTCTTCAATTTCATCGGTTAACTCAAATAAATCAATCAACGTCTTTGCAATCCTAATTGAATACAAAAGATTTTCAAAGAATATTTTTTTCTGAACTAAATCTTCCATAAGTTCAGCTAATTTTGAATTTGAAGTTTTTGCTTTGTTATACAATTTGTAGAATTTATTTGCGTTATCTTTTAAAGTTTTTGTTTCATCAAGTTTTATAGAAACCTGTTTATCGTTTTCGTAATCATAAACAGAAATATCTTTTGAATAATCTTTCAAATTGTACAAATTCGCCATAATCAAATCGCCATACAATCTGTAAGTATCAGCTTTTTCATTTTGCAAAACTTGATATTCCATCTGTTTCAAAGATTTGACAACTTTTTTTAACTTTTGATTAACAAGACTTTCATAACGACATTTCAAAGTCTTAAATTTGTCTTGATATATATAATAAGAATAATAATCGTCAATCATGTCATTCACTGATTTAGATTTAACCGGTTCTTTAATTAAATCTGAATATAAACTGTATTCTCTATAATCCTTTGAAATTGCAGGTGTAAGATTTCTTAAGCCTACAAAACATTTTATAGAATCTAAAGATTTTCCAATACATTGAGATGCAAAACCTTTTGAAAACCAATAAAAATCACGTGGCAAATTTGCATAATCAACTTCGCCATGATAATTCAATATATCAGCTTTATTTTGTTTTGGCGGATAAACATAAGGTAGACCTCCATACATTTCACGTTCACGACTTTTTTCAGCTCCGACATTATGCGCACAACCCAAAATCATATTTGTATCGTAATTGTACAAGATTACATTTGAATATTTTCCCATAAGTTCAAAGGCTAAACAGAGATAAATTTTATCCCCCAATTCATTATAAGTTTCAATATAAAACTCTAAAATTCGCTCATATTTTGGTTGATTGATTTTTGATATTCTTGAATTTAACAAATATTTTCTCAACAACATACAAAACATCGGTGGTTTTTGAGGAATTTCAATAATTTTTTTTTGAATATTATCTTTAGATGTGAAACACAAGTGATAAACTTGCGGATTAATGTTTACATAAAACTGTCGAGTTTCACTGTTATTTCGCAAAGTAAACAGGAATTCACGTCTTGTCGGTTGTTGAATTTTGCTAATTCTTGCTCCGGTCAAATATTCTTGTTGTTCTTTTATAAAAGCTTTTAGGGTTAAACTATCAAACGTAATCATAAAATGAGTGTACTAAAAAGCAATTATATTGTCCAATAGTTATTTTTATGGTATAATTTGAAAGTTAAAAGAGAGGACTTAAAAATAATGGCTGGAGCTAAAAAAGATTCAAAATTTAGAAACCTAATGGAAGATAGACAAAATTTTGTTACTCTTCTAATTACGACAGAAGAACATTTAATTAAAGGAAAATTATATTTACCAATCCCATCAGTAGTTGAAAATCCAACAACTGAAAATTTATTATTTTATGCATTAAATTGTGGAAATATGTTCATTTCAATTCATGATTGCGTAATTATGAACAAGAAAAATATTGAATATCAACCGGAACACGTTAAATGTTATAATATCAACCTAAATATTGTTCATTCTTGCCAAATCGTAGATGATGACTTTTAATGGATTTAACAAAAAAGATTACAAATGTTACATAAGGTAGTCTTTTTTTTGTGTTTTTGCTAGTATTAAAGTTGCAATATAAATAGACTAAAAAGGAAATAAGAGAAGATGATTAAAACAAAGTTTAAAGACCACGAATGTGGAAAACTTAATTTGACAAACATCGAAGAACAAGTTACTTTGTCAGGTTGGGTTTCTTGTATCAGAGATTTAGGCGGAATTCTATTTGTAGAATTGAGAGATAGAAGCGGCTTTTTCCAAATTGTTGCTAATCCACAAATCAACCCTGATATTCATAAAGTTTTAGAGCATGTCAGATCTGAATATGTTATAAAAGTTACCGGTAAAGTTTCCAAAAGACCTCCTGAAACTTACAATGAAAAATATCCTACAGGTCAAGTTGAAATGTATCCGGAAACTATTGAAGTTCTTTCTACTTCAAAGGTTTTACCTTTTGTTTTAGATGATGAAAATGTTTCTGAAGATATCAGATTAAAATACAGATATTTAGATTTAAGACGTGAACAAATGTTATCAAAACTTGTTATGCGTCATAATATTGTTCAAGCAATCAGAGCATATTTGAACAAATTAGATTTCTTGGAAGTTGAAACACCTATCTTAATTAAAACAACACCGGAAGGTGCTAGAGATTATTTAGTTCCGTCACGTGTTCAAGAAGGAAAATTCTACGCACTTCCTCAATCTCCGCAAATCTTCAAACAATTGTTGATGGTTGGTGGTATTGAAAGATATTATCAAATCGCAAAATGTTTCAGAGATGAAGATTTGAGAGCAGACAGACAACCGGAATTCACTCAAGTTGACTTAGAAATGTCATTTGTTGAACAACAAGACGTTATCAGAGTTGTTGAAGGATTGATAGTTGATGCTTTCAAAGCTGCAGGTGTTGAAGTTAAACCTCCGTTCATTCAAATGCCTTGGCAAGAAGCTATGGACAGATTTGGTTCTGACAAACCAGACACCAGATTTGGTCTTGAATTGTTTGACATTGGTGACATCATTATGCAATCAGAATTCAAAATTGTCAGAGATACATTAGAAAACGGCGGTATCGTTCGTGGTATCAGAATTCCTGGTGGAGCTAAATACTCTAGAAAAGAAATTGATGATATTACGAAATTAGCTGTTTCATTTGGTGCTAAAGCTTTAGCAAATATCATTTATAATGAAGACGGATCAGCAAAATCTCCTGTATTGAAATTCGTTACAGAAGAACAAGCTAAACAAATTCAAGAAAGAGCCGGAGCTAAAGCTGGAGATATTATCTTCTTCGTAGCTGATAAACCAAAATTAGTTTATGACGTTATGGGTAGATTAAGACTTCATTTTGGTAAATCATTGAACTTAATTGACGAAGCTAAACATAACTTGTTGTGGATTGTTGACTTTCCAATGTTTGAATGGAGTGATGAAGAAGGCAGATATATGGCAATGCACCACCCATTCACATCTCCAAACCTTGAAGATTTAGACAAACTGGATTCCGGTGATTTAGGTAACGTTAAATCTATCGCTTACGATATCGTTTATAATGGAACAGAATTGGGTGGAGGTTCTGTGAGAATTCACTCTTCTGAAGTTCAAAAGAAAATCTTTAAAGCTTTAGGATTAACAGAAGAAGAAGCACAAGAAAAATTCGGATTTATGGTTAATGCTTTACAATACGGTACTCCGCCTCATGCAGGTTTGGCTATCGGTTTGGATAGATTAGTTGCGTTACTTGCAAGAACTGATTCAATCCGTGACGTTATTGCATTCCCTAAGAATGCGGGTGCTAAAGACTTGATGAGTGATGCCCCTGGAATTGCTTCATTGAAACAATTGAGAGAATTACACATCAAAAGTACTGTAACTCCAAAAGTTTAACTGTTAAAACAAATATGAAAAACACCTTGAATTTAATCAAGGTGTTTTTTTATTTCAACTTTTTGCGAATAAATCTATGAGCATCAATCACGTCATCATAAGAAATCGGAGGAGGTCCTTCAATTATTTCAAGTGGAGTATGTGATTCTGATTTTCTATTAAAGTTAAAAATAACCTCCCCAAAATCTTTACCACATTTTTCGCATGATAAACGACAAAGCAAAATATCGCAATCCCTTTCTAAAACTTCAATAGAATTTTTAGAAAATTCATTCTTGCACCTAGAACAACAAAGTCCTGAAAACAGTGTTTTTACGTCTTTTTGAGTAATTTTTTTCATATCAATAATTTGTATTAAGTTTTGTAAACCTTTCCTATATATGTACTATTAATTGTTATTTTATAGCAAAAAATGGGATTAATATACATGAAACCAAAGGAGGCTATCATGGCAATTAATTTAATTCTATTCGGTTTTATCGTGTACACTGCATTAATCGTTGTACCAAGCATCTGGGAAGAATTAACTACTGAAAGCTAAATTTTAAAAATCATTTCGATTTTCTGTTTTGTCTTTTAAGTGTGTATGGTTTGATTTTAGTGTAAAAAGTACGTTTAATGATTTAAACGGTAGATTTGTTGTGCAAAAATTATTAAAAACGTAACAAGTAAGACTAAAATTTAAAGCCACGAGGATTTGTTTGCTCTATAATAGAGTTATGGATTACTTAAAAAACAAATTCGATATAATCGTTGTAGGTGCCGGTCACGCTGGTTGTGAAGCGGCTTTGGCTTGTGCAAAATTAGGAATGAAAGTTCTATTATGCACTCTTAATGTAGAACACATTGCATTGCAACCTTGTAACCCTGCTGTAGGAGGACCTGCAAAATCGACGTTAGTTCGAGAGATTGATGCACTGGGTGGTGTTATGGGTGAAGTTACCGATGCCACTTATATTCAGATGAAAGTTTTGAATTCATCTAAAGGACCTGCAGTTAGAGCATTGAGAGCTCAATCTGACAAGGCTGAATATACAAGATACATGCGTAATTTAATCGAAAGTAATGAAAACATTTACTTGAAACAATGCTGCATTACAGAGTTAAAAGCTGAAAACGATAGAATTGTAGGTGCGGTTGACGAATTCGGGATTGAGTATTCCACTAAGGCAGTTGTATTAACAACAGGAACATCTCTAGAGGGGAGAATTTTCGTAGGTTTACGTTCTTATAGTGCAGGTAGACTTGGCGAAAAAGCTGCTATCGGATTATCTGACTCATTGCATAAATTAGGTATTCAAACTAAAAAATTAAAAACCGGAACACCTGCAAGAGTTGATAAAAGAACATTGGATTATTCAAAAATGACAATCCAGCCGGGAGATGAAGAATTGAGTTTCTTCTCATTCAAGCCAAATCGACCGATAAGAAAAACTTATCCTTGTTATTTAACAAGAACAACAGAAGAAACACATGAAATTATCAGAGCAAATCTTGATAAATCACCAATGTACCAAGGACTTATCCATGGTGTAGGCCCAAGATATTGCCCATCAATTGAAGATAAAATTGTAAGATTTGCTTCAAATCCATCACACCATATTTTTATTGAACCGGAGGGGTTAGGGACTTACGAAATTTATATACAAGGATTTTCAACAAGTTTACCGGCTGATGTTCAAGTCAAAATGATTAGAAGCCTCCCGGGGCTTGAAAATGCACACATAATTAAACCTGCTTATGCAGTAGAATATGACTACGTTCCTGCGGTACAAACAACACATTCTTTAATGTCTAAAAAAATTAAAGGACTGTTCTTTGGCGGACAAATCAATGGAACAAGTGGCTATGAGGAAGCTGCAGCGCAAGGTTTAATTGCAGGTATCAATGCATTTAACTACTTGAATGGATCCGAAATGCTTGAATTATCAAGAAGTTCATCTTATACAGGAACATTAATTGACGATTTAGTTACTAAAGATATTCAAGACCCATATAGAATGTTAACATCTCGTTCTGAATACAGATTGCTTTTAAGACAAGATAATGCAGATGAAAGGTTGACACCTATCGGACACAAAATTGGGCTAATTGATGATGAACAATTTGCACGATTTAACAAAAAACAAGAATTGATTAGAGATGAAAAAACTCGTCTTGAGGGTTTAAAAATTCCGGCCACCGCTGAAAATAATCAAATATTAGCAAAATATGAAGAACATCTTGACCGAGGAATTAGAGCTTCAGAACTTTTGAAACGTCCTAATATTACATATAAAGTGTTAAAAGAACTTGATGACTCAACAAGAATTTTAAATGTTCCCAAAGATGTTTATGAGCAAATTGATGTTATTGTAAAATATGACGGATATATTAAACGCCAACAAGAACAAGTTGATCAAGCAGGGAAACTTGAAAAATTCAAAATTCCGGAGAATATTGACTATTCAACCATTGACCATATTTCATCTGAAACAAAGGAAAAACTGGCTAAAATAAAACCTAAGACACTCGCACAAGCATCAAGAATTGGCGGAGTTAAACCTGCAGATATTTCTATTTTAATGGTTATGCTTGACAAACACATGAT
This sequence comes from Candidatus Gastranaerophilales bacterium HUM_12, assembly GCA_002102825.1. GTDB lineage: Bacteria > Cyanobacteriota > Vampirovibrionia > Gastranaerophilales > Gastranaerophilaceae > Zag111. The sequence goes on along the minus strand of DABJ01000017.1, from coordinate 3,278 downwards.
TCATTCTAAATAACAACAACTTCGCTTTTAATAAATTCTTTTGTTTTTCGTTCAGCTTTGTAAAGTTTTAAGTCTGTGAAACGAATAGCTTTGTCGTCTGCGCAAAGAATAGTAATTGATGATTTCTCAGGATTTTTTGCAACAATATCACCTGCGTTTGCACTAAAACTTTCTTGCAAAATTTTGAAATTGTAAGGATTAACAATAAAAAATTTATTAAGATAAGTAATATAACACGGTAAAAACGGGTGGAGCGCCCTTATTGTCCTTGAAATTTCATCAGAAGTTTGGAATTTGAAATCCAACATTCTTTCATCTCCCGAAATATTTGGGTAGTAAGTTGCTAATTTTTCATTCTGCGCAACAGGAGTCAAAACTTTATTATCTAAATCAGAAATCAATTCTGTAACCAATTTCCTTGCCGTTCGAACACTTCTATCCCTCAATTCTTGTGAGGTATCAGAGTCTAAAATTTCGACTTTTTCTTGTTTTAAAATTGGTCCATTATCAAATTTTTCAGTCACCAAATGCAATGTAACACCTGAATATTTTTCGCCATGCAAAATATTTTGCAAATATGGATTTGGTCCTCGATATTTGGGCAAAAGTGATGGGTGAACATTTACAGATGCAATTGTTGGAAGATTAAATGTTTCTTTCTCTAAACGTTCTCTCCACGTTCCAATAATAATCAAATCGACATTCAAAGTAACCATCAATTTTCTAAACAATGGTCCATTAGCTGACTTTAAACGGATTTGTCGAATTTTTAGCTTGTTTATCAGAGTAACTTCAGGCGCAGGCTTAAAAAAATCATCAAAAAGCATCTTCAATCGAGAATTACATGTTTCTTCATATCTAAAAACACCAACAACATCAGCTCCGGCATCTAGAACACCGAGAACAATATTCGCAAGCATTAAACCTTTCCCTAAAACAACAACTCTCATACTTAAATTATAAACAAAAAAAGGATTCAATTTAAACATTGAACCCTTTTTCATATACTTTTATTAAGACTTTATTTATTCAATTTCTGCGGAATTTTCAGCATTTAATTTTTCACGAACCACAGCTTGAGCCAATTTCAAATCTTGATAATTTTTTTGAAAATCTCTAGCCTTAACTGATTCATGATCAACATTATGTGACATACCAGCAAAAATCATAATCCAAGGTGCAAATGAAATCATACTCTTACCAAAGGTTTTAATTCCAGATGGAACTTTAGCAATTTTTTCACTTACTTTATTTAAAACTTTGCTTGCATTCAATTTTTCAGCAACTGCAACAGACACTTTGTCAAAAGTTCCTTTTGGCAACTTGCCAACCAATTTAGCACCGCCCTTATAAGCAGCCAAAGTACCTGCAATAGCTACACCCCAACCAACTACAGATGATAAGAATGGGTGATTTTGTGAAAATTCTTTCAATGCAGGGCTATGTTTTTCTATAATATGTTTTGAACCAAATACAGCATCAGCAACCATATAACCTGTTGCCCATAATGCAGTAGTAGAAAGGAAACTGCCAAGTCTTGCCGCTCTTGACAAATTAACAGTCTTAGCAGCATCTCCTGCAACAGTTTTTACAGTTGCTAAGATTTTTCCTGGGTTATCAGCAGCAGAAGCCAAACCTGCAACTAAAGGCGTTGTATAATAAATTGTATTACCAATTCGTCGATGTTTTTTGTCGTTAACCTCTGCAGAAGTTTTAGCATAAGCTAGTTGTCTAACTTGATTCTCATCTAGAGATGCCAAAGTTTCTATATCACTCATAGATTTAAAAGCCGGTCTGTTTGCAGAAATTGAATTAACTTGCATAAAATACACCTTCACCTTTCACACATCGATTATACACTTATAAAACCGGAAAGTAAAATTTCTTGCTATTTTAATAACATAAGTACACAAATATTTACAATCAGTATTGTTTTTTATATTATCAAGAAATGAAGAAATTTAATATTCACACAATGGGTTGTAAATCCAACCAATTTGAAAGTGCCATAATAGAAGAAAATTTAATAAATCACGGATTAAAAAAAGTAAATAGAATTGAAGATGCAGATATTTACATTTTGAATTCTTGCTCTGTGACCCACAAAAGTGACAATGAGGCAATGTATTTACTTCGAGCAGCCAAGCATAAAAACCCAAATATTATTACGATTGCAACCGGTTGTATGGCTCAAATTGAAAAAGAAGGACTCCTAAAAAATGACTTTATTGATTTTGTAATCGGAAATGATGAAAAATTAAATTTGTATGATTACATAAAATCAGATGTCAGATTTCACGCAAATGATATTTTGAAACAAACAGATTTCAGCAAAATTGTGCTTGTTGACACAACCAAAACCCGTGCAAGTCTAAAAATTCAAGACGGCTGTGATAACCGCTGTACTTATTGCATAATTTGGAAAGCAAGAGGAAAAAGCAGAAGTGCAGATTCTGATTTTATCATTGAACAAATAAATAATTTTTCAAAACACGGATTTAAAGAGGTTATGCTCACAGGAATCCACATTGGACAGTGGGGAAAAGAATTTGGCTTAACTCTTCTTGACCTATTAAAAGATATTGAAGAAAAAACAACTATTGAAAGATATCGTCTAGGTTCGCTAAACCCACCGGAAATCACAGATGAAATGCTTACTTTTTTGAAAAATTCAACAAAATTCTGTCCGCATTTTCATTTATCACTTCAATCCGCAAACGACAAAACACTTCGTTCAATGAATAGATTTTACAAAACAGAAGATTATTTATCACTCATTGATAAAATCAATGAAACTTTTGAAAATCCATTCTTAGGAAGTGACGTAATTACAGGTTTTGCAGGCGAAACTGATGAAGATTTTGAAATAACAAAACAAAATCTTGAAAAATCAGGTTTAACTCAAATTCATACTTTTCCTTACTCTCAAAGAAAAGGGACAATCGGAGCAGAAATGGAAAACCAAAATTCTGATGAGGTTAAAAGCAAACGAGCTTCAATCATTAAAGAGATTTCTAAAAGAAAACACGAAGAATTTATCAATAAAAATATAGGAAAAACTCTTGAGGTTTTGATTGAAAAACATCCGGACAAACACACTCAAAACCTAAAAGGAATTACACGGAATTATTTAACCGTTCAAATAATTTCAGATAGAACAGATTTATTTAATACTATCAAAAACGTAAAAATCTCAAAATTTGAAAACGGAAAAATCTACGGTGAATTAGTTTAAACTATTTTTATTAATTAAAAGAGGTCGGACATCTAAAGATGTC
>DABJ01000052.1:9132-29507 GCA_002102825.1 Candidatus Gastranaerophilales bacterium HUM_12 | reverse complement strand
ACGCAGTTTCACGCGGTTCACACTTCGCCGATTCTACTAGTGTCCCTTGCCCTCCACCACGTAGGTGGGAGGGAAAAATAACTGTTACCCTCCATAATCATGGAGGGTAATTATAATTTATTAAATATAAGAAGATTGTTTTGACATTGAGATTTAGATATTTTAAAAGCTATTAAAAGGGTTTTAAAAGATATTTTATAATTGTATCAATACCTTACTTTCATGCTAAAATAAAACCAACAAAACTGGAGGTGTTGAGTGGCAGATTATAATCAACGTAAATCCGCAAAAGAGTTTTCTGAATTTTGGCAAGGTAAAGGTTATGAAAAAGGGCAAAGCCAAGCATTTTGGATGTCATTATTGAGAGATGTATTTGGGATTGAACACCCTGAATCTTTTATTTCTTTTGAAGACCAAGTACACCTTGACCATACAAGTTTTATTGATGGTTATATCCCATCTACTCGGGTAATGATTGAACAAAAGAGCCTTGGCAAAAACTTGAACCAAGCAATTAAACAATCTGATGGAACGTTACTTACTCCATTTCAACAAGCAAAAAGATATATTGCAGAACTTCCTGTATCTAAACACCCACGTTTTGTTGTTACTTGTAATTTTGAAGAATTTTTTGTTTACGATATGGAACAACCGAAAGGTGAACCAGAGGTTATCAAATTACAAGATTTAGAAAAAGAGTATTATAGACTTTCGTTTTTGACTAAAACTGAAAATGTACATCTTAAAAAAGAAATGGAAGTTTCAATAAAAGCTGGCGAAATCGTTGGGGTAATTTATGATGCTCTTTTAAAACAGTATTATAATACCGAAAATGAAGAAACCTTGAAAAGCTTAAACATCTTGTGCGTTCGTCTTGTATTTTGTTTATACGCAGAAGATGCAGAAATATTTGGCAGAAACAATATGTTTCTTGACTATATGAAACAGTTTGAGGCAAAGCATTTTAGAAAAGCACTGATTGAATTGTTTAGGGTTTTAGATACAAAAGTTGAGGAGCGTGACCCATATATAGAACCTGATTTGGCTGCTTTTCCATACGTAAATGGGGGATTGTTTGCAAATGAGAATATAGAAATTCCTAATTTTACAGATGAAATTAGAGATTTGATTTTAGAAAAAGCAAGTGCAAATTTTGATTGGTCAGAAATCAGTCCGACAATTTTTGGTGCAGTTTTTGAAAGTACATTAAACCCTGATACACGTAGAAAAGGTGGAATGCACTACACTTCAATCGAAAATATTCACAAGGTTATTGACCCATTGTTTATGGATGATTTGAATGCAGAATTTAAAGAAATTTGTAATATCAAAGTTGATAAAGCAAAAGATACAAAATTAAAAGCATTCCAAGAAAAGATTGCGAATCTAACATTCTTAGACCCTGCTTGTGGTAGTGGAAACTTTTTAACAGAAACATATATCTCGTTAAGAAAGTTAGAAAACAAAATATTATTTGAACTTCAAAAAGGGCAAATCAAAATTGGGGCTGTTACTAACCCTATCCAAGTTTCTATTCGGCAATTTTACGGAATAGAAATCAATGATTTTGCTGTAACAGTAGCTAAGACAGCTCTATGGATTGCAGAATCTCAGATGATGAAACAAACAGAAGATATTGTTCACATGAATTTGGATTTCTTGCCGCTAAAAACTTATGCAAATATCGTAGAAGCAAACGCTTTGCGTATCGATTGGGAAACAGTCGTTCCGAAAGAAAAATTAAATTATATAATGGGCAATCCGCCATTTGTTGGTTATTCATTGCAATCAAAATCTCAAAAAGATGATATTTTATCTATTTATGTTGATGAAAAAGGAAAACCTTATAAAACAGCAGGGAAAATTGATTATGTTGCTTGTTGGTATTATAAAGCCTCAAAAATGATGCAAGGTACAAACATAAAAACAGCACTAGTTTCAACAAATTCTATTACTCAAGGGGAACAAGTTGCAGCAGTTTGGAAACCATTATGTGAACAATTTGGCATACACATTGATTTTGCACATAAAACATTCCGTTGGGATAGTGAAGCAAGCCTAAAAGCACATGTTCATTGCGTTATTGTTGGGTTTAGTTGTTTTGATGATAAACGAAAAAGAAAATTATATTCCAATGATAGAGTGCAATTAGTTGATAATATTAATTTTTATTTGGTAGATGCAAATAATATTTTTGTTGAAAGTTGTAGTAAGCCAATTTGTAATGTGCCTAAAATGACAACGGGTAATAGACCTGCCGATGGTGGACATTTGATTATTGAAGCAGAGGATTATGATGAATTTATAAAAAAAGAACCTAATGCAAAAAAATATATCAAAAAACTAACTGGGGCAATGGAATTTATCAATAATAAAGCACGTTACTGCTTGTGGTTAGTTGATATAAATCCTAAAGAATTAAGAAATATGCCAGAAGTATTAAAAAGAGTTGAGGCTTGCAAGGAAGATAGATTAAATGGAGCTGAGGATAGGCAAAAATTGGCAGCAACACCTTGGTTATTTAGAGAAACAAAATGTCCAGATTTATATGTTATAGTACCTGCCACATCATCTGAAAATAGAAAATATGTACCAATGGGCTTTTTAGATAGTTCTACAATCGCAACAAATTCTGCAACAATAATTCCAAATGCAAATTTGTATGATTTTGGTATTTTAACATCTAATGTCCACATGGCTTGGATGAGAACTGTTTGTGGTAGATTAGAAATGCGTTATAGATACTCAAAAGATATTGTTTACAATAACTTTCCTTGGTGTAATTCAACAGATGAACAAAAAGCAAAAATTGAAAAAACGGCTCAAGGGATACTTGATGCTAGAGAGTTGTATCCTGAATGTTCTTTAGCTGATTTATATGATGATTTAACTATGCCAAAAGAACTTCGCAAGGCTCATCAAGAAAACGACAAAGCAGTTATGGAAGCCTACGGTTTTTGCAAAAAAGACGAGAATGGCAAACGCACTTGGCTTACCGAATCCGAAACGGTTGCAAAATTAATGGAGATGTATCAAAAACGTACACTAAACATGAATAAGCATTAAGACGTTTTACTCCAACTTTGTCCCAAATGTTGACAAAATTGTCCCGATACATTATACTAAATTTATCGAGGTACAACATGAAGAAAATAAACGTTATAAACTTAATAAAATATCATTCACAAAAAAACGAGGAAGCTTTCAAGCAAGAAGCTTATACTATAGCAAAAGAATTTGATGAAAATAAAGATTCTGCATTAGCACAATACATAATATCTTTATTATCAGATGCAAATACATTTTCACCGCAGTATCAGCAAGAAGACTGTGAATATATAAAAAAGGTAGATTTAGATTCCGAGCCAATATTACTACCAGAAAAAATTCAGAACAATGTTGCTGGTATTATAAATGCAATAGGACATGACATTGGCCTTAATAAATTTTTATTTGAAGGTCCTCCGGGTACGGGGAAAACCGAATCGGTAAAACAAATTGCACGAATATTAGACCGGAATTTATATATTGTAGATTTTGATATGCTTGTTGATAGTAAACTTGGGCAAACTTCAAAAAACATTGCAAAATTGTTTAATGATTTAAAAAAATTGCCACAGTCGCAAAAAACAATCATCCTCTTCGATGAGATTGATGCAATTGCCATAGATAGAATAAACGATCGAGATATCAGGGAAATGGGGCGTGCAACCTCTTCTATATTAAAAGGATTTGATAGTTTAAATAAGGATACAATAATAATTGCTACTACAAATTTATTTAAATCATTCGATAGAGCTTTAGTAAGGCGCTTTGATGCTATTGTCGATTTTGAGAAATACCCAAAAGAAGATCTAGCTTTGATTGCTGAAAATATGATGAATAGGTATATTCAAAAATTTAAGTATGCTGGACGAAATGTTAAATTATTAAAGAAGATTTTAAACGCTTCTGAAAATTTACCATATCCAGGAGAGCTAAAAAATCTGCTAAAAACCTCTTTAGCTTTTAGTAATCCAAATAATAAATACGATTACCTAAAAAGATTATACGATTCATTAAACTGCAATTCGACAACAGACACAAAGGATTGTTTAAAAACATTACAAGATAATGGTTTTACGGTTAGAGACATAGAAATTTTAACTGGAGTTTCCAAAAGCCNNAGTATCACGAAAAATTAAGGAGGTAAGATAATTTGAATAATACACTTCTATTAAAAGGTACATTTGAACAAGCAAAAAGAGATAATGGAGCTGTAGTTATAAGTTTACCTAAAAACAAATCCGTAAGTTCTGAAAAGTTAAAAAAAATATTACAAGATTTAAAATACCTATATAATTATTGGGCTAATGATACAACGTTGCAAGGAGCACTAGTTAGTGTTTATTATAACAAAATAGCAGCGAAATCAAATAGAATTCAGAGGTTACTATCTTCTGCAAATAATAGTGTTAGAGGTGCGAGGTTTTATGATGAATCTTCCCCTAAACACTTAATAACTCATTATGTATCACTTCAAGAGATAGAACAATCTATTAGAGAAGTTGCTGAAGCTATAGAGATTATAGATACTCAGTTAGACGGATGTGTTTCTGCCCAAACAATAGAAAAAATTAATTCTAAGAATAAAAATGAAAAAATTAACTTACACTATGATAACTTGACTAAAACAAATTTTTTAAAAATTGTTGTAGATGCTTATTATGTTGATAGATTAGATATTTTTAGTGATATTAAAGAGTTTGACGATAAATCTATTATTACCATTTTTAAAACTTCTGTTGATACAATTGATTTTATGAACAAGTTAGGAATTCGCTTAAGTAATGATAGAATAATAGATGATACAACTTTATTATTATTGCCAGACGAATATAATTTATTAAAAGAAAAAGCTCCATATTTGATATCAATGTCAGTTACTGATTTATCTGAACTTACAAAATCTGATTTTAATATAATTGATGCTTCTGATAATTTTACTGTACCTACTTCAAAAAATGAACCTACAATTGGGGTTATAGATACCCTGTTTTCTAACAATGTGTATTTTTCTGATTGGGTAGAATCAAAAAATTTGCTACCTAAAGAAATTGAAACATCTGAAAAAGACTATCTGCATGGAACGGCAGTAACGTCAATTATTGTCGATGGTCCGACTTTAAATCCTTTGTTAGATGATGGCTGTGGACGTTTTAAAGTAAAACATTTTGGAGTTGCTACAAATGACAAATTCAGTTCATTTACTATTCTTAAGAATATTGAAAGATTAGTAATTGAGAATCCTGAAATTAAAGTCTGGAATTTATCACTTGGTTCAAAATATGCTGTAAATCAGAATTTTATTTCACCAGAAGCTGCAATTCTTGATAAAATTCAAAAAGATTATGACGTAATATTTGTAATTGCAGGCACTAACAAGGAAGATAATGAAGAAGAAAAAAGAGTAGGGGCTCCAGCAGATTCTATAAATTCATTGATAGTCAATTCCGTAACATCAAAAGGTGAACCTACAAAATATACAAGAACTGGGCCAGTTTTATCATTTTATATAAAACCGGATATTGCATATTATGGTGGTGACAATGAAAACAAAATAAAAGTATATACTCAGCGAGGAGTTGAGCATGTTCAAGGAACATCATTTGCTGCACCTTGGATTGCTCGTAAGATATGTTATTTAATTTCAGTATTGGGACTTAGTAGAGAAGAAGCAAAAGCTTTAATTATACATTCATCAACAAATTGGGAAAAACAAAAATTTGATCCAAATAAAATTGGACATGGAATTGTTCCTATAAAAATTGAAGACGTATTAAACACAAAGAATGATGAAATCCAAATGATAATTTCTGGAGTTTCGGACGAGTACAATACCTATAATTATAAACTACCTGTACCAGTACATAATGGAAAACATCCTTTTATTGCAAAAGCTACTGTTTGCTATTTCCCAAAATGTTCTAGAACCCAAGGTGTTGACTACACTAATACAGAATTAGACATAAAATTTGGCAGAATAAAAGACAATGATATTAAGTCTATTGATAATAATTATCAAGATACAAAAGGACATTATACTTGGGAAAAAGATGCTAGATTAAATTACAGAAAATGGGATAATGTTAAACATATAAGAGAAGTTTTTACAACAAGAAAACGTCCCATTGATTCAGGAAATCCGAAAGGATTCTGGGGTTTAAGCCTAAAAACAAAAAATCGATTAAATTTAGAAGATGGTAAAAACCTAAGGTTTAGCATCGTAATTACATTAAAAGAACTCAATGGTGTAAATAGAATTGACGATTTCGTAAAAAACTGTTTATTGAATGAATGGTTTGTAAATAGAATTGATGTTCAACACCGTGTAGAAATTCATAATATATCAGAAGAAGAAATTACTTTTGAAGAATAAGGATAAAATATAAAATCAAAACTTTATTAATTTTGCTCGAGAAAGGAATTAATGATGGCAACAACAATCTTTAATACTCTACGAATGGATTTAGAACAAAAAGAAGAAAAAACGTTAGCTGCATATGCTATTAAATCAAAATGTACTCCTCGATTATACATGGAAAACTACATTTCTTGTCCCAGAAGAACAGAATTTGAAAGAGATAAAGACAGAATAATATATTCTCTTGCTTTTAAAAGACTTATGGAAAAAACACAAGTTTATATGACTAATCAAGGTGACCACTACACAAATAGGCTATCACATACGTTAGAAGTCACTCAACTATCAAGATCAATTGCAACATCCTTAGGGTTAAATTCTAATTTAGCAGAATCTATAGCGTTAGGTCACGATTTAGGACATACTCCATTTGGGCACGCAGTAGAATCCGTGTTCAATAATTCATTAGAAGGTGGCTTCGAACATAATTGTCAAAGCGTTCTGGTTGTTGATTATCTTGAAACAAAATCAAATAATAATGAAACTCCTCAAGGATTAAATTTAACAAATTATACTCGTTATGGAATCCTCCATCATACAAAATTGCCTAAAGAGCTCCAAATATGCAATACTAACAATGATAACATTGCAATATCAAGCAAATATAAATCTATAGAATCGGATTTAGTATGTAAAATTGATACTCTAGCATATTTATACCACGACTTAGAAGATGCAATAAATAATAAAAACATTTTGCAAGATATGAAACTAAATGACCCCACTCAATTTAGATCTTTTTTAGATGAATTGAATTATTTTACAAATTTAGCTTGCAAAATTCTAAAAATAGAAATGAAACCTATAATAGATTTATGGTCAGATTATAACTCAAATACAATCTTAAAAGCAATGATTAAAGACTTGATTTATGGAACTCAACAGCAAATTTCGGGACTAAAAATTAACAGTTCTGAAGATATAATAAAATATCCAGATATATCAATTGCGGATTATGATTTATTTAAAAATGATTTTAAAAAATATAAAGATTTTATGAAAAAATATATTTATAATTCTCCAATTGCTTGTCAAATGGACACAAAAGCCACAATAATTGCTAAAAGGCTGTTCGAATCCTTTAATAGTAATCCAGAGCAACTTCCATACAAAACAAGAAAAATATATGAAAATGCAAAGGCGGGTATTATAACATATGAAAGAAAAGATGCAGGGTATGATATAACACCTCAAAGAGTTATAGCTAATTATATAGCTGGAATGACTGATAGATATGCTTTAGAAAATTATAGAAGAATGTTTGAATAAACTTATGTAAAATTTATCCTATCTAAACTATATTCATTTTTCTTCGATACACGTTTTACTTGGAAATCTACATAGGTATTAAGCAATTTTTCTGATTTACAATATTTTAAAAATTGTTTAAGCAGTGCCATTGTATTTTTTATTCTTAGAGGCTTGAAGTCTCGTACAACTAATGAGTTGTAAATAATAACAATACTATCGTAATTAAAAATCTGAATATTATATTGCTCTAGTATTGGCATAATATCAAACTTGAAAATTGCACGGTATTTCATATATGTTCTATGTGAACAATAACATTTTGCATAATTATCAATAAAGATTTTTACCGCATGTGGTATTGTTAGGTTGGAATTCGTATCTGCATTATTGATAAATACTCCGAATTTATTTTCATTTTTGTTCGCAATTTTGAACACCCCTTGTTCAAAAACTATTTTATTGGTGTTCAAAAGCCGTTCAAACTCGTTTTTGCAATCACACTCCGCAATCATCTCTATTTCATCAAGTGTAAATTCTTTTAAATGCCTTGCTAATCGTTCAATATTCATACTAGTTGTTGTATTACCTCCAAATTTATTTCGTCCAAATTATTTTCTTTCGCCACAATTTCCAACAGGTTAATTAACTGAACAATCTGCCGAAAACGATTGTATTTTCTGTGGATATATTCAATCGAATCCGTCGTAATTTTCACCTCCGCCAACTGTTCAAAAATCTGTTTCAAATCTCCTACCGAAAACACCTCAAACTTCACAATCTCCGAAAATCTGTCATAAAGATGTTTGTATCGTTCCAACTTTTTATGTACCAAACCCATTCCTACAAAGATGATTGGACAATTCGTTTCATCATGAATATCCCGTAAAATTTCAATAGTTTTCAAGTTATTCATTAGATAATCTATTTCATCAACAATGATTAATTGAGGTTTTTGTTTCAGTTTTAGGACAATCAAATTAAAATTATCTGACGTTAAATATCTTGGAATTTCGTCCATTTCTTTTGCAATTTCTTCCAATAACCAACGCCCTGTCATTAAATTTGTTGCTCTTAAATATATCGCATCATATTTGCACGCAAGCCATAAGGCTGTTTGGGATTTTCCAAGCCCAGGCTCTCCGTACACCAAACCCATTTTCGGAATGTTTTTCGGTTTATTTTGTAAGTTCTCTACAAGTCCGATAAAGTTTTTGACGTTCTTAGTTTTCACAAATATTTTCTTCATTCTTCACTCCCATATAGTAATTTGTACTCTTTTGTTTTCTTAAAATCTGCAATCCATTCATTATTTGGATTATTGGCGATTAGATACTCATATTTTTCACAATTATTTTTAAAATATTTTTGAACACCTTTTAAACGGTCATTAAACGGCTTTTGAACAGCGTTTAAATTCTCGTCATTTTCAGTTGTTTCAATAAATCTAACCTCATCGGTTGAGAGCAAATCCTTAACCGAATTAATAGTTTTTCGCCTCAATTTCTGTTGCTTTTGGATTTTTTGTTTGTAATCCTCTAAATCTTCAACCGTTCCAAGTAGTTTTGCCATTGGGTGAGTTTCGGTTACTCGTTCAGCCGTACAAAGATATTCGCCTTTTGTCGTATAAACCTTAATTTTTGTCAAATCAAAAAGGTTGTATTTAATCAAAACCTTGCTCTTGAACCCATAAAGTCGCTCGTCAAAATAATCGCAATTCAAGAACCTAATGCCGTTTCTTTGAATGGTCTTTACTTCAGTTGCAAGCATTAAATCGTCTAACTTGGATTCATCAATATTTTGTCGTTTTCGACTTTCAAAGACTTCTGCAATACTTTTATCGGGTGCGTTAGGGCAAGGCTGAGAATTTTTAAACTGTAACCACATATCAATCATTTTTATCGTTTCGTCAATAGTAGGAACAAAATTGTTGTGTAATGTAGCATGTAAATTTTCATTTCTCATCATATAAGCTGGTTTATTTTGAATATTACTTCCTACATAACTTGGTAATAATTTTTCAAAACCTTCTTGAAACTCTTTAAAAAATCGTTCAATAACCTTTGCTCTTGCGTTATATGGTCTTGCAAATACTGTTTCTATGCCTAACTTGGAATATAGTCCTTGAAAACCAAGTTCTGAAAATCCTTTATCATCTGTAAAATATTTCGCTCTGAACGCTCTACCATTATCTTGGTAAACAATTTTAGGAATTATGTTTAAATTTATTATTGAATTTCTCAACGCACTTGCGATACATTGGGTATTTTCTTCAAGCATAATTTCGTACCCGACCAGTGCAGTTGATTTCCAATCCAAAAAACCGACCAAAGTTGCCCGACAAGGCTTGCCCGTAAACGGATTAATCACTTGAAACGCCAGTTTGTGCCCGTCTGCGACTAATATATCCCCGACATCAAGCAGACTTGCATCTCTTTTAATATAAGGTTCGACTTTGTCAGAAAGAGCTTTTTCACCGTCTCGAGCAAGCACCCATTTGTCATAATTGTTATCCTTAAACCATTTTGCGTAGCGTCTAAACGTAATATCCGCAGGGATAAAACTTTGGCCTTGCTCTTTGAGCTTGTATTTAGTAAGTGCGATTGCTTTGCCGATACAAATTCTATTCGGGTGCAGGAGCAAGCCCATAAATATTTTGATTTCTTCATCCGTCAGACAGGTCCTGTATTCATTTACAGAAACGTATTTGTAATTAGGGATTAGTCTTGTATAATCTTCTGTCCCATCTAAACTTGCTTTCCAGCGGTGCAGGCTTCCTCGTGAGATTTTACCTAAAACACTGAAAAGGTAGGAATTTGAACTGTTATGCAGCTTGACAAAATCATAGTCAGCTTGAAGTTTGTTGACAGCCTTACGACGAAACTCTTGCCATTTGCGGATTAAATCAAGTTTTGCAAGAGCGTTTTGTTTTGCCTTCTCAGAGGTGTATTTGATTATCTCAACTTTGGTTTCCATTGTCTCAAAATCCTTGTAATGCATTGTGCAACACATTCATCACTCGTTTTGAGACAGAAGTCAAGTGTTTATTAGTTGTAAGGATTATAATCAGGATTATTTTCTAAAAAGCCTTTAATAAATGATAATGCATTTTCTGAATATTTATGAATGCAACCATTTTTGGATGATTTAACAGGATAATGATATTCTTCATTACCCTTTAATTTAAGTTTAGATATTAGCTTGGCTGTATAATTTCTATTCTTTGAAATTTTTTTTGCAATATCACTAGTTAAAAAAGGATAATCGTCATTTACATTGCTTTTCTTATAAATTACTGGCAATGAATTTGTTAATTTTTTATCACCTTTTCGAAGAATTATATCTGCACTAAAGTTTTTAGGTGCTTGTACTGGAACAATTCTTACCATATCAGTTGTATTTAAAAATTTATTTAATTCTAAATTTGATAATATTCGTTTTTTATTTTTGTATTTTTTTTCAAATTCTGCTTGAGAGATAAAAGATGATGCTGTTTTATAACAAATTCCTCTTTCTAGTAGCCAAACTAGTTCTTTATTATTCTTATTATTTGTTGTTTTAATTTTACTTACAATTTTTTTTACTTTATCTGCATATGTAAGAGTTTCATTAAATGAAATAGTTATAAAATTTGTCTCAATATCTTTCTTATACTTTGGAAAAAACTTAATTATTAAATCTTTATAAAATTTGCAAGCAAAATAAAATAGATGGTGATTGATTTCTATTGGAATTTCTGGACAAATATTATGTACACAATAATTTCTAATTGAAAAAATTTGATTTAATAAATCAATTTAATTTTCAGTTAATATTTTGTCATTGTATAATTTTAAAACAGCTTCTTCTGCTGCAATTGTAATTTTTTTTGACTTATCTCTATAAATATTTTTTCTTTTTTTTAATAGAATAGCTTTACTAATTAATTCCCAAGCATTAGTAAGTAAAATAAAAGTAGTTTGAGTTTTATAATTACTAAACACGCGATTAAAGTTATCGACAGCAGCTAACATGATTTGTATAGAAGTTTTAGCTAATTTAGTATATTCTCTATGATTCTTTTCCATAAATTTATTATATTTGTAAAACAAATTATAATAAACAATATAATCTCAAATATTAAAAATTGTTTTTTATTGGATATCAAAACTTACTTATATTGATAATAATCTAAATTGAATTAAATATCCCAATCTTATTGATAATTTGGGATATCTCAATTTGCAAGCAAAAATAAAATTACACTTTTTTGCACTTTCTTGTACTGGGCTAAAACAGGCTTTGTGAGCAGGATAGACCCTGAAATAAATTCAGGGTGACAGAAAATTAGTGCAAAAGAGTGCAAGAAAAGAGTAGTTAAGTGCAAGAGAAGGCCAGTACATCTCAATACTAAAAAACAGCCTCAATCGTGCTGTCTGTTTGATTTTTTATTAAAATTTCCCCGTCTTAATGTCTCAGAAACCTATTACTCGGCAGAGTACTCATAACCACATACTGAATACTTAGAGTGTGCCCCTACAAGATAAGTTCATTGATTGAATTATACTAACAACAGATATTAAAAAAGACCCCTTAAAAAGGAGTCTTTTTTAATATGGGCCGCAGTGGACTCGAACCACCGACCTCACCCTTATCAGGGGTGCGCTCTAACCACCTGAGCTAGCAGCCCTTAGAGCTGAACGGTCTTAATAAAGCCTTTCGTTCGCATGAACAAATGTACTATAAACATTTTTTAAAATCAAGCCCCTCTTAAATATTTTATTTACTTATCTTTAAAATAACCTGCGTTTTAAATCCAATTTCAAACAATTCTTTCTTTTTAACAGCTTTAAATATATCAAGACTATCCGTTTTGTCTTTAAGCTTTAAATCCATTTCTACAATATTTTCATCTTTACTATAATTAATTTCAACACCATCTATTTTTAAAATATCATCACCTGAAAAACCGTCTGCTATTTTCAAAATTCCGCAAAGTCTTTTTACAATCTTCCTTTTCTTTTTATCCAGTATTCCAAAAGCTTTATCTTCATGTTTATCCGGAAGTTTTCCCCTATGATACAGGCATATAAAAGCAATCAATTCTGTATCTTTATCATCAAAATCAGACAAGCCCTCCTCTGATATAATTTGAAAACTATATTTATTATGCTCTTTTCCACTAGTTTTAAAATATCCGATATCGTGCAAAAGCGCAGAAGCTTTTAAGATTTGTTTTTGAGTTTCCGGTAATTCTTTAACTTTTTTATTAACTTCATCAAAAATTAGACTACATAATTTTTCAACCTGTAAGGAATGTTCTTTTTTAGTGCAATATTTTCCAAATAATTCTTGAGTAGAAAGTTTTGACATAGCAAAAATATCTTAGCATATAATAGAAAAAAGGCTATCAGAAATATTTGATAGCCTTTCACTTCCTTTAAATAAATGTTTTGCCCAAGAAAATTATAAATTAATTTTGCGTTCGAAATTTTTTCTAATTCTTTTCTTTGCAGTATCTAAATTTTTAATTTTCTTTTCTGCATATTTGATTTGTTTTTTAGCAGCTTTTCTCTCTGTTTTTGCTGTTTGATAACGAGAATCTATTTCTGCATAATTTGTTTTGTAGTTTAATAGTTTATTTCTAATTTCTACTTGTGCATTTTCTATTTGAAGAATAGAATTTTGCATTTTTGTACCACCGGTAACTTGACTTGGATCTAACAAATCGGTTCCTTTTACTTCTGTTGTTGTATAAGTAGAAGTTGTTGGTGATGATGTTGTTGTTTTGATTGAAGATGAATCATCAAAATTTAGCGGTGTAAATTTTGTTTCTGCCATAACCATTCCGCTTGATACAATCATCAATCCTAAAATCAGGGTAAATAGTTGTGAAAATCTTTTCATTTTGAATTTTCCTCCATCATAGCTGTAAACTAATTTTTATATTTTAACCTATTTTATTAAAAAGGAAAAGAAATTTACATCATTTAACAACACGATTTTCTGTGTTATTATTTTTATTAAAGGACTTGGGAGAAAAATGAAAAAAGAATGGATAATAGAATCAACAGATTCTAATGAAAAATCTTTAATAAAAAGATTGTTAGTTTCACGTGGAATTAAAACATCGGAAGAAATGAAAGAATTTCTAAACCCATTAGAAATGACTTTAACTTCACCTAATGCATTTACTGATATGCAAAAAACAGTAGAAAGATTATCAAAAGCAATTGATAACGAAGAAACAATCATTGTTTATGGTGATTTTGATGCTGACGGTGTTACTTCAACATCTATTCTTTATAAAACACTAAAATATTTAGGTGGAAATGTTCATTATTTTATTCCGGATAGAGAAAATGAGGGTCACGGTTTTGATAAAAAAGCTTTAATCAAACTAATGACCACCGTAAAACCAAAAGTTATTATCTCCGTTGACTGTGGAATTTCTGATGTTGATGCAGTTAAATTTATGAACAGTTTCAAAATTATTGATGTCATAATCACTGATCACCACGAAGCTCCAGAAGAATTGCCACCGGCTTATGCAATAATAAATCCCAAAGCTCCAAATGCTTTAGACGAAAATTTATCCGCTAAACAAATTGAACATTTAACTTATCTTGCAGGTTGCGGGGTTGCATTCAAAGTTGCACAAGCAATTCTTACAAAATATGAAAAAACAGAATTTGTATATGAAATACTCCCATTTGTTGCTGTAGGTACTGTCTCAGACGTTGTTCCACTGTTAGGAGAAAACAGATACTTTGTAACAAAAGGACTTGAACTTATTTCAAGAGGAAAACATGACGGACTAAAAAAACTCCTAGAAAGTGCAGGATATGATATTACAAAAGGTGTAACTTCTGAAATGATTGCTTTTGGAGTTGCACCAAGAATTAATGCATCAGGAAGACTTGATACAGTAGAATCTGCATTAAAAGTTCTAATTTCTGATAATCCGCAAGAAGTTCAAATGGCAGTAACAACTTTGAATGAATTAAACAAAGTTAGACAAACTTTATGTCAAGAAGTTTTTGCTCAAGCAGATGCAATGGTTCAAAAAGAGGGAAACAAAAACACTGCAATAGTTTTATACAAAGAGGGTTGGCATATTGGAATTATCGGAATTGTTGCATCAAAACTTGTTGAAAAATACTACAAACCTGTATTTTTAATGACTTATCTCAAAGACAAAGACCAATACAGATGTTCTGCAAGAAGTATTGAGGGTGTACCTTTATATGATGTTATAAACGAAAATGCCGATTTGTTTGATGGTTTTGGCGGACACAAAATGGCTGCCGGATTGAGTTTCACCGGAGAAAAAACACCTTTTGAAACAGTAAAAAAAGCTCTATGTGAAACAGTTAAATCTTACACCGCAAATAAGGATCTTAAACCATTTGTGAATATTGATTTAATGCTTGAAGCTAGTGATGTAACAACTGATTTGGTCGAAGAGATTTCAAAACTTGAACCATTTGGTGCAATGAATCCAAGTCCAATATTTGCGATGAATAATCTTAAAGTTAAACAAAAAAAATTAATGGGTTCTGATAGTTCCCATCTTCGTCTTGTCATTGGAAAAGATGCTTATGAGTTCACGTCAATTTGGTGGCAAAAAGGAGATATCGGATTAAGTTCGGGTGACACTCTTGATATTGCTTTTCACCCACAAATAAATGAATTCAATGGAAATATTTCTGTTCAATTGATTATTGATGATATTCATTCGGATTCTTTAAAAGAAGAAGAAATTCAACCACAAACGAATTACAAAATATATGATAACAGAGCAAAAACCGGTATTTTGCCAAGTGTAAATGATTATATCAAATCTTCTAAATTAAACATAAGAATTTTTGCAGAAAGCAAACAAGTTCTTGATACAGTAAAACCGTTTAAAGAAATTGCATCAAAAACTTTTACAAGGCAAGATGTTCCAAAATGTGATGTTGTAATGTTTTTTGACTATCCGGCAGATAGACCAACTCTTGAAAATATCTTAGAAAAAGCTCAACCAAAAGGTTTGCATTTTATGAGTTATGAACCAAAAGTTCTTGATGAACAAGAATTTTTGAAAACATTCACAGGAATGTTAAAATTTGCTGTTCATAACAACAATGGGAAAATTGAACTTGTCAGATGTGCAAGTTTTTTAGGTAAATCTATAAAAGTTTTTGAAAGATTGTTAGATTTGTATGAAGAAGTTGGATTTATAAATATTTTAGATAAAAACAGTGCATTTTATACAGTTGAATTTTTAGGAATAGATGATTTGTCAAAAGTTCTTCACAGTACAAAATATTCTCAAATATTTGATATGATTATTGAATGTGAAGCATTCCAAAAAAGCCTGTTAGAAGACGATTTATCTCAACTTCTTGTTGGAGTGTAGAAATTTTATCCTTCCATTAAATCATCAATATTTATATGATTTTTCCTTAAATAATCAATATATTTATTTTCTTTTTCAGATAAACGTCTAGTAAATTTCAATACATTATTGGAAGGCTTTCGTCCAGCACCAATACGAGCACCACCCCATTTAGATATGTTTTTTTTAACTTCATTATTTATACTTTCTTGACGTTCTTTTGAAAGAGATTTTATTAAATCTTCATTTGTAATTACACTATTTTCTCTAGTCATCTTTTAAACTCCTTTTATAATTTTCAATATTTTTTATGGCTTGTTTCATATACCTTTTTGGGGCTTTTTGAGTTTGTTTTAAAATAATAAAACCAATTATAATAATTTTTTTTCTATTTTCATCGTATTTAAAATATGCTCGAACCCCCTTAGGTTTTATTTCATAAAGACCATAATCTAATTGGTTTATATTTTTATACTTTGTTCCAATTATTTCAAAAGTTTTTATTGCAGCCAAAATTTTATCTTGGTTTTTAATATCTAAATCATTAAATTGCTCAAGGGCTTCTGGAGTATATTCTGCTATAAATACTTTTTCCATATATGCATATTATAACATATTATTTTGATTTTTGCAACTTTTTTCAAATTAAAATATTATGCAAATTGCATATCATAAAGTTTTTTGTATTCACCATTTGAAATACCAAGCAACTCATCATGTGTACCCATTTCAGTCAAATACCCATGATTTATTACAGCAATCTTGTCCGCATTTTGGATTGTTGATAATCTGTGTGCAATTACAAAAACAGTTCTATCTTTCATTAAATTGTCAATAGCTTGTTGAACAATATGTTCTGCTTGATTGTCCAGAGCTGATGTTGCTTCATCTAAAACAAGTATTGGAGCATTTTTCAAGAATGCTCTTGCTATACCTATTCTCTGCTTTTGACCACCGGATAGTAAAACCCCTCTTTCACCTATTGGTGTATCTAAACCTTTTTCTAAACTGTTTATAAAATCATCAAGATAAGAATTCTTTATTGCTTGTTGGAGTTCTTCTTTCGTTGCATTCAGATTTCCTATCATAATATTATCTCTGATTGTACCCTCAAATAAGAAATTATCTTGGAAAACAACCGCAATATTTGCTCTTAAATCATCAATTTTAATTTTATAAATAGATGTTCCGTCAATTTTTATATCGCCACCTTTTGTATTATAAAATCTTGGCAAAAGATTGACAATTGTTGTTTTACCACCACCTGAATTTCCAACAAGCGCAATTGTTTCACCTTTTTTAACTTCAAAAGAAATGTTATGCAAAACATAAACATCTTTTTTATAATAAAAAGAAACATCATCAAATGTAATTTTTTCAGAAAATTTTGGAAAATCAACTGCATCTTTTTTATCTTGAAAACCTGTTTTTTTATCAAGTTTTGAAACAACCCTATCCATTGCACAAAGACAAGTTGTCATATTTTTTGCATTATTTCCAAGTCCTTTAATCGGAGTATATAACATTATTAACGCAGTGATAAATGATACAAATTGACCGGCCGTTAACGATCCTTTTACAATGAAATAACTACCTAAACCTATAACAGCACCAATTCCAACTGATACTATAATATGCATCATCGGAGATAACCAACCAACGTGTTGAGTTATTTTCATTTTCAAATTAAATACATTATGTACAAGTTCTGAGAATTTTTTAGAATTTAAATCATACAAATTATACGCTGCAATAATTTTATTACCGCCAAAAGCTTCATTATAAGTGGTTAGAACTTTTGCATTTTCACCCTCTGAACGATTATAAACATCTTTTATTGCAGATTTCATTTTCATTAACGGAATCATTGCACAAGTCAAAACTGAAACTGCAATAATCGCTAATTGCCAAGAGTTATAGAATAAAACACCAATCAAAGATATTGATGAAAATAATCTGGAAATACAAGACTTCATATTTGATAATAAGCCGCTACAAGATTTATCTGCATCGTTGTTATAAGCTTTTAGGACTTTACCAGATGTTTGTTTATCGAAAAAGTATGAAGATTGACGCATCAATTTTGTATATAAATCAATCTTCAAATCATTTGTAACTCTTCCTCCAACCCAATCATTCATATATGTAGCAAGGTAATTCAATGAACCTTGAATTGTTGTAAATAAAATAATTAAAAATGGAATATACCAAGTTGAATGAATGTGTTTGTTAAGCATAACAATATCCATATAAGGTTTCAGAGCTAAAGCAATTACCGCATCTAACGCACCAATTGGAATTGCTAAACCTAAAGCCAAAAATGTTCTAAAAAGATAAGGTCTGAAATATGGCAGAATTCTTGATAAACTATGATAGTTTTCATTGTTTCCATATTTTTTGTCCATTTTTTGTTTTATTTTATAAAATAAATTTGTCATTTATTTTCTCCTTGAACAATTGTTCTACAAAATAATTTGTCTTTCAAATATTTTGCACATGGAATTTCTACAAAATGATAAGCAAATATTGTCACCGCTAAAATTATCAATAACATTATAACAATTGGCAAAACAGGGTGTAAAACAACCCAACCCACATTCTTTTGCCATAAAACAATTCCGAAAATTTTTATTATTACATAATGAACAACATACATTGAATATTGATATCTACCTAAAAATACCCAAAAATCTTTGTCTAAAATATTTGATAAATAACCCTTTTTGAAAATAAATAAACTGAACAAAACAGTAAATCCAATAACAAAAAAGATATTATTATATTTCAAATGAGGAAAACACAACCACCAAAATACAAATACAGATGATAATATTTCAGCAAATGTAATCAAGATTTTTTTCAATTTAGATGGAGTAAAGTTTTGGATTTTTGTATAGTTATTTTGGAATATTTTAGCAACCAAACAACCTAAACCAATTCCGCCCAAACCTCTTAAAAAACCAATATTCAAAATGAAATAATAATTTTTTAACGGTTTATTAAAAAATCCATGTTGTAAAATTTCTAATATTCCATAACCCAAAACCGTCAAAATTGTAATTAAAATTGTTTGATATTTTTTAGAAACGAATTTCAATATGCAAAAATACAACAACAACCCTGCAAACAAAACTGATGTAAACCATAAAACAGGGTTTTGTCCAATAGAAATGCATACTCCAAACTGATTTAATAACAATGCCGTCATTAAGTTAGATATAATCTTAAATGGAAAGGCTTTTAACATTGTTCCAACCAAACAAAGAATAAAACTAAAAACTATAACCGGTGTTAATCTTATATATTTCTTTTTTATAAAATCTACAACTTTTATTGAGTTTTTGAATGTTAAAAATAACAAAAAACCTGCAATTATAAAAAATCCCTCAACAGAATTATAAGAAAATGCGATAAATGATTTTATAAAACTATACAAATAAATATTGGGAAATATAGAACATAAACACCAATCTCTTGTTATAAACATGTGGTGTAAAACAATAGAAAGCATTAAAAAAGTTCTCAAAAATTCTATATTTTTAATTTTTTGCATTCTATTCCTCATTTTGCATGTCAGAAATTGTTCTTTCAAACATTTCTTTCATATCCACTTTTGGTTGCCAACCTAATTGTTCTAATTTTTCAGTATTTAAGCAAATTTTGACAGTAGGATTATATCCACGATTTACATCATCAATTTCGTAAACAACTTTTGTAATTTCGTTTTCTAACAAATGCGCCATTTCTGCAATTGAGCAATAAGTATTTTTATTTGCAATATTATATGCACTATTTTTTTCACCTTTAGTCAAAACTGTGAAAATAGCCCTAACAGCATCTGTCGTATAACAATAATTTCTTTTTGTTTCTCCTTTTGTATGAAGAATAATATCATAACCATTTAGGACTGCTTTTGAAAATTGTGCAAAAACTCTGTTATCATCTTTTGAAACCCCTGCACCAAAAGTTTGGGCAAGTCTTACAATCTTTACAGGAACTCCGTATTCGCTTCCATAAGATATACACATTGTTTCTGCCATTTTTTTACTTTCAGAATAGCTGCTTCTAGGGTTCAAAATATCAATAAATCCATAATCATTTTCTTTGATATCTTCCTTTTGATTTACCCCATAAACTTCAAGAGAAGACAAATAAACCATGCCTGTAATTTTCTTGTTCTTTGCAAATTCCAAAACATTACGAGTTCCGTTTAATGCAGTATAAATTGTTTCTACAGGTTTTTCTACAAAATCCTTTGAAGACGTTGTACTAGCAGTATGAATTATATAATCGACTTTTCTT
>DABJ01000052.1:0-9124 GCA_002102825.1 Candidatus Gastranaerophilales bacterium HUM_12 | reverse complement strand
GTTTGAATTTTTTGATTAATATCTTGAACCAAAAATGATAATCTATTAGATTTACCAAAGATTTTATTTGCTTTTTCCTCATCTCGAACAAGAGCAATTACTTGGGTATTAAATCCGGAATTCAATAAACTTTTTACACATAATTTACCTAAAAGACCTGTTGCTCCGGTAACTAAAATAGCTTTTCCGTCAAAAACAGACATATTAAAGTATTTAATAATATTTTTTATATCTTCTTCAAAAATAGAACTTGTCATAAAAATTTAACCTTATTTTCCTATTTGAACTCCAAAAGCTTCTAAATCTTCTTTATATCTAATCAAAGCACGTAAAATATACAAATCTTCAATTGTTGTGATTTTTATATTGCCTCTATTTCCACTAACCATAAAAGTTTTCTTGTTTAAAGTTTTAAATAATGTACAAGTATCCACAATATCTTTATAATTAGGATTAGTTTTGCGAGTAATTTCGTGAGCTTCCACTACTTCGCCCAAATGGAAACTCTGAGGAGCTTGTGCTGCATAAGTATGTTTTCTATAAGGTACGTGTTCAGGATTTTCACCGTTCTCTGAAATCAAAATAGTTTCAAAACAAGAAGTACAAGTGATTGCATTACCGTTTTTCTTTGCGCATTCAATATTTTTTGTAATAACTTCTTCTGTTATATTTGGTCGAACACCATCGTGAATTAAAACAATTGAATCATCTGGATTTTCACTTTGGGCAAGTTTGAGTGCGTTATAAATAGAATCTTGACCTGTAATTCCACCTTTTACAATTCCTGCAGTTTTTGTAATGTAGTGATGTTTGATTAAATCTTGCATATAATCAAAATAATCAGGGTGAATTGCAATATAAATCTTATCAATATCTTTATGCTTTTCAAAAAGCTCTAAAGTATGAATAATAATAGGTTTATCATTAATCTTTAAAAACTGTTTAGGTATTGAATTTTCACCGGAACTCAATCTTTGTCCTGTTCCACCTGCAAAAATTATCGCAATATTCATAACTATACTTCTTCTTTCATTATTTGTTCTATCAAATCAACTACACGTTCAGAGGCATGCCCATCTTCCATACAGCCTTTGTCTTCCAAAAAGTTTGTAATATCTTTTTGATATTTTTCATCATCAAATTTTAAAACATTCTCAACTAATTCTTTGTTATTAACCGCAATTGGGAATGGTGTAGTCTCAAGCGGATAATAAAAACCTCTGTCATTATTAAAATCTTTTATATCAGTTGCAAATACAAATGCCGGTTTTCTAGATAACATAAAATCAAAAATACAACTTGAGTAATCAGTAATTGCTACATCACTGGACACTAACATTTCTTGAATATCCGGATAGAAACAAGCATCAATAAGTTTGTCTGACTCCATAATTAATTCCTTGTCATATTTTTTTGTCCTAGGGTGAAGTCTTGCAAGACAAATCCAATCTCCACCAAATCTATCTTCCATTGCTTTTAGAACTTTTTCATATTCTAAATCGTAACAATCAATATTTCCGCTATCTCTAAATGACGGCACATATAAAAGAATTTTTTTATCTTCCGGAATATTATAAAAATCTCGGACTTTTTGTTTTATCTTAATTGAATCCTTAAAAAATATATCATTTCTCGGGTGTCCGAATTCTTTTATTTCATTATTAAACCATAAAGCACGTCTGAAAATTTTATTTTCAAATTCACTATCTGTTAAAAGATAATCCATCATTGAAGAATCTAATTTTGACCTATTTACCCATTCTTGTTTCAATTCACCAACAAAAGCATCTACATCTGCATCAAGTTTTTTTATTCCTAAAGAACCATGCCAAGTTTGAATATAATATTGCCCCTCTTTTTTTCTTAATCCTTTTTTTAAGAAATAATTTTTTCTCTGGTTATCAATCCAAATCTTTGCACTCGCAAGTTCTTTCAATGCCTGTTTTGAACCGTAACCAACCAATCTTATTTGTTCAGGAAAAACATTCTTTTCTTTTTCCTTAGTTACACTTCTCACAAGCCAAACCAAATCGTAGGGCAAGTTTCTTCTAATAATTTCTTCTGCAATATATTTAGGGTTACAACCGTAACTGTTTCCATTAAAATTTTCAAAAACTATTTTATCTTTTTGAACCGGAAGTGTTTCGCAAATTTCTCTATAATATTTAGATTGATCAATCCTGATAGGAATACCTAAGAACATAATCAATTTATCTGTTCCGCTGTTTGTTATAGAAAAAATATACTCTAATGGTCTTAATTTAGACAATTTAGTTTTCTCCTTTTAATTTTTTCAATTCCAAAATTTCCTCTTCTGTAAATTGATTTTCATCAGTATGATGAGGGCAAATACTCTTTGGAAATTTCATATATTCGCCATAAATATTTTTAAGCATAAAATCTGTATCATTCGGACAACAGAAATCATATCCTTCAAATTCAATTTTCTTTAAAGGAAAAATTTGGTCATAATCATAAATCCAATTGCTCCATTTGTGAGGAAAATCAATTCCCCAATGAATAGACGGTTTTATGTTTTCATTCACGATAATATTTTCATTTATTCGTTTTTGGGTGATACTTTTGAATTTTTCTTCTAATTTTTGAGTATCAGAAATTCTAAATGGATTTAACGATAACATTTTTCTAATAAATTTAATTTTATTATTCAAATGTTTTTTATCTCGTCCTTGAACTTCCGTAAAATAAAAATCATGTGGAAAAATATCTACAAAAGCTTGTTTTATTCTTTTGTGTTTAATTTTTAAAATACAAGTTGCAGAAGCATTTTCATCTCGCCACAATTCACAATACAAATCAGGATTTTGAGTAGAAGAATTGAAAATTTCCGGAAATTTTTCATAATCTTCTCTCATCATATCAGTGTCAACATCATCGTCCCAAGGAATGAAACCTTTGTGACGTTTTGCACCTAATAATGTCCCACCGCTTAACCAATATCTTATATTATTTTCAGAACAAACCCTATCCATTTCTTTTAAAATAGATAAAAGAGCTAATTGATAATCTCTCAAAAATCCCTCTGCAGGTGGAATTTTTGTAATATCAGAATATCTTGAATAATCAACAGTAACTCTTTTTTTGTTTGAAGATTTTAAAATTCTGAGTTTTACACCAAAAATTCTAATAAGTTTATGACTATAATCTGCATCACTAATAGAAAAAATATTTTTCAATATTTCCTTTAATAACGCACAAGAAGTATTATTATTTTTTTGCAACTTCTCTTCCATAATCCCTATCCGTCTGATACTTATAATAAAAGTACTTCAAAATCATTCACAAATCAAGAAAAGGCTTTTTACACCAATTCTTTTTGTAATGAAGTTTCCCAACTATAAGCTGTTTTGATACTTTCTTCCAATGTTTTTTCCGGATTCCAACCTAAAACTTCTTTTGCTTTTGAATTTGCCGCAACTAAAATTGCAGGATCACCTGCTCTACGTGGCATTTCTTTTAGGGGAATATCTTTTCCTGTAACTTTTGTACAAGCTGAAAATACTTCTTTAACACTATTCCCCTCTTGAGTTCCTAAGTTAAAGAAATTTGTTATTCCACCATTATTTAAATATTTCAAAGCCAAAACATGCGCATTTGCCAAATCTTCAACATTAATATAATCTCTTACACAAGTTCCGTCTTTTGTATCATAATCTGTACCGTACATTTCAAAAGTTTTGCCACCGGAAAATGTTGATTTTAGAATATTTGGAATCAAGTGGGTTTCAGGATTGTGCCATTCTCCAACTCTTGATTTGTTATCTGCACCTGCAACATTGAAATATCTTAATCTTACAGATTTCAAACCATAAGCCTTATCGTAATCGTCCATAATATTTTCAATCATTAATTTTGTTTTTCCGTAAGGATTGATAGGATTTTGTGGGTGAACTTCATCTATTGGAGTGTAACAAGCATTGCCATAAGTAGCTGCAGTAGATGAAAAAACAATCTTTTTAACATTGTTTTCTAACATTGCATTTAACAAATTCATTGTTCCGTAAACATTATTATAATAATATTTTTGAGGATTTTTTACAGATTCCCCAACTTGAGAATAAGCCGCAAAATGAACAACTGCTTCTATATCATTATGTTTTTCAAAAACTTTTTCAATGTCACTTAAATCTTTCAAATCACCTTGAATAAAATCTACAACTTTACCTTTTGCAGAAATATTTTTCAAAACTTCAACAATTTCTTTATGTCCCAATTCTAAATTATCAAAAATAACTACATCAAAACCATTTTCTAATAAAGCTATTACTGTATGAGAACCAATATATCCGGCTCCACCTGTTACTAAAATCATATTTTTACCCCTTTTTATGTATAGATTAATTCTATCAAAAACAAATAAAAAAGATAAATATTATATTTTATTAAATAACCATATTAACAAAGAATAAAAAATATGTAACGATATTTAAATGTAGATTATTCCTTTTCTCCCCGTTCTGAATAAGGGAAATGGTTGAAGTGAAGGGTAAAACTTCAATTAAATACGTAACACATGTTAACATTTATATTCAAAAGGGTAGAAAAAACTACCTCAATAGTTTATACTATGAATGTAGTAACAAATATATGTGGATTTTTGAAAGGATTGACGGTTGATGGATTACAATCCATCTATTTAAAGTATTGTTTTTGATGTATTGTAAAGGTAGAATTGTTTAGTAATGTAAAAAATCGGCGATATTAAGTCAATTTTTTATTGTTACGAAACTTATAGAAAGAAAAAATCAGGTAGTAGTATTGGAAAATGTAACTAATAAAAAAGAAAATAAAACGAAGAAATCGGAAAAGAAGATTTTGAATTCTAATCCTATCGAAAATATTGAAAACTCGATAGAAAATGAAGCTATCAAAATGATTTCTGTTCCTAACAATCCGTTTGCGCCTGCTAATCCTGATGAAAAAGAATTAAAAAAGATAAAAAAAACTCGCAAAGATATTGCGAATTCTATAAAACCTATTTCTGTTAAAGAAGAAAACAGCCTTAACAGTATTGTTGAAACAATTAATAATTTCAATTCAAACAGAACAAAAGCAAGAAGTTATACTAATGAAAAAGTTACACCGGTATTAAGTAACAATTTCAATTATTTTGATGTTATGAAAAGTTTTTCAGATGCGTTTCAAAATAACAACAGTATATCTGAATTGTTCTCAAATTTGAATATAATTTTTCTAAACAAATTAAAATGGAGTTTTATTGGTTTTGGATTATTCCACGAAAAATCAAAATGTTTAAATTTGAAAATTCACAGTAAAACAGGTAATTGTTATGCATCAAAAATCTTTTTATCAGATGAAAACAATCCTATTATTCAATGTTTCAAAAATAAAACAATAATTGACAAAGATAATATCAATTATTTGAATATTCCATACCTTGCCAAAACAGGTTCTGTTGTATTTCCAATGATGTCAGTAAATAAATGTATTGGTGTAATGCTTGTTGGTCAAAGCATTTCAAATATCAATACAAATATGGTTACATTCTTGTCAAATTATATGGGAATGTTTATACATAATGCTCAACTTTTGGAACAAACAAACAAAGTTGCAAATACTGACACTTTAACAGGTTTATACAACCATAGAGGCTTCCAAGAAATATTAGCTAAAGAACTTGAAAAAGCTAGAGTTAACAAAACTCACCTTTCTGTTGTTATGTTTGATGTTAACAATATTTCTAAAATCAACAGAGAATTAGGTCATGCTAAAGGTGATGAAGTTATTAAAATTATAGCTGAAAAAGTTAAACAAAATATGAGAAATACTGATTCAGCAGGCAGATATGGTGGAGATGAAATAGCAATTATCATGCCGGAAACCGATACTCGTGATGCAAAATATTTAGCAGAATACATCACATACTGTTTGTCATGTTGTTTTGTAGATGATGTAGGACCGGTTAAGGTTTCTGTTGGTATTTCAACATTCCCTGATTGTACATCTGACCAAGAAAAATTGTTAATCCTTGCTGAACAAGCAATGTTTATTTCTCAAGCAAGAGGTTATAAAGAAGGTATGTCTGCAATTGTATCTTCTTCTGATTTCAATTTCTGGGACGATATGGCATTAAATTCATTTGCAGAAGTTCTTGCAAAACGTCATTCTCAAATTGGTATTAATTTTGAAGAAGAACTTGTTCATAAATTTAATCAAGAAGAAATTATTAACCATAACCACTTGATGGAAATGGCTACATCATTAGCTGGTGCAATTGATGCAAAAGACCCTTATACAAAAGGTCACTCAACTTCTGTTTCAAGATATTCTGAAGCACTAGCAAGAGCTATCAATTTGCCTGAAAATGAAGTTGAAAGAATTAAAATTGGTGCATTACTTCACGATGTAGGTAAAATAGGTATTCCTGAAAGTGTTCTTAAAAAACCAGGAAAATTAACTCCTGAAGAATGGGAAATAATGAAACAACACCCTACAATTGGTGCAGAAAAAGTGCTTGCTCCTAATGAAGCATTGAGAGATTTAATTCCTATCGTAAAATATCACCATGAAAGAATTGATGGTAATGGTTATCCTGAACACTTAAAAGGTAACGAAATTCCTCTAGCAGCAAGAATTGTATCTGTTGCAGACACATATCACGCATTGGTAAGTGACAGACCTTATAGAAAAGGAATGCCTATTGAAAAAGCTTGCCAAATTTTAAAAGAAGGAGCAGGAACTCAATGGGATCCTGATTTAGTTAGAAGATTTATTTCTATCGCACCATCTTTAACAACAAGTGTTTAATATTTATTTTTGTTCAAACCAATCCATCATTGGACGAATTTCACCACATTCAAGGTTATATTTGTCTGCGAGTTGACTATTTAAAACTCTGTCAATTCTAAGATTAACTCTTGGAACATCTTGAATATTCAGAGTGTGATTTTTATCGTCATAAAAATCAGAATAATTCAAACCATAATGAACACAATCCGGAAGTCTTACATATCCATTGATGTCGTCATAATAACAAAGTCCAAATGTTCGGCAAATAATTCCTCGATATTCATAAACAGAACATTCACCATTTATTAAAAAAGGACATTTATGCTCAAAACGTTCACCTTTGAACTCTTTTTTATCCATTTTTAAATTTCTAATATTTTGTTGAACAAGAATCTTTGTTTTCTCTGGAAGATTTATATAACCTTGTGTAAGATATGCAAATTCAATCTGCGAAAACGGATATTCTCCTTTTTCACAACATTTTGAACAACCCTTTTTACATTTCAAATATCTTTTTTGACTTTCTAAAAGGCATTTCAAAACTTCATCAAATTCTTTTAAAAATTTTTCATATCTTCCTAGCATTATTTACCCTTTATCATTGTGTAACGTCTTCCAACTTTGATTACATCATAATCAAGTTTTCCCTCAATTTCGCCCATTTCTTTATTTTTTATAATGATAACGTTATCTTTTTTAGCTAAATCTTCTTTAACACTATCAACACTCAAACCTGTTTTAGTATTATAGTCAACTAATTCATCATTGTAATAAAGGAGTGAATATTTTCTATCCATATTAAATGAAGATATTTTATAATCATAATCTTTTGCATATTTTGCAAATTGAACTAAATCTTGTTGACCAAATTTGTAATCAACCTCAAAAAATTCTTCGGTTGCAAAAGCAGACATCACTGTCATAAATAAAACATAGAAGATAAATACACCGATATATTTTTTATATTTTACAAATAATAGCGAACCTACACCAAATACAATTAAACAAATCAAAGCAAACCATCTTACTTCTGCAATATCATTATTCAATTGAGCAGGAAGATATAAAGGAGTGAACATTGCAGCAACACCACCAATTATACAAACCCAAGCAAATATTTTTACAGAAATATTTATAGGTTTTTCGTGTTTTTTCATATTTACATAATCTTGCCACATTAAACCTGTAATTATTGCTAACGGATAGTAGATTGGCAAAATGTAAGTTGCAAGTTTTGTAGAAGATAATGAGAAAAAGAACATTATCCAAATTGCAGTGACCCAAGATAATGCCAAAGCCTTATGCACATTATCTAATAATGCAAAGTCAAAATTTTTAACTTTTTCTACATAATGAAGTTTTCCCCAGTTTTTAATTTTATCAACAAAAACTGCAATCATTGAAAATACCCAAGGAATAAATCCCCATAAAACAACAAGGAAATAATAATAGAAAGGTTGTTTTCTACCTATTTCATTATTTGCTGTATTTAAAAATCTATGCAAGTGATGTTTAATAATATATTCATTAAAGAATAACGGATCATATTTTTTAAACATTGCAATATGCCAAGGTAAAACAATTAGCAAAAATAACAACATTCCAGGAATTATATAAATTGGCTTAAAAATTTCTTTAAATTTTTTAGCCATTATTGACGTGAAAAATACTGTACCGAAAGGAACTACAAATCCCGGAATTCCTTTAGCCATAATAGCTAAGGCAGAAAAAGCATAAAAAGCCCACCAATAATATTTTTTATGATTTTCTTGACAAAAATAAACTTGGAAATAACAAACCAATGCAAGTCCGATGTAAAAAGTTAAAACAATATCAAGAATTGCATATCTTGCAAGCATAATAAATTCTAAAGAAGTAGCGATAATTAAAGAAGTAAAAACACCGAATCTTCTATCAACTCTTTTTTTAGAAGTGAAATAAACAATGAATGAAAAAATAAAACCTAACAATGCGACAGGAAATCTTGCTGTCCATTCATCAACCTTGCCCCACAAAGCAAACGACAAACATTCTTGCCAAAAATAAAGTGGAGGTTTTTCAAAGAAATACTCACCATTCAAATATAATGTCAAAAAATCTTTTGAATGAAACATATCTTTTGCCATTGCAACATATCTTGTTTCATCAACGTCCATCAATGAATATGAACCTATATCATGGAAAAATATAAAATAAAATAGTATCGCTAATCCAAGTATAGTCAAACATTCAGCATGTTTATTACAAAAAATTTTTATTTTATCCCAAACAGATAAAAGTGTTTCTTTTACTTCCATATCCCTCTCCAATTTTATTACATATAAATTATATTATAAATAAAATTTATATGTAG